>JBBQVH010000132.1:0-23360 GCA_038211695.1 Blastocatellia bacterium | reverse complement strand
CATCAATTTCAGCCTGTGCCATCAGCCGTTGCGCATCGGCGACTTCCGTGATGTTGGTCAATCCGTATTCGTAGCGAACTTTAGCGCGCGCCATCGTTTCCTGCGCGGCTTTCAATTGGATTTCCGTATTCGCGGCAATCTTGCGGGCGGATTCAATCAGGATTCGTGCTCGTGCGTCCTGGGCTTTGAGCGTGTTGATTGCTTGATCGTAGCGTGCTTGTTCGACGGCGATGTTGCTGGCTTCTGCTTTGCGGCGCGCGCGCAGGCCAAAGAAATCCATCACTGGAAAGGTGATCGTCACGCCGGTCGCCCAGTTCAACGTGTCGGGATAGAAACCTTTGCCATTATCGAATGTGCCATTCAGCCGCGCGCCTGTGCCGCGCCCATACAAAGCCGTCTGCCAGTTGAAACGTGGAACCCAGGTGCGGTCTAACACCTTCTCGCGGGCTTGGGCGGTTTCTATTGCGGCGGTTTGCGCCAGTGCCAGCGGATGAAGCGATAAATTATTCGTTAATGGCTGCGCTGCCGTTGGTAGTTGCAGCAGAGGCCCGGCAGCGACTGTGAACTTTGCGCCTGCCTGACCCACTGCTTCGGCCAGATTGGCACGGGCAAGCTCGGTGGTTTGCTGTGCTTGAATCAACAGGTTATTCGCGGTGGCAACTTCCGCCTCGGCGCGCGAAGCATCCACGCCCGGACGCAATTGATTGTCCACCAGCACGCGAACGGCTTTGCCAAATGTTTCGGCGCGCTCAACGTTCGCTTCGGCGGCACGGACAGTTTGTTCGGCAGCCAGCAACGTCAAAAATGCGTCGGCAGCGGCGGCGCTGACATCCAGGCGCGTGATGGTTTCGGTTGCCACGGCTTGTTTGCTCTGTGCTTTCGCAACTTGGACGTTGGCTTTCCGCAAACCAAAATCGAACGGCTCCCAAGAGAAAAGCAGTCCGCCCGCACTGCCCCAGGCGCTGGATTGCGTGGAGTTGTCCAGCACCGGGCCAGAGATCGAAGGCAGCGTGGATTGCGGCAGCAACAAACCAAAGACGTTGTTGCGCGTGGCGCGGTTCTCCTGCCACAGCAGATCGGCGCGCGGCAGAAAGCTTGTCCGGGCCAGTTCAATGCCCGCCTCGGCAGATTGCGATTGTGCCTGAGCGGCGCGAATCGCCGGATAGTTCTTCAGCGCCAGCTCAACCGCTTGTTCAAGCGTCAACGCAGCTTGTGACAAGTCTTGCGCACATGCCATCGTGGCGCAGACCAACAGAAAGCTGGCCAAACTTAGGCAAGGGAATATTTTCTTTTCCAACATAAAACGGATTTCAGGATATTCAACCAGGTTGTATCGCAAAGGCAGCACGCTGGTGTCCACGGATTTTCGCCATCAGATTGAGGACGCGTTTCATTAGGCCATATTTGCGATTTAGCAGGTCATCGGCTTGGCGCGCTTCGGCAGCGTCGAGTTCGTGTGCAATGGCATCCACCCACTCGCCTTTTACATTGCCGCGCATGTCACACGGTGCGACACGAACGCGGGGATTGTTGCGAATGCGCGTTACCTTGTAGGACTTCGCGACCGTGTAGAAATAGAGCGTGTCTTCTTTTTCGACAAACCAGAGCGGGGTGCGGACGCCCTGGCCATTCTTGCGGAAACTTTCGAGGTTCAAATATTTCTGCCCAGCGAACTGGGCAAGTTTATCGCCGTTCATCGTCATTTTTCCTTCCAATTGTAAGCCGGGTGAATCAGGTGTGGTGACCGTCAAATGCCGTCGCATCGTAGCACTGCTTTTTCCCGCGTGCTATAACCGCCGCGTTTTTCCAATCAACTTAACATTCTTTTCAGGTGCTCTCGATGAAAAATCGGATTCTTTTGCTCGTCGTTTTCTCGCTGTTGTCAGTGACAATTGCTTCGTCACGACAGGCATCCATTCAATCCTCTTCTTCTGGCTCAATCCTGCTTTCCGGCGGAGTTGTGATTGATGGGACGGGCACAAAACGGCGTTTGGCCAATGTGCGCATTGTTGGAGATCGAATCAAAGAGATTGGCAAACTAAAGCCTCAGGCTGGCGAACGGGTGATTGATGCCAGAGAGTTGATCGTCGCGCCAGGGTTCATAGATGTTCACAACCATTCGGAGCAGGGATTGTTCAGAGAGCCGGATGCAAAAAGTCAGGTCTTGCAGGGAATCACAACGCTGGCCATTGGCCCGGACGGCGGTTCGCCGTTTCCCATCGCCGATTATCTAACGCGGCTGGAGAAACAACCGGCAGCGGTCAATGTGATCAGCTTCATTGGCCACGCCACGGTGCGCAAACGCGTGATGGGAGAAGACACCAACCGCGCAGCGACTGCTGGCGAAATCGCAAAGATGGCCGATTTGGTTGAGCAGGGAATGCGCGATGGCGCGGTGGGGCTTTCGACCGGGCTGGAATACGACATCGGCAACCCGGCAACGACCGAAGAAGTGATTGCGCTGGCCACCGTTGCCGCGAAACATGGCGGAATTTATATGAGCCACGTGCGCGACGAAGCCGACCTGGCGTTCGACGCTTTTCGCGAAGCCATTCGCATTGGACGCGAAGCGAAGTTGCCGGTGCAGATTTCGCATATCAAACTCGGCACGGTCGGTGTGTGGAAGAAGGCTGGTGAAGTCGTCGCATTGATCGAAGCGGCGCGGCGCGAAGGTCTGGATGTAACAGCGGATTGTTACCCCTACGACGCGTGGGCTTCGACCATTACGGTGCTGGTGCCGTCACGGCGGCACGACGACCCGGCGGCGGTCAAAAAGGGGCTGGATGATGTCGGCGGCGGCGGCAATGTGATGATTACAAGTTGCGCGGCGCACCGTGATTATCAGGGCAAGACGCTTGACGAAATTGCGAAAGCCGCTGGCAGCAGCGCGGTGGATGTTTACATCCGGATTGTGAAAGACGGCGGCGCAGGCGTGGTCTGCAAATCCATGATCGAATCCGATATCAAAACCTTTTACCAACGGCCTTGGGTAATGGTTGCCAGTGATGGCGGCATCGGTTCCAGGCATCCGCGCGGGGCGGGTACTTTTCCGCGCGTGCTGGGGCGTTACGTGCGTGAGCAAAAATGGTTCAGTCTGGAAGAAGCGATTCGCAAGATGAGTTCATTCCCGGCGCAAAGACTTGGATTGCCGGATCGCGGAATCCTGAAAGTAGGGATGAAGGCGGATGTGGTTGTCTTTGATCCGAATCAGGTCATGGATCAGTCAACAATGACCCAGCCGATGCTTGAACCAGTCGGCATCAGGTATGTTTTGGTGAATGGCAGATTGGTTGTGAATGAAGGCAGAGTGACGGGCGAACACGTGGGTGTAGTCTTGCGGCACAGTGCGACAGCAAAGAAGGGCCGATGAAGATTCGCGCGAACTTCAGATGATGCTTTACGAATAACCTTTATCGCGGAAGACCAGCAGGTAAAGTCCGGCGCCGATAAACGGAATCAACAAAATGATCACGAGTAGAACAATCTTGGTTGCCCAGTCGCGTCTTGAATTCATGACGTCAGTGATCGCGAAAATATCCAGAATTGCGGCAATTACCCATAACATTGTTCCCATCGTTCTATCCTCCAACAAATCTGACAAATCTGATCGGAATTATAACGGCGTGGTGTTGACCCGTCGCTATCGCAGCAACCGGCCTTACGAAGTGCCTCGCCCGCTGGTTCCTCGACAAACGTCCCGAAGCTTAGCCGCCGAGTTTTGATCGAACCAACTGACTGACAACTTTGCCATCCACCGTTTGTCCCGCGGCTTTGGCCATCACCGATTTCATGACGTTGCCCAAATCTTTCATCGAACCTGCCCCTGTTTCGGCAATCGCTTCTTCCACGATCCTGGCAATGGTTGTTTCATCCATTGCGGCGGGCAGATAGGCTTCAATGAATTTGATCTCGGCTGCTTCTTTCTCCGCCAGTTCCGGGCGCCCGCCTTGCTCGAACTGCTCAACGCTGTCGCGGCGTTGTTTGACCAGCGTTTGCAGAACCTTGATGGCTTCGGCGTCGTCAATCGTTGCCTCCGGACTGTTGGCCTTGCCCTTCTTCTCAATTTCGAAATTCATCAGCGCAGTCTTGACCATCCGCAGCGTCGAAAGCTTTTCGGCCTCTTTATTCTTCATTGCTGCGGTGATGTCCTGGTTGATGCGTTGAATGAAACTCATTGCCTGTCTCCTGTAATAACGGTTTGATCGAACACGACAAGGTTATAAGTTGCAGGCGTGTAGCTGTCAAACGCTTGTCTGTGGCTGTGTTGCGCGCTCATGTGAAATTTGTTAGTCTGCCCGCCGTCTGATCGCAAGAAGCGAAAGTGGCGGAACTTGGTAGACGCACCAGACTTAGGATCTGGCGCCGTAAGGCGTGGGGGTTCGAGTCCCCCCTTTCGCATCGAAGCTGCAATCCGTTCCCAACCTCAACTCATTCGCAGCCTGCCCGCGTTTATAATCTTTTTATAGGCTTTGGCAGATTTCATCAATTGGCAAGTTGAGGCACCAGCAAAATCGAAGAAAGGTAAATAGAAAAGTTGAAACTTGACGTAGTCGTCACCGACGTTTCCCAAGTTAAGAAAGATCTGGCTGTTGAAGTCGCGGCGGAAGAGGTCAAAGCAGAGTACGAAAAGGCCTACGACGCTTATGCTCGCCATGCGAAAGTGCCCGGCTTTCGGCCTGGCCGTGTCCCACGGGGCGTGATCAAGCAGCGGTTCAGCAAAGAGATCAAAGACGAAGTCATCGGTCAATTGCTGCCGCATGCATTGGAGCATGCCATTATTGACAAGAAGCTGCGCTTTATCGGCGAACCGCACATTGAAGATGTTTCAGTCAATGAAGGCGGGCCACTGACATTCAAAGCCAGCATTGAAGTCATACCGGAAATCGAGCTTAAAGAGTACAAGGGGCTGAAAGCCACAAAACAAGTTGAGCGCGTCACCGACCAGGATGTCGAGCAGGTGATCGAAAAGTGGCGCGAAAATGCCGTGGAGTTCGTGCCGGTTGAAGACCGCCCGTCGCAAGATGGCGATTTTGTTTCCGTCAATCTTGTCGGCAAATACCTTGACCCGCAAGGCCCGCATGAGCAGGAAGACCTGAAAGCGGATGATGTGAAGATTGAAATTAACGGCCCCGGAACCCAGCCAGAATTCAGCGACGGCTTGCGCGGGGTAAAAGCCGATGATGTGCGTGAGTTTCGGGTCGTCTATCCCGAAGATTTCGGGTCGAAGGGACTCGCCGGGAAAACGCTCGATTTCACGGCAACCGTGACGGCTGTCCGTCAAAAAGAACTGCCGGAACTGAATGACGATTTCGCGAAAGACTTCGGCGAATACGAAACGATTCAAGATATGCGTGACAAGGTTCGCGAGAATCTGGTGACACAGGCCGAAAATCAGGCTGAGTCAAAGTTACGCGAACAGTTATCGGAGCAACTGCTCAGCCAATATGATTTTGAAGTTCCTTCGGCGCTGGTCGAACAGCAGGCGCGGGAGTCTTTGCGGGAAATGGCGTACTGGCTGTCGCAATCAGGCATGCCGCAACAGGCAATACAAGGCATGAATTGGAACGCTCATTTGGCTGAGGCGCGCGTCAAAGCTGCTCGCGAAGTTCGCACTGCCATGTTGATTTCGCTGATTGGTGAGGCGGAAGGTGTTGAAGTAGCCGAAGGTGAAATTGACGCAGAGATTGAGCGCGCAGCAGCGTCCACAGGTGAATCGGTGGAGCAAATGAAGGCCCGCTTAACAAGGGAAGAGGCCATTTCTAGTATCGAAAACAGGCTGCGTTATCAGAAATCGCTCGACGCAGTTGTTCGCAATGCCGAAATCACAGTTGAAGAAATTACCAAGCCCGAAGTGCATGAGCTTCCGGACCAAGAGGCTGCCTCACCAGATCATTCCGAAGTACAGGCCGAAGTACAGGCCGAAGCGCAGGCCGAAGCGCAGGCTGCCACTGAATAATTTGCCGAACTGTACATCGGCTAACAGAAAATTCGATCTAAGTTAGTAAAGTCAAGCATTATGATTATCAATCCATCTTCGAGTTACTACCCGCCCACGGTTATTGAGCAGACGCCGCGTGGCGAGCGCGCCTACGACATTTACTCGCGCTTGCTCAAAGACAACATCATCTTCATCGGGACGCCCATTGACGACACGGTGGCGAATCTTGTTGTGGCGCAATTGCTCTTTCTGGAATCGGAAGATCCGGACCGCGAAATTTCGCTTTACATCAATTCGCCGGGCGGTTCGGTTACCGCCGGTTTGGCCATTTACGACACGATGCAGTTCGTGCGTTGTCCGGTCACCACATTCTGTGTTGGGCAGTGCGCTTCGATGGCGGCGGTATTGCTGGCGGCGGGAACACAAGGGCGGCGATTTGCGTTGCCGAATTCGCGCATCCTCATTCATCAACCGCATGCCGGTGGCATCTCCGGCCAGGCGAGCGATATCAAGATCGCAGCGGAAGAGATTCTTCGCATGCGCGAACGGCTGAATGAAATTCTGGCTCTTCACAGCGGAAAGTCGCTGGATCAGATCGAAAAGGACGTGGATCGAGATCGCATCATGAGCGCGGCGCAGGCCAAGGAATACGGCCTGATTGATCTGGTGATCAAACACCGCGAATAGCGCAGTCGCATTGAGAATCAGTGATGAGGGAGCGCCGCGCTCCCTCATCACTGATTGCCTGCTATGCCTGCTATGCCTGCTATGCCTGCTATGAATGATCAAAACCTCTCAGTCAATCCTCACGCTGGCTTCGGCGGTACGTTTGACCGGCAAACGCAGCAGCCAGTCTTGCGGTGCTCTTTTTGCGGTTTAGGCGAAGGGGAAGTTGCGCGGCTGTTTGAAGGCACGGCCGGATTCATCTGTGATGAATGCGTGGACGTTTGCATCCAGTTGTTGCATGACTACCGCGAGATGGGAGTGAGGCCATCCGGACAGTCTCAGCCCTGGTACAAAAAGCTTTTCAGCGAACCGGCCAGCGTCGCCATTTGCAGTTTCAATGTGCATGACCGTGAAAATCGGCAAGGCGACAGAGTCTTCCCCGGCATTGATGCGCAGATTTGCGACAAATGCATTCGCGCTTGCGAGATGTTGAAGGCCAGCTTGTTAATGGGAGGGTGACCGAGTTCGTGTTTACCGTGATCACCAAGTTAGCTGCTTGCGCGTGTTTGCCACGTTGTTTATGATTGCGCCGCTTTGTGCCACTTGAAAGCATTTCGCTACTGTAAAGACGCATCAATCATTCCACGCAAAAGTAATCGGAGTTCACCCAGCATGTCGAAACCACAATCAAGAGCGGAGGCGATAAAGTGATGAGAAGAGGTGATGACACTTTACGCTGTAGCTTCTGTGGCAAGAGCCAGAACGAAGTAAAGAAGCTGATCGCCGGCCCCACCGTTTATATTTGCAACGAATGTATTGACATCTGCATTGAGATTATCAGTGATGACGCCCAGCAGGAAGCTGCTGCGACGCGCCCGCCTTTGCCAAAGCCGCAGGAGATTAAATCCTTCCTTGATGAATACGTCATCGGCCAGGAAGATACCAAAAAGAAACTCGCCGTCGCCGTTTACCAGCACTACAAACGCATCGAAATGATGAAGCGCCGCTCGGATGTCGAGATTCAGAAATCGAACATCATGCTGATTGGCCCCACGGGCACGGGCAAAACGCTGTTGGCGCAAACGCTGGCGCGGATGCTCAAGGTACCCTTCACCATCGTAGACGCGACAACCTTGACCGAGGCCGGTTACGTCGGCGAAGACGTCGAAAATATCATTCTGAAATTGTTGCAGGCCGCGAATGGCGATGTGGATCGCGCACAGCAAGGCATCATCTACATTGACGAGATTGACAAGATTTGCCGCAAGGACGAAAACCCTTCGATCACGCGTGATGTGTCCGGCGAAGGAGTTCAGCAGGCGCTCTTGAAAATCCTGGAAGGCACAGTCGCCAATGTCCCGCCGCAGGGAGGCCGTAAGCATCCGCATCAGGAGTTCTTCGTCGTGGATACGACCAACATCCTGTTCATCTGCGGTGGCGCTTTCGTTGGCCTGGATAAAGTAATCCAGCGGCGGATTGGGCAAAAGGCAATGGGGTTCGGCGCGAACATCCGCCAGATGAGCGCGCCACGTACAACCAACCTTCTCGAGCAGGTTCAGCCGGAAGACTTAATCCGGTATGGGTTGATCCCGGAATTTGTTGGCCGTCTGCCGGTGGTCGGCACGCTGCACGAACTGGATGAATCAGCGATGATCGAAATTCTGACCCAGCCGAAGAACGCGCTCACCAAACAGTATCAACGGCAGTTTGAATGGGACGGCGTGAAGTTGCGCTTTACGGACGACGCGCTTCAGGCAGTGGCGCGGCTGGCATGTGAACGCAAAGTCGGCGCGCGGGGATTGAGAATGATCCTGGAAGAATTGATGCTTGAAGCGATGTACGAACTGCCAAGTCAGAAAAAGATCAAAGAGTTTCTGGTGACGGAGGAAATGGTCACCAATCGTCAAACAGTTTTCCCGCTCGAAAAAGCGGGATAAACCTGAAGACCTTGCCGTTCGCAGATTAAGTCTGTTCGTCAGCACCGGGCGCACTGGGTATTCAAATAACAAGACGAACAGGCTTCCCAAACATAATCTCAAGTCGCAGGCGGCAAGGCTGCGACAGTTCTCCCAACACAAGTGACGCTTGCGCGGCCAAGTGGAGCGCTCAAGGGGTGGCATCGAGCGGGGCAAAAAATGTCCCTCGCTGCGCGCTCATTTGAAAACCAGTTGGAAACTATAAACAGAAAGTCCGAGTGGGAATTGCTCTCACTAACTTCCGGCCTGCTCGTGAAGAGGGATAACGAATAATGCAAGAGTTCCACGATGGCACACCGAATGACGTAGTCAGATACCCGATGGTTCCGATTCGGGATGTCGTCGTTTTTCCTCACACCAAGGCGGCATTCGTCATTGGCCGGCCTTCCTCCGTACGCGCACTGGAAGAAGCCATGGCGACCGACCGAATCATCTTCCTGGCCACGCAACACGATGCGATTATCGAAGACCCGAATCCCGATCAGATTTTCCCCGTGGGGACACTCGCCTACATCGCCAATAGTCTGAGCAAGCCGGAAGAGGCGACGATTAAGGTGCTGGTGGAAGGTCGTGAACGCGCACGCGCTGTTCACGTCGAAGAGCTGGACGGTTATTACCTGGCCACCTTGCGCCGCGCGCCCGTTGTGCCTGAAAACAACAAACGTTCTGCGGCGCTGGTTTCCCGCATTGCCGGATTGGTTGAACAGTATTTGAAGATCGCGCAGGAAGGGAATCTTGATCAAATTCAGGCCTCGTTACGGGCTGCTGATCCGGGGCAGATGGTGGATCATCTGGCCGACAAGATGAAGCTTGATTTGCCGGACAAGCAGGCATTGCTGGAAACGTATTCAGTGCATGCGCGAATGACCAAGATGGCGGAAATTCTGGAAGTCGAGATTGAGAAGCTCAATCTGGAACGAACCATCCAGACGCGGGTCAAGCGCCAGATGGAGAAGCAACAGCGCGAGTATTACCTGAACGAAAAGATCAAAGCGATTCACAAGGAATTGGGCCGCAAGGACGAGCGCGCTGAGCACGAAGAGTTGAAACAGAAAATCGAACTGGCGGGAATGCCGCACGAAGCGCAAGAGAAGGCGATGGCTGAATTGCAGCGTCTGGAACAGATGCCGCCGATGTCCGCCGAAAGCACGGTTTCGCGCAATTATCTCGACTGGCTGCTCGCCGTGCCGTGGAAAGAATTCAGCGAAGAGATTCGCGATATCAACCTCGCGCACGAAGTGCTGGACGCCGATCATTTCGGTTTGGACAAGATCAAAGAGCGAATCCTGGAATATCTGGCCGTTCGGCAGTTGGTCGAAAAGCCGCGCGGCTCAATCCTCTGTTTCGTCGGCCCGCCCGGCGTGGGGAAAACCAGTCTGGGACGTTCCATCGCCAAAGCCACGGGGCGCAAATTCGTGCGGTTGAGTTTAGGCGGTGTGCGGGACGAGGCGGAGATTCGTGGCCATCGTCGAACCTATATCGGCGCGCTGCCCGGACAGATTATCCAGATGATGAAGAAGGCAGGCGTGGTCAATCCGCTGATCCTGCTGGATGAAGTGGACAAGCTGGGCCGGGATTTTCGCGGTGATCCATCGGCGGCATTGCTGGAAGTTTTGGATCCGGAGCAGAACCACACTTTTCACGACCATTACCTGGACGTTGAATATGACCTGTCGCAAGTGATGTTCATCGCAACATCGAACGTCCTGCATACGATCCCGCCCGCGTTGCAGGATCGGTTGGAGATCATCAAGCTGGCGGGATACACCGAACGCGAGAAGATGGAAATTGCCCGCCAGCATTTGTTGAAGAAACAAGCAGACGCGAATGGCTTGAAGCCGGAGCAGATCAACTTCACCAACGATGGATTGAAAGCGATTATTGAGCACTACACGCGCGAAGCGGGCGTCCGCAGCCTGGAACGAGAGATCGGCTCGATCTGCCGCAAGGTCGCGCGTCAGTTTGTGCAAGGGCAGAAGCCTGATGCGGGCGAGTTCAGTTTTATTGCCGATGCGGCCGCCGTTAAACATCTGCTTGGCCCAATCAAATTCCGCCAGCGACGCATTTCCGAACGAAGTGAGATCGGCTTGGTCAATGGCCTGGCGGTGACAGAAGTTGGCGGCGATGTGCTGCAAGTTGAAGCGACTTTGATTGACGGATCAGGCAAGCTCACCCTGACCGGCAAGCTTGGCGATGTCATGCAGGAGTCGGCGCAGGCGGCCATCACCTACATTCGTTCGCGCGCGGCGGAGCTTGGCATCCCGGCGGAATTTCACAAGAGCCGCGATCTGCATATCCACGTGCCCGAAGGCGCGATTCCAAAAGATGGCCCGTCAGCGGGCATCACCATTGCCACGGCAATGGTGTCCGCGTTGACTAGAATCCCGGTTCACAAGGAAGTGGCCATGACGGGCGAGATTACGTTGCGCGGGAAAGTGCTGCCCATCGGTGGCGTCAAAGAAAAACTCCTGGCCGCGCACCGGGCGGGCATGATGACCATTATCATCCCGAAAGAGAACGAAAAGGATTTGACCGAAATCCCGGCGGATGTGCTGCAAGAGTTGCAAGTGAACGCGGTCGAAACCATGGACGAAGTATTACAGATCGCGCTTGAACGGTTGCCAACGCCGCGCCTGGATGCCGGGTTGGAAATGACACCGCCTGTCTGGCAACAGCCCCCGGCACTGCCGGGCACGATTGACAGTGCGATCACTGCGTAAGGCGATGAAAATCAATAGCGCCAAATTTGTCGCTGCGGCAAACTTGCCGACATCATTCCCGAAAGACCGCAAGCCGGAGGTCGCATTCCTGGGCCGTTCAAACGTGGGCAAATCCAGTTTGATGAATAGCCTGCTCAACGTAAAAGGGTTGGCGCGCACCAGTTCCACGCCAGGCCGCACGCAGTCGCTCAATTTCTTTTTGATCAACGAACAGTTCTATTTTGTTGACCTGCCAGGTTACGGTTATGCGAAAAGATCGAAGGAAGCGCGGCATGAATGGGGCAAGTTGATCGAGAAATACCTTGCGGAACGCGAACAGCTTGTGCTATCTATCTTGATCGTAGACGCACGACACGAACCTTCCCCGTTAGACCTTTTGATGAAATCCTGGCTTCAGCATTTCAAGTTCCCTTTTTTGGTGGTCTCAACGAAAGTTGATAAGTTATCGGCGAATGAGCGCCATAAATCTTTGCAAACTGCAAAGAAGGTTTTGGAAACGGAGCACATCCTTCCATACTCTTCCGTCACACGAGACGGAATGAAAGAAGTTTGGAATGTGATTCGAGAACGCGTCACGGAATAATCCCACTACGTCATATTCAAACATCCAAGATCAGTTATCCGCCGTCATTAACTGGCAATTCCCTTTCACAATCAATGTGCTTTGAAATTTCCGGACATTTTGACAGCAAGTGTTGATGACGACCGCCAATGGAGCCTGAATGCGAGCGACGCAGCAATAACCGCCCAAGCGAAAATAAGCGTTAGCCACCGGCGGGCAAGATCGCCAGTGATTCTCACCGCCGACGAATCCGCAACTCTCGCACACTCTCGCACATTGATGATCCCGACTGAACTTTGAGATTGAGACCGGCCACTTACGCCGGCAAACGTTTTAACCCGAGGCTGACCTTAAGCACAGCCGCAACCATGTAACCGCACTCGCGCCCGGCCTTCCCCGTGCGCAGTCAAATGACTAACCAATCCCGATTCCAATAAGGAGATTTTCCCGCTAGTGGCAATGGTGTTCCCTGCTTTATGTGCATCGTTCGCCGCCGCGGGAAAACAAAAGTGAGCTATGGCAGAAAGAACCAACAAGCCGAAAGACTACGACGAATATGATGAGGTGGAAGAAAACTACGAAGGCGGAGCTTTTCTCGACATCTCTGATTTGAAGGAGATGAACATCTCCAAGCTGACACAGATCGCCAAAGACCTGGACGTGCCCGGCGCGACCGGCATGCGCAAACAGGAATTGATCTTCAAAATTCTACAAGCGCAAA
The DNA here is from genome assembly GCA_038211695.1 of Blastocatellia bacterium. GTDB lineage: Bacteria > Acidobacteriota > Blastocatellia > RBC074 > RBC074 > RBC074. The sequence continues at coordinate 10,777 of JBBQVH010000132.1, read as the reverse complement.
CCGAAAAGTCAGGCTTGATCTTTTCGGAAGGGGTGTTGGAAACGCTCCCGGACGGCTTCGGATTTTTGCGCGCGCCGGAATACAACTACCTGCCGGGGCCGGACGACATCTACGTCAGTCCATCGCAAATTCGTAAATTCGATCTGCGCACCGGCGATACCATCTCAGGCCAGATTCGCCCGCCGAAAGAGGGCGAGCGTTACTTCGCGCTGATCAAGGTCGAGGCCATCAATTTCGAACAGCCCGAAATTGCGCGCGACAAAATCTTCTTCGACAACCTGACGCCACTCTATCCGAACGAGCACCTGAAGGCAGAGACTAACACCGAAAATGTATCGGGACGTGTGATGGACATGTTCACCCCGATTGGCAAAGGGCAGCGCGGATTGATCGTCGCGCCGCCGCGCACCGGCAAAACAATGCTGCTGCAAACCATTGCCAACTCGATCACTGAAAACCATCCCGAAGTGACGCTGATCGTTCTGCTGATTGACGAACGTCCCGAAGAAGTGACCGACATGCAACGTTCGGTCAATGGCGAAGTCATTTCGTCAACCTTCGATGAACCTGCCTCGCGTCACGTGCAGGTGGCCGATATGGTCATCGAAAAAGCCAAACGCCTGGTCGAACACAAGCGCGATGTGGTGATCCTGCTTGATTCGATTACGCGTCTGGCGCGCGCGCACAACGCCGTTGTGCCGCCGTCGGGCAAGATTCTCTCCGGTGGTGTGGACTCAAACGCCTTGCAGCGCCCGAAGCGGTTCTTTGGCGCGGCGCGCAATATCGAAGAAGGCGGAAGCCTGACCATCATCGCCACTGCGCTGGTCGAAACGGGAAGCCGTATGGATGACGTGATCTTCGAAGAGTTCAAGGGCACGGGCAACATGGAAGTCCATCTTGATCGCAAGCTCTCCGACAAGCGCGTCTTTCCGGCGATTGACCTGCAGAAGTCGGGTACGCGTAAAGAAGAATTACTCATTCCGAAGAAAGACCTGGACCGCATCTGGGTGTTGCGCCGCGTGCTGACGCCGCTTTCGCCGGTAGAGCAGATGGAACTGGTACTGGATCGGCTGGACAAGTCGAAGACCAATGCCGAATTCCTGTCTTCGATGAATTCGTAATCGCTGCGAAGGCCCCGGATTTGTCCCATCTCCGCTCAGTGCGGTTTTCGAAGCAGCCAACCGTGCTGCCGCACTGAGCGAATCAAACTTCTACTCAGTCTCCCATTCATTTGGCGACACCATCTGTTTACCGGTTGATTTCAACCTCTGATTAAAATCCTGCTGCGCCGTCGCCTAGATTCCCTCTATCATTCCCGAAGCTTGAATCAATTCCGAATTCACCCAATTATATTTTCGCTGTCGAGAATTTGCCGCTAAGACTGCGGCTTCGGCGGAAGGAGCAGGTAATGCAATTCAAAAAACGTCTTTCCATCTTGCTGGCTAGTTTGCTGTGTGCCCTGTCGGTGAGCGGCATGGCACAGTCTCTGGGCAGCGCGGGCACCGTCAGCGGCACGGTCACTGATCCGACTGGCGCCGTCATCGCGAGTGCGACGGTCATCATTCAAAACTCGGTTACGGGTTACAAGCGTACTGCGACGACCGATGAAACTGGTACGTTCCGCTTCGCCGACGTACCCCCGAACAATTACCAATTGAGCATTTCGGCGAATGGGTTCAACGGCGCTTCTCAAAATTTGATCGTGCGGACCTTGGTGCCGATCAGTTTGAATATCCTACTCACCGTCGGCGAAGTCAGTAATACGGTGAATATAGAAAGTTCGGCCAACAACGTCGAGAACATCCCAACGACCCACGTTGACGTTGACCAATCGCTGATTGCCAGGTTGCCAGTCAGGTCTGCCGGTTCTGGCTTGAGCGATATAGTGACCTTCGCCGCACCGGGTGTAGTTGCCGACTCGAATGGATTTTTCCACGCGCTCGGCGATCACGCGCAGTCCACGATTTCGCTCGACAATCAACCGATCTCCGATCAATCGAGCAAGGCCTTTTCCACACAGCCGCCCGTCAACGCAATCCAGTCGTTGGAAGTGATCACCGGCGCGACGCCCGCTGAATACGGCGACAAGACGAGTTTGGTGATCAACGTGATTACTCATTCCGGTCTGGGCCGGAAAAAGCCGACAGGCAATTTCTCGACGCAGTACGGCACTTTCGGGGCTTCCACCACCGACGCCACTCTGGGCTATGGCATGGAGAAAGTCGGCAATTTCATCGCGCTAAACTTCGAGCGGTCGGGGCGCTTCCTGGACGGCCCGGAATTCGCGGTGCTGCACGACGCAGGCAAAGCGGCGAGCATCTTTGACCGTTTCGATTACAGCGCGACAACCAAAGACGCTTTTCACCTGAATCTGCTGGTCGCGCGCAACCGCTTCCTGATTCCGAACACTTATGAACAGCAGGCCCTGGGCCAGGACCAGCAGCAGCTTGTGCGCTCGATGAACATCGCGCCCGGCTATGTTCACATCTTTAACCCGTCAACCGTGCTGACGGTCAATCCGTATTACCGGCTTGATCAGGTTTGGTACTATCCGAGCGCCAACCCGTTCTCCGATCAAACCACAACTATCAGTCAGCAGCGTCGCTTGGCCAACGCAGGATTTCGCGCCGACATTGCCTACACCAAAGGAAAACACAACGCCAAATTCGGCGTACAGGCTTCACATACTTTTCTGACTGAGGCTTTCCAGTTTGGCATCACCGATCCGGATTTCAACGACCCGAAAAGCCCTGACTTTTTGCCCGGCCTGTTGCCGTTCGATTTAACGCGCAAAGGCCGTCTGTTCACCTTCAACGGCCACACTGATATCAAACAGGTGGCGGCCTACGCCCAGGACGCGATCACGCTGGGCAACCTGGCAATCAGTGTGGGCGTGCGCTTTGATAACTACGCCGGCATCAGCAAAGACCATTTATGGCAACCGCGCCTTGGAGTTTCATATCACTTCAAACCTACTAACACCGTCTTGCGGGCCTCTTACGGCCGCAGCCTGGAGACGCCCTATAACGAGAACCTGATCTTTTCCAGCTCGACCGGCTCGGGCGGATTGGCCGACGGCATCTTGGGCGATGCAACCGCTCAGCCGCTTAAACCCGGCCGCCGTCATCAATTCAATGTCGGCATTCAGGAAGGCATCGGGAAGCATATCGTTATTGACGCTGACTATTTTTGGAAGCGCACGCGCAACGCCTACGATTTCAGCGTGCTTTTGAACACGCCGATCACCTTTCCGATCTCATGGAATTTGGCCAAGATCGATGGCGTCTCGATGCGCGTCAACTTCTCCGATTACAAAGGTCTCTCGGCCTTCTTCGTTGCCGGACACACACGGGCGCGGTACTTTCCGCCCGAAAGTGGCGGGCTGTTTTTCAATTCCGACCTGCCTGCGGGTGCCTTTCGCATTGACCACGACCAGGCATTCCAGCAGACGACGCAGGTGCAGTATCAATTCCACCAACTTAAGAGGATCGAGCCGTATATTTCCTTCAGTTGGCGCTACGACAGCGGCCTGGTTTCAGGCGCTGTGCCCGATTACGCGACCGCGCTGACCTTCACGCCGGATCAACAGGCGCAGATCGGATTGTTCTGTGGCAATGCCTTCGCCACGCCAGCGCAAGGGCTGGCCGCTTGTACGAACGCGAATCGCGGCGCAACGCGCGTGCGCATTCCGGCGGACGGGACGGCGAGTGATGATCATAATCCGCCGCGCATCGCGCCGCGCCATCTGTTCGACTTGAGCATAGGCACGGACAATTTGCTGCGCACCGATCACACGCGGATGACCTTGAGATTCACCGCAATCAATCTGACCAATAAGGAAACGCTCTATAACTTCCTTTCAACTTTCAGCGGCACGCACTTTGTCTCGCCGCGCAGCCTTTCAGCACAAGTGGGGATTGTGTTTTGAGACTCAATGGTACGGAACCGGGAGCGTGAGCGACCGGGCGGCTGAGCCTGCGCACTGCGGGCGTACAAGGTCGCTCACGCTCCCAGTTCCGTACCCCGCCCAACCTGCCCAAGCCAACTCTCGCCAACTTCCTCACCCGCTGTTATCATCCCGCCGCTTTTCTCATTCGCACATTCGCACAATCTGTAGAAACCCATTTGGTGATCGCGTGGTTCAGCGGTCATCTTTGACTTGGCCTGACACAAGTTCTGCCGCGGTGAGGTGTTTGAAGATGAACACAGATGCTTTGACCTTTGGCCGGTTGCGCGGTTTTGGGGCGGTGGAAAAATGGCTGCTACTGCTTTCAATCGCATGCAGCGCCGCCTATCTGGCCACCAAAAGCTTGCAGCCTTTTGCCGGCAGTGTCGCGCTCAAAGCGCTCGGCATTGCGCCGCTGGTTGTGCTGGCCTACAGGTTATTGCGCGAAGCGAAGGACAGCCCGCACGGCGTTGAATGGTTCCGCGATCGCGATAATTTGATTTTGGCTGCGGCGCTCGCTTTTTCCTGCATGGGCGACATCTTTCTTGATTTGCCGGGACAGCGATTCATTCACGGTCTGGTATCGTTTCTTGTCTCGCACTTCATTTACATTTTGCTCTTTGTGCGAAACTGGCCGCGCCCCTTGCGCCCCAGTGGCGGACAGATGGCGCGCGCAGCAGCGGTGCTGGTTTACAGCCTGCTGCTGTCAAGCTGGCTGTCGCCAGATCTGGGCAAGCTGGCCGGGCCTGTCATGGTTTATATCTGCGCCATCACAATTATGGCTGTCTCGACGATCTTTGCCGGATTCGCAAAGCCGTGGGTTTGGATTGGCGCAATGCTGTTTCTGATTTCCGATTCGATGATTGCAGCAGGAAAATTCAAAACGCCTGTGCCTTTCAGCAGCTACCTGGTTTGGGTGACTTACTACTTGGGGCAGTACGGCATTGCCCTGGGATTTCTGCAAGAGAAGCTGGGAGACGGTTCGCACAAATGAAAGAAAGCCATTTTACGTTCACGGCAGATGACGGAGCCAAGCTGTTTGTCTATCGCTGGCTGCCGGATGCCGGGTTCGGCAAAGCCGTCGTTCACATCGCGCACGGGTTGGCTGAGCACGCCGGGCGATATGAACGATTGGCCGAAGCGTTGACCGAAAGCGGCTACGTGGTATTCGCCAACGATCAGCGCGGACACGGCAGAACGACTGCCGAGCCTGGAAATATTGGCCATTTCGCCGATGCTGGCGGCTGGGCGCGCATCCTGAAAGACATTGAGGAGATTGCCCAGCAAGCAAGGAAAGATTATCTCCCTCATCCGGTGGTACTGTTCGGCCATAGCATGGGATCGCTGGTGGCGCAGCATCTGGCTACGCGCAATCTGTTTGACGCCGTTGCCTTGTCCGGAGCCAATGGCAACGTCAGCGCGCTGGTTCACGTCGGCAAGCTGATCACAAGGTTTGAGCGGTTGCGGTTGGGCCGTCGCGGCAAAAGCGAACTGCTCAACAAACTCTCGTTCGACGGCTTCAACAAAGCCTTCAAACCAAACCGCACCTCGTTCGACTGGCTTTCGCGCGATGAAAACGAAGTGGACAAATATATCGCCGACCCGATGTGCGGCTTTCTTTGCTCCACGCAACTGTGGCTGGATATGCTCGAAGCCATCACTGAAGCCGCGAAACCGGAGCTCCGCGCAAAAGTTCCAAAGCAGTTGCCTCTTTACCTTTTTTCAGGCTCGCGCGATTCGGCAAACGAAGAAGGGCGTGGTTCAACGGCGCTGGCTGAATATTACCGTTCGATCGGATTGGAAAAAGTCAGCTACCGCATCTTCACGCAAGCCCGCCACGAAACACTCAACGAGATCAACCGGGATGAAGTGACCGAACAATTGATTGATTGGCTCAATGCAATCACGAAGTTGCTCAACTTGGGGGATCGGTAAGAGGAAACCATTATGCTTACACGAATCAAATTCATCTGGCTGTCGTTGGCGTTGCTGTGTGCAACTGCTTACGCACAGGAAGGCTTTCCGCTGTTCACCACCGATTTCCCACCGGAAGAGTTCGCCGCGCGCCGCGTCGAAGTTTACAAAGTGATTGGCGAAAACGGCGTGGCGGTATTGCAAGGCGCGCCGAGTCCGGCGGGTTACACGCGCTTCCGCCAATCGAACGAGTTTTATTACCTGTGCGGCATCGAAGTCCCGCACGCCTATCTGTTGCTGGATGGCGCGACGAAGCGAACATCGCTTTACCTGCCGCACCGCAACGAAGGCCGCGAACGCGCCGAAGGCAAGATGCTTTCCGCTGAAGATGCCGACTTGATCAAACGCCTGAGCGGCGTGGATGCAGTGTTTGGCAGCGATCTGCTGGCCGAACATTTGGCGCGGGCCACGCGCGGCGGCGGTCGGTCGCTCTTTACGCCGTTCAGTCCGGCGGAAGGCTTCGCCATGAGCCGCGATCTGGCAGTGCGAGTGATCGGCGATTACGCCGCTGATCCTTTCGATGGTCGGCCATCGCGCGAAGGCGCGCTGATTCAATCGTTGCGCGCGCGCTTCCCGCAGTTTGAAATTCGTGACCTGACGCCGACGATAGACCGGCTGCGTTTGATCAAATCCCCGCGCGAGATCGCCCTGATCAAAAAAGCCACGCGTCTGTCGGGGCTGGCCTTGATGGAAGGCATGCGTTCGACCGAACCGGGCATTTACGAACACGAATTGGATGGAATGGCCAAGTACGTCTATTACCGGAATGGCGCGCAAGGCGAAGCTTACTATTCGCTGATTGCCAGCGCATCGAACGCGTTCTATCCGCATTACAACGCGGGCAAACGTCGCATGCAGGATGGCGATTTTCTGCTGATGGATTTTGCGCCGGACGTTGGTTATTACATGAGCGACGTGACGCGGATGTGGCCGGTCAACGGCAAGTTCAACCCGTGGCAGCGCGAGCTGTACGGCTTTTACCTCGGTTGTTACAAATCAGTACTGAAACACATCCGCCCAAACGTCACGCCGCAGGCTGTCATTCAAGACGCGGTGAAAGAGATGGAAGCCTTGCTGGCCAGTACGAAGTTTTCCAAACCAGCTTATGAAAATGCAGCGAAAGCCTTTGTCGCTAACTATCAACGCTCAGCAAATAATCCGAAAGCTAGCTTGGGCCACTGGGTGGGAATGGCAACACACGATGACGGGCCGTACGAAGGGCCGCTTCGTGCCGGAATGGTCTTCACGATTGAACCAGCGCTGACCGTGCCGGAGGAGAAGATTTACGTCCGGCTGGAAGACCTGATCGTCATCACCGCCACCGGCAAAGAAATCGTCTCGGACTTCGTGCCGATGGAGATGGACGCGATTGAAAAGCTGATGAAGGAAGAAGGAATGCTGCAACGTTACCCGCGTGATGGCGCAGCCAAACCTCAATAACCATAATCCTCTCAGCACTCTGAATGCTAAAGTTCGGATGATGATGGCCAATTAGCAGGCTGAAGATTTGTGTGATGGTAAGCCCCGATCAGTTATCCTTCGAGCTAGTAGATCATCAAATTATTTCTCAACCCTTTTGGCACTGCTCGTTTAGTTAGTCCGCATTCCAGGGAGCCTCTTGTGTTTGCGCAGGATCGAATTGTTGACCGTTGTGCAATCTGGCCAATGGAACGTAAGAGCCGCCGGGTGATTCACGCATGCGCTCAAACACACTTGCGTGGACGCGCTGGCCAGTTTGGATCGTGCGTACTTCCCGGCCCAATTGCAGCCTTTCGATAAAATTGCCAAATAACCCCAGTCTTTCCAATACCTCGGCATAAGATTCTCGCAGGCGCTGAGTGGCAATTTCACGGTCATAGCCGAACACTGACCGTAGATTAATATTCAACCCCGCCAGATTGGCTTCAGCCAGCACCCAGAAAAGGGCAATGTTGGAATGATCGTCCACGGTGTAGCCGCCGCCCACATTGGAATGCACGCCACTAAACCAGACTTCGTCAACGGAGGCGGTTGGGGCGGCGGAACTGTCCCAATAATCTGGCCGAAACGCCCGGCGCACTTCATCAAGCGCCAGGGCGTGCTTGATTTGCGCGACATTAGGCGGGCTGATTTTATGTGAATCCTGATCTAAGGCCAGCGCTCCGACTGTATCCCAGAGGCCCAAAAACCTGACCGGAGCCGGACGCGCAACATCGCCACTCGGCTCATTGGCAAAGGAGTCGCCCGCCCGATACCTGTCATAAAGCTTTTCAACTTCCTCTTCCCCAAGCAACCGCTTGGAGGCTGGCAGCCCGGCGGAATGCAGAAACCCTGCCAGGCTGCGCACGGCAAAGGCTCCACGGCTGAAACCGAAGCCGAAAATCTCATCCCCGGCGACATAACGTTCGGCGAGAAAGCGGTAGGCGTCACAGATGCGTTCAGAAATCCCCCGCCCAGTCAATCCATCAATATACCTGCCCACCACATTGCCTATGCTGCCGATGCCATTCAGATAGATGGCTTCGCCGGGTTGTGCAATCGCGCCGGGTTGCGCAACGAGGGAGGCGATAATTCCATAAGACTGAGGCAGCTTCGGATCAAGCGTGCGGCCAGTGAGCGCCTCCCAGGTGCGGGCCACATTGGTTTTGGCGTTGATCTCGATCTTCTCCTTGGAGTCCGGATCGAGGTCAATCTGCCCCGGATGATTCCAGGTTCCGTCTATACAAACAACCAGCGTTGACATAAGTTTTCCTCCTTGAAAATAAGTGCGATGCGCATCCTTGCGGTCATTGCTCGCCAGACGCCTGCCCGCAAGGACGCTTCGCAGATGGATCATGTGGTCACGCCCCACCGCCTCGTTTATTGCAAGGTGAGCGTCACCGTCATCAGGTGCTGAGCAATCTGAAAAGTGGCGTTCGTGATCGTGATGTTGACCGCGGGAATGCTTCCCCCAGCGGTGAAATGCAGATTGCCCCCGATGCCAGGAATCGGCACGTCCACAGGCGGAATAATGGTAGATTGAGCGCCTAAGACTAATTGCGCGGAGGTCTTGAACAGGGTGACTGCCAGAGCTTGCTGGAAGATTTGCAATCGCCCCAACACCAGATCAACCGCTTGATTGAGGACTGGGGTGATCTCCGCCCAGAATCTGCGCCACGATGCCATGATGTTGTTGACGATTGAGTTGATGACCGCCGCCGGCAAGTGCTGCGACTGTCCGAGGGGCAATGGGATGGATAACCTTTGGAGCGCGGCACGAGCCGTATTTTCAATGCTCGCCGCCAGAGCATTCCCCATCGGGCTGACATCAACCCGGGCCGGAGGCACGGCAACATTTATCACGATGCTGACTTCGTTTTGCGCGATGACGGCACGGGGCTGACAAGCGATGGTCGGGGCGAGTTGATAGGGCAAGATAGCCAGTTGGCCTGCTGCCAGATTGATGGGCGGGAGTTGACGGATGGCCGCGGATGCGGCGGCGGCAAAGGGTGGGGGGATGGCGACCCATGTGCGCCAAGTTAAGCCGGTAAAGCATTGAACTCATTGTCTTGATTCGGTCGTTCTTTGAAAAAGTGGATGCCTCTCAGCGAAATGGATTGTCTCTTTCGCTTTCGCGGACGCTCCCGCAGGACGGTAATCGCGCGGCGCGTCAATTGACTGCCCCAGTATTGGACGCCGGTAAGCAGAGGGCGAATCTGTTCTTCTGTCATTTGCCAGACTCGCCAGGTGACCGCTCGACCGGCGCAAGTCTTGGCGGCTCGGCGTTCGATCAAACAGGCATAGAGTAATTTGCCTGTCAGGTAAACCATCGCCAGCAAGCTGTCTTTCTTGGCGCGCAGATGATCAAGCCGTAACAGACTTTTGAATCGTTTGAACACGATCTCGATTTGCCAACGCAAGCGATAAAGTTTGCCGATCACCTGTGCGCTCAGTTTTTCAGGCGGAAGGCTTGTCAGGACCAAAACCCATCCGCAAAAGAACAATGTCGTTTCTTTGGGCGTCGGACGCGAATTCTTGGTCGCTTTGCGGCGGCAGCGCTGGCGAGCAAGATTGGCAGTTTCCTCCGGCAAACGATAAGCGTGAACCCAAACCGCAGTTGTCTTGCTCTGATCGTCGAATCGCGCCGGAATCGTCACCACCTGTTCGGTTGTCCGGCATAAGGCTCTTTGCAAATCCAACGCTTCTCCTTCTCGCGTCTGTAAGCGAAAACTGGTTGGCTGCAAGCGAACAATGACTTCAGCACCACGCTCTTTTGTCGCAGTGATGCCGGAAGCGCTGGCAAAGCCACGATCGGCCAGCGCGACGTCGCCGGATTGCCAGTCAAAGCGCGCCAGGCTTTCGCCGGTCTTTGTTGTCGTCACTTCCAAAAAGACGATTTGCTGGCTCAACCATTCCCAACCCAGATGGACTCGATAATCGGAAGTCTTCGCACCCGGCGCCTGAACGACTGAACCGTCGATCAGTATCAAGCGCCTACCGATCTCGCCTGTTTCCGGTGGCGCGGGCAACATCTGACGTAAGAGCGCGGTCAACCAGGGGCCACAAGCGGTCAATCGCTGATGGACGGCTTGATCGGTCAAGACCTGGCCCAATTGAGCACAATTCGCGCTGACTGTCCGCAAGCTTTCATCCAACCCGCAATAAAGAAAGACCAATCGCAGTAATTGGGTTGGAGACTTGATGACACGAGCGCGAGTGAAGGCCCGAAACTCCCGCGCCAGGGATTCAAGATCGGGCGGTAGCTCTTGGAGCAATTCCGCAAAAGTGGTATCTGCTTCTTGAAGAGATGACATCTGTGAGATTCTCCTTTCGAGGATGATTTGTTCACTCACAGTTTGCCATCTCTTCTCAATTACTTACGACCTTAACTTGGCGCAC
>JBBQVH010000131.1:0-23366 GCA_038211695.1 Blastocatellia bacterium | reverse complement strand
GAGATTTCATCAAGCTTTTCAATGGCAAGCTTTCTTTTCTCTCTCTCCTCTTGGCTCTTCAATTGCTGCCTAGTGTTTAGGTAGCCTATTGCCCCGCCGATGGCCGCACCAATAAGTGAACCTATCACCCCAATCCAAGCTGGACTCATAATTAACCTCTTTCCGCTATTAGTGCCGAAGTACCAATGCCAAAGGATATGGTTACGTATTGGCCGAAGGCGGTATCTTCACTTCCGTCTTAACCCCACGCGTCGGGATTGGCTGCGCCGGGGACGGCAAAGTATTGGATATTGCCGCAGTGGTTACATTGCTGGATTATCCATTCCTTGAATGAAACGTTAGGTACCCAGGGAACTCCCCATTCTCCGATTTTCATGATTGCGTCATGGGGCGTGAGGTTCTTTCCATTAGCAACCTTTCTGTAGGCACCTTTGCCACAGTAGACGCACTGCCTCTTTAGATCATCTGTGAGATTGTCAATTCTGACACCAACCTTCAATTGGTCAAGCTCTTTATGAAGGCCCTCAAGCTCTTTCGAGATGTTTGAACCTTGCGGGCCCAGCTCTCGTGTTGTCCTTCCAATTCTATTTTCAAGCGCCTGTAGGCGCTCTTCAAGATTGACCAATCTCACCTCGGGTGAATCGCCCAAGTCCTTCGTCGCTTGATTGAAAATGTCTTTGTCTTCTGCCATTGGGTGTACTCCTTTTGATAGTCTTTTCAGGCGGAATACTGCAAGAGCAGCGCCCGAAATAGCAAAGGCCGGAGAAAAATCTTCCGGCCTTGTCGGCATTACTGCCTTGCTTTACTGCGAACGAGTGAGATGGAATTGCATCTGCGCCGAACAATTCGCCAAAATTTTGAACGTGGCTTATCATCGGCGCGTTATCACGAAGGAGCTAAGACTATGCAAACTCAATCAGTCAAAATCATCAACGGCACGCTGGCACTGGACGAAGAGACTCTGCGGGCGGCGCACATCGGTGACAAAGCCCGTGTCATCCTGCAGGATCGTGCAATCCTCATTTTGCCAGAGACGGATCAGAGCGACGATCCAGTCAACAGCACGTTCGGGATGATTCAGCTTCCCGCTGCCATTGCGAAAGAGATTGCTGATAACCAGGAACTCGAGTATGAATCTTGACGATCTTCAGCCAGGCGATCGGGTTTTTCTCGACGCGAACATCTTCGTCTATCACTTTCTGGGACTCTCTCCTGACTGCCGCCAACTTCTTTCTCGCTGCCATCAAGGAGAATTGTCGGGCGTTACAGCGACCTTCATTGTCGCGGAAGTTATGCATCGGTTGATGACCGCCGAAGCCGTCGCTCGCCAATTAATCACTTCGTCTCAAGTCGTCAAAAAGCTGCGTGAGCGCCCGGATATTGTGCAGCAGTTGCAGAGGCCAAATCAGTGCCCGGCGCAAATCAAAGCCATGAAGATCGAAATCAAACCGCTGTTGGTCTCCACTCTCGAAGCCAGTGCGACTGTGCGCCAACAATACGGGCTACTCACCAACGATTCGCTGCTTGTTGCCGCAATGCAGGAAGCCAATTTGCAAAAATTGGCGACGCTAGATCAGGACTTCGCGCGCATCAGCGGATTGCTCGTCTACCAACCGACGGATGTTTCACCGACTACTTGACCAATTATTTATAGCCAGGTCTTCCTTTGGAACTTCTCCTTCGGATTCAATCAAATCACAATTCGCTTTCTGGGGCACCCAATGAAAAAAACATTTCTGACAGGCGCTATTTTGGCTTTGAGCCTGTGTGCAATGACTGCCGCGCAGGCAAATGCGCAAACCAACATTCCGACTCCTGAATCGGTGCTTGGCTTCCGCGTGGGAGAGGATTTCAAACTGGCGACGTACGAGGATTCGCTGAAATACTTTCGCGCGCTGGAAAAGGCCAGCGATCACGTGCGGCTGGTTGAAATCGGGCGCACGTCCGAAGGCCGCCCCTGGCACATGGCCTTAATTTCGACGCCGGCCAATCTGGCCAATGTCGAACGCTATCGCGACATCTCGCTGCGTCTGGCGCATCCCGAAGGGCTGAGCAACGACGAAGCGCGGCGATTGGCCCGCGATGGCAAGGCCTTTGTGCATATTGATGGCGGGTTGCATGCGTCGGAAGTCGCAGGCGCGCAGCACACCATTCAACTGGCGCATGATTTGGCGGCGGGCGTTGGCGATCCAAAGATTCACGCGATGCTGGAAAACGTAATTGTCATGCTCTGGCCTTCACTGAATCCGGATGGACAGACGATGGTGGCGGAATGGTATCGGTCGAATGTCGGAACGCCTTACGAAATCGCGCCGCTGCCTCGCCTCTATCAAAAGTATGTTGGCCACGATAACAATCGCGATGCCTACATGCTGAATATGATCGAATCGCGGGTTGTCGAACGCACCTGGCGGCAATGGGAACCACAGATCACTTATGTGCATCACCAAACGTCGCCATTTCCCACGCGAATCTGGCTGCCACCGTTTGCGGAACCAGTTGCTTCGCAAGTCTCGCCGCTGATGTCCAGAACCGTGAACCTGATCGGAATGACCATTGCTCAGGCGCTGGAAGAACACGGGCAACCGGGCGCAACACATATGGGCACGGGCTTCGACGCCTGGTATCCGGGCTATGTGGATTACATGCCGATGCTGCAGAACCGCGCGACATTCTGGACTGAAACGGCGCTTTATTCGTACGCCACGCCGCGTTTTTACACGCTGTCTGATTTCCCAAAAGATAAAACCAGTCTGCGGCCTGAATCGCTTTATTCCAGCCCCTGGAAAGGCGGATGGTGGCGGTTGCGCGATGCCGTGGATTACATGGTGACGGCTTCGATGGCCGTAATTGATTATTCCGCAAAGTACAAAGAGAACGTGCTTTTCAATCGCTACCAATCGGGCCGCGACGCGATTCACAAGTATTCGCAGGAACCACCTTTCGCCTATGTTATTCCTCAGGACCAGCGCGATCCGTCTGCGCCGGTTGAGCTGCTGCGCCGTTTGGCCTTCAATGGCATTCGGGTTTCGCAGTTGACGAAGCCTTTGGAAGTCGAAGGGATGAGCTACCCGGCTGGAACCTGGGTCATTCCGATGAATCAGGAATATGCCGAACTGGTGCGGCAGGTGTTGGATGTTCAGAAGTATCCAGACCTGCGCCAATTCCCCGATGGCCCGCCAGAACAGCCCTATGACGTAGCCGGTTGGACGCTGCCTTTTCAAATGGACGTGCGAGTGATCAAGGTCAACACGCCGCTTTCGACGGAAGCGCATGCCGCGCTGAAACCTGTGCAAGGCAAAGTCGTGGATTGGAAGTCGGCGACAGACAATGCCGACGCTGATTCCGCACAGTTCGACAGCGCGCCGGGGATGGGCTTCAACACAGACCCGGTGGCGGCGGGGATTGTGCCGCTGCCCGGCAAACGCACGGGGTCAGGCCCGGCGCTGGCGCTAAATCCGGCGGAAAACAATGCTTTCAGAGCAATGAATCTGGCCTGGCAGGCAGGCGGCACGGTGCAATTCGCAGCGGCGACGTTTGACGATCGCGGGAAGCTGGCATCGCCGGCGCGCTATGTGATCAGCGGCGTGCCGGAATCCACACAGGCGAAGTGGATTGAATCGCTGGCCTTGCGAGGCGAAGCAGCAACTGCGCAAGGCGTGCCGGTCACTCAGACACGGATCGGCGTTTACCATCCCTGGGCGCCGAGCATGGACGAAGGTTGGAACCGCTGGTTATTGGAGCAATACAAATTCAAGTTTACGGAATTGACCAACAATGCTGTGCTGGCGGGGCCGTTGCGGGAACAGTTCGATGTCATTCTGATGTCGGATGATCGTCCGCGCACGATCGCGGAAGGCTACACGGAAGGCACTGTGCCCGCGCGATATGCTGGCGGATTGGGCGAGATGGGAGCGCGAGCGCTCGACGCATTCGTGCGTGAAGGCGGCACACTGGTTTGCCTGAATCACAGCAGCGAATTCGCGATTGAAGCGCTGCACCTGCCCGTCAAAAACGTCATCAGCGGTTTGACGCGTCGCGATTATTTTATGGCGGGTTCGGTCTTCGCAGTTGAAGTGGATGCCGCGCATCCAGTGATGGCGGGCATGCCAGCCAGCGCGAAAGTCTTCGGCGACAGCAGCCCTGTTTTCACAACGACCGATGGTTTCGCGGGAACCGTGCTGGCCAAATATCAAAGCATTGGCTCTCCACTGATGTCCGGATACTTGCTGGGTGAAAAGCACCTGAATGGTTACGCCGCCGCGCTGGATGTGCGGTACGGCAGCGGTCACGTCATCTTGCTCGGCTTTCGTCCGCAATGGCGCGGGCAGCCTTTCGGGACGTTCCGTATTTTGTTCAATTCACTGCGCTATTCCGGAGAACTGGCGGCCACGGCAAAAGGGACACAGGGATTTTGGAGTGCTCCGCGAATGGCCGAAACTTCTGAGAAGCCAAAACCTGCGGTGCGGCCTTGACGAACTTAATTCGATCGAGCGGTGACTGTTTTTTCTTCTGGCAGTGAGGCCAGCCATTCCCGAATCAGTGCGATGCCTTCCTGATGAACCATTGCGCGGCCAATTTCCGGCATCATCTCTTTCGGGCGCGTGGATTCCATGCGGTAAAGCAAAATCGAGTCGTGTGGCCTGCCCGGCACAATATCGAACGGCCTTCCGCCAGTGTAGCCTGCGGAGTTGGGCGGTTTGAAAAAGCCCAGGCGGCGCAGATCGGTTTCGTTCTGATCCAGCAGCATTCCAGTGTATGCGGCAACTCCGCCCGTGCGGTGGCAGTGCGCGCAGTTATTATCCAGATAGGCTCGTGTGCGGGCTTCAAGCGAACCAGTGGCCGGATCATTCCAGACGGCGGCTTTCGGCGTTTGTTCCGCTGATGGAGCGCCTTTCAGATACCCAATCTTGTTCCAGTAGGCGAGTTGGTTATTCGTGTAGCTGCCGTAGGCTAGTTCGCGATTCAGGTTGCGTGCCTTGGGGCCGATGGGTTGCAGCACTTTGTTACGTTCGTGGCATTGAGCGCATTCGTTGGCGTTCGGGATGGAATACGAGATTTTGTGTGGCAGGCCGTTTTGGCCTCTGACGTCAATCTCAATCGGGCTGGCGACCAATTCCAATCGCGCTTCGGTCTGCTGCTGGTTCCAGACATAAGGCAATGCGAACCATCGTTCTTTGCCGCGCACCAGTATGCGTGTTTCGATCAACCGCTCCTTGCCCGCAGTGTTATCAGCACCATAGTCAGGGAAGGCGAAAGTTTTGGTAATGATGGTGCCGATTGGAAAGTCGAAAACTTCGTCGCGATTGTATGTGGCCGATGTCCCAGCAGGCATCCAGATGTGACGTGACTTGTCCGCGTAATCAGAAAACAGCGGCGTATTCAGGTCGTAAGGAACCACGCCCTGGGCCGGTTGCAGTTTGCCATCGCTGGGCTGGCCTTTAAATAGCTGCCACGACGAGAGCTTTTCAGGAAATGGTTCGGCAAAGTAGGTGCGGACACCCGCTTTGCCGAGCAAATTGCAACTCAACGAAAACAATGCCAGGCCAATGAGCAACGAGAGTTGCACCAGCCTGCGGCGGTTTGTCACAGCCTGCTTCACTGTCCGCCTCCTGCTGACGTTTGAGCGGCTGCGGCATTCGGTAGCGAGATCGCCGTCAACGCGGGAAGGGAACATTTGTATGCCTTCATATCTGCCACGACCTTCTTGAATCCGCCTGCCGCGTCATAATTCAAAAATTTCGCGTCGCCATTGCTATCACCATTGTTATTAAGGCAAATCTTCGCGTCTTCAGCTTTGCCGGGCTTGCCGTCTTTGGGCTGGATCACGCCGTCATAGAGAATGTCGGGCAATGTCTTAATGGCCTTGGCCAAGGCCGCGACCTTTGGCAATCGGACATCGGGATTCTTGCCGCCGCCGGAAATTTCATTGTCGTGAATGTACACAGACGACACGAATTGATTGTAGACAGGATTGGTAATCGCTTTGCCATCGGACGGCGTGAAGGTGGTGATGTTGATGTTCGCGGTATTGTTGTCTTTGATCGTATTCTTGAAGATTTCGACATTGCGAATGGCCATCACCAGCACGCCGGTTCCCGTAGGCAAGTTGGAAACAATCTGGCTGGTCGGCGCAAAGTTGGAGGTGTTGTTGCCGATGATTTTGTTGTTGTAGATGCGAACGTTTCCGCCGCCCTGCACGGGCAGGTCTGGCAAGTTGAAGGCCATAATGCCGCCCGTGTTATTGGTCGCCGTGTTCTCATACACATCTGCGTTTTTGGTATTTTCAATTTCGATGCCCGCGACGTTCCGTTCAGCGCGGTTGCGTCGCATGATCACGCCGTCTGACTGGCCGACATAGATGCCTGCGTCCGAAGCGGCGATGGCAACTGAATCTTCGATCAGTACATTCTTGCAGGTCACGGGATAAATGCCGTACGGCCCATTGGTTTCTTTTGGCCCGGCCATCCATTCCACGCGCACACGGCGAATGGTGATGTTCGTGCCGTCTTCAACTTTCAATGCATCCCCGGCGGCGTCTTCAATCGCCACATCTTCAATGGTGAAGTCATTCGCTTTGACCAGGATTCCGGCTGATCCTTTGTTCTGCCCGGTGAAGGACAGAATTGTTTTGTCCATCCCCTTGCCACGCACGGTGACCTTGTCCACATTGAGCGAAAGCGTTTTTTCAAGTTTGAACTTGCCCGCGGGCAATTCAATTACACTGCCGGGTTTGGCCTTAATCAAATCTTCCTGCAATTTCTTGCCGAAGTCGGCGGGCGACGTCGACGCCGCTCCATTGTCGGTTGCGGAACTGCAAGCGCTGGCAAAAATCGCCAAGCCAATCGCCCCAAATGCTAAGCACACGAGCACAAACATTTTCACCTGTTTCATGATTTCGCCTTTCGTTGCCTTTTGTTGATGAAGTGGTACAGCAGGGCGTCAGGCTAAGTCGGGCCTGAAGGTATGTCAATCGGCCTGGGCTCTGAACTTTAGTCGCTTTTTTCAGGAGAGTTTGACAGAGATCAGCTTTGATACGCCGGGGTCTTCCATTGTCACGCCGTACAGTGTCCTGGCCACCTCCATCGTACGTTTGCTGTGCGTGATGATCATAAACTGAGTGTTGGCGCTCATCTCGATGACTTTGTCGGCAAAGCGTCCGATGTTGACTTCATCCAGCGGCGCGTCCACTTCGTCCAGCAGACAGAAGGGGCTGGGGCGATATTTGAAGATGCCCAGCACCAGTGCCATCGCCGTCATTGCCTTTTCACCACCCGAAAGTAGCAAGACGTTTTGAAGTCGTTTGCCAGGCGGTTGCGCAATGATCTCGATGCCGCTTTCCAGCACATCGGTTTCGTCAATCAGCCGCATCTCGCCCTGGCCGCCGCCGAACAACTCAACGAACATCGTCTTAAAGTTGGCATTGATTGCATAGAAGGCTTCGGTGAAACGTTCGCGCGAACGCTTTTTGATTTCAGAAATGGCGGATTGCGTATCAGCGATGGCTTTATCAATATCGGTCTTTTGAGTGTCGAGGAACTCGAATCGCTCTTCGATCTCCGTCAGCTCATTGATTGCCATCATGTTGACCGGCCCAAGCCCATCAATCTTCGCTCGCAATTCATCCAGTCTGGATTTGGCCGATTCCAGATTGAAATCATCCGGCACCTGCCAGAACGAAAGCTCGAAGTTATCCGTCAATGCCAGTTCGTCCTCTTGTGCTTCTATATCTTCTGGAGACTGACCTGCGGCTGATAACGAGTCGGACTGTGGGATAGAAATGACTGCGTTGGTTTCTGATGAAGCTTCTGCTTCGGCAGTTTGTTGCTCCGACGTGACTTCTACCAAGGTCGCGTCTGTAGGTTGGTCCTGTTCGGCCGCAGCTTCCACTACCGCCTCTGCCAATAATGCTTCTGCCGCTTGTTGGTTTTGCTCCAGCCGTTCGCAAACTTCGATGATGTTTTCGCCAAGCTCTGCGTGACAGGCTTGAATCACATGTTCCAGATTGCTGGTCAGCTTGGCGCGTTCGATCTCTTTTTGCGCACGTTTTTCACGGGCCTGCATTGCGGCATCGCGAGTGCTGCGAAGTTGCGCATCCAAGGTTTCCAGGCGTTCGCGTGCGGCCGCCAATGCGATGGACTTTTCTTCCAATTCGGCTGCGCGCAAATGCTGCTGCGCTTTTAGCGTTTGAAGCTGTTCCGTCAGGTTGACCAGGGTCGTTTGCATCGAACCAGACTGCTCTTCAGCTTCAACGGCCTCGAAGCGGCTGCGCTCCAGGCGGTTGGTCAAATCGCCGGATTCGTTTTCCAACCGGCGAATGTCGTTTGATAAACCGCGTCGTCGTTCGGACTTGGTGGCAAATTCAGCGCGACGGCGCGACAGTTCCTGAACACGCAGTTCCGAAGCGTGGCGAAAATCGGCCAGTGCAGCCTGTGCAGCATTGACGACCTGTTCCGCTTCTGCACGCAACTGTTCGGCTTCTTCCGTTTGCGCGTTGGCATGCTGCAACTTGGCTTCAAAATCCTTGCGTTCTTCTTCCGCCTGCGCAGTTTCTTGTTCGACAACGCGAATGTGTGTTGCCGCGCGTTCCAACTCACGGGAAAGTTGCTGCAACTTCTCTCGCTCAACCGCTAACTGTTTTTCAATCTGGCGCTGTTCGGCGTCCAAACGCCGTTGGTCTTCTTCCAATTCAGCGATGCGCGATTTGATCTCGCTCAATTCGATTTCAACTGCGGCAACCTGCTCGGTCAACTCGTCCAGCTTGTCGCCCAGTTCGCCGATTTCGCGTTTGAGCGCCAGCACGCCCATGCCGGTGCCTTCGCCGCCGCCGCCTGTAATCAGCCGCCCGCCAATGACGCGTTCGCCAGTCCGGGCAAGCATCATCGCATTGTGTGCATTGCCGTTTTGTGAAACCGAAGCCTGAACAGCTTCACCGGCGTCATTGACGATTCGGGCGTTGGCCAGGCTCGGCATTGCAAACTTGAAGGCTTCAGAAAATTCTGGCTTCAGTCCCAGCAGGGAGCCAAGAGTCTGATAGCCGATCTGGCCGTTTGTGTGGCCATTGCCGCCATTTTCGGATTGATCAGCATGAGGGGCATTGTTCTGGTTGATAACCAGAAACGTGGCGCGTCCTGCCCCTTCGGATTTCAGAAAAGCAATTGCCTGTAACGCGTCATCGAAGCTGGGAACAACGACAAACTGCAATTCATCGCGCAAGGCCGATTCGACCAGCGATTCATGCTCAGGGGAAACGCGAACAAAATCGGCCAGCGTCCCCATCGTTTTGAAGCCCAGCGAATTGACGGCATCGGCAGTGAACAATGCCTGCACGGCTTCGGAAAAGTACGAATGCTTTTCATCAAGCTGTGCCAGCGATTTCAGACGTTGTTCGGTCGCGGTCAATTCACGTTGAAGCGTTGTCAGTTTCGCCTGTTTCTCTTCGCGCTGACGGCGAGCTAAGCCAAGGTCTGCGGTGGTTTCGGCGAACTCTTCGCTGAGTTGTTCCTGGCGTTCCGTGCGCTCTTCAATGGTGAAGCTTAACTGAGCGTGCTGTTCACGAGCGGCTTCGGCTTGCGCGGCGGCGCGTTCGCGCTCAACGGTCAAACCTTTCAATCGGGTGTCGCAACGATCAACTGATTCGACAAACTGGCGCTTCAATTGCCGCCAGCGTTCCAGACGCGTGCCGCTGTCATAAACCTTCTTACGGGCCTCTTCCAGTTTGCGTTCGGCTCCGGTGTCGTGCCCAGCCTGCGTTCGATGGTCGTTTTCGGCATCCGCCAGAGATTTGCTTTCGGCGTTGATCTCCTGTTCGATCCGCTGCAACTCTTCGCGCAAGCGGGAAGTCTCCTGCCCGATGAACTGTCCGCGCTCAGCAATGACCGTCTGATCTTTGGCGAATTGGGAGGAGCGTGTGCCCAGGGATTGAAGTTGTTGATTTAGGTAATTGTGTTGCTGGCGCGAACGTTCAACCTCGACATTGACATCGGCCGCAATTTGCCGCGTTTCATTCAGCTTCTCTTCGGCGATTCTGGAAGTTTGCGCGGCAACGCTCTGATCTTCTTCGAACTGAGCGATAGCGGCCATGATCTCGGCCTCGATTGCCGTGCCAGCTTCCAACGCGCTTTCTACTTCGTTAAGTGTTCGATTGTTTGCGCGGTAATCCACGACGTAAACCGAGCGCATCAAGCCACGCATTTCGTGTCTGAATTTTTGATAGCGCCGCGCCCGCCCGGCCTGGCGGCGCAAACTGTTTTGCTGGCGTTCAATCTCAGACAGAATGTCTGTGATGCGCGATAGGTTTTGCTTCGACGCCTCAAGCTTTAGTTCCGCCGAATGCTGCCGCATCTTGAATTTGGAGATGCCTGCGGCTTCTTCAATCAACGCGCGCCGATCCATCGGCTTGGCCGACAGCACCTGTCCAATGCGGCCCTGTTCGATGATTGCGTAATGTGCGGCGCCCAATCCCGTGCCTGCGAACAATTCTTGAACGTCGCGCAAACGGCAGGCGCGGCCATTCATCTCGTATTCGCTATCGCCGGTGCGATACAGGCGGCGCGCCACGGTAATGCGCTCGCCTTCGTGGAAGATTCTGACCGCCGATTCGACAGCGGTTTTGCGACGCCTTTTCGCGGGTTGCTGTGGGACTGCTTGGTCTGTGGGCTGTTCGATTGCGTCTTCTGACGAGGTGGCTTCCGCAGTTTCAGTCGTTGTCGCGGCGGCATTGGTTTCCGCATTCATCTCAGCCTGGAATGCGATGGCTTGTTCGGCAGCTTGAGCCGCCATCTCAGCAGTTTCAGCGGCGTGCTTTTCTGCTTCCATCGCGCCGACTTCGCCGCGAATCTCGAAGGTTTCACGGACGACCATGGTCAGGGCGACTTCGGCCATTCCGGCGGGCTGGCGGCTGCGGCTGCCTTGAAAGATGACGTCTTCCATCTTGGTGCCGCGCAGCGCCTTGGCTCGTTGTTCGCCGATCACCCAACTGATGGCGTCGGCCACATTCGATTTACCGCAGCCATTCGGACCGACCACGGCGGTGATGCCTTCTTCATCGAAGATGACTTCAGTCGGGTCGTTGAAAGACTTAAAGCCTTGCAGAAAAAGTTTCTCAATTCTGAGCATGAAACGAACTTACCGCCCCAGGGGAATTTTGACGAGATACCACAACTAATTGGGTAGCTGAAAACGAAGGGCGCACTTTACGGTAGGAGGTAGGCTTTGTCAACGTTCGGATTTGAGCGGCTGAGAGAGGCTTTGGGCATCCGCAAACTGTCCATTTGCGTCGTTCCCCGCAAAGAATTTATGCGGGGAACGACGCAAAACGGGAAAGGCATTTACCCGGCGAGGGAGTCACAATGCCCCTGTCCGTTCGAAGTAAGGCTCCATCAATCGAATGCCCTCCAAGCCGGGCAGGCTGGCCATTTTCGAATCCACTTCATTGACCAGGGTGCGACCGGTTTCTCCTTCAAACAGGATCGAAAACAGGCGCTTCACTTCCGTCGGCGTTTTAACGCCTGCGCCGACCGGCACCCAGTTGAATTGCAGCAGCTTTCTGGTCAGCCACTGCGCGGTGGGTGATTGTTCCAGCAGTTCCCGGGCATGGTTGAAGTACCACGCGAAATGGCGACGCTCCTGTTTGGCGATTCGTTCGCATAAGGTCTTGAGCGCAGGATTGCGCGTCATCTTTTGCAATCGTTCGTAGCCGCGCAAAGTCGTCATCTCCTGAATTGCGCCGAACGACAGATAGACGGCAGGGAACTGGCTGTAGAAGATTTTTGACAACAGCGGAGCAAACAGCATTTCCAGCCATTCATTCAATCGGGCGCGGCCTTTGACCGCTTCGACACGATCTTCTTGCAGCGGCGCGCCGCAGACCGACAATAGGTTGGCTAGTTCGTAGCCGTGAAAGAACTCTTCGTAATTCCACGTGGTCAGGAAAGCGGAAACATCCGGCCTGAAGGCGATCTTCATCTGCAACAGCATTCTCAAATAGCGGATCGTCTGGCTTTCAATATCTGAAAAGTAGGTCAGGACGAACTTTTCATCGTCGGTCAGGCCCACCTGTTTGGCCTCGGTCCAGTCAATATCCTGGGTTTCGATCTTTGCGGAAACGGAAATGTAGCGGTCGAATTCGGGTCTCATCTGTTGCTCCTAAATATGTGATTGAAACGCCATCAGGCATCAATCCAATTGGCCACTATGGGTAATTGCCCATAGTGGCCAATTACCCTTGTGGATCAATGCCTGCTTCTACGGTTCAAGTTTCAAAACGGATTTAGGCGTGGTAGTGATTGCCTCCCGGAGCAGTGCGCACGGCTATCGGCCAAAGATGCCAATCAGTACCAACAGCGCGCCAATGACGATATGCAAAATGTCGTCTGTGCGCGTCCACTTGAAGAACTGTTTCGGAAAGAGATTGGCGTAGCTGGCGACAGCCTGATACAGGTCAATCAGGCCGAAGCCGATATTGAACGCGCGGATCGCGCCGACATCGCCGTTGAGCGCAATGGCCGCGCCAATCAGCCCGAAGACGATATGAAAGATGTTGTAAGGAGTAGCGCCGCTGGTCAGGCTTTTGTTTGCAGGGATGATGAAACCAAGAATGCCGATCAGCACCAGAATCGGCGCGAAGATTGCCAGTGTCAGGAAGTTCAGATTGTCGAAAATCATTGGGGCCGCTCGTTGGGGTAAAGAAGGGCATTGAATATTCGTCGAATATTCAATGCCCTGGGGTTAACTGTGGTTATTTCACGTCCAGCAATTCAACATCGAATAAGAGCGTGGCATTGGGTGGAATCTTTGGTGGCGAACCGGCTTGGCCATACCCCAGATTGCCGGGGATGATCAGCTTGCGCTTGCCGCCAACTTTCATGGTCATGACGCCTTCATCCCAGCCTTTGATCACCCCGCCAGTGCCAATGACAAATGTGAATGGCTGGCCGCGATCCACGGAACTGTCGAACTTCGTTCCGTTCTCCAGCGTGCCGGTGTAATGCACCTTGACCTGTTTGCCCGGAGAAGGACTTGCACCCGTGCCAATCACTTGATCAACGTATTTCAACCCGGAAGGAGTTTGTACTTTGGTGCCACTGCTGCCGCCTTTTGGCCAAAAGTAGTAAATGCCGAAGGCCGCGATAATGACAAAGATCAAAACGCCCAGACCCAGGTTCGTTTTATCCGGCTTGGCAGGCGATTTGCTCGAATGTGCGGCGCTTTTGGGGACATAACCGCGCCCTTTCTTTTTGCTATCACGATTTTTAGACAAGCGAAAATACTCCTTTGTGACGACCCCGCGAGGCCGTGTGATTTTGATGAATATTTAAGTCTAGAAAAACTTGTCGAGCTGGTTGTGTGACCGCTCTTGATTGCACCATCAGTATCAGTCTTGGAATTTGTGATACCGGTTGCTGCGGAATATACCCTCTCGGCATTTGGCAGGCAACTGTTTCGCGCCTTTGGCTGTTGCGCTGGCTGGCAGAATAATTTCCATTCCCTCTTGCTCTTTCACGGGTTGATTGAAGATGATGCGCGGCATCAACCAAGCCGCTGACCGCACTGAGCGCTTCATCACGTGCGCCATCAACATCAATGACGATAAAGGAACTGGGAAAAATGAAAAGGATAATTCAAATCTTGTTGACCTTCGGATTGACGTTCGCCGCCTTCGATCATGCCCCTTCCGCACAGCAGAGAATGCAGCGCCTGAAGGTCAGCGACAACCATCGCTTTCTGGTCAACGCTGACGGGTCGCCATTTTTTTATTTAGGCGATACGGCCTGGGAGTTGTTCCATCGCCTGAATCGCGAAGATGCGGATCGGTATTTGAAGAACCGCGCCAGCAAGGGATTCACGGTGATTCAAGCCGTCGCGCTGGCGGAATTTGATGGCCTAAACACCCCGAACGCCTATGGCCATCGCCCCTTGGCCAATAACGATCCGGCCAAACCTGAGGTCAAAGATGGCCCGAACAATGATTACTGGGATCACGTGGATTACATCGTCAAGCGTGCCGAAGCGTTCGGTTTGTTCATCGGCTTTCTGCCCACCTGGGGTGACAAATGGAATCGGGGACGCGGCGCCGGGCCTGAAGTTTTCAATCCGCAGAATGCCGAAGTATACGGCGAATGGATCGGACGGCGTTACAAAGACTCCGCCAACATCATCTGGATTCTGGGCGGAGACCGCGCGATTGAAAACGACGCTCACAAAGAAATTATTCGTTCGATGGCGCGCGGCCTGCGCCGCGGCGATGGCGGCAGCCATTTGATGACGCTGCACCCACGCGGCGGGCAAGGCTCATCAGACCCTTTTCACGACGACGACTGGCTGGATTTCAATATGCGGCAGAATGGCCACGTCGCCGAATTCAATGGCCGCTACGAAAACACGCGCGCCGATTACGACCGTACGCCCGTCAAGCCCGTGCTCGACGGCGAGCCAATCTACGAAGATCATCCCATCGCATTCAAGGCCAAAGAGTTTGGACATTCGGTGGCGGCGGATGTGCGCCGCCCGCTCTATTGGGACTTGTTCACGGGCGCGTGCGGCCACACCTACGGGCACCATTCCGTTTGGCAGATGGCGCAGGCAGGACGCGATCCCGTCAACAATCCGCTGCTGCCCTGGCAGCAGGCGATGGATCAACCGGGCGCGGCGCAGATGCAATATGGCCGCTGGCTGATTGAATCGCGCCCTTTCCTGACGCGCATTCCGGATGATTCGGTGATTGTCCCAGCCAACCCGCCCAGCGCAGTGCCCGGCGCGGGCCTGAAGCGTTTTGTGGCAACGCGCGATTCTGCGGGAAGCTATGCCATGGTCTACGTGCCTGTAGGCCGCCCGTTCACCGTGAAGATGGACAAGATCGCGGGCAGTAAGGTCAAGGCGTGGTGGTTCAATCCGCGCGATGGCAAAGCGACGCTGATCGGCGAATTCTCGAACAAGGGCGAGCGCGAATTCGCATCGCCGGATCAAGGCGAGAATCTGGATTGGGTCTTGGTGCTGGATGATGCGTCAAAGAATTTCCCTCCGCCCGGCACGCGCAAAAAGTGATCGAAGTCGTGAACGAAAGAACTTTATGAACACAGATCAAATCGAACGTGTCCGGCAACTATGCTTATCTCTGCCGGAAACAACTGAAAAGATTTCGCATGGCGAACCGACCTTCTTTGTCCGCAAGAAGGTCTTTGCGATGTTTGCCAATAACCATCACAACGATGGGCGAATTGCCGTGTATTGTCCGGTGCCGTTGGGCTACCAATCCGTCCTGCTGGAAGCCGCGCCGGAAAAATTCTTCTACCCGCCCTATGTTGGCAAGGGAGGTTGGGTCGGCATTCACCTGGGGCAAATCGAAGACGAAGAACTTATGACGCATTTGCGCGAAGCCTGGCAGTTGATCGCCCCCAAAAAGCTGGCTGCTGTGTTGGCAAACGAATTGCCATCGAAATAATCGTGCCTTTACACATCAAACAGCGTCGCTGCCTCGCGCAGCGATTTCAGTGGCTCGCGTTTCGGCACGAACTCGTGCGCGACGTAGCCTTGAAAGTTCAGATCGGCAATGGCCTTTGCCACGGTTCGCCAATTCACTTCCTGCGTGTCATCCAGTTCATTGCGTCCCGGATTGCCGCCTGTGTGAAAGTGGCCGATGTGTTCAATGTTCTGGCGAATCGTCCGGATGAGGTCGCCTTCCATGATCTGAGCGTGATAGATGTCGTAAAGAATCTTGACGCGCAGTGAATTGACGCGCTTGATGACTTCGACGCCCCAAGCCATGTGGTCGAACATGTAATCTTTGTGATCTACCTTGCTGTTCAAGAATTCCAGGCAGATGGTCACGCCGTGCTTTTCGGCGATGCCTTTGGCGCGGTTGAGCATCAGCACTGTGTTTTCCAGTCCTTCGCCGTCGGACATACCTTTGCGATTGCCGGAAAAGGTGATGACGTTGGGCACACCGTTCTGCGCAGCGCGCGCGATGTTCTCTTCGAAATCTTTCAGCAACTTATCGTGCAGGTCTTTGCGGTTGCAGGCGTCGGGGATATTGCCCGCGCCCGTGACCATCGTCGGCACCAAGCCATACTTCCTGGCAATCGGCCAGTCCTTCGGATCGTTGAGCAGGTCAATGCCCTTCAGCCCCATTTCGGAAACGGCTTTGGCAAAATCTTCGAGCGGGATTTTGCCGTAACACCAGCGGCAAACAGACTGTTTCAACCTGCCACCGACCTTTTGTGGGGCAAACAGATTCGCAGCAAGGCCTGTTGAATCCGTCAGCCCAAGCAGAGCAGTCGCTCCCAACCCGGCAGAAGTTCTGGTGAGCATTGTGCGTCGTGTGATCTTTTCTGAGTTCAGCATTGTTCGATCATCCCTTCGCTAATTTGATTTTGAAATTTTGAAGACGACCAAAGTCACATCGTCATCCTGAGGCCACTTTCCCGCCCACTTGTCGCCTATGTCTACTAACCGCGAGATGACTTCTTGCGGCGAGCGTCCGGCGCTTTCAGCCAGCGAGCGTTTGATTGGTTCGTAATCTAGCATCTCTCCCTGGTCATTGAAACGTTCCATCAAGCCATCGCTCATTAACACCACGATGTCGTTGGGTGCCAGCGCGAACTCTTCCTGCCGGTAGCTGTAATTCGTCAAACCGCCCAGCGGAATGCCTCGGATGGCGATCTCTTCGATGGATTGGCTGGCGGCGCGATAGATCAGCACCGGCGGCATTCCCGCGATGCTGACGGTCAACTGCCGGCCATTTACTTTGACCATCGTCATCGCCATAAACAACCCGCGCAGATTCATCCGCTTCAGCGTGCGGCTCAGCCGGTCGAAGATGTGGGTGATGTCAGAATGACAGGCGAGCGTATCGAACAGAGTCTTTGTTGCAGTGACCATTGTGCCTGCTTTCAACCCGTGCCCCGTCGCATCGCCTACTGCAATCGTCAGCGTGCCGTCTTCGCCGAGATGGAAGTCGTAGTAATCGCCGCCGACTTCCGTCGCGGTCTTCATATAGGCGGCGATGTCGAGATGCGGCAATTGCGGAACCTTCTTCGGAAGCATTGAAAGCTGCAACTGGCGAGCTTCTTCCAGTTCAGCAGCGCGGCGTTCGTTTTCGGCTTTGACTTTCTCGTGTTCCAGCGCGGCGGCGGAGAGTTGTTTGACCTGTACGAGTTGGTCTTCCAGATCAAGACTGGTGCGGGCGAACTGGCGTGCGAGGAAGATCGAAATGGCTCCGGTCAAAAAGAGTATGACTGCACTCCGAATCGTGATTGAAAAGCCCGCCCCTGACAATCTTCTCACCAGAATCAGCAAGACAAGCGCTACATACAAGGTGTAAGCAAGCATTCCCGCGCTGACGATCCGGGCACCCGAAACCTTGTTCATAATTGGTTTGCTCATTCCCCGCGCAACCTCGATGACAGGGAACCAAGTCAGCGCCTGGATGTACAAGTACCAATAACGGGTCTCCGCTAGTCCCACAAAAATTGAATTCATTGGAATATAGAGCGCAGCCGCTATGACCCAGAGCCAGAACCATTTCGGCCAGAACCATTTCGGAATGCTCTCCGCAAACGCCGTGTACATAAATGCCAGCAACGTTCCCAACGCCAGTAAAGACAAGGTGTTGTTCACGCCATTCTGCAACAGAATTCCTGTCGCGCTTTGATGGCTCAGGCTCCAACGGTAGTAGACGATGTTACTGGCGGCGGAAGCGCAGGCAAACAAGCCAAAGAAAAGGTTGGCTCGCTGACGCGGATAGAACCAGAACAGCAGCAGATGTAATAACCCGATGGCCAGCAGCAGTCCGAAATTCAGCAGATATAATCCACCGCTTGCTCTTCTGGCGACATAGTCATCGCGCGCTTGCCCGGCATTTGTCACACTTATGCCGAACCCTGCGCCATAGTTGTTGGTTCGATTGGCATAGGCGCTGACGACTGGTCTGGCGCTTTGCCGGACGATCCACTTACCCCAGCCGCCGGACATCTCCCGCGCTTCCATACACGAATGCCGCACGGCCAGCACATGCTCGCCGCGCGCGTCCAACGCAATGTTGACGGGCAGCGTGTTGGGGTTGTAAGTGACTTCGGTTTCCGGCGTCATCCCGACTGTGCCGAAGCGTTGCATGAGCTTGCCATCCAGATAAATCTCCGACGCGCCGTAATGCACCATCACCAGCGCCAGCGGCTGATTGGCGAGCGCCGGATCAGCTTTCAATCGCAGCCGAAACCAGCCGATGCCGTGCCAGCCGCTTTTCGGAATGCTGTTGAGCGTGATGGCTGTGCCGTTCAATGTTTCCCAAGCGTGGTCATCGAACTGAAGATCGGCAAACTGAGAATCATCGCCGGGCTGATACTTCCATGGGAGCTTGCTCAACTCGACGGACTTGCCATTTTGCAGGCTGTCCGTCGTCAGCGTGAAGACATCGTTGGTTTGCGCAAGGGAGCAAATCGGCGAGAGAACAAACAGGCCGAGAAGCAAACAACTACGCAAGTAGGGGAGAGCAGAAGGCATAGTTGAATCTCAATCGTTTCGATTCAGGGTTATGGGTCAGACATCTCTTTTGATTACGAACAACGTGATGTCGTCGTACTGTGGTGCTGATCCAGCGAAGCGGTCAATCTCCGTGAAGACTTTTTCGACGATGTCGGTGGCTGGTTCCTGTGCAATCGAACGGAAAAAGTCAGCCACGCGGGCTTCGCCGTACTCGTTTTCGTCTTCGTCCTGGGCTTCGGTCACGCCATCGGAAAAAAGCGCCATCAGGTCGCCGGGTTGCATTTCAAAGTATCGCTCTTCGTATGGTGCCATCACTTCGATGATGGATGGTTCCATCAAACCCAGCGGCGTGCCGGTGGAAGTCAGCCATTCGGCTTCGCCATTTGCGCGCAGCAACAGGCAGTCCTGGTGGCCAGCGCCGACGTAGCGGCCTTTGCCTGTGGCCGGATCGAGTTCGACCAGAATTGCGGTGACGTATTTGTTCGATGGCGTGGTGGCGTATAGCAGCGCATTAGTGTGCGTAGCCAGTTCAGTCAGGGAGGGAATGCGGCCGAGCAGGGCGCGCATCGTCGCCTGCATATTGCTCATCAGCAGAGAAGCAGGCAATCCTTTGCCGGAAACATCGGCGACGCAGATCAGGTAGCAACAGGTGCCATCAGGGCCAGGGAACGGCAGCGCGTCGTAATAATCGCCGCCGCAACTGCGCGCCGGACGATTGCGCGCGGCCAGGTCAAAGCCTGCCAGCTTTGGCAACTCGGCAGGGAAAAGGTTTTGCTGAATGGTCGCAGCCAGCGCCAGTTCCTGCTCCATTTTTTTACGCTCTAACGTCTCGCGCACAAACCAGGCGTTTTCAAAGGCGACTGCCGCTTGGGCCGTTAAACCCGCGCCGAATTCCATATCCGATTCGCTGTACGAAAGATTGCCCGGACGCGCGCCCAACAGCGCGAAGCCGCCGGTTGTGGCGTCACCGGCTCTGATCGGAAACAGCACCTCGCCCTGCTCTTCGCGCAGCAGGTTTTTGAGCGGGCATTCGGACAGGTCTGCAACCTTGATTGCTTCGGCCAATGCTTCGACATCAATACCGTAGCTTTCGTAATCGGCCAGCGCATCAATCTCCATGCCCTTCATTCGCATGACTGGCGGATGGCCCGTCTTCCAGGCGATCAACGCATAGCGCCGCACGGCCCAGCGTCCGGCCAGTGTCAGCATCAGCAACTGCGCAACCTCGTCTGGTTCAATCGTCGCGGTTAGCCCTCGGACCAGATCAAGCAGCGCGCGCAGTTCCTGGACTTTCTGGTCAAGCTGTTGATTGAGTTGTTGCGCTTCAGTGTGGGAGCGGGCATTGGAGATGCCGCTGGCTGCAATGCCCAGCAAGGCGCTCAGGAATTCCATCTCGCCATCGCTGATTTTGCGGTTGGGCGGATTGCTCAGGCCCAGGATGCCGACAGGCGCGGCTTCGCCGCCGATTGGCCCAATCGGGAGGATGACTTCAATGCCGGCGGCGCGCGCGGCGGCTTCGTCATACTCCTGACCTTTGGCGATCTTCGCCGTGCCGCGCACCAGGGCCAGGCGCATCGCGCTGTCATCGGCCACGGCAATCAGGGCTTTGCTGACCAGCAATCGCCCCATCACTGAACGCAGCAAATGGCGAAGAAGGTGGTCAAGGTCTAAAGAGGAATGAAGCAGTTGGGCTGATTCAAGCAGCGCCTCTGCTGATTCCAGCGTTGTGTCAAGCTTTTGGGCGTTGGAGTGGGTCATGCGCGGTTCAAGTTATGGTTGGAGTGTTGGATCATTACTGTGAGCGAGCCGCATCAGCAGACTGTGTTTATCAGACACGCTCGCTACCGCTCGCGGTACTGATGATCCAGTCTTCGAATGCGATCATCGCCTGGAATTCATTCTCTTCCTGCATTCGCGCCAGAAAACGCGCCAGCACATCCGTGGTTATCATCGGCAGCGCCACGCTTGTGTCGGTTTCGATGTACCGGTCTTGTTGCAGCAGGGAAATCGTTACGGCCTTGCCGTCGTAGCGCCAGACTTCGGGGATGCCCAAGCCGGCATAGATAGGAAGCTTCGGGATTGAACCGTGATAGATGTCTACTTCCAGTGCGACATCCGGCGGCGGGTCTACGGCAAAGTCGAGTTTGATCCGGTTGCCCAGTTGCGGCACGGTCTGCACGTAAAAGCAGGCGTCCGGCTCAAGACCCTTTCGTCGGCGGGATTTTTTGATCGTCGCTGAACCGAAGAAGCGGATGTCAATTCGCAGTCGCATGCTGAGCAAGCGGATCATTCCGTCAATGAAATGCGCATAGGTCTCGTGCAAGGCTGAGTTTGACATAAGCTCCATCGTCCCTTCGTCGTAGCTGATTCGCACCAAATTGGAGTCAGGCGGCAACTGGCTGTGCAATCGCTCGTATTCTTCCCACGCGATGTTGTGAAAGACGCGCACTTCGCCCGGCTCCATTTCTTCGGCGATGTCCAGATAATTGACTGTTGGGGACGCGACCGTGGTTGTGCTCATAGACTTCTCCTTACTCCCCTGAAGCTATTTTTTGATGTGCTTGGTCATGTGCAGTTCGTTCTTCTGGCCCGGCACGATTTCGTAGCTGACTTCGTCCATCAACGTGCGGATCAGGCGAATGCCCAGTCCACCGGATTTGCGGGCGTGGACAAGCTGTTCGACCGAATCCTGCTGCACATTGCCGGGGTCGAAGCCGCGCCCTTCGTCAATCACGGAGATCATCAGCTTTTCGTCGTCGAAGGTCGCGCGGACGCTGACGTCTTTGGTGATGTCGTGGCCGTAAGCATGTTCGATGACGTTGGCGCAGGCTTCGTCCACGGCTAGTTCAAGCTGGGTCAGCTCTTCATCGCTGAGTGTTGCCTGTCTGCCGATGCTGGTGACGAACTCGCGGATCAGCGCCAAGTTTTCGGTGGATGAGGGAACCTGTAGGTTGAATCTTCTTTCGATGGCGGCCATTGTTTGTCGCCTCCTCGAAAAAGGAGCATGGAGTTCAGGCTTTAGCCTGTTTGGGTAATCCTAAAAGCAACCCAGAAGGAGCCAGCAGCCTAAAGGCTGAACTCCATGCTCTTTTTTCATTGTCTCAGCTGACGCTGAAGCTCTGTTTCGCGGCGGATTGATCGTCGAGCATTTCAAAGATGTCTTGAAAACCCAGAATATCGAATGTGTGTTTGACTTTTGGAATAAGGCCGCAGATTTTGATATCACCGCCGATTTCTCGAATCTCTTCGATGAAGCTCATAAAAACGCCCAGACCGGCGGATGAAATGTAGCTGAGCTTTTCGCAGTTGACGATGATGCGGTTGCGCCCGGCGGCGATCTCCGATTGGATCGCGTTCTCGAACTGTGGCGCGGTGTGGGCATCCACAAAGCCTTCGAGCGTGACGATTGAAAGGCCGTCTTCCTGAGCGGTCTGAATCGCGAACGGATTTGGCACGTTGAATAACCTCCGACAGAATTGAGAGCAAGTAAATTGTGAGCTTGAAAGTGCGGCCAATCTTAGCATAATCGCTTCGACTCGCAACTTTTCACCAACGCAAAAACCGAAGGATTGTGATGGCAAACAAACAAAGGCTTGTCCTGGGGGCGCTCTTTTTTGCGCTGATGTTCTTTTACGTCGGTGTCCATTCCTATTTCGCCTTTGTGCATGTTGGCAGCTATGACGGGTGGTTTGGGCAAGGTGACCTGCGAAACGGAGTACGCATTACAGGAACCGACCCGAAAGGCCCGGCGACGGCTCTACAGATTGGCGACGAGTTCCTGGCCATTAACGGAATTACTCCCAGGCAAGACTATGACATTATGGGGTTCGCCGATCGCGTCCCGCCCGGAACCGGTTATCAAATGACGATTCGTCGTGGTGAGCAGGAGTTGATTCTTCCACTCACCACAGCCGAATTTCCGCCCGATAAACGTCCTAGAAAATTTGGCGAACAGGCTGCACTCATCGTCCAGTTGATTTTTCTGCTGACCGGGTTGGCGGTGTTCCTGCTTAAACCGGACAGCAATCAGGGATGGTTGCTGGCGTTGATGCTGGGAACATTTATCGGCTTGAACACATGGAAAATGCCGGTGGTGATCATGGGGCGCTGGGTCGAAATTGCTGTCAGTGCCGCCAAAATTCTGAGCCTTTGGTTTTTGCCGATTTTCGTCCGATTGTTCCTCAACTTTCCTGAACGGCTGCCGATCCTGCGCCGGTTTCCGAAGTTGGAATCTTTTCTTTACTGGCCGTTATATTTATTCATTCTGCCTGTAGTTGCCGGAAGCAGGTTGCCGGGCTTTCTGCGCAAGCGATATTTCGACCTAAAACCGGTTGCCTGGTTGGAGGGGCATTCATTCTTCAAGGTGGCGATGCTCTTTATCCTGCTGTACATCGTCGCCGGATTGATCTGCCTGTTTGCCAACTATCGCACGGCCAGTCAGGACGCCCGGCGACGATTGCGCGTGGTGATGTTTGGCAGTGGCGCGAGCTTTATGGCTTTGCTGCTGGCCGTTCTCAGTGAATATATAGGGTTAGGCGGAAAGTTCCCAGGCTTGAACGATTGGCTGGAGATCATGATGCTGATCGCTATGCCATTCGTTCCACTCTCGTTCGCCTACGCCATCATTCGCCACAAAGTGATTCCGGTCAGCCTGATTATTCGTCGAGGTGTGCGGTATGTCTTGGTTTCGCGCGGGTCGGTTTTGCTGGAAGGCGTCGCGGTCACGCTGACGGTGACGGCGTTGCTGACCTATGTCTTCAGCCGTGTGAGGTCTTCCGGGTTGGTGGTCGGCATTGTTTCCGCCGCCGTCGGGATTGTGACCTGGAAGCTGGCCAGCCGGCTGCACGACAAATATCTGGCCCCGCTGATTGATCGCAAGTTCTTCC
>JBBQVH010000130.1:0-23456 GCA_038211695.1 Blastocatellia bacterium | reverse complement strand
CACCATCGAAAGCGTTGAGCGATTGGCAAAGCGCCCAAACTTGAAGAGTCTTCCCGCTTCCAGAACTCGCACCTGGGCTGTCTGCCCGACTCTCAATGCATCGAAGGTCTCCTCATCTGCACTCAATGACAGATAGGGCGTCAACGAGCGATCAGACCACGGATGTTCAACCTGTACCGAAAGCTGGCGCGTCCAGGAACCGCCGTCGTGAAACTGTCGTCCATACTTGATGGTTTCGTTTTTGGTGATTACTTTGACCGTGTGGACTTCTCCTGCCGTGTCCAGATAGAACGAACCGGCCACGGGTAGAACGACCAACAACACCAGTGGAATCCACAGCGGAATCAGCGTCCGTCCGGCAATCCAATTGAGTAGATGTAACAACCCAAGCAGCAAGGGCACGCCGAAGATCACGCCCAGCAACAGAATCATTCCGCCTTCAAAATTCATTGCATTTCCTGAGTGTTTATAAATTGGCGCAGCATCGCGCGCGAGCAAGCGGGTTGGCATTTGCAGACAACCCGCTTGCTCACGCGCGCGGTACTGTACCAATTTATAAACACTCGGGAAATGCAATGAATTTTGAAGGCGGAATGATTCTGTTGCTTGGCGTGATCTTCGGCGTACCCTTGCTGCTTGGGTTGCTGCATCTGCTGAATTGGATTACCGGGCGGACGCTGATTCCGCTGTGGATTCCGCTGGTATTGTTGGTCGTGCTGCCGGTGGCCGGTTCGCTTTACCTGGACAGGGCAGGAGAAGTCCATGCGGTCAAGGTGATCACCAAAAACGAAACCATCAAGTATGGACGGCAGTTCCACGACGGCGGTTCCTGGACGCGCCAGCTTTCGGTGCAGGTGGAACATCCGTGGGAAGACAAGTCGCTGACGCCTTATCTGTCACTGAGTGCAGATGCGGCGACGTTCGATGCGCTGCGAGTGGGGCAGACAGCGCAAGTGCGCGTACTGGAAGCGGGAAGACTTTTTAAGTTCGGGCGCTTTGCCAATCGCTCAACGCTTTCGATGGTGGCGGGACTTTTTCCGCGAGAGCCGCGCGGCCCTTGGCACGAGGCGACGGCGACCGTCGAGCAAGTGAGCGACTTTACCGAATACGTGCGGCGCTCACCCAATAGCCGCAACCCGCTGCGCTGGCCATACCAATTCGTCCGACTCAGCTTCATGCCGCCGGGCCGCGCGGAGCCTGTCGAAGTCGTTGACAGCATAGAAATCGGCAGCGTTCCCGGCGTAGTCGAAAAAGCCGTGCTGCCAATCACCTGGCCGGAAGACGATCCGCGCGCCGCACGCATTGCCGGTGGACGGCCCGCCAGACCGTGGGCAAACTGGTTTTACATGATGGGCGAAGATTTGGCATATGCAGGCGTCGCCATTGCACTGATACTGGCCTTCAGCATCTGGAACCGCCGCCGGAAGGCAAGGAAAGCGGAAAAGCCAACCGCTGCGGCCTGAAAACACTTCACCCAATCTTCATTCAAATCATTCCGCCAAATCATTCCGCCAAATCATTCCGCCGCCTATGCCTCAACCTCAGCACGGCATAAGATGGTGGCCTCTTTCCCCCCAAGACGGATTAAATCAGACGGCAAGTTTGGCTAGGCGGCAAGTTTGGCCAGACGGCAACCTTGGAGAGACAGATGTATCCATACAAGAAGATAGAGGCAGCGCGAAGTTACTTCCGCGCCGGCCAGCTTTTGCAATGGTTGATGCTGGCGGCTCTGGCTTTCTCGGCTTTCGCGCATTTCAGCCATGCGCAAAGCGCCGCTCAATCCAATGCTCCGCAGCCGCTCGCGGCTGGTGTTCCCATCACGCGCGAATTGTCTGGCGGGCAAACACACAGCTATCAGGTGACGTTGACGCAAGGACAGTACCTCGAAGCCGTGGTCGAGCAGCGCGGCATTGACGTTGTCGTCACTGTCTTCGCGCCCGACGGACAAAAGATAGTTAAAGTTGACAGCCCCATCGGAACGCAAGGGCCGGAGCGAGTCATGCTGGTGGCCGAAACCTCTGGCCCTTATCGCCTTGAAGTGCGTTCTTACGATCAGATCGCCAAGGCTGGAAACTATGAGGCCAAGTTGGTTGAATTGCATCAGGCGGCTCAACGTGACAGAGATCGGATTGCAGCAGAGATTGCGGCGATGGCGGTTTTGCGTGCAGGGCAAAAGCTATTAGCCCAGATGACAAAAGAGTCAATTGAAGCTGCTGTCAGAAAATTTGAAGAAGCGCAACAACTCTTCCAAGCCGCTGGAAACAAGTGGGAAGAAGCCAACACGCTCAACCTTATCGGCAATCAACTGCTGTCGCTCGGCCAGTTGGAGCAAGGCCGGGTTAAGTTCACCCAGTCGCTCGCGCTCTTTCGCTCCCTCGGTGACCGGAATGAAGAGGCTCGCACGCTGAATAATCTGGGGGCTGTTTACAGCTTGACCGGCGACCAGCAGAAAGCGATGGATTATTTCAAAGAGTCGTTGCCGCTCCTGCGGGCTGTCGGTAACCGCGAGACAGAAGCTGACACGCTCAACAATATCGGCCATGTTTACCAGGGCTTAAGTGAGAGCCAGCAGGCGCTGGATTATTTCAATCAGGCGCTTTCGTTATATCGAATGCTTGATAACCGCAATGGGGAAGCTGTTGCGCTCAACGCTCTTGGGGTAGTTAATCGTTCATCAGGCGAGTTCCAGAAAGCGCTGGACTATTTCAGTCAGGCGCTCAAACTCTGGCGCGAATTGGGAACTCGAGAGCGTGAAGCGGTGACGCTCCACGGCCTCGGAAATATGTCTATGACGCTGGGCGAGAATCAACAGGCGCTTGATTTCTTTAATCAGGCGCTGTCAATCTTCCGGTCTGTCGGTGATCCGGTGGGTGAAGCCAAAACTCTTTCCGCAATCGGTGCCGCCTGGAGTTCTGCCGGCGATCAGCAGAAATCGCTCGAATCCTACAATCAGGCACTGCTGCTCCAGCGGAAAGCCGGAGATCGTGCTGGTGAAGCCGATACGCTCGCCAAACTCGGGGCGGCTTACCATGGGGCAGGCGAGATGCAAAAAGCCATGGACTATTACCAGCAAGGGCTGTCGCTCATGCGTGTGGTCGGCGATAGAGAAAAAGAGACGGGCACACTCATCAACATCGGGCTTGCGTATGAAAAATCAGACCAGAAGCCGCGAGCTTCGGAGTATTTCCAGCAGGCGTTCGCGCTGGCTCGTGCGATTCAGATGCCCGAACGCGAAGCCAGCGCGCTGTTTCACCAAAGCAGAACCAATGATGCGCTGGGTAACCTAGCCGAGGCGCGGCAACAGCTTGAGGAATCGCTGCGCATCTTTGAATCATTGCGCGGGAAACTCTCCGCTCAGGAATTACGCGCTTCCTACTTCGCTTCTGTGCAAGGCAGCTACGATTTATACATTGATCTGCTGATGCGGATGGATCAGCAGGCGGGCAGGAAAAGCGGCCTTGCCGCGCTGGAAGCGAGCGAACGCGCACGAGCGCGCAGCTTGCTCGAATTACTGGCCGAAGCACACGCTGATATTCGCCAGGGTGCCGACCCGTCACTGCTCGCCAAAGAGCAAGCTTTTCAGCGCAAGCTCAACGCCAAAGCCGAGGCGCAAACCAAGCTACTCAGCGGCAAATACACCGAAGCGCAGGCCACCGCCATTGCCAAAGAGATTGCCGATTTGGCAGCCCAACATCGCGAGCTTCAGTCGCAAATTCGCACTTCTAGTCCGCGTTATGCCGCACTGACGCAACCTCAACCGCTCACCGCGCCGGAGATTCAACGTCTGCTTGACGATGACACGCTGCTGCTGGAATACGCGCTTGGCGAGCGGGCGAGTTACCTGTGGCTGGTGTCGCCGACTTCCATCAACAGCTACCAGCTTCCGCCGCGCGCAGAAATCGAACAGGCCGCACGCAAAGTCTATGACCTGCTGATCGCGCGCCAGCCGCAGCCCGGCCTGAACGAGGCGCAACAGTTTGAACGCGTGAAAAAGGCAGAGTCTGAATATCCGGCACAGGCTGCTGTGCTCAGCCGCATGCTGCTTGCGCCGGTTACCGCCGAGATTGGGCATAAGCGGTTGGTCATCGTCGCTGCGGGGATGCTGGAATACTTGCCGTTCGCCGCGCTGCCTGAACCAACGGCGGAGGGCAACGACTCCGCACAGGCAACGCCGTTGCTCGCCAATCACGAAGTCATCAATCTGCCGTCGGCTTCGGTCTTGGCCGTGCTGCGCCGCGAGCGGGCGACGCGGGCGACAGCAGTAAAGAGCGTCGCCGTGCTGGCCGACCCGGTCTTCACCGCCGATGATCCGCGCGTCGGCGCGCTCAGCAAAGCCGGCAAAGGCGCGGGCGCTCCGGCATCGTTATTGGCCAGCAGAACTCAAGCTCCGCCGAGCCAACAGGCCCCGCCGGACCAGCAGGGATTGACGCGGGCCGTGCGCGATTTCAATTTCGCTGAGGCGCGCGGAGGGCTTGTGCGTTTGCCCTTTTCGCGTGAAGAGGCTGACGCCATTTTGTCTTTTGCGCCGCGTGGCGCGGGGCTAAAAGCGCTGAGCTTTGAGGCCAGCCACGCAATGGCCACCGGCCCTGAACTCGGCCAATATCGCATCGTGCATTTCGCCACGCACGGCTTGCTCAACAGCGAACATCCCGAACTATCGGGGCTGGTGCTTTCACTGGTGGACGCTTCGGGCAAATCGCAGGACGGCTTTTTGCGCCTGCACGAAATTTACAATCTGAAGCTGAATGCCGATCTGGTGGTCTTGAGTGCCTGCCAGACAGGGCTGGGCAAACAGATCAAAGGCGAAGGGCTGGTGGGTTTGACGCGCGGTTTTATGTACGCCGGTGCGCCGCGCGTGGTGGCCAGTTTGTGGCAGGTCAATGATCTGGCGACGGCGGAATTGATGAAACGGTTTTACCGAGGAATGTTGAAAGACGGTCAACGACCGGTGGCGGCTTTGCGGACGGCTCAGCTTGAAATGATGAAGCAACAGCGATGGGCTTCACCGTATTTCTGGGCGGCGTTCGTGCTGCAAGGTGAGTGGCGGTAGGGTGACGGTTTCAGAGAGCAAATAAACGATCAATCATCTTGGCTGAGAACATCCTGCGCCTGATGCCTGACGCGAAGGACGTAGACGGTTTCATCTTCGATGACGAAAAGGACTCGATACTTGCCAAAAATCAGATGCCGAATCCCCGCGCCGAACTTTTTGCTCTCAGGTGCAAGCGGACAACGCGCCGGAAAGTTTTCCAAGCTTTCAATTGATTCTATCGCATCGAAGTACCAAAGAGCCGCCTTATCCGGCGAATCCTGCGCGATCCAGCGTGCAGCCGCCTTCAAGTCTTCTTCGGCTTCTTTTTCAACGACAACTTTGAAGCTCATTGCGCGGGTCTCTTTGTGTCAGCCGAAATTCCAAGCATCACCCTGATCTCTTCCAGCACTTCCCTGGCTGGGCGTCCTTCACCTTTTCTGGCGCTTTCCAACGCTCGCAGCGTGCGGGCATCCTCAAGCTCGTCCGGGTCAAAGACCATCTCCAACGCCTCTATGGTTACCTGTTGAAGGTTTTTGCCTTGTGCGGCTGCAAAAATACCGATTCGTTGCCCAAGTTCCGCTGGAATAGTGATTGTTAAACTCATCGTTTTTACCTCTTCAGTTCAAATTTGATCGAGGATGATTTTGGCAATTGTCAGATAAATCAGCAATCCGGTGGCATCCACCAGCGTCGTAATCAATGGCGCGCTCAGCACTGCCGGGTCAACGCCGAAGCGGTGCGCGGCAATCGGAATGATCGCACCGACCGTCGTTGACCACACGCAGATGGCCAGGATGGTTGTGCCAATCGTCAGCGCCAGATGCCAATCGTGCGTCACCCAATACGCCTGCCCGAAAGCGGCAAAACCGAGCAGCAATCCGAGCAGCATTCCCGTCGTCCCTTCGCGCAGAGCCACGCGCCAGGCATGCTTGACGTCGATCTCACCCAGCGACAGGCTGCGAATCACCGTCATCACCGTCTGCGCGCCCGCGTTGCCGCCCGTGCCAATCAGCAGCGGCACAAAGAAGGTCAGCGCCACGACCGTCGCCAACTCACTTTCAAAACTGTGCAGCACTTTGCTGGTC
This sequence comes from Blastocatellia bacterium, assembly GCA_038211695.1. Classification (GTDB taxonomy): domain Bacteria; phylum Acidobacteriota; class Blastocatellia; order RBC074; family RBC074; genus RBC074. The sequence continues at coordinate 17,339 of JBBQVH010000130.1, read as the reverse complement.
AGCGTCCCGGCGACGAACAAAAACAGCAGCCAGCCAATGCGTTTGCGCACGACGCGCAGGATCGGGTTGTCGAAATAAGGCCGGTCAAGCGCGCCCGCCTCGACGCCGGCCATCTTCAGGATGTCTTCCGTCTGCTCTTCGATCAGCACATCCACCACGTCGTCCACGGTGACAAAGCCGACCACGCTTGATTCTTTGTCGAGCACGGGCACGGCCAGCAGGTTGTATTTGGCGATTTTGTGCGCGACCGATTCCTGATCTTCGCCGGTTTGAACAGTGACGGGTTTACGCCGCATGACGGCGGTGATCGGTTGCATCACTTCCGCCATGACCAGATCGCGCAAGCTGACCGAACCCAGCAGATGCCCGTTCGCCGGATCAAGCACATAACAAGCGTAGATGGATTCTTTTTCACGCGCGACCGAGCGAATGTGTTTGAGCGCGTCGCCGACAGACATCATCGGATCAAGGCGGACGAACTCAGTGGTCATAATGCCGCCCGCCGTGTGTTCAGCGTAACGGAGCAGATGCTCAAGCTCGGCTTTGACCTCGTTGCTCACCTTTGCCAGCACGCGGCGGCGTTCGGTCAACCCCATTTGTTGGATGATGTCCGTGCGTTCGTCGGCGGAAAGGCCTTCCAGAATTTGGGCGGCGCGTGTGGGTTCCAGTTTTTCCAGGATCGCGCCACGGCGGGTCATCGTTGGCTGATCAAACAATTCAATCGTGCGTGACGTGGGAAGCATCAGCATGACCTCCGCCGCTTCAATCAGCTTCAATTGATTGACCAGTTCAACCAGGTCTTCCGGCGCAAGATCGGCTACTTGCTCGCTGATGCCGACACGGCTTTCATCCAGCCGCAGATTGATGCGTTCGCGGAGTTGTTCGACTGTCGTCATCTATCACCGCCTCCCTTCGTAGATAGAGGGCCGGAGAGAAAGAGGGACGGAGGGACAGAAGGGATGTCACAACTTCCATTCCTCCGCATGAATAATCATGTTCACGAGCATTCCCAAAATGGCATCGTATTCTTTGTAAAGTTCTGTTCCTATCTCACGCGACAAGTATCCACAGTCAACGGAAAACTGCAGCCACACTTGCGTCTCAGCCGATTCAGCCTCGCTATCACCAAGTTTACTGACCCAGGCTGCTTGATAACGTCGTTTGCGCCAAGCCTCTGCCAAATTTGCGCAAACTGATCACGAAGAGCGACGAATCTGGTCAATCAGGGAGTATTTCTCTTCCCTGGGGAAAGCCTTCGTTAACTCAAAAATTCGCATCGCCGCAGCAAAGGCCTTTTGATAGACCTCTAAGTCTGTGTGACGGCGGATCGTCTTTTTACAGTTTTTATCCTGATCCATCTCAATCCTCTGTCTCTCCGTCCCTCCATCCCTCCGTGTTAACGCCGCTCCTCCCATTTCTTTTTCAGCTCGCTCATCAGATCAACGAAGCGCAGGTCGCAGCGCAAATTATCCAGCCGCGCATTGTCGGCAAAAAGCGGATAGTTTTCGTTGCCCAGGCTGACTGCTTTTTGCAGCCATTGAACCGCGTCGTCGCGTTTGTGTTCCATTGCGTAAAGCGACGCCAGCCAAACCGCCACGTCGTGATCGGCGGCGGCAATCGCTTTGACCTGGTCAGTAATCACGCTGAGGGCGCGTGCATGTTCACCGCGCGAGCTGTAACACCAGCCCATCAACACCTGCAGCGGTTCGAAGTGCGAATGCTGTTGCATCACTTCTTCGACCAGCCGCTGGCAATCATCCACGCGGCCCATATTGAAATAGGTGACCGCCTGAAATGTCTTGATTAGCGGATGGTCTGGTTCGACAGCGCGGGCTTTCTGGAATTCAGCGATGGCGCGGTCGTATTCGTGGCGGTAAGTGTACAAGCGCCCGCGATTGTAGCTGGCAATAACGATGTCTTTTGGGTTCAGTTCAAGCAGTTTGTCGTATTGCCGCAGCGCCTTGTCGTACAGGCCATTCAGGCGATAGAGCAATCCGGCAATGATGAACACCGTCGGATCGTGGGGGGCTTCGCGGCGGACTTCGGCCAAGGTCGCCAATGCTTTCTCCTTCTCGCTGCGATTCAGATAGACATAGACCAACTGCAAATGCGCCCCGGCCAGCTTCGGGTCCAGTTCCAGTGCGCGAGTCAATGCGGCTTCGGCCAGTTCAAAATAATCGTGTCCGCCGTAGCCTTGCCCGTGATGGACGTAACACCGCCCCAGCGTGTAATGCGCGCGCGCGAAGTTCGGATCAAGCCGCAAGGCTTCCTGAAACATCTTGATGGCGTCGTCCAAATCGCGTTCGTCAAACGAATGCGAAATGTACTGAAACATCAGGTCGCGTCCGCGCAGATAGAATTCATAAGCCTCAGGATTGTCGGTCAGCGGTTTGTCCAGCTTCTGCTGCTCTTCCTCGGTCAGCTTCAGTTTCAACCCGGCGATGACGTGTTCGGCAATGGTGTCCTGAATCGTGATCAGATCGCGCGCGTCCAGATCAATTTTTTCGCTCCAGATGATTTCGCCGGTTGCGGTGGCGATGAGCTGTGTCGTGACGCGAAAGCGGTCGGCGGTCTTGATAAAGCCGCTGGCCAGTACCGCGCTGACAGCTAACTCTTCGCCCACGACGCGCGGATCAACGTTCTGCCCTGCATAACGCGCAATGTATTGCGACGGGCGCACGACCAGCGAACGCAGGTGCGCCAGTTCCGCAATGATTCCGTCAGCCAGCGAAAATTCGTAAAAATTGTCTTCAGCGTTACCCGAAAGATTCCTGAATGGCAGTACCGCGATGGCACGTTTGTTCTCAGTTCCCCAGGAAGATGGCCGAGTGGACGGTGGGTTGGATGTGGAGGCGCTGTTACGATTGGCTGCCTGACTGGACGTTAAAGGTGATTCCGCCACGACCAAAGGGTTTTGGCTGCGCTGCAATGATTGGGTGCCACGCTTTCTATTGAAAACGCCGCCAGTGAAAACTTTGCTCAATGCGCCGGTCAGCCGCCACGAAGTCCGCGCCCGCTGGGGCGCAATCAACATCGCCGAAGCTTCGCTGGGCGCAATGCCCTGCGCCACGTATAGCGCACGCATCAGAGCTTTTAATTCCTCGCGCATTTCCGCCATCGTCGCAAAACGATCTTTCGGCTTTTTCGCCATCGCGTGATCCAACAGTTCCTGCAACGGCAGCGGAGCCTGCGGGTTTTCTTCTGTCACCGGATATGGATTGGCGTTGATGACGGCGTGCAGAATTTCGATGCGATTGCGGCCCGTGAATGGCTGGCGGCCCGTCACCATCTCGTACAGGATGACGCCCAAGCTGAAAACATCAGTGCGGTGATCCACGCGCTCTCCGGCGGCCTGTTCCGGCGAACCGTATCCCATCGTCCCGTACGGGATGCCAAGTTCGGTCATGGACTTATCAATGTCCTGCTTTTCATCCGCGCCCAGCATCTTGGCCAGACCAAAATCCAGCACCTTCACTTGCCCTTGATCGTTGACGATGATGTTCGATGGTTTGATGTCGCGATGAACAATGCCGCGCGTATGCGCCGCCGTCAGCGCGTCGGCGACTTGAATGGCGATGGAAAGCGCGCTCAGAATTTCCAGCGGCTGCCCATCAACGACCTGCTTCAGCGTCCGCCCGGCAATGAACGGCATGACGATATAAAACCAGCCGTCGCTTTCGCCGATGTCGAAGATTGCGCAGATGTTCGGATGATCCAGCACCGAAGCCAGCCGGGCTTCGCGTTCAAAGCGGCGGCGGGCGGTTTCGCTGGCAGCCAGTTCGGGCAACAAGGTTTTGAGAACAACCAGACGATTCAGACGCGTATCTTCGGCTTTGTAAGCGGTCGCCTGTCCGCCCTGCCCAAGCTGTTCGATGATGCGATAGTGAGAGATGGTCTTGCCCGGCGCGAGCGGAGTCATGCGTTATTCCTCTTTCCAGTTTGATGTGTGGGTCTACATTGATTTTCGATTGAGATGGGCGCGCCCGATGATCGCGCGAAGGTCATCGAAAGGGTCGGGCCGTATGCTACTACCCGATGGGAATGGCTTCAAGCCGGGGACTCTGAAGAGAAGCCGAATCTCAAAAACTACTGTTGGCCGCCGATCCGGGCGTTAAGAAATTGATTTCACGCAAAGCCGCCAAGTCACAAAGAAACCAAAGAAGCAGAAAAAGATAACCCTGAATGAAACAGCACGGCTGGCGGCGCAGCGTAAAGCAACCTCAAAAGAAAATTATATTATTACCGCAGTCGTTTCGGCCATTGATTTTACCAACCCAATGATTATTATCTACCCGTCTCAGTAAACAAGTAACAAAGTAACCAACGCGCTGCCCTACGCTCTTTCCCTTCTGCACAACACATTGCTCACCTGCCCGGTTCTTTGCCGACCGCAAGGTGTTCGCCTTGTGTGGCCTGCAAGGATCATCATCAATGCTTGTAATCCGCCCCCCAGGGCGATGGAGTAAACATGAAATTCACAGGGAAATTTATGGCAGTAGTGTGCCTGCTGGCTGCCATCGGCGTTGGCACGTACCTGGTGCGCACCAACGTAAAAGCGTCAACCACTTCAACCAACTTGAAACCTTTCGCTTCAGCCGAATACCTGATCACTAACAGCGGCATCACATTCGGCACTGAATCATCGCCGCTTCAGTTTACACAAGCCGCTTACAACGGAAGTTCTATCTCAGTCGGCGCAGTTACCGTTGGGGATGAAACATGGTTGGATGGTTTGGAAGTGAGTTTGAAAAATGTCTCGCCGCAAGAAATCACGTTTGCCCAATTGCGGATTGACGTGCTCGATTCACAAAACAACCAGATTCTAGCGACGGCTGCGGGTTTAACCATCAAGAAACCGCTTGGCTCCGGGCAGGAACTATCAGGCAAAGTCTCGAAGGTGACTGCGGCGGAGCTAGGGCGATCCCTGCCCAATTTCTCGATCGCTTCTCAACGCCTGCTGGTGCAAGTTGATGTGGTGAAAATGGCAAACGGCACAATGTGGAGGTATGGCCTGCTGCATCGTCAAGATCCGAACGCTCCTGGCACATGGTGGCCGAATACCATCCCAATTACCTCTAACAATTTTAAAGCAAGGCAAGAGCCATCTCTTGCCTTGCTACTTCCTCCGACTCACGAATCACTCTTTTCGTTATACTTAGGAGTAATATGAGAGCTAATAAGTTGAAACTTTTCCTACGCACAGGATTTTTGACAGCCCTTATTGTTCTGATTCTGGCAACCCGGTATTCAGCTCAGGAGCAAGCAACCGGTTTACGTAACACAGAGATTGGCCAGCCACTGCCGTCCAGTATTGTGAGTTACTGGTCGGAAGGCGGCGCAAGTTACCGAGCAATGACCGGACAGGAAAAAAACTATTACCATTCAAAAGGCGGCGATGTTACTTTGCATGCCATTGCTGCAAAAGCAGATTCAGCAGCTTCCGCGCCAACTCAAAATCAAGCTACCTGGAAAATAATATTGCGCGGCACCCGGCAGCTTGACGGTTACCCTGAGGCTAAAGCGGCTTTCATCAGAGCCGCGGCTAAATTCGAAGCTTTGTTTCAATCGCGCATGTCTGATCCAAGCGACTCTCCTACCGTTGAAGTAGATGTTGATTTTGGCGATGAGTGGTTTGGGGTGCCATATCAATCAGCATCAATCATCAGTTTGAATGAACTACAGAGGGCTGGTTTTTTTCCTATCACCACTGACATTTACGACTTTATGGGGATGCGCGCTACGGATCCGCAGCAGGCGCTAATTTACAAAGCTTTGCCTTTGCCGATTAAGACCGAGCAAGGGGACGCGGGGTTGGTGCTTTGGACGTCGCCCGTTGAGCAAGCCTTATTTCTCTTTTCTACGGGCCGTTCGGGGCGTCAGGCAATTGGCTTCAATGCCGCGACGAAGTTCGATTTTGATCCGAGCAACGGGATTGACGCCGACAAGCTGGATTTCGAGGCGGCAGTCGGGCGGGAGTTGGGGCGCCTCTTTGGCTTCAATTCGCGGGTGGGTGCGAGCGAACTTGATCCTACGCCCCTGCCCTCTCGCGACGGGCCGATGTCCACCGTGCTGCAGGTGGTTGACCTTTATCGTTTTCGCCCGGGCGTGACAATGGAAACTTTCGCAGCCGCGCCTCGCGTGTTGCGTTCGGGTGGCGAGCAAATCTTTTTCACGGGCGATCTGGAATTGCCGCTTTCAACCGGGCGACCGGACGGCACGGGCGGCGATGGGCGTCCGGCAGGTTCCTGGAAAGACGATGAACTGACCGGGCAATACCTGGGCATTATGGACCCGACGCTCACGCCGGGCTTGCGCGGCGGCATCACGGCCAATGATCTGACGGTATTCCGTTACTTCACCTACGCCATCACCCCCGGAACTGACGTGGTGGATGTGCTCTCCAACGACGACAACTCGCGCGAAGAGACGCTGGCCGCGAATGGCTCGCTGCTGGTCAATCGCTTCACGCCGGCGCGCTACCCGTTCACGCTGCAATCGGTGCGCGTGCAGTTGCCGGCAAACGGCGCATCACCCGTCGGCCAGCCGTTGCGCATCGTCGTTTTTGCCGATGCCGCGCGCACCGGACAGCCGCCCGCCAATCCGCAGTTGTTGGTTGATCGCACGATCAACATTCCCTCATTGCCTGAACATCGCTGGCTGGAGGTGATGATCCCGACCGGGCCGACCGTCGCGAGCGGCGATCTTTACGTCGGCGTGCAGGCCAATTCGGCGAGCTTGTCGTTCGCGGGCGATTCGAGCGGCGCACAGCGCAATCGTTCGTTCCTCTCAACCAACGGCAGCGCGAGCTTCGCGCCCTTGCGCAATGGGCAGAACGCGCCGCTCAACCTGATGCTGCGCGCGGTGATGACGGAGAAATTTGACGGCGGCAACAACCTGACGCCGGAACTGGCCACGCTCAGCCCGAACGCCGCGCCCACGGGCGCGGGCTTTGATCTTTATGTTTCCGGGCGCGACTTCAAGCCTGAAACGATTGACGGCAGTGGCTTCCATTCCAAATCGGTTGTGCGTTGGAACGGGCAGGAGCGCGAGACAACTTTCCTCAGCCCTTCGCTGCTGCGCGCGCGGATCACGGCGGCTGACCTGGCGGGCGGCAACAGCGCGCGCGTCACGGTCTTGACGACCGGCGCGGACGGGGGCCGTGAATCAGCAGCACTCACTTTCAACGTTTCAAACGACCGCCCCGCACCCGTCCTCGCGCGGCTCGATCAGCCCGTCATCGCCGCTGGCGGCGCGCAAACGAAGCTGCTCATCTTCGGGCGCAACTTCACCGCGCAGTCAGTCGCGCAGTTAAACGCCGCGCCGCGCGCCACGCGCTTCGTCAACAGCACCGCGATCGAAGCGACGCTGACGGCCAGCGATCTGGCGACGGCGGCAAATTATGAAATCACAGCGCAGACGCCCGCGCCCGGCGGCGGCGCGTCGAACGCGCTCAGCTTGCGCGTGGCAGGATGCAGCTTCCGGCTTTCGCGCACCAGCTTGACGGTGGGCGCGGCACCTCAAGAAGGCGAAGGCGGTGCCGAAAATGGCGAGATCAATTTGCATGGCGTCTCGCTGGAAACGCAGGACTATTGCTCATGGACGGTGCGCAACGATTCCAAATGGGTACTGTTGACCGGCACGAGCGGAACGGGCAGCGGACCGATCGGGTTCAACCTGCTCGACAATCCCGGCGCGGCGGCGCGCACGGGTCATCTCAGCGTTGGCGATCAGACATTTACCGTGACGCAATTGGGCAGCCCGACCGCTGTTTCCGCCGCCAGCTACGGACAAGGCAGCGCACCCGAAAGCATCGCTTCCCTCTTTGGCATCAACCTGGCGCGCACGACGCAGGTGGCCACGGGCCTGCCGCTGCCGACCACGCTGGCTGGCACTCAGGTAACAGTACTGCGATTTGGCACCGCAGGGCCGCAGTTGGCGCCATTGTTCTTCGTCTCGCCGACGCAGATCAACTTCATGGTGCCGCCGACCGCCCCAGGCGATTTGCCTGTGCGGCCCCTGGGTTCGCGGGTGCATTTGTCAGTCAAGGTGGACGGGCAGTTGGTGGCGGATGGCTACATTACGCTGGCCCCGGTCGTGCCGGGCTTGTTTTCGGCCACTGCTTCGGGGAGCGGGCTGGCAGCGGCGGTTGTGCTGCGGGTCAAGGCCGATGGGACGCAAAGCTACGAACCGGTGGCGGTCTTTGATGAGAGGCAGAACAAACTGGTCGCGCGCCCGATTGATCTGGGGCCGCAGGGCGAGCACGTGTTTCTGACCTTGTTCGGGACGGGCATTCGCGGGCGCAGCCAGTTGTCTGAGGCCAGCGTCAAAATCGGCGGGTTGAGCGTGCCTGCGCTGTATGCCGGAGCGCAAGGCGATTTTGCGGGACTAGATCAAGTCAACATCGAATTGCCGGGCGCGTTGCGCGGGCGTGGCGAAGTGCCGGTCATTGTCTTCACCGACCGCGTCTTCAGTTCCAACACCGTCACGGTCACAATCAAGTAAGACGCTTTTTCCACACGGCGTAATCCGGCCCGTCCACCACTACGTCCCAACCTTGGCCCGGCGACCACGCAGCCGGGCCAATCTTCATCGCGACCCGATCGCCAATGATGGCCGCATATTTGCCGTTGGTGTCAGGTTCGATAAACACATTGCTGGCGCTGGTAATGCCCGCCTGTTTGCGCAGCGCAATCAGTTTGATGATCTGCGTTTTCTGCTGATCGCCCTGATCAAAGAAATGCCGCCAGAAGACGCAGGGGACGCCCGGATGCGTCAGGATGTAGACATATCCCTGCATGATCTTGTCGTCGGGAAAGCGTTTGCTGCCGCCATCACGCACCGGTTCGGTATCGTGGTTTTCGATGAAGGTCACGCTCATCTCCGGGCGCACTCCGATCAAACCCGGCGGCTTGCCCGCAACGGTTTTCAACCGGCTGTAATCCTGGCTGAGCGTGGCGTCCACCAAAGCTTGCCGCGTCGGAAAGTCGAAGGCAGTGGATTTGTCGCCTGTTTCCTTGACCCAGGACAAAACGTTCTCTGCGCGGTTATCCCAAAACTCGCCGACGGAAAACACCGGCTTTGACGCGTCGTTGTATTGGCCGATGTGTTTGCCGTTGTATCCGCGCACTTGATCGTAGCGCCAGCCGGCAAAACCGATCTCATCCTTCAGCATCTTCTGGAAAAGCTTGACCTGTTTTTGCACGCGCGCGTTGGAATGATCCAGATCACGCCCGGCATCGTTGCCTTCGCTGATGCTGCCGTCCAGATGCGATTCTTCCGGCTTGCCTTTGCCGCAATTGCAATCATCGCCTTTGACGACAGCGGCTTGGTTCTGTTTTTCGTTGCCAAATGCAGGCCGGGTGAAATCAGCCCCGCCCGTTGCCGTGCCGCATCGGTGATTGATGACGATGTCGCATAACGCCATGACAGGTTTCAATGCCGTCACGGCCTGCTTCAAGGCGTCTTTGTTACCGTAACCGTTTTCCAGCGTGAACCATTCCGTCGGCAAATATCCATTGTCCCCAGCAGCGCTACGCGACGGCGGCGGAAACCAGACATAATCGAAGCCAGCGTCTTTGATGACCTGGGCATTCTCCTGAATGATCTGGTACCAGCCTTTGTTTCCATTGCTTGCGGGGTTGTAGGAAGTCCAGTGGAAGCCTTGCAGCATGACTTCTTTGCCCAAGCCGTTGTAGCGAGCAGGAGCGGCGGCTTGGCCGGACGAAGTGATTGGCCGATGGGCCAACAAAGAAAGACAAAGCAGAAAGCCTGGAAGCGTGAATACCCAATTAAACCGGGTGCGAGATACCATTGCAGCACTTCCTTCGAACATCGGTAAACAACTTTTCACCGCGCGCGCGCCCAAAAACATCGGCTATGAACGACCTGTGGGGGGCGCTCCGGTACAATGAATGTTAGGCGGATATACATTACGTTCTCATTTTATATTTTTACACTTTTTATATTTTTACACTTTGCACGTTTCTCAGTAGCAATCAGAAAGATGCCTGTCCGTCTTTAGCTAATCGCGACGAGACAAGAAAACCATATCGGCGCATTTCATAATCAGCGTGATCATTGATAAGTCTGTCTATTCCAAGTTGCGAAACATCACTAAGAAACTGATCCACATATTTGAATAGTTCTTGTGTTGTCTCGCCGCCATTGCTGCACTTCCAGTCAATAATGCCTACCCAGTCATAATTTCCAGGCCCGTCTAAGTGCATATGCAGCCATTCACGAAAGCCTTCCAGTTCGTTTGGGTGATCTGGTAATGCGCGTTCGCAACCGTACGCAAGTCCTCGAAACCACCATCCTAATTCAGGGAATTTATCCGAGCCAGCATACATTGCTGGTCGCTTACGAAATGCCTCGGAAGTGAGGAGATCAAGAATTACTCCCATCTTGTCTATTCTCCAATCGTAGGGAAGATGGTTTTCGGAGCCTTACATGAGGTCTACTTCTTACGGCGTTTGTACTTGTATATTCAGGTTCGGAAGAAACGCTCGACCGTCAGGTTATGCATCGAGTTTCCAGTGTTCAGCGGGTGAACCACAATGCCCAAATGGCGGTTTCGTGCTTTTCAGATCAAATTGTCAGATGCAATCCGCAACGGCGCAGCACTTCAGTTTCAATGATGGTTTCGTTGCGTTCCGCGCCGGTAGAAATAAAAGCGAAGGGCGCGCCGGACAGTTCGATCAGACGGTTCAGGTATTCTTTAGCGCGTTGGGGAAGTTCGTCGAAATTTGAAATCCCAACAGTTTTCGATTTCCACCCTGGCATGGTTTCGTAAACGGGTTCGGCGGAATTCATCTGGTCGGCGTCGTAAGGTACTTGATCAGTAATCTGGTTATTAATTCGATACGCCGTGCAGATTTTGATTTCGTCCAGATCGTCCAGCACATCCAGTTTGGTCAGTGCCAGTGCATTCAATCCGTTTAACATCACTGCGTATCTGGCAACCACGGCATCAAACCATCCTGTGCGGCGAGGGCGTCCGGTGGACGCGCCATATTCGCCGCCTTTGGCGCGCAGATGTTCGCCCATTGCGTCGTTCAATTCGGTCGGGAAAGGCCCGCCGCCGACGCGCGTGGTATAGGCTTTAATCACGCCGATGGTTGCGTTGATCGCCGAAGGCGGAATGCCAGCGCCGGTGCAGGCTCCTCCCACTGAAGAACTGGACGAGGTCACAAATGGATAGGTACCGTGATCAATGTCCAGCATCGTCGCCTGTGCGCCTTCCAGCAATAACGACTTCCCTTCCCTTGCGGCTTGATTCAAAAAATAAGTCGTGTCGGTTACATGCGGCGCCAGCAGTTCGCTCCAACGGATGCCGTCTTCGACCAACTGCTTTTCGTCCACCATTTCACCGCCCAGCATTTTCAGCAACCGATTGGCCTGTTCCGCGTTGTGCGCCAGCTTTTCGGCCAGCATCGCAGGATTGGTCAAATCACCTGCGCGAATGCCTCGGCGCGCCATCTTCTCTTCATAGGCCGGGCCGATGCCGCGCATGGTCGTTCCAACGGCATGGCCGCCGCGACCGGATTCAATCGCACGATCCAGGGCGATGTGATGCGGCAGAATCAAATGGGCGCGATTGCTGATCAGCAGATTGGTTGAATTGACTTCAATGCCTTTGGCGCGCAGTTCGTCCATTTCGGTCAGCAAGGCTTGGGGATGAACCACCACACCGTTGCCGATGACACAGGTTTTACCCGGATGCGTAATGCCGGAAGGAATCAGATGCAGGACGAATTTTTGATCTACGCCGTCGCGGCGAATGATGACGGTGTGGCCGGCATTATGACCGCCCTGATAACGGGCAACGATGTCGAAATGCGGCGCAATCAAGTCAACAATTTTGCCTTTGCCTTCGTCGCCCCATTGCGCGCCAATAATTGCTAAATTCATGCTCTTGTCTTCCTCCACGAAGAAACACGAAGGACGACGAAGTGTTGCTCTTTCTTCGTGATCCTTCGTGTACTTCGTGGATAGTTTAAGATTCAGTAACTACTTTCTACTTTCGAGGTATTTCTCAACTGACACGGCGGCCTGCACACCGTCGGCAACAACATTGGCCAGTTGATAGATTGGCCTGACACATAAATCGCCCGCCGCATACAGCCCCGGCACCTTTGTCTCCATTAACTCATTGACCAACACACGGCCTTCTTCATCCAGGTCAATCAGTTCTTTCACGATGTCTGAATTGGGCAACCAGCCGATGAAAACAAACACGGCATTGACGGGATACTCCTGTTTTTCGCCAGTCTGCAAATTGCGGACGCGAACGCCTTCCACTTCCTTGTCGCCGTATATCTCTTCGATGGCCGAATTCCACAATGGATGGACTTTGGGATTGTGCAGGTACTCTTCGATCAGGATTTTTTGCGCGGTGAAATGATCGCGGCGATGGACATTTTTGATCTCGCTGGCGAAGCGCGTCAGGAATGCGCCTTCTTCGACCGCCGAATTGCCGCCACCGACCACGGCCATCGGCATATTTTTGAAGAATGCTCCGTCGCAGGTTCCGCAGACGCTGACACCTCGGCCCCAGAATTTGTCATACCCCGGCACTTCCAACCGGCGCGGGTAGCGGCCCATGGCCAAAATCACCGTCCGTGAAGTGACCGTGCTGCCATCGCCCACACTCACGGTAAAGGTGCCGTCTGCATTGACGGTCAATTTATCAGCACCTGCCCCAATGCGAATCTCAGCGCCAAATCGTTCAGCGTGTTTCAGAAAAGCCTGTGTGAAATCGAAGCCGGAGATGCCGTCGGCAAATCCGGGATAATTATCAATCGCCGCCGAGTTTACGATCTGGCCGCCGGGAATGTTTTTTTCCAGCACCAGGGTCTTCAGCAACGAACGTCCTGTATACACAGCGGCGGCCAATCCGGTCGGCCCTCCGCCAACAATAACGACATCGTAATCTGTAGCCATAAAATTAAAACGGCATGGAGTTCAAGCTTCAGCCTGCATTTTTAGAACGCCAGCAGCCTGAAGGCTGAACTCCATGCTTTTTTGGTTACGCCAACTGCTTTTCAATCATCTGGGCAATCGAAGTCAGGGCGTTTGACGGAATGCCGACATGCCGATCCACTTCCTGGCCCCCTTTGAACAGGATCAAGGTCGGAATGCCGCGAATGCCATATTTGGCAGGGCTTTCGACATTCTCATCCACGTTTATTTTGACGAACTTGGCTTTGCCCTGAAACTTTTCGGCAACGGCTTCGACCGTCGGTGCCAGCATCCGGCACGGACCGCACCAGGCAGCCCAAAAATCCACCAATACGGGTTGATCCGATCCCAATACCTCGGTGTCCCATTTTGCGTCCGTAACTTCTGCAACAAACTCGCTCATCTTTTTCTCCCTTCTTTTATTTAACCCGGTCGCTACCGCTCCCGGTACTGATCCGAAACTTGGTCGCTACCGTTTCCGGTACTGACCCGAACCCGGTCGCCAAAGCTTCCGGCATGATGAAAGACCGGCTGCTCCTGCTTCCGGCATTGATTCACTCTCGCTGCATTCGAACTGTGGCGAACGGTGGGCATTATAACAAACGCTGTCCGTTCGCTGGCAGACTTTACAAGTCTACCTTACCAGCCGCGCGTGCGTCGCGCATCCACAATCTTGTGATAGGCGCCCAGATAATTGTGCGCTGCGCGTCCCCACGAAAAGTCTTCGCGCATGCCGTTGCGTTGCAATTTGCGCCACAAATCGCGGTCGTAATAGACCATCAACGCTTCGTAATACTTTTCGGTCAGCCGATCCGCCGAATATTCATAGAACTTGTAGCCGTTGCCCTGTTCGGTGGCGCGTTCGAAATTGGTAATCGTGTCGTCCAGCCCACCGACGCCACGCACAATCGGCACCGTGCCGTACTTCAAACTGTACATCTGATTCAGCCCGCAGGGTTCGTAAGACGACGGCATCAGGAACATATCCGCGCCCGCTTCCACCTGATGCGACAGCGCGTTGTTGAATCCAAAATAGACGCCAACTTGTCCCGGCCAAGTGTCGCGGACGTGCTGTAAATAGCTTTCGTAACTGTCCGCGCCTGACCCCAGCAAAATAAAATACGCGCCCGTTTCCAGCATCGGCCAGATGGACTGTGTAATCAGGTCAATGCCTTTTTGGGAAGTCAGCCGCGTGACCACCGCAACAACCGGCTTTTCCAAATCCACGGGCAGATGATATTTCTCCAGCAGGTCGCGTTTGCACGCCATCTTGCCGTCCAGGTTGTCGGGCGAATAATGCGCCGCCAAATGCGGATCGGTTGCGGGATTCCATTCGTTGTAATCCACGCCGTTCAGAATGCCCATCAGATCGCCCGCGCGCCAGCGCAGCAGGCCGTCCAGCTTGTTGCCGAACTCCGGCGTTTGAATTTCCTGCGCGTACCTGGGGCTGACGGTCGAAAGCGCGGTCGAATAATGCAGGCCCGACTTCATCGTACTGACGGCGTCGTGAAACTCCATGCCGCCGTACACGTCCCAGCCAAAGCCGAACTTCGGCAACAATTCCTTATCAAAGAATCCTTGATATGCCAGATTGTGAATGGTGAAGAGCGTGGCGGTGCGGGCGTAAAACGGATCATCGTGATAAACGGATCGCAAATAAGCCGGAATGAATCCCGTCTGCCAGTCGTTGCAGTGGATCACATCCGGCGAACCGCCAATGCGTTTGGCCAGTTCCAGCACGGCCCGGCTGAAGAAGGCGAATCGTTCAACATCGAAATTTCCGGAACCGTAAATGTAGCCGTGCCCGAAATACTCTTGGTTATCAATGAAGTAGACCGGCGCTCCGTCCAGCGTGTCGCGCCAGACAGCGGCGTATTTTGTCGTTCCGGCAAAAGGGACGCGCAGATCGTCGAAAAGCATTTCGCCGGTTTCGTGGCTGACCACATCGCCGTGGCGTTTGCCGAAGCCGGTATAACGCGGGGTAATGACTGCAATGTCACAGCCGACGCGCGATAAAGCCTGGGGTAAAGCCCCGGCTACATCTCCAAGTCCGCCGGTTTTTGAGTAAGGCACAACTTCGGATGAAGCCAAAATGACGCGCATCGTGTCTTTAGGACTGTAACCTCTCTGTGGTTTATTTGTTTAGGAGTCCGTAATGGAGCGCGGATACTAAAGGCGCGCTCGAAACCTTGTCAAGCAACGCAAAAAAGCGAAAATGGCGTCGGGCAAACCGTTCAGTTTGCCTGCTTCCGCAATCAAATCTTTCCGAACTCAAAGAATCGCTGGTGGTTTGTCCCGCTTTAATCGCCTATCCGGGCGAGCCGGACAAACCAGCAGTTTGTCCAAACTCTCAAGGAGAACTTTATGCTGCGAAATTTCAGAGTCGCCCCTCTTTTGTTGCTCTGTGTTGCCCTACTGAATCCTCTACCCGCATTTGCGCAGGGACAGGCCACTGCGCTCGCCAATCCTGACGCCGAGATCCAGGCCAGGATTCGCAAAGAGGGGATGGAAAGTCCTCAGATTATGCGAACCATGCATTACTTCACCGATGTGTACGGTCCGCGTTTGACCGGTTCACCAAATCATGAAAACGCCGCCAAATGGGCCGTCAAACAAATGACCGAGTGGGGATTTGCCAATGGCCATCTGGAACCGTGGGATTTCGGTCATCCCGGCTGGCTGAACGAACGCGCCAGCGGCCACATTATTTCGCCCTTCACGGAACCGCTGGTGATGGAAGTTCTGGGCTGGACGCCCAGCACCAAAGGCACCGTCAAAGCGCAAATCTACCAGCTTGTCCCTCCAACCGCGCCGACCGCAGATGAATTCAAAGCTTTTACCGAAGCGGAAAAGAGCAAGGTCAAAGGCAAAATTGTCATGGTTGGCAAACACACCATTCTGCCGGTGGTCATCAATCCGCCCGCCAAGCGCATGGACGATGCTCAGGCCAAATCGCGCTATTCCGGCCAAAGCGGCGGGCCCGGCGGGCCGGGTGGGCCAGGTGGCCCAGGCGGCCCGCGTCAACAACAGCCGCAACAGACGCCAGCGCAGCCCGGCCAGCCCGCAAAACTGAACCCGCGTGAACTGGCGGAAAAGATTGACGAATTCCTGCTGACCGCTGGCGCACTGGTTCGCGTCAATGACAGCGGCATGGAACAGCGCCGCATTCGCGCGTTTAACAATCGCACCTTTGACGTGGCGAAAGCAGTTCCGACCGCGATCATCAGCAACGAAGATTACGGCCGCATTTCGCGTGTTCTGGCCGATGGCACCCCGGTCGAAGCAGAATTCAACATCGTCAATCGCAGCTATCCCGAAGGCAAAACTTCGTACAACGTCGTCGCCGAAATTCCCGGCACGGACAAAGGCGACGAAGTCATCATGCTCGGCGGCCATCTGGATTCGTGGCACGCGGCAACTGGCGCAACAGACAACGCCATCGGCTGCGCGACGATGATGGAAGCCGCACGCATCATCAAAGCGCTGGGATTAAAACCCCGCCGCACAATTCGCGTCGCGCTGTGGGGCGGCGAAGAAGAAGGCCTGCTCGGTTCACAAGCCTACGTCAAAGAGCATTTCGGTTCGGCGGAAAATCCGAAGCCGGAATACTTCAAATTCGGCGGCTATTTCAATATTGATTCGGGAACCGGACGCGCTCGCGGAATGAATGTCTTCGGCCCGGATGATGTTGGGGCTGGGCTGCGTTCAACGCTCGGTTCGTTTGAAGACCTGGGCTTTTTCGGCGTGCTGCCTTCGCGCAGCCGCGCGCTGGGCGGGTCGGACAACACGTCCTTCAGCCAGGCTGGGTTGCCCGGCATCGGCGTTGGCCAGGACCCCATCGAATATTTCAACATCACCTGGCACACAAACCTGGACACCTACGAACGCATTATTGAAGACGACGCCAGGAAATCGGCCATCATCATCGCCGCCGCCATCTACAACTTGGCGATGCGCGATGAATTGCTGCCGCGCTTTGGCAAAGACCAGATGCCCGCGCTCCCGCCAGCACGGCCGTAAAAGACAATCAGAAGAGAATACGGAATAAACGGAAGCTTTAAGGCCAAGTTCTTTCCGTCTGTTTCGTTATTTCCGTTTGTTCCGTATTCTCTCTTCAGGCGTTGAGCTTATAGCGGCTTGCAAATGCGTGCGCCCAATAGGCGACTTGACCAGCGACTGTGGAACAAGATGGTATCTTGTTCCCGACCGCCAGGCACAAGATGCCATCTTGTGCCACATCAGCAATTCCCGGTGAGGCTGTAATTGAAGCAAATGCAAAAGAGTAGTCGCCGGAGTTTTTGCGCTTTGGTATCCTTCGCTAATGCGACCCCTCAAAAGTCTGACGTTGGAAACCATCATTGGCAAGCTGTCAGACAGCT
>JBBQVH010000129.1:0-23565 GCA_038211695.1 Blastocatellia bacterium | reverse complement strand
TCGGGCCGGGGCTGATTCGCGCGGACAAGAACAATTGGGCGCCGCGCATCGGGCTGGCCTGGAATCCGATGAAGAACGACAAGCTGATTCTGCGCACTGGCTACGGCCTTTATTACAATCGCAAAGAGCAGTTCGGCGCGGCGACGATGGTGCAGCGTCCGCCGTTCGGTTATTCGAACTCGATCAATCCGCCGACTTCGGCCTTCAACGCCGACGGCTCGCGCTTGCAGGTGGAAACCGCGCTGGTGACGACCGCGCCCTTCGCCATCCTGCTGCCGGTCGATACGGACATCCGCACGGGCTATTTGCAGCAATGGAATCTGACGGCGCAAACGTCGTTCTGGAAAGACTGGCTGTTCGAGGCAGGCTACGTCGGGTCGAAAGGCTCGCACCTGTATTCGATTGACAGCCGCAATTATCGTCCGCCTAGCCCGACAGTGCTGCCGCTTTCGACGCGCGAATTCGCGCCATATTCGTTCGGGATGGCTGTGTGGACGGATCACGGCTTCTCGACTTATCACAGCTTGCAGACGCGGCTGGTCAAACGCCTGTCGGCGGGTCTGCAATTTTCGGCCAACTACACCTGGTCGAAATCGCTCGACAACAATTCCGCCGGTTCGTCCGGCTCGAACGATTCGGACACCGGCGCTTTGAACAATCCGAACAATCGCGCTTTGGAAAAAGGCCGCTCTGCCTTTGACGCGCGCCACCGCTTCGTCATCAGCGCGGTCTATGAACTGCCGTTCGGGCCGGGCCGCAGGTTCGCGGCGGGCGCGAGTGGCGCGGGCAAAAAGCTGGTTGAAGGCTGGCAGCTTGGCTTGATTGCGTCGTGGCGTTCGCCGACTGCTTTTACTGTGGATAGCTCGTTCGACTTCAGCAACATCGGACGCGCCAGCGGCAACCGCTCGAATCTGGCGGGCGACCCGAACGACGGGCCGAAGACGGCGGATCGCTGGTTCAACACGGCGGCTTTCGTCAATCCGGTGCGCGGCATTATTGGCGCAGCCGGGCGCAACATCGTGGACGGCGACACGCTTTCGACGATTGATCTTTCGCTGCTGAAAGACATCGCCCTGCGCGAACGCGTCAAGCTGCAATTCCGCGCCGAGGTTTTCAATCTGCTCAACCACACCAACTTCGGCACGCCCAATCGTACCTACCTGCCGGTGGCGGCGGGTTATCAACCGGGTGTCAGCGCCAACACCAATCCCGATTTCGGGCGGATGTTCGGCGCGGAAGACCCGCGCGTGGCGCAGATTGCATTGAAGCTAATTTTCTAACTTCAAGCATGGAGTTCAGGCTTCAGCCTGCGGCTGGTAACTCGGGCTTTAGCCCGTCTTCATTTGCGACTCGCAATAGTCGGCCTAAAGGCCGCAATACAAACCGCAGGCTAAAGCCTGAACTCCATGCCCGGTTTCAAACGATGAAATTGCGCTCTCTTTTTCGCAAGCTGCATTTGATTGCCGGATTGGCTGTCGGTCTGGTCGTGCTGGCGGTCGGTCTGTCCGGCAGTGTGCTGACGTTTCGCGAAGAAATCGAACACGCGCTGTACAGCCCGAAGATTACTTCGCAATCGGCCTCCGTTTCGTTGCAGACGGCATACGCAAAAGCGGCGGCGGTGGAAGCCGACAAGCGGCGGGTGTCGCTGATCGTGCTGCCGGAGAAGGCGGAAGCGCCGCTGGAGTTTGTGCTGAGCAAACGCGGCGCGCGCAATTTGAAGGACGCCGATCAACTCAGCGTCTATTCCGACCCGCATACCGGCGAGATCATCAGCCAGCGCCATCGCAACGACAGCTTCATCGCGTGGTTGCGCGATCTGCACTTCGCGCTGTTTGCGGGAGTGACAGGATTGAAGGTGAATGGCTGGCTGGCGCTGGCGTTGATCTTCATTTCGCTGACCGGGCTGGCGCTGTGGTTCCAGTCCAAAGCGCCGGGCAAGGCATTCAAGGTCAACTGGTCTGCGTCGTGGAAGCGCGTGACGTGGGACTTGCATCGGTTGTTGGGCGTATTGGCGGTGATTGGTCTGGTCGTTGTCGCGGCGACGGGCGCTTACTACCCGTTCCGCGAAACCGTGCAGAAATGGCTGACCAGCGCCGCCGGGACATTGCCTCCACGTGGGACGCCACCCGTGACGCCGATGCCGGGCGCAACGCTACTCGATGTGGAGGCGATTCTCGCCAAAGCGCGTCCGGCAATCGCCGACGCGAAACTGGTTGTGCTGCGTCCACCTGCATCAGCGTCGGCAGTTGGACCCGCGCAAGCCTGGACGGCGACGTTTCATCGGGGATGGGACAGCGGCGAAAGCGTGGACAGCGGCCCGACTGCTTATCTTGATCCGTACACCGGTGCGGTGCTGCGGCTGGACGATCCGCGCGCGATGGGCTTCGCGGGACGGTTGCTGAAAACAATGGAGCCGATGCATTACGGCAAGCTCGGCGGGCTACCGCAGAAACTGCTCTGGTTGCTGCTGGGACTGACGCCGGGATTTCTGTTCGTCAGTGGTGTTGCGATGTGGTGGAATCGTACGCGCGGATCGCGCCGTGTGCGCGCTGTTAAGCCAACTGAGGAGTCGTTCGCGACAACAGCGTCGTTATGAAACGATGAACGCGGCGCGCGATGTACCGTAGGTTATCCAACCTGCGGTCGGCTTCGTGATCAAGCCGCTTGATGGTAATTGAACGATCTTTTAACCGAGTCATCCGCAGGTTGGACAACCTACGGTACGTTTTCCGAGGAGGCTCATATGCGCCCGAAACTTTCTCTGCTGTTCGTCGGCCTTTTTCTGCCGGTGATGATCGCATTTACGATTTCCACATCAACAGCCATCACCTCAGGTGCCGTTTCGTCAGGCGGCGACATTACTCAGATCAGCGCGTCTGATCGTCTATCGGCCAGCCCGGACATCGCCGCTGGCGCTGACGGCGGCATCAATGTGATCTGGGTAGACAAAGGCGAGGCCAAACCCGCAGCGGACGAACACGCCGCCCACCGTGGGCCGCAACCCGGCGGGCATTCGCACCAGGCATACAACAACCTCTACTTCGCCCGTTCGACCGATGGCGGGCGAACGTTTTCGACGCCGCTGCGCGTCAATGCGAAAGACGGCGAGTTGTGGGGCTTTGCCACCAGCCATCCGCGCATCGCCATCGGAAAATCCGGCATCATCCATATCTTTTATCAAGCCAATCGTCGGGATGCTTCAGCGACGCGACAGGCGGTTGACGTTCGCCACACCCGCTCGATTGACGGCGGCAAAACTTTTGCGCCGCCGCGCACGCTGAACAGCGAGGCCAAAGGGATGAACGACGGCGAAATGAACGAAGCGCATTGCTTCGGCACGATGGGCGTTGCGCCAAATGGCGACGTTCACACCTTCTGGATTGACACGCGGCATATGACTTCCGAAAAGGACAACGGCGCGATCTACACTGCCGTCTCGCGTGACGAAGGCAAGACCTTCGAGCGCGAGCGGATGCTCTTCCGCAACTCGGCGTGTCCTTGCTGCCAAATGAATGTGGCGTTTACGCCCAAAGGCGAAGTGATTCTTTCAGCGCGCAACGTGTCGGCGGATGGCGCGCGCGACAGCTCCGTTGCCGTTTCAAAAGACGGCGGGCGAACCTACTCTGGCTTCGTCGCCACAACGCCGAACAAATGGGTGATCGCGGGCTGCCCGCTGAAACCGACCGCGCTGGCGACCGACCGGCAAGGCCAGCGGGAATGGATTTACGCAGCCTGGTTTTCGGGCGGAGAAAATCCGCAGGGGTCTTACTTCGCGGTGTCGGAAGACGGCGGCAAGACATTCTCAAAACCGATTGCGCTTCATCCCGAAGCGAGCACGCCCGACCGCCCACGGATTGCGGTGGCCGGCGGCGGCGGCGTGACGGTCGCCTGGGATGCAAAGGTTGGTGAAGCTCGCCGGGTTTATCTGCGGACTTCAAAAGATCACGGCAAGACCTTCGGCTCAATCGTTGAGTTGGACGCGCCTGCGGGAACGGCTGGCTACCCCGCCATTGCGGCAGCGCGGAATGGCAAAACACTCATCGCGTGGCAGCAGAACAGCCGGGTGATGCTGAAGACAATGACGCCATGAGTTGAAGAACCGGCACAAAGGGATTTGGCAATGCAAGCTTTGGATGGAATCAGGGTGATTGATGCTGCGACGCTGTTTGCCGGGCCACTGGCGGCAATGTTGCTCGGCGATTTCGGCGCGGACGTGATCAAGGTTGAACATCCCAAAGGCGACCCGGTGCGCAATCACGGTTATCAAAAAAACGGCGTCAATCTGTGGTGGAAAATGATCAGCCGCAATAAACGCGCGATCACGCTGAACCTGAGCAATGCCGCAGGCCAGGAGTTGATGAAGCAACTGATCGCCAAATCGGACGTGCTGATTGAAAACTTCCGCCCCGGCACGCTGGAACGCTGGGGCCTGGGGCCGGAGGTGTTGCACCGGATCAATCCCGGTTTGATCATCGCGCGCGTGACCGGCTTCGGGCAGTTTGGGCCTTACAGCGGCAGGCCAGGATTCGGCACGCTGGCCGAAGCGATGAGCGGATTTGCGGCAATGACCGGAGAGCCGGACGGCGCGCCTACGCTGCCGCCTTTCGGACTGGCGGATGGCATTGCGGGTCTGGCGACATCGAATGCGATTCTGTTCGCACTGCAGGCGAGGCAGAAGACCGGTCGCGGACAGGTGATTGATCTGGCGATCATCGAACCGATCCTGACCGTGTTGGGGCCGCAGCCGACCTGGTACGATCAACTGGGCGTCATTCAGGAGCGGCGCGGCAATCGCACGGTCAACAACGCGCCACGCAATGTTTATCGCACTGCCGACGACCGCTGGGTAGCGGTTTCGACTTCGGCACAGAGCATTGCCGAGCGCGTCATGCATCTGGTCGGCCACCCGGAAGTGATCAACGAGCCGTGGTTTGCTTCCGGCGCTGAACGCGCCAAACACGCCGACGAACTGGACGCGATGGTCGGCGGCTGGATTGCCGAACGCCTATTTGATGAAGTCATCGAAGCGTTTGAAAAAGCCGAAGCCGCTGTTGCGCCGATCTATGACATCAGCCACGTGATGGACGACCCGCAATTTCAGACGCTGGGAACCGTCACCACCGTGGACGACGACGACCTGGGGCCGCTAAAAATGCAGAACGTCATGTGCCGTTTGTCGGAAACCCCCGGCGAGATCAAATGGGCCGGCCATCGCATCGGGCAGGATAACGAAGACGTGTACGGCGAACTGCTGGGGCTGGATCAAGATCATTTGCTTGAACTGTCGGAGAAGGGGGCAATCTGATGGCCGCTGCGCTTTGCCGGTCTTACTTGTTTGCGCCGGGCAGCAATGAAAAGCTGCTGGGGAAAGTCTTTGAAGCCGGAGCCGATGCCGTCGTGCTCGATCTGGAAGACGCAGTTGCGCCCGACAGAAAAGAGCAGGCGCGGCAAATGGTGGCCGCGGCGTTACAGAACCGCGACTGTGAAGGAACGGTGGTCTATGTTCGCATCAACGCCGTTTCGACCGGATTGTGGCGAGACGACATCAACACGGTTGTCGGCGCTGCGCTGCACGGCATTCGTCTGGCAAAGGCAGAATCGGCGGATGAACTGAAACAAGTGGATGAAGCATTGACGGAAGCCGAAGCGCGCGCAGGTTTGCCGGTTGGTTTGCTGACCATCACACCGACGATTGAAAGCGCGCGCGGGTTGCTGGCTGCGGCGGAGATGGCAAAATCATCGCGCGTCGAAGCGCTCTCGTTCGGCGCGGCGGATTTCTGCCGCGACATCGGTGCGGAACCCGATGCGGCAGAAACCGAAACGTTGTACGCGCGTTCGCAACTGGTGTTAATTTCACGCGCGGCGGGCATCCATCCGCCCATCGCTTCCGTGCATACATGGATCAAAGACCCGGATGGATTGCGCGCTACGTCGGAAGCCGCGCGCAGGCTGGGTTTCTTCGGGCGTTCGTGCATCCATCCGTCGCAGATTCCGATCATCCACGAAGTCTTTACCCCGACGGCGGAACAAGTGGCCGAAGCGAGCGCGCTGATTGAAGCGTTTGAAAACGCCGTCGCAGCGGGCGTGGGCGCGGTTGCCCTGGCAAACGGCCAGTTCGTGGATCGCGCAGTGGTGGAGCGGGCGCGGGCGATTGTGGCGGTACGGAACCGCGACTGTGAAGGAGCGGTCTGATTCAGCAAGCTGCTCCTTCACAGTCGCGGTTCCGCACCGGTCCGTACGGGTTTTGAGGAAAGAATGTCAGAGAACTCTCTTTGGAATTTAATGGCGCAAGCCAAAGTCTACGATCTGGCGCAACCGCTGGAAGCGCAGATGCCGGTGTCGCCCAATCATCCGGGCTTCAAGATGGCGTTGATGCGGCGTCACGGAGACATGGTGCGCGCCGACGGCGGTTCGGCTTCGAACGAGATGATTATGCTGGGCGGCCACACGGGCACGCACATTGATGCGCTCTGCCACGTGTCGCACAACGGCGAACTGTACGGCGGCCACAACGCGCAACAAGCGCAGCAAGGCGGGCGGTTCAAAGTTCACGGCGTCGAAACGATTCCAATTACGCTTTGCCGCGGCGTGATGTTGGACATCCCTGGGCTGAAAGGCGTGGATGTGCTGGCTGCCGGGCAACCGATTACAGCGGAAGATTTGGCGGCGGCTTCGGCGCGGCAGGGCGTTGAAGTCCGGGCGGGCGATGCGGTCTTGATTCGTTCCGGCTGGCCCGCGCATTGGGCGGACGCGCCCGCCTTCATCGGCCACAAACAAGGCGTTCCCGGCCCGGACGAAAGCGCGGCACGCTGGTTGGCGGCGCGAAAGATTCGAATGACCGGGGCGGAGACGATTGCCTACGAATGTATCTCTCCTGAAATTGGCCATGCGCTGTTGCCGGTGCATCGCGTCCTGCTGGTCGAAAGCGGCATCAACATCATCGAGGTCATGAATCTGACCGAGCTTGCCCGGAACAACGTTTCCGAATTCCTCTTTGTGCTGACGCCGCTGAAAGTCGTTGGCGCGACGGGCATTCCGGTGCGCCCCGTGGCGGTGGCGTTATGACGGCTTCCCTCACGCTGCTCCAACATCTGAGCAATTTCGCGGCGGGGGTGAGCTATAAATCGCTGCCGCCCGCGGTCATCGCCAGCGTCAAACATCGCGTGCTGGACACGATTGGATTGTGCCTGGCGGCCACGCCGCTGGAAACCAGTGTGATGGCTGCGAACCTGGCCAGAAGTTGGGGCGGCCCTGAAGAAGCAACCACCATCGGCTTTCCATATCGGCTGCCTGCGGTTGGCGCGGCTTTCGTCAACGGTGTGCTGGCGCATTCGCTGGATTTCGACGACACGCATCTGCCTTCGGTCTTGCATCCCAGCGCTTCGATCATTCCGGCGGCGCTGGCCGTGGGCGAAGCCGTGGGCGCGTCAAGCAAAGAAGTGATCGCCGCCGCCGCCGCCGGTTACGAAATCTGCATCCGCACGGGGATGGCGGCGTATGACCGCGAGCTGGGCAATTCGATTTTCTTTGAACGCGGCTGGCATGCGACTTCGATTTGCGGGACGCTGGCGGCAGCGGCGGTGGGCGCGAAACTTTACGGGCTGGACGCGGATGGAATCGGTCACGCGCTGGGCATTGCGGCTTCGATGGGATCGGGCATTCTCGAAGGCAATCGTTCGGGCGGTTCGGTCAAACGGCTGCATTGCGGCTGGGCGGCGCACGCCGGTCTGGTCGCCGCGCAATCGGCGCGCGCGGGCTTCACCGGCCCGGCTTCGGCGTTTGAAGGCCGCTTCGGTTTTTATCAGGCGTTCTGCGGCGGCAAGTTCGACCCGGCGGAAATCACCAGCGGACTCGGCAGCGAGTGGTGCATTCCAAACATCTTTTACAAACCCTACCCCGCCAACCATTTCACCCACGCGGGCATTGACGCGGCAATCCGGCTGCGCCTGCGCGCGCCGGTCGAAGACATCGCCGAAATCCAACTCGGCGTCGCGACGCCCACACTGCGCACGATTGCCGAACCGCGCGACGCCAAGATTCGCCCGCAATCCGGGTATCACGCGCAATTCAGCGGGCCGTTCACGGTGGCGGCGGCGTTGTTGGGCGGCGGCGGATTAGGCGTCTGGCTGGATGATTTCACGGACGAGCATGTGCGCGATCCGCGCTACCTGGCGTTGGCGGCGAAGGTCAGCGTCGTCGCCAACGCGGAATGCGATGCGATCTTTCCGAATCAGTTTCCCGCCGTGCTCCGCGCGCGAATGCGCTCCGGCGAAGTGTTGGAAGAAAAAGTCCTGGCCAATCGTGGCGGGCCGGGCAATCCGCTGAGCGAAGCGGAGTTGAAAGTGAAGTTTCTGGCCAATGCCACTCGTCGCTTGCCGGAAGCCGCCTCTCATTCGCTGGCCGGGGCCATCTCCGAAATGGAAACGCAGTCCGTGGCAGAATTGTTGGCCGTGACCAATTCACAAAAGAGCCGATGAATTCCGTCCCGAAAGAGGTTTGCTGATGACAGAGATTGCCGAGATTGCTCAACATCACTTTCAAGCCGTCGTTGAAAAACGCGTGGAAGAGATCATCGCCCGTTACGCCGACTCGGATCAGACCTACGTGTTTGTCGAAGGGCCGCGCTGGGCGACCGTTGGATTTGAAAATATCGCCGCCGGATGGCGCGCGTTTGTGGATGCGCCGCTGGCCGTCGAATCATGCCGCTACGTCGAAGGCCCGCTCAGTCAGGTCATCGGCGAGATGGCGTGGATCGGCGGCATTGTCGAACTGGCGGTGCGCGTGCGCGATCAACTCAAAACCGTGCGGTTCCGGGGAACATTCGTTTTTGCGCGGCAAGTCGATGGCGAATGGCGCATCGTGCACGAACATTTTTCGCAACCCGCCGCCGACCCGTATGGCATTGGTGACTGGCTCAAACCGAAGGCTTCCGGCTAAAACCGGAAGAACAGGCCTGCTTTCAATGTTGAACGTGTCATCGAAAGCGTCATTCCGTAGTTGAGTTGATGTTTAAAATGGTTTGATTGCTGAAGGTGGGAAAGGGCGGGTAGTGGGTCTCGAACCCACGACCTCAAGAGCCACAATCTTGCGCTCTAACCAACTGAGCTATACCCGCCACAAATCTGATTTGATGTTTGAAAACAACGTTGACGGCTTTGAATTGATTCGTCATGCCCGTCAAGGAAGGCGTCATCATAATGATCAAGCCCAAGGTCGTCAACACGGCACCCACAAAAACCGGAAATTTGCCCGGTTCCTATTTCGAAGTCACTTGCCATAGATGCAGCATTCGACTGACGCGCGGCAGGGCAAAAAGCACTTTGTTTGGCAAAACCTGCCTTTATTCCGTCAACCTGTTATAACCACCTCAACCGGCAGCGAGTTCGTCTTAAGGACAAAGAACGCTGCCAAGACAAGGCCGGACGAAAGTCCGGCCTTCGTTTATCAGTTAATGCATCGGCGCTATAAATCACTTAAGGGAAGGTCACAGAATTTCCCGCACATCGCCGACGCGACGGGTGACGCGCTGGCGATCCAGATATTCCAGCAGCGGAATCGCGTACTTGCGCGAGATGCCGGTCAAGTCCTTGAACGCGCCGACATCAAAGGTCGCTCCGCGTTCGGCCTTGAAGCGGCGCAAGGTTTCGCGCAAAGATTCAATTGCGCTGCGGTGAAAGACCAGATCGGCAATCTTCACCAATTCGCCGCTGGTCACCAGCATTTGCGCAAAGCGCTGGGCGCGCGCGGGATCAATGCCGAATTGTGAACCGGCTTGTGCGACGGCCTCTTCCAGCGAAATGGGCTGCAACGCGGCGCGCGCATAAACTTCGGCCAAGTGATCTTTCGCTGCCTGCTCTTCAACCGACAGCGCCACGCGGTGCGTCGCCAACCGCAGCAAATCTTTTTCGGCAATGACTTCGTTGCGTTCGGCCAACTGTGTAATCACCGCGCGAAAGATTTCCGGCGACAGCGCGGCAAAAAGTTTTTCGCGCACCTCTTCGCGCGGCATTCCTGATTCCAGCGGCGCGCGCGCGTGAAACGCCTTCAGCATTGTTCGCACCTGCCGGGCCAAATCTTCAAATGGAGTTCTGCCGATCAGCAGCGGCGGATTGTTCGATGCGACCACCAATCGCCGCGATTTTGTCATCGCTTCGACCGCGCGTTTGATCGTGTCGTCGGGCGAACCGCTGCGCGCGGCCAGTTCGGCCATCGCCATTCCCCGCTCACCCGCCATTTCAACCAGCAGCCCGATATGCTCTGCCTGGTCACCAGCCGCAAGAGGTGCGGCCAGCTTTGCCAATTGCGCGGCCACTTGCGCGCCTTCGCGCAGGCGGTGTTTGCGCGGCATCGAATCCACAATCACGCCGCCGCCGATGGTCATTGCCGGGGAATAACCGCGAATGATGAAGTGATCGTTTGGCAGGGTCAGCACGGGCGATTCCAGGCGCAACTGTGCGAAGCACGCGCCACCCGGCGCGACTTCTGTTTGTCCCAGCAACACGACACGCGCCAGCACTTCCGCCGTGCCAACGTGCAAATGAACCCGCGAACGCGTGCGAAGCGGGCGCGGAGCTGACTTCAACAATTGCAGCTTGACGTCCAGCATCGAAGCCGCGATCAGCCGTCCCGCAGGCGCCAGCACTTGTCCGCGAGCGGCTTCTTCCAGTTCGATCCCCTGCAAATTGATCGCCGTACGCTCCCCTGCCCTGGCTTCGATCGTTGAATGGCCGTGGACTTGAATGCCCCGCGCCCGGGCGCGCCGCTGCGGCGAAGGCAGCAGTTCCAATTCGTCGCCGATGCCGATGCGCCCGGCCACCAAAGTCCCTGTGACAATCGTGCCAAACCCTTTGATGGTGAAGACGCGATCAATCGGCAACCGTGCGACAGCTTGTTCATCGCGCGCTTCAGCCTTTCTGGCCAACTGAGCCAGCGTCTTTTTCAACTCTTCAATCCCTTCGCCCGTCCGCGAACTGATGCGCAAAATCGGCGCAGCTTCTAGAAAAGACCCGGCGACATAATCGGAAACTTCAGCTTCGACCAGGTCTGCGAAATCGCCTTCAACCATATCCGTCTTGGTGATGACGACCAGCCCGGCTTTCACTTCCAGCAGACGGCAGATGTCGAAATGTTCGCGCGTCTGCGGCATCACGCCTTCGTCAGCGGCGACAACCAACATTACCAGATCAATCCCGTGCGCCCCGGCCAGCATGTTTTTGACAAAGCGTTCATGCCCCGGCACGTCCACAAATCCGAAATGCACATCGCCAACGGTCAAGTCAGCAAAGCCAATATCAATCGTAATCCCTCGCTCTTTTTCTTCTTTCAAACGATCTGCGTCCACGCCGGTCAATGCTTTAACCAGCGAAGTTTTGCCGTGATCTATGTGGCCTGCGGTGCCGACGATGATGCGTTTCATACGATTGCGGAATGGGGATTGTGGATTGCGGAATTCAAGATACCGCAGTCTACCGCAAACTTTTCACATCTCGAACAGGTCAGACTTAAATCCGAGATTCCGCAATCCACAATCCCCATTCCGCAATCCGCATTCAACTCGGCTTGCTCATCGCCGCCGCTTTGTAAACAATAGGCGCGCTCCCCTCAGAAGTGCACAATCCAAGCTTTCGATTATCAAGATGAACCAAACACCCTCGGAGCTTACTGACATGTCGTCAACACCGCCGGGCCTACCGCGCTCGCGCCGCCGGAAGCTATTTTTTATTGCCCTGTTGGGCTTGCTCCTGCTGATCGGAGGAGTCGTGTTGAGCTCATGGCTATGGCTTCGGTCGGAGAGTTTCAATCGTTTCGTCACCGCAGAGATCAAAAACAAACTGACTGAGTTTGGCTTGCGAGGCGAATTGGGAAGCTTCGGTTTTGCCTGGACGTCGCAGACCGCGCGATTGAAAGATCTGAAAATCTACAACCAGCAAACGGGCCAGCTCATCGCTTCGATCAAAGAGATCGAGATGAAGACCAACATTCGTGATCTGTATGCCATCAAGCTGAGCCGCGAAGTCACCTTGAATCAACTCTCGCTGGACGGCGTCGAAGTCTTCCTGGAAATTGATGAGCAGGGCAAGAGCAACCTGGAAGGCGTTCACAATGCGCCGCCAAAATCAGAAACGCTGAAGTTTGATGCCCAAAGCCTGCAAGCCGCGCTGACCAACGGCACAGTCCATTTCAAAGACCGCCGGGACAAGTTTGAAACCGATCTGAACAATGTGAAGGTCAACGCGGAGCTTTCGCCGCAGACGCCTGGCGCAGTCAAGCTGTTGGTCACGGCCAATAACAGCCGGGCCGCGTTCGAAGGCCGCGAAATTGCGATTAGCAAACTTGATCTGACAGCGCGCGCCGGCCAGTCCGGCGTGGAATTCGAACAGATCAATCTGGATACGGCCATCGCCGACCTGAAGGCTAAAGGTAAGCTCGAAGATTTCAGCACAACTCCCAAGGGGTTACATTACGGCTTTGATGTGGAAGCCAACGTCAGGACGAATGAACTGGCGCAGTTCGCCTTTCCCACCTTGGTCATGCGCGGCCTGGCCACGGCGACCGGGCGCGTTGAAGGCGAAGGCGATAAATACAAATTCAAGGGCAGTGTTGCCGCCGACAATCTATTCGTTGAAAACACCACCCTGCGCGGCATCCGGCTTCCCCAAGTCGTCGCTGAAGGCGCGGGCGATAAGCTGACGCTGGCAATCAATCGCATCAATGTCCAAAACATCGCAGTAGACATCGTCCAGATCAACGACATTGCCGTCAGCGACACCAAAGGCGAAATCAAGATCAACGGCAAAAAGACTGAAACCAAATTCAACGCGCCCAACGTCAATGTGGCTGCCATCGCATGGCCTGACAGCAAGCTGACGAATGTGCGTTTGAGTAAAGTGACGTCAGCCTTTGTCGCCAACACGTATGAAGTCAAAGCCGCCGCCACTGTGGCTGACGGTTCGATCAGCGGGGCTGCGGTAAAAGGTGCCACGGCCAACGCGCTCTTCAACAATATGGCGCTTAACGTCACGGACATCAAACTCAGCGCATTGGGCGGCACGGTCGAGGCCGAATATACATTGCCGTTGGCGAAGGGTGCGCCGCAACACGTCAAAGGCCGGTTCGCCAACGTGCAGACTGCCGAGGCGCTGGCACTCGCTGATTTCAAAGACGTCCCCGTCACCGGCAAAGCATCCGGCGACGTGGAACTGAGTTTCGGCAAGGACATCCGCAGCCTGGACGGCAAGCTTTCCGCGCATTTCGAAGGCAAAGCGAATGAATCAACAGATGCCATTCCGCTGACGGGCGAAGTCGCCATCACAGCACGCGGCGGCGTTTTCAACTTCGATCAATTCCAACTGGCCACTGACGCAACCAAACTCAACGCCACCGGCACGCTGGCAGTAAGCCAATCAGGCGATGGCCAATCTGATTTGCGCGTCTCGCTGACTTCAACGCAGGCCGAGCAGATCATTCAACTCGCGCGATCGTACGAAGCGGCTCGCCCATTTATCACGCAAAGCGAACCGCAATTGATCGGCGATCTGAAATTTGAAGGCCGCGTCACGGGCAAGATTGACGCGCCGACGATTGAAGGCGACGTGACGGCGGCAACCGTTGGCCTGCGCGATGCACTGTTCGGCCCGCTTTCGGCCCACGTGGTTGCGTCGCCCACGGAGTTGCGCGTCGAGAATGGCTTGATCACGGCCCTTAACGGCGGTTCCGCCAAACTCAATCTGGTCGTGCCGTTCGATCAAACGGCGGAAACGGGCAAGCTGGATGCTACGGTGGATCGCATCAGCCTGGAAACGATTCTGGCCGCGGCCGGATCGCCCGATGCCAGTCAGTTTGTCAGCGGCGATGTTTCTGGCAAGGCAAGTTTGACAGGCTTGCCCGCCGCGCCACGTGGTTCGGCTCAACTGAATTTAGTGGACGGGCGCATCGCCGGACAACAGACGCAGATTGCCAAAGCCGATGTCACCTTCGACAGCAAACAAGCGTTGCTGCAAAGCCTGGAAATACAACTCCCCAAAACGCACATCACCGCCAGCGGCAAGGTCAATCTGGATGATTTCGTTTTTGAGGCGAGCGGCAAGGCCGACAAGATCGCACTGGACGCGCTGGCAGAGTCTTTTGAACTGAAAGGCGCACAGGTTGAAGGCACTGCCGACGCGCAGCTTCAAATCAGCGGTAAGTTTGATAAACCTGATCAAACGCGCAAACAATTCGAACTGGATTGGGAAAGCTTGAAAGTTGACCTGAATGCCATCGGCAACGACATCCGCGTCAACGGGCGCGACGCGGGGGAATTGCGATTGACCGCGCACACCAGCCCTGGCGGGCGCATTGAAGCCGAATTGGTCACAGGCATTCTTGCCGCCGTTACCAAAGAGAAAGCATTTAAGCCGGAAATCGTCAAAGCCAGCATCGAACTGCGCAAACCTGGCCGCCCCATCGTGATTGAAAGCGATCTGACCGAACTGGACTTGTCGCCGCTGATCGCGACCTTTGCGCCCGCCATCGGTTCGCAAGTGACGGGCGCGATCAGCGGCAAGCTGCACATCGAGGGCTTTTCCGCCAATGACAAAGGCGACACAACCGCTGATTTGTTGCGCGGCGGATTGACGCTGACCGGCATCAAACTGAACGTCCTGGAAAACCCCATTAACATTCCCACGCCTGTCACCATTGCGCTTGATCGTTCACAGATCGGCCTGCCCACAACGCGCATCACGGGACAAGGCATTGATCTGAGTTTGGGCGGCACCTTCGGTTTGACGGACGAGGCGGCGATGAACTTTGCCCTGAAGGGCGTGGTCAATCTGGAAAAGCTGCCGACTACGCAGCCGGGGCTGTATCTGATCGGCGAAGTAAAGCTGGATGCAAAGGTCACGGGCACTGCGGATAAACCTTCGGTCAGCGGCGCGGTGGACATCAACAGCTTCGGGCTTTCGACGCAGGATTTGCCCATCTTCCTGTCGAATGGAATGGGCCGCGTGACGCTGTCGGGCGACCAATTGAAACTGGAACGCTTTGTCGCCGAAGCCAACGACGGGCGTTTGGAAATGGACGGCGTAACCAAACTGGTTAACCTGCGCCCGGCTGAATGGAAGTTCAACATCAAGGCGACCGAGGCTGAAATAATTTATGACCAATTCACGGCAACGGTCAGCGGCGCGCTGACGCTGGTGGGCACGCCCGCAGGGCAGCGGTTGGATGGAACAATCAACGTCCCGCAAGGCGAATATGAAACGCGCGTGGATTTGGACAACCTGCTGGGCAGCGGCAGTTCCGGGCTAGGCTTTAATTTCAATGCAGGCGGCAGCAGCGCCCAATCGTCGCTGATTCCTCCGATCAGTTTGAATCTGCGCGTCGAAGCGCGCGATTCCCTGCTGGTTCGCGGCAAACAGATTAACGCCGTGGGTTCTGCGCTGTTCACCATCGGCGGCACACTGAACGATCCCAGCGCGTTCGGGCGCATCGAAACCGAAAGCGGGTCCGTGCGCTTCCGCGGCCAGCGCTACGAAATCACGCGCGGCACGCTTGATCTGCCGCCGGGCACTGCCCAATCGGCAGTGCTTGATCTGATTGCGGAATCAGACCTCAGCGGCTATCACGTCTATCTGGACTTGTCCGGCCCGATTGACGCCATCGAATTGAAGCTGCGTTCAGAGCCGCAATTGACGCGTGACGAAATCATCGCGCTGATCACCACGGGCCGCACCGAAGCCGGCACCATTGCCAGCCAGGATCCGTTGCGGACTGGGGTCGGCGCGGCGGCTTCATTGCTCTCTTCGGGCTTCATCTCCAAACCGACGGAACAGTTATTGGGCCTAAGCCGGTTCCAGATTGATCCGATCCTGCGCCCGAATGCCAACCCTGCGGCGCGGTTGACCGTCGGCCAGCAGCTTTCGCGCAACGTCTATCTGACCTATTCAACCAATCTGTCCAGCGAACAGGATCAAACGGCGCTGGCCGAATACACGTTGTCGAATCGCTTTTCGGCGCTGGCGACTTACACGCAAGGCGGCAGCACCGCTCGGCAAGGTTCGCGCGAAGGCGCATTCACCATTGAATTGCGCGGGCGGCAACGATTCTCGCTGGGCTTTGTCCCCCCGCTTCCAACACCCAGACTAACTGATGCCGCCGCCACTCCCGCGCGCGCCAAGCTGCCTTCAGCGCAGGTCAAAGTCTCCGAAGTGCCCAAGCTGAAACTGAACGACAAAATCCTGAACGATCTGCTGCCCGTCAAAACCCAGGGCTTCAGCCGTTCGCTGGCGCGTTTGGGCGAACGGCGATTGACAGAGTATCTGCAGGAACAGGGCTACTTTTTCGCCGAAGTCAGTTACCACTGCGAGCCTGTGGATTGCACGGGTTCCGGCCTGCGCGTCTTGTACGACATTGACCCGAAGCCGATTTACGATTTGAAGGAAATTCGTCTGGAAGGCACAAAACAATTTGGCTTATCCGAAGTCAGCGACGAATTGCAGTCGAAGGCTCAGAGCAGGGTCGGCGGCATTCCCTTCCTGAAAGATTTGCCATTGATTGGTGGTTCGGTGCGCGGCCTGACCAGCAGTTCGCGATTGAGCAGCGACGAAGAAACGATTCGCCGTCGGTTGGTTGACCTAGGTTTCCGCAGCGCGCGCGTCAAATCGCGGCTGGCGTTCAAACCGGATAACGACGACCTGGTGCTGGTTTTCGATGTGGCCGAAGGCGTGCAGTCTGAAATCGCCAGCATCGTTTTGCGCGGCAACGCGATCTTCGACGCGAAAGAGTTGCTGGATGGCGTGCCGATCAAATCCGGCGAGGCGTTCTCGCTGACCCGCGCGCGGCTGGGCGCGCAGCAGATTCGGCGGCTCTATGCGGAGCGCGGCTACCTGGAAGCCGGCACCGAATTGGAGATTGCCGAGATTGATGAAGACAGCGTCCAACTGGTTTACAAGATCACGGAAGGCGCGCGCGCCGTCGTCAGCAATGTCGAAATCAAAGGCCTGACCAAAACCGGCGCTGGCTGGGTGCGTCGTTACTACGATTTCAAACCCGGCGATCTGCTGACGCCCGCAAAGATTGTGCAAACGCAGCGCGACCTGTATGCCACCAACGCCTTCCGCGAAGTCACCGTGCGCGCTGAACCGGTGGGTGGTGATGATGGTTCGGGACACAAAGTGACGATCAATCTGACCGAAGCCAAGCCGCTGCTGTTGGTCTATGGCTTGGGCTTTTCAACGGACGATGGTGCGCGCGCGCTGGCAGAGATTGCCGATACCAATCTGGGCGGTACGCTCGATTCGCTCAGTTTGCGATTGCGCGGAAGCCGCCGCGAACAGTTCGCGCAGTTCTCTTTCACCGACCTGCGCCCGTTCGGATCGCGCTTCCCAACGACGATCTCTTTCTTTTACGACCGCAATAACAATCTGCTGCCGATCGTGCAGCGGCGGCAACTGCTCAACGGCGAACTTCAAACCATCAACAACAGTGACCAGACATTTGGGCTGAGCCGGTTCGCAGCCTTTATCCAGACGGAGCGCAAGCTGAATGAGCGCACCTCGCTGCGGCTGCGTTACAATTTGGAGCGCGCCAAGCTGTTCAACCTGGACAACGTTCCCGAAACCGAAATTACGCGTAACGAACGCGCCATCCGGCTGGGAATGTTTTCGGCGGGCGTCATTCGTGACACGCGCGACAACGTGCTCAATTCGACGCGCGGCCAACTGCTCAGCGCAGACTATTCGCTGGCGGCCAGCGTCTTTGGCGGCAACGAATCGTTCAATAAATTCTTTGCCACCTATCAACGCTATAAAACATTCGCGCCCTCAACGTCCGTGTTAAAAGACACCACCCTGGCTTTTTCGGCGCGCATTGGACTGGCCCAAACCTTTCGTGATGCCGACCGCAATGGCGACGGCTTGATCAGCGATAGCGAACGGCGGTTGCCGATCAGCGAACGTTTCTTTTCGGGCGGCGCGACGACGCTGCGCGGCTTCCGTTACGAAACTGCCGGACCGCAGGATGTGCTGTTTAATCCCAATCAGCCCATTGGCAAAGATAAACCCTTCGTCCTGCCGACGCTGATTCCGGTGGGCGGCGATGCGCTGGCGGTCTTCAATTTTGAATTGCGCTATCCACTTTCACAGCGATTGCGACTTGTACCATTTTACGATTTAGGTAATGTGTTCCGGCGCGTCAGTGATATTCGCTGGCCGGGGATGACCAATACGGTCGGACTTGGCCTGCGTGTGAACACGCCGCTGGGACCTGTCGGCGTGGATTACGGCTTTTTGCTTGATCCGCCGGTGTATGCAGTTCCCGGCGTGCCGGGCGCTTTTTTGCGACAGCCGCGAGGCACGCTTCATATCCGGTTTGGGCAAACGTTCTAAAGTTCCCTGGGTACGCATCGCCTCTGGCGTGCAGGCGTGGCGATCCGTACTCTTGTTTTCCATGCGGTTTGCGGCTGAAGACTGCACGCTGGAAGCGATGCGTACCCAGGATTTTCCGAGGAGAAAAGTTCATGACAAAATTCTGTGTGCAGTGCGGGGCGCAAATCACCGACACCGCGCGATTCTGCAATAAGTGCGGCGCGCAGTTGCAGCCTGCGCCACAAACGACCTCTCCCAATGCGGCGACGTACACCGCGCCGACGGCCAATTACCAAACACCGCCCAACTATCAGCAGCAGTATCAACAGCCTTCTCAACAGCCTTCTCAACAGCCTTCCGGGGAGCATGGGCAGCCTGGTTATGGGCAAATGCCGTATCAACAGCCGTATCAGCCGCCCTTTCAGCCCACGGCGGCGGGCGAGTTGAAACCGGGCATTGCGGGCGCGTTATGTTATCCGCTGTCTTTTGTCACCGGCATTCTGTTTCTGATTTTGACGCCCTACAACCGGGATCGCTTCGTGCGATTTCATGCCTTCCAGTCCATCTTTCTGTTTGCCGTTTATCTGGCGTTGAGCATTGCGCTGGGCATCGTCGGTAGCATCCTACCGGGGCTGCTGAGCTGGATGTTGTCGAGCGTGCCCGGATTGTTGTGGCTGGGTGGCACTGCCTGGATGATGTATCAGGCGTACAAGGGCGAGAAGTTCAAGCTGCCGGTGATTGGCGATCTGGCTGAAACGCAGGCAGACAAAGTGTAGGTTGGTTTTGAAAGGTGGCGATGATATGTTGCCCACCCGCATCCGATTCACAAAGTAAAGTAGTATGGAGTGAAGAGTTGTTATGAAGTGGAACGCAATCTTCATTTTGCTATCGGTCTTCGCACTTGCGCCCGTGGCCGCTGGCCAGGCGAAAAACGTTGATGACCGCGCATTGCCCAACCAACTGAGCGAAACAGAAGTCCAGACGATTCTGAAAGAGAGCAATCCGAAATCGCACGTCGAAGCCGCATTGAAGCTCTCTGACGCCCATCTGGCCAAGGCCGTGAAAAGCACCGAAGCTCATCAATATAAAGCGGCCATGGATGATGTTGACGTCTACGCTTCGCTGGTCATATACGCCGACGGATACACGCGCAAACTGCCTGCCGCGCAGATCAAAGACCGCAATACCTGCCTGAAAAAAATCGAGCAGGCCATTTTCAAGCAATCACGTAATTTGGATTTGGTTCTGCGCGAAGCGCCCTTCGATTTTCGCGAACCGGTTGAAAGCAAGATCAACGAATTGAAAAAGATTCGTCTGCGTGCGCTGGACGATTCCATTGGCGGCGGCAAAATCATCAATTCCTCCAACGAGAAATGATCCCCCCTTTCCCCCAAAATGATCAGAACCTTAGCTTTTGACCGCTCTTCCCTGACCTTCGCCGAATTTGACGACCCGGACCGGATCAGCCAACTCTGCGCCGAAGCCAGCAAAGTTCTCTGGGTGGATGTAAATAATCCCGAAAGCAAGGACTTCGACGACCTTGCGCGCGAATTCAGCTTTCACCCGCTGGCCATCGAAGACTGCAAGAAAGGCCATCAACGCCCGAAGATTGATGAATACCAGGGTTATTACTTCATGGTCTTGTACGAGGCCGAGATATGCGACGAGGGGGCCTTGGAGTTGCGTGAGCTAAGCATCTTTCTTGGGCCTAATTATCTGGTCACCGTTCACACCGAGCATATTCGGGCGATCAAAACCGCCGAACGGCTGTGGCGCGAATGGACGGATTTGGCCGAACGGCGCACGGGACTGGTCACGTATCTGTTGGTTGATTCCATCGTGGACGATTATCTGCCGCTGCTGGATTCAATTTCAGACAAGCTGGAAGACCTGGAAGAGCAAATCTTCGAAGACTTCAACCCCGCCTCGCTGCAGGAAATCTTCAATATCAAAAAACAGCTTCTCTTTCTGCGCCGCGCCGTCGTTCCCTTGCGCGACGTGTTCAACACCTTGCAGCGGCGCGAACAGCCCATCTTTTCGCGCGAAACGATGGTCTACTTCCAGGATGTGTACGACCACCTGATTCGCGTGGCCGATATGATTGACACGTTGCGTGATTTGATCGCTTCGGCGATGGACGCTTATCTGTCAATTTCAGGCAATCGAATGAACGTGGTGATGAAGCGGCTGACTTCGATCTCGACGATTCTGATGTCCATCACGCTGGTCGCGGGAATTTACGGAATGAATTTTCAGTTCATGCCGGAACTCGTCTGGCGCTATGGTTACGCGGGAGCGCTGACTTCAATGTTGATCATTGGCCTTGGTCTTTATTTTTACTTCCGTAAAATCAATTGGCTATGAAACACGGCAAGCTGACAAGACGGTTGCAAAGGAAAGTGCGCAGAGTGGTCAGCGGCGGCACAACCCGGCTGCTGAAACCGGAAACAATCGAAGCCGAAATTGCGCCGGATGAAATAACTGTATCGCCTGATGAATCCTTCGACGTGCCCGTTGCCGGCGACCCTGTTCTTAACGAATATGCCAGCGGCGTATTGCGATTGGATAAATCCAGCCGCCTGCCTACGGCTTTGGCCGAAGCGAGCGAACACAACGAACACGGCTGGCTGCCCAGCACGCTGGTCATCACCATCACGTTGCTGGCCATTCTGTTCATCGCCATCATCACGTGGTTCATTTCCCAGATGCCTGGCAAGTAACCGACAGCCACCAACCTCAGCGATTCTCGGTTTAGAAAAATCATTGAAGTTGGATGTCATAAAGATGCGCCATCTGTTGGTACAAAGCAGTCATTGAAATGACAGGGTTGATGCTTTCAAATCGATGCCTCACTCAGAATGAGTTGTGAGTTGTCACGGTTGGTCGAGTTTAGCCGGACGCGTCGAAACTGGAGCGCTGAGTGGTCGAGGCTGACTGAAAATCTTTTCGCCACGCCAATTTATAAAACTGCGCAAAGCGCAATCCGCCTTTTGCCAAGCTATCCAGATTCGGCGTTTGGATTTCGCCGCCATAACAACTCAGGTCGAAATAGCCCAGGTCATCCGCGAGAATGACGATGATTTTGGGTCGCGCTTGCGCTTCCGCGTGTGGGACAAGATGGCATCCTTGCCATTACCCGCATTTTTTGAGTTCAAGAGGCCACGGCGTATGTAGCAAGGAGCGTGAAACTCCACGGCACAAGGTCGTGGCATCCGGGAAAAATGTGAGTGATGGCAAGGCCACGCCCATGCCGTCGCCCAGCATAATCCAGCATAATCCAGCATAATCCAGCATAGTAATGATGTTCTTGATCGGGTTGATGGCGGGCCGCGGGCCACCCAGGACCGGCGAATAAGAAGCCGGGGACGGATCAATAATCTCGAACCGCGAATTGATCGTCACCGTAGCAGAAATGAAATAATCCTGACCCTAATTGGCTGAAGCCTGGAAATGTTCGAGCGCTTCCGGTACAAGCAATGCCACTAGCAAACTGGGGCAGTCCCTGCCCCTCACCTTTCAAGAAAATTTTTCGAGGACCAAAACCAATGATCGAAAGAAGAGACATTCTCAAAGGCGCTGCCGCGGCGCTAACCACTTCAATTTTCACCGGGCGCGTGCGAGGCGCAAACGACCGGATCGCCACCGGCCACATCGGCATCGGCGCGATGGGGTCGAGCAATCTTGGCTTTGCGCTAAAGCTCCCCAACGTTGAACCCGTCGCCGTCTGCGACGTGTACCAACCGCACTTGGAAAAAGCCGTCGCCGCAGCCGCCAAAGCGGGCAAGACCGTCAAAGCCGTTAAAGACTTCCGCGAGATTCTGGCCGACAAATCCATTGACGCCGTCTGCATCTCGACGCCCGATCACTGGCACGCCTACATGACCGTCGAGGCTTGCAAGGCGGGCAAGGACGTCTACGTCGAAAAGCCTGCCTCGGTCTACGTCGAAGAAGGCCGCAAGATGTTGCTGGCCGCGCGCAAATACAACCGCGTCGTTCAGGCCGGCACAATGCAGCGTTCGGGCGGCTATTTCAAAAAGGCTGCGGAGATCGTACAAAGCGGCACGCTCGGCGAAGTGACATTTGTTCATACCTGGCAAGCAGGCGCGACCAAAAAGCAGGGCTGGGGCAAGCCTGCCGATGGGCCGGTTCCTGCGGGCCTGGATTGGGAGATGTGGTTGGGGCCGGCGCCAAAGGTTCCCTTCAACCTCAACCGCTGGGGCGTAGGCGTGACCACGTTTCCGACCTTCCGTTACTTCTGGGATTACGCGGGCGGCGCAATGACCGATTGGGGCGTGCATCTGATTGATCCGGTCCATCAATGTTTCGGCGAGCCGATGCCGACTTCGATTTCGGCGATGGGCGACAAGCTTTACGTTGAGGATAACGTGGAAACGCCCGACACGCTGATGGCCACGTTTCGATATCCGAAGTTCCTGCTGACTTACGAAAGCCGCACCGCCAACCCGATGCCGATGTTCGGCCAGGGTGCAGCGACTTCGATTCACGGCGCGGAAGCCACAGTGATCGTCAACCGCAGCGGCTGCTGGCTGGTTCCAAACAAGGGATCAAAAATCGAGGAGCAAACTTATGAGAACAATCAGGAGATGCGCGACCTGAACATTCCGCACTGGAAGAACTTCATCGAATGCATCAAAACGCGCGCCAAGCCGACGAGCGACATCGAAACCTGCGTGCGCTCTTCGACGGCCTGCCATCTCGCCAATCTATCGATGCGCCATAAAACCTGGCTCGATTGGGACGAGGCGAACTGGACGGTCAAACAGAATCACATCAAACCGTTCCTGAAGGCCAAGTATCGCGCGCCGTGGAAACTGGAAGTTTAGGCGTTTGGCGACCGCTCCGGCATTGGGCATTAGCATCGGCAATTGGGCATTTGATGAGTCGGGGAAATGGCTTCTCCTCTTGCTTGGCAATGATCATTGCCAAGCAAGAGGAGAATTGCAGGCATTCGTAGAGGAGAAGAGCTAAACGCTCTTCATCCGGCATCAACGCGACAACGCGCTTTGTAGAAAGAATTCGCCCAGGCCCACGATCACCGGCCTGCTGTTCAAACAAGTCCGGAGCGCGTGCTGCGCAAAGTGGACTAGCTGGCCCGCTCGCCCAGCCAGCTATAGCTTTCAAGATAATGTTTTTCGTCTGCCGAGCAAACCGTCGCGCGCCGAGCATGGAGTTCAGCCTTTAGGCTGTCCGGTTTCCG
>JBBQVH010000128.1:0-23695 GCA_038211695.1 Blastocatellia bacterium | reverse complement strand
ACCGTCCTGCGGGAGCGTCCGCGAAAGCGAAAGAGACAATCCATTTCGCTGAGAGGCATCCACTTTTTCAAAGAACGACCGAATCAAGACAATGAGTTCAATGCTTTACCGGCTTAACTTGGCGCACATGGGGCTTCACCCCCGGCTGGTGCGCCTGAAAGCGCGCGGAGTCTGAGAGGTGAAAGTCCTCTTCAGGCATACGCTCTCCGGCCTGTAACCGACTGCAACTGCGTCGCCGTGAGGCGCGCGTGGGGAGCAGCAGGAGGTGAGCGATCAGTCCGTCGGATGACGAACTCGATTCGGCCTGGCGTGTGCGGCGAGCCTGCTAGCCAATGGCGAAGCCTCGACCGTCGAGTACGGAAAGCAGTCGCGCTGAGGGGTAGCGTGTCAAAGCGATGACTGCGCCACGTCGGGTGTTTGGAGACGGAATGATCGTGACGGCTCTGTGCGTGAATCAAGGAGACCTGTTTCGGAGTATGGCAGACCGGGCTCATTGGCAAAGGCCGCGACGAGCCAGCCGAACAGGAGTCCGCAGTGCCCATAGTAGCGTTGAAACTCCGTAATGGGAGTGGAGCGAAGGGAGCACGGGAAGGTGGATTCGTGATGGCCAAACTGACAACAACTCAACCGTCGGCAGTGTCCGAAGGGACTAAACAAGACGGAGATATTTACGACCGTTGGTCGTGGGTGGAAGTTGCGGTTTGGACGCCGCGAATGTTGACGGCCCTGGAAACAGGGGTCAAAGGAGGCAAGTGGCTCAGTTTGACGGATAAGGTGTACGCACCGGCGAACCTGTCCGTGGCCCGGACGAAAGTCCGAGCGAACGCAGGAGCGGCGGGCGTGGATCAACAAACTGTCGAGATTTTCGAGCGCCATCCGGAAGCCAATCCGGCTGATCTGTCGAGCGGTTTGCGGGACGGTAGTTATCGTCCGGCAGCCGTGAGGCGAGTACTGATTCCCAAATTGGGAAGTCAAGAGATGCGACCGCTTGGAATCCCGACGGTGCGAGATCGCGTCGTGCAAGCGGCGCTGCGCAATGTCCCGGAGCCGATTTTCGAGCGAACATTCGCAGCCCACAGCTACGGATTTCGTCCGCAACGCGGAGCCAAAGACGCGCTGCGTCGAGTGGACGAATTGCTCAAAGCAGGTCAGGTCCGGGTCGTGGACGCGGACTTGAAAAGTTACTTCGAGACGATTCCGCACGAGCAGTTGCGGGGGCGTGTAGAAGAACAAGTCGCCGACGGGCGAGTGTTGGAATTGCCGGATGCGTTGCTCGCACAAGACGTGCTGGGCGAGTTGAATGAACCGCGTGCGGTTGATTCGATGACCGGTACGCCGCAGGGCGCAGTAATTTCTCCGCTGCCGGCCAACATCTACCTGAACCCGCTCGACCATCTGATGGCAGGACGGGGACGCGAGATGGTGCGCTACGCCGATGACTTCGTCATCTTGTGTGGGAGCGAAGCCGAAGCGAAGGATGCTCTGCGCGAAATCGAGCAGTGGACGCAAACCGCCGGACTGACACTGCACCCGACCAAGACTCGGATCGTCAACGCGACGGCGAGCGGCTATGATTTTCCGGGTTATCACTTCGAACGCGGCAAGAAGTGGCCGCGCCGGAAGAGTCTTCAGAAATTCAAAGAGACGATTCGAATCCTGACCCGGCGTAACAACGGTCAAAGCCTCGCGCGCATTATCGAGCGAGTCAATCAAACGTTGCGAGGTTGGTATGAGTACTTCAAACATAGCAATCGCCGGACGTTCAGACCGTTGAGCCAATGGATCAGGATGCGCCTGCGCAGCATCCTGCGGCGGCGTGCGGGCAAACGCGGACGAGGCCGTGGGAGCGACCATCAACGCCGGCCAAATGCTTACTTTGACGCGCTTGGGCTGTTTAATCCGGAAGCGGCCTACGCGCGCGACCGTCAATCCTTGCAGAGGTGAACTACCAACCGGAGAGCCGGATGCGGGAGAACCGCCTGTCCGGTTCGGAGGGACGGGGAGCTGAAACCAATCGGCTCCTCCTACCCCTATAGGTCAGCCGCCGCGATGCGGCGAAAACCAACGCTGTTTTTTCAAAAGTGTCCTGACATCTAGATCCGGTGTCACAAAATTCACCTCGGCCAAAAGCAGTTTGGCCTTTCAATGGAGCAGCTATGACGACAACTTCGATAGAAACAAACAAAGCCAACATCCAGCGCGTGTTCGAAGAGCTATGGAGCCGCGGCGACCTCGCGGTTGCCAACCAACTTTATGCCGCCGACTACATCCGCCACGACCCCGCCACACCCGATGCCGGGACGGGCATCAACCCGTCAAACAGGTGGCCAACACCTACCGCACAGCCTTTCCCGATCTGCACTTCACCATCCGGGACTTACTTGCGGACGGAGATAAAGTGATCGTGCGCTGGTCAGTACACGGCATGCACCAAGGAGACCTGCAAGGCCTGGCGCCCACTGGCAAGGAGTTCGCGATTGAAGGCATTGGTATCTTTCACTTCGTTGACGGCCGCATTGCCGAAGAATGGTCAAACTGGGACGTGCTCGGCATGTTGCGGCAACTCGGCGTTAATTCCTGAAAACTCGTTTTCGTCGGCGCTTTCTCAAACAACTCAGCCCCTCAACCAATGAGCTAACCAATGAAAATCCGAAGAGTAACGACGGGGCATAACGCAGCGGGCAAGGCGGTCTTCGTCAGCGACACCGAGGTCGAGGGCGATGCCATAGCACTGCTCGGCGGGGCGATTCACACACTCTGGGGCGCAGACCATCTACCGGAGTTTCCTGACGCTGGCAAAAAGCCAGCCTACACCGACTACTTCCCTCCGTTGGGCGGTTTCCGCTTCATCACGTTTACACTGGCGCCAGAGGGGGCAAGTGCTCGGCTCAGGGTGATCCGCAGGCGATGATGAACGAGTTCATCGCAAAGATGCCGGGTGCCGCGGAGCACATGGAGCCTAAAAGTCCCGGGATGCATACGAGCAGCACAATAGACTTCGAGTACATCATCTCCGGAGAGGTGTGGCTGGA
The DNA here is from genome assembly GCA_038211695.1 of Blastocatellia bacterium. GTDB lineage: Bacteria > Acidobacteriota > Blastocatellia > RBC074 > RBC074 > RBC074. Next base: position 20,663 of record JBBQVH010000128.1, on the reverse strand, counting down.
GTTGGATGATGGCGTGACCCTTCATCTTCGCGCCGGCGACACCGTCGTCCAAAATGGGACCAGACATGCCTGGCATAACAAGGGAACTGAGCCTTGCCACGTCGTGGCGTTCATGGTCGGCGTTCCCCGCAATCCATCCGGCATTGAGGTCGCCCGCAATGCGGCATAAGTCTTTTGCACAGCCGCTCACGGTGACGGGCGAATACGACACACGGGGCTGTTCGATCCGCGAAGTCACGCTCAAAGGAACTCATCTGGGCGACTACGGTGGAGTGTCGGCCAGCGGGAACCGCGTGGCGTTCGAGTTGGCAGGCTTTTTCCTGTTCGGCTCCGGGGAAAACGCGGGGAAAATCGTGTGCGAGCGGGTCTATTTTGATAATGAAATATTGATGCGCCAGATTCGCGGCGAAGCGGATGCGGCGACTGTGATGAGCCTTGCGGGGATTTCGCGCGCTGCAGTTTCGTCTGGAAGCTGATAAGGCGTTAAGCGAAAGTGGGTGTACTCGGTTGCTTTCAAACCAGGCCTAACAGCGTGGCACAGCCGCCAGCGGAATTCTTCGCGCCAATTGATTGCCTCAGCACGAATGCCGGTCGTATACTCCGCGCGTTCCGGCTCGAAAGAATAATCCTGGCAGTATTCGCAATCTGTTTTTTTACCGCACCAAGCCGGTCAAGATAGCGGGCGAAACACTGGTTGGTCTGTCACACTCCACGAAGTGGCCTTGCAGCGCCGCATCAAACAGGCGGGCAGAACCTGGAATTGGGAAAACGAGAGTGGGGCATTCCGTATAGCCAAGCCATAGCGCTTGGTCTCGCAAATCGCATCGAAAAACCCGGAGGTGTCTAATAGTAGACACCAGCCGATAACCGATAACCGATAGCAGGAATTCTCCGATGTCTAATATTAGACATCAGCATCGCGGTAGAATTCATGTTAGGCGCTCGCTGCCAAGTCTGAGAATGGAGGCGCGCGAGCCGGAAAAAGATGGAAGGGACAAGAAGTGCGTTACCTTCATAAAAGCTACATGGTAGAAAGAGGAAGGAATACGTAAGGAGATAGTAAATTATGGCTTACAGTAGTTTTTCGTTGAAAGATGTCAAGCAAAAACTAGGTGTCAATGTCGTTGAGAATGAGAAGCTGTTTGCGAACATTCCCAAGGTCGGAATCAGCCCTTTTTTGCAGATGACATTAGATAAGTCTGTTTCTTTGGCGCTCGCCATTAACACGGAAAAGTCTCGGTCAGAGTGGATCATTGCCCCGATTCTCGCGGAATTCCGAGATCAACTTCGAGATAGTATCAGTATTTTTTCGGGAAAAAAATTTGACGTTGATGCCTCAAGAGGGCTAGATGGTTACTGCGACTATCTGATCAGCCTCAATCCGGAACAATATTACATTTCCGCTCCGATATTTACGATTGTTGAGGCGAAAAAAGAAGATATTGTGGAAGGGTTTGGGCAATGTATCGCCACGATGGTGGCAGCTAAGGTTTTCAATGAGAGAGAGCATGCGCAGATTCCTTTGATTTTTGGGGCAGTTACAACAGGGACAAACTGGAAGTTTTTGAAGCTGGTGGATAACACTGCCTATATTGATCTCGATGAATACTATTTGAAGGAAATAGACCTGTTGATGGGGATTTTTGTCCATATCGCGCAACTTGAAACTCAAGGAAGTTAGTAGAGTTGCCGGTGATGGCAAGACCGCGCCTAACGTGTGCTGCGCCCGCTCCGTGAATTTGGCACGCCGCTGGTGGACGCCATGCAACCGATGCCCTACACCGGTATGCAGGGATTATTTGGGCCGTCGTTCCCCTGGTATAATCGGAACTACTGGAAATCAGCCTATCTCCGGGACATTCCTGATGCGGCCATAATGCCATAGTGGAAAAGGCCAATCGCTGCCCATCCCCCCTGTCTCTTGTCATCATCGAATACTACGGCGGCGCAGTCAGCCGCGTTGCGCCTGAAGCCACGGCGTTTTCGCATCGCGAAGCGAACTTCAACCTCCTGTTTGTCGCACAGTGGAAAGACGCCAGCGAAGATGCCTTGCATGTGCAATGGGCGCGTGATGCTTGGAGTGCGGTCAACCCGTGGGCTAGTGGCGCGCTGTACATGAACGCGCTCAACGAAGGGGAAAGCGCACAAGCGGTGCGCGAAGCTTACGGGACAAACTATGCACGCTTGGCGGCGCTGAAAGCACAGTTTGATCCGAAAAATCTCTTCCGCATGAACCAGAACATTATTCCTGCAAACTAAGAAAGGGATAAAGCAAAGTAGCCGCGCCAACGGGTTCTGTGGTAACTGCCAATGGGCTTGTGCGCGCCCCGGTTAAGATGGTGTTAGCCCTTGCGACCAGTATGAAATTGTGGACTATTCAAACTATTGATGCATGGAATGTGCTGCAAAGAACTGGCGTATTACGCACTGACCCAAAGACGATTGATGATGACATGATATCGGCCTACCGGTGGATGGTTGCGCGAATGCGCGAACGACTAGGACGCTCACCGGAAGGCTGTCAACTCCCAATCTGGGCATGGTATCAGCGGATGTACGAGAATGCCGTCGGGCAGTTGACGAACCTGAAAGGCATCTTACGCACTGCTGATGAATTGCTCTCACAGGACAAACGCCTGCGCTCGCTGATGAGCAATTGGGGCCAAGTCATTCGCCTGTCTTTCCGCATCAAGAATCATCTGACCAATCTCATCACCGGCAACCTCCGCGCAATCGCCAATATGGCGCAGCGGCTGCGCAACGGCATCTTTGACCCTGAAGCTGACGGGCGAGACTTTGAAGAGTATTTGCGTTACGGAATCGGGCGCACTGCCGAGGACACCGAGTCCGCGCTTGAGCGGCTGAAGAAGATGGACAATCAGTTCGAGCGGCTGGGCTACGATCATCAGATCGCCGCTGACAAAGCTGCGCAGTTGCAGGTCTATCTTGAAGGGAAGAAGGAAGAGTGGAAGCGATTGAAGAACTGCGATGATTGTACCGAGAAGGATCGCGACATCGAGCACCAGCTACAAGATCGCCTTCGGGCAAATCTTTGAAGCGGTCTCGGCGACTGCGGCTGGATGGATGGGCGCGCTGACTGCTACCGGAATCGAAATCGCGGGCATCACTTTTGGTTCCGCGTTGCAAAGACAAGCCAGCGAAACTCGCGTCGAGGGACAAGCGCAGTCGAAATCGCCAGAGCGACGGCAGGGAGAGAGGCGAGCGATCTGCAAAGCCGCGCTCATAAAATCCTCGGCCTGCAATCGGCCTTCGCCAGCCGTGTTCAATCCCTGGGCGCAATATCCGGTGGCTACGCGATGGCAGTGCAAATGAACGAGACGCAACGACAGGCGACCACAGGCCTGATCGAACAGAGTCAGCAGCAACAAGTCGTTGGCATTCTCACCGACCGCAGCTTCGGACAAAGATCGGCGGGTATCCAGGCGAGCCGTGAAGAGCGCGACCTGCTTAACTCGCAGGCACAACAGAATACAAGCACGATTGTCGGTCGAACATTGGATGTGGGTGATCAAGCAATCGGGGGGATTGCAAAGCTCGGCGGCGGCGCTGTGCCGCTGTTATCCGTTGGCGCCGAAGGTTCAAAACTCGTCACCACTGGCGCCAGAGGCGCTGCAGAGATTGCCATCACCAACACTGCAACCGACGCGAGAGTCAATTCGCTGCGCATCGCCGGTCAAAGCCAAACCGAAAACGTTGAATCCACGACGAAGATGCGCGAATACGCCGCCGACATTTATGCCCAGCGGGCAACGAGCATCTCCAACCAACAGGCGACAGCCAACAATGCAGCCGCACGCATCAATCGTGACCTTGCGGCAGGCGGCGTCGAAAGTGGATACCGCAAACAGGTGCAAGGCGTCACGCAAGCCTATCAACTCAACCTCGATGCCAATCAGATCAACCTGAGCGGGGCATTGAAAGCGGCGGAGATCATGCGATCTTCAGGGATGAAGGCCGTGAGACTCGATCAGATGTCGCAGATCGTTAGTACTCTGAGCCGCGATTTAGCAAGGCGGACTGAGATGGCAATGTCGCTTCGGTATTAACCGCTGCGCTTCGGCGAATCGCCGAGCGCAACGCGCGCTGTATTCGCTAGCGATCTATTGTCGCCCATGATTCACCGCCTGGCAGCCCGCAATAGATTCCCGTCCAATTTCAAACCGATTGCCGCATAAATTTGTTTTGTAGCAGAATTTACATTGACCCATAGCCGGCATCTCAGTACACTCCCGCCCGTTGTCGGCCTTCAGCGACAACATTCCACATCCATCTGAGTTGGCCGAAATCAGTCTTTCTTGTGCAGTACATCCGAAGCTCCCATCTCAGATGAAGCGTGCCCCTTGTGCCCTCACCAAAAAGAATGCTGGCAGTTTCGCATTCTCTCGCAGTCACAAAGTAATAAAACGCAGGCCGATGGAAACCCTAGTCCGAAAGTAGAAGGAAATAAGAAATGCTAGGCACTTCGATCCCTAACGAACTACTCAGCGATCATTTGTTTTTGCTGGTTGGCACAAATCCATTGCCGAACTGGGTCGCCGCAAAGCTCTTATTGAAGCCAGGCGGTTGTGTGCACCTAGTCTATACCAGCGGCGTCGAAAAACAGATGGAACGGATGAGGAAGGTTCTGGAAAATCATGAGGATTTGTCTGTCAGCTTCTTCAAAACCGCCGACTCAGACGAAGCGCAAATTTTCGAGAAGGTTTCCGAGCGGGCTAAGGAGTTGAAGAAAGAGACTGGCAAGGTGATTGGGCTGAACTACACGGGTGGCACAAAGATGATGTCGGTTCACGCGCATCGAGCCTTACACTCGCTGAATTTGGTTCAATCCTTGAGCTATCTCGACGCGCGTAGCCTCTCACTCAAGTTTGATCGCCCGGCGAATGCGAAACCCATTGACATCGCTTTGTCTCCGGAAATTCGCATCACTCTGGAAAAGCTATTGCGACTGCACGAGGACTTCAACAGAAGAGGTGAGGTCAGATATTCCACCGTCGCCAATTGTGCTGAAGCCGCGCAGGGATTGATGGAAATGCACAGGAACTACTCCGGCCAGCACACCTGGAATAAATGGTGTGAACCTCTCCGAAAGAAAGTAGATAATCGAAAGCTAAAATACGATTTGGGGTATTACCGTCAGATCGTGACCCAGTTTGATCAAAAGTCATTGCCTCAAGACAGCGATATAGAAAGATTAGTAAAGACCGACCTCGCTGAACAAAAGAAATACTCTGCCGCCGCCGCTGAATCGTTTTTGAAAAATATTGTGGCCGGTTACCAGAAGATGCTGGCTGAATTGAGGGTGACTGGCGGATCTATGTTGCAGGATGTAGTCAGGCAAAATCCATCGTTCAAGGATTCCATCGAATTTGCAAAATGGCTGACTGGGGGGTGGCTCGAACAGTATACGTTTGCAAAGCTCGAAGAGTGTCGGGAAGAGGCGGAAATTAACGCGGACGGTATGGCCGTGAACCTGGAGTCTCTTAGCGACGAGGGCAGAGAATTTGAAGCGGATGTTATTGCCTTACGCGGCTACCAACTCTTCTACCTCTCCTGCTACACCGGGAGCGAACTCCAGACAGCCAAGCTGAAACTGTTCGAGGCGATGGTGCGGTCTTCCCAGCTTGGCGGAGATGAAGCGAAATTTGCTTTGGTCAGCAGCGTGGATAAGGAAGCAGACCTGAAAAGAAACATTGAGTCGAACTGGCAAAAATCCGGGCAGGTCGAGGTCTTCGGGCGTGATTCGTTGCCAAAGCTAAAGGATAAACTGCGAGATTGGTTCAATCGAAAGCCGAAAACTGATTAGGAGCGTAAACTATGGCGGAAGTGGTATTGACTATCGTTGATACGGCGGGGATTCAGGATTACATCTTCGGCAGCAACCGGCTGCGCGAAAATATCGGCGCGTCCTACCTGGTCAAACAGGCTGCGGGCGCGTGGGTCTGCGACATGCTGCCCGTCCCTAATAACATTCTTGATAAAAAGAAGTGCGCAATTGATGCTGGCAAGCAGATCGTCACCAGCGACTTGGCGGCGGAGCTTGTCTACGCTGGCGGCGGCAACGCAGTGATTCTGTTTCGTTCGCCGGACGAAGCCAGAACCTTTGCTCGTGACCTTTCTCGGAAAGTGCTGATTGAAGCGCCCGGACTGGAAATAGTCATCGTCCACAGCGCGCCGTTTGAATGGCCATCGGCGGCAAAGATTTTGCCCGATCAAGTAAAAAAACTATACGACGGTCGCCTGGCTCAAAAGAAGCGTACGCGCCAAGCCACATTGACGCCGCTGCTGGGTTTGGGCGTGACAGCCGAATGCGCGGCGACCGGATTGGTGGCCTCACACTTCATCGAAGACCCGACTCCGCGATTTGTCTCTGATGAAATCCGCGCCAAGTCCAAAATCTCCGGGACAGCCAAAAATAAGCTCAAAGCGGACTTTGCCTCAGCAGACCCTCAAGGCCAATTCGACTTCAGCGATGAACTGGATCATCTGAGCCGGACGGGCGGCGAGGAAAGCTACATCGCGGTTGTCCACATTGACGGCAATGATGTAGGCGCTCTGTTCGTCAACTGCGGTAAGGACGCAACCAATGATCGGGATTATATCAATCGGCTCCGCTTACTATCAGATAGCCTGAAGCAAGCCTCTGACAGGGCGATTATCGAAATGCTCAAGCAACTAGCCAGCCCCAGCCACCTGATGAAACGCGAAAAGAAGACTGAAGGCGATGAAGATGTCTGGGAACTGAAAGAAGCTCTACCAAAGTTTGTGACGGAAGATCGCAGAGTCGAGACGCAGCGCAAGCAGATTGTTTTATATGCGGACGACAAGGAGAAGAATCCGAACCCCAAACCTTATTGGCCAGTGATTCCATTGGTCTATGGCGGCGACGATTTGACGTTTGTCTGTAACGGACAGCTTGGGCTGTCGCTGGCGACAATCTGCATGAAAGAGTTCACTGCGCAAACCAGAAAACTACTGGGCAACCCTGTCTACACTGGTGCGGGCGTCGGCATCGTCAAAGTTCATTACCCTTTTAGACGAGCTTATGATTTGAGCGCGAGCCTAGCCACTAGCGCCAAGAAGATGCTCCGCGCGAAGGGAATGGAAGAAGTAAGGCAGGCGTCGGCTCTCGATTGGCACATCTCCTCAACTGGATTGAGCGGCGATCTGGGAGCGATCCGCAGCCGCGAATACACGGTTCTCATTCCTGATGGAGCGCATAAAAAGAAAAGTGGCTCTCTGCTGATGCGCCCGCTGTGGCTGTCGCACGAGAAGGAAAATCGCTGGCGGGAAGAATGGCGAACTTGGAGGAATTTCAACCATCTGGTCGGGGAGTTCAACTTCGCCAGGCAATGGGCTGGACGGCGCAACAAACTGAAGGCCCTACGCGAAGCACTGCGCGTGGGCGAACCCGCCGTGGAAGAGTTTCGCAAAACCTATCTTCGGGGCGGCGAATCCGAACTTCCTCAACCAGAGGGGGCTCAATCTAACCAGGACTTGCGCAATAAGAGTTGGGTTGATGATCGCTGCATTTACTTCGATGTGATCGAAGCCATGGATCATCATTTCCTATTGGAGGAATCAAGCAATGCAGGCAATGACAGCGCCAAATAATTCTCTGCTGCTGCGGTTTGAATTGCTCAGCGCGGCTACCTTCGGGCGTGGCGTAGGACTGCCCGGAGACGTAGATCAGGAAGTCGAGCACGATGCTTACGGAATGCCTTACCTGCGGGGACGGGCTTTGCGCGGCCTGCTGGCGGAAGAAGCGAAAAGTATTCTCTTTGCGCTCGGCGAAGTCCGCGCGAAGAAATGGCAGCCATCGCTCATGCGGCTGTTCGGCGAACCTGGCCGGATGATGGATGACCCGGACTTCAGCATCTTAAAAGTCAGCGATGCGCAGTTGCCCGAGAACTTGCACCGATTGATAGCTTACGCCATCGAAGAGGAACAATTGGTCGCGGGAAAACTATTGACGGCGGATGAAGTATTGAATTCGCTGACGGCGATCCGGCGGCAGACGGCAATGACGCATCTCGGTGCGCCTGAAGCCGCATCGTTGCGGGCGATGCGCGTTGTCTTGCGCGAGACGCGGTTCGAAGCGCGGCTCACTTTCAGCGAAGAACCCGCGCCGCTTGATCTGGCATTGCTAACTGCCACGACGCTCGCCTGGCGCAGAGTCGGCACTGGGCGGAATCGCGGGCGAGGGCGTGTGCGCGCGTGGTTGAAGGACGAAGAATGGACGCGAGCGCAGTTCGATATTTTTCGGCAGGAGGTTGCATCGTCATGAAAACGATCTGTTACACACTTGAATTGAAAGCGCCCGTGCTGGCAACCGAAGTAGGAGGCGAGCCAAACAGCGCCGTGTCCGCGCCATACATCTCCGGCGCTTTGCTGCGCGGTGCTCTGGCGGCGCGCTATCTGCGACAAGAGCCATCGTTCGACGCTGCTGGCGCCGTTGAGCGAGCCTTGTTTCTCGGCACTGAGACGCGATTTCTCAACGCTTATCCCATCAAGGACGACAAGCGCGCTTTGCTGACGCCGCTTGCTTGGCGGCACAACAAGGACGATGGGCGCGATCCTGAAAAAGATGGGCGCGAAATCCACAATCAAAGCTACGTCCCGTTTGACTTCTTTCAATCAGGAACTCTCCCTGACCAGGTTCCAGAGGAGAGCGTGAAGGGGCAATTCACCTGGATTGATGGTGAAACGGCGCGCTGGTTCAGCCCGTCGCGTCAACTCAATATCCACACGCAACGCGATGCGCGTATGGGCCGTGCGACGGAAGAAGCGGGAGCAATCTATCGCTACGACGCCCTTGCTGCGGGGCTTCAGTTGCAGGGAATCATTCTGACAAATGACGAGCAAGCAGCGCGAATTGAAGGGTTGCTCAACGGCGCTACGCTCACCATCGGACGCGCCCGCAACGCAGGTTACGGCGAAGCCGTGGTGACAAAGATCGAAACGCTCGACTACTGGCGCGAAGTGGAGGTCGGCGACTCTGAGGGCGAGATTACACCGGACAGACCGCTGCAGGTTACTTTCACCAGCGATGCCTTGCTGCGCGATGATTGCGGGCAAGCGACGCTCAATCCGTTACCCGCAATCGCCGCACGGCTCGAAGCTCCACTTGAATCCTTAACCCTGCTTCCGGGTTTCACGCGCGCGGCGTCCGGAATTGTTGGCGGCTTCAATCGCAAATGGGGGCTGCCTCTGCCGCAAACGATTGCCATTGCCGCTGGCAGCGTCTTCACCTTTCGGACTTCTGAGACGCTTACAGTCAAGGCGCTGGAACGGCTGGAACTGGAAGGCATCGGCGAACGGCGAGCCGAAGGCTTTGGCCGCCTTCTGGTCAACTGGCATCTGGAAGGGCAATACCTTGCAGAGAAGGTGGAGCCTTCTCGCCGGGTTCAACTTAACTCTCTTTCCCCTGAAGAGAGCGGGCTAGCGGAAAAGATCGCCGAACGAATGTTACTTCGCTGTTTGGATGAAGAACTCCGGCGGCGCATCAATTACACCAAACTTGAGCGCCTTCCTGCCAAAAGCCAGTTGTCGCGTCTGCGCGTTATCCTGCGCGACATTCAAACCGGGCGTGTTGATGGTCACCTCACGCAGACCAAACGGCTAAAAGACTACTTTGAACATCAAGGCGGGCGCTCTACCGGCCAGCCCTTCAAGGACGTAAGAGTCATTGACAACGGCAAACCATTGATGGGCGAAGACGGGCGAATTGCTTCGTTCGCTGAATGGGTGATGAGCCAGATAGAGAAAGCCGAAGACAACTGGAAGATGGAAGTAAAGTTTGGCGGCACTGATGCAAAGGTGGAAAAGAAAGTCTCGCCCGCGCTGGCCGAAGAGTATGCGCTGCGGTTGATAGACCAAGTCTTGTATCGCACCGCCAAAGAGATGGAGTAAAGGGGACAAGAAGATGGCCGAAGCAACAACGCAAGATGCAATAACACAGGTGCCGCGCACCGAACACCGCTCCTTGACCGAGCGCATTGTAGTGACTGGCGTTTTGGAACTGACCCGCCCGGCGCATTTCGGCAACGGCGATGCGGACGATTCAACCGACCTGCCGCTGCTGGTAGATGAAGTGGATAAGAGCGCGGTAATCACCGGTGCGTCTCTGGCAGGGGCGCTCCGTAATTACTTGCGTGAAAGAGAGTGGGGCTATGAGTTGGTCCTTCCTACTAGAAATCCGCAGGCGGCTGAATATAGCTATGGCGCTTGGAATGAATCGCGCATTATGGCCGGAAGGCTTTTCGGCGGGCACCGCGGCGATGCGGAAGGCGCGCAGAGTCCGTTGATTGTTGACGATGCGAGAAGCACAGAATCAGCCCGCCCAAGAGTCGAACTGCGCGATGGCGTCGCGCTTAACTCTGCCACGCGCACCGCGCAAGAGAAGAAGAAGTATGACTATCAGCTTCTCGCCGCCGGCACGAGCTTTAACCTCAGATTTGAGTTGTTGCTCGATGACAAAAATGACGAGAACGAGAAACGTAAGAAAGCGATGGCGCTCGCGTTGCAAGGCTTGGCCGCCAAAGAGATTCGGCTCGGCGCGCGCAAACGGCGCGGCTTCGGCTGCTGTCAAGTGGCCGAATGGAAGGTCACTCGTTATAACCTGCGCGAGCCAGATGACCTGATTGCGTGGCTGGCGGCAGGTCACCTGGAACGCAGCGATCAGGAGTGGGAACTGGAACACAAACCACAATGTATCAGCGGCCCTGACATCGCGGCCTTGCTCAATGTGGAATTGAAGGACGCTGAGGACCAACGCGAGTCATTCGAGATTGAAGCTGACTTCGAGATTGATGGCTCGGTGTTGGTCCGCTCTGGGTTCGGCAATCAAGATCAAGGGCCGGACGTTGTCCATCTGCACACATGGTCAGCAGAAATGCAGGCGCGCACCCCGATACTGCCCGGCACCAGCATCGCGGGCGCAATCCGGCAACGCGCCTTGCGCATCGCCAACACACTGGCCCTGCCCCAGAGCGGCGCGCCCGAATTCATCAGTAGCATGTTCGGGCCAGCAGAAATCAAAAAGAGCGAAGACGCCCGCGCCAGTCGCGTGCTGGTTAATGAAGAGTTCATCGCGGGCGGTTTGGTGGACGAACAAGCGCGTGTTCAATCGCGCATCAAGATTGATCGCTTCACGGGAGGCACAATCGAAACGGCCTTGTTTGAAGAAGTCCCGCACTTCAACGGCACCGTGAAGATCGGCTTGGCGCTGCGCAATCCCGAAGAAGACGAGATCGGCCTGCTGCTGCTCGTCCTGAAAGATTTATGGCTCGGCGATCTGCCGCTCGGCGGCGAATCCAGTGTCGGACGTGGACGTTTGCGCGGCAAGTCGGCAACGCTCAGCCTGCGCCGCCACCCGAAGAGCGGGTTAGATCAGTGGAGAATCACGATGAGAGCCAACCCGGATGGCAGCATCACTCTTGAAAGCGACGCCGCCGATGCGACAGCTACACTGGAAGCTTACATTCGCGCGCTGCAGCAAAAGTCCTGGGGAGGTGAGCAATAATGACATTTCAAAAAACGCCTTTGCCGAAAATATTGCCACAGACAGTTCCCCCAAACTTTGCGGACAACAACGCTGGTTGGCTAACGGAACGCGCCGCCGAGTTTCTGGATTTCAATGAAACCGGCTATGTGCTGATCCACGCCGATGACGGCGTGTTGTGGGGCAGAATCGAAGGCAAACAACTCATCACACCACCGGAAAGCGATTGGACGCCGAAACTGCGCTCTGTAACGATCCAGCAATGCCGCGTCTTCGGCGAGAAAGGCGAGTTGTTCGTCTGGCGCGAGTCTGAAGGAGCGTGGAAAGGACGCCTGCTGATTGAGGACAACAGCACCTACAGGCCAAAAGAGAAGAAGGCGATCTTATACGGCAGCCAAACTACCGGCCAATCCGCGCCGCCGGGCTTTACTCCGCTGATTGAAACCGGTGTTGGGATGCGCCAGATCATACCTATCCAGGTGCCCGAAGAAGCGTGGAAGCCGGAGAAGGCGTCGAAAAACGATGAACGCAAGTTCAAAAGCAACTGGCGCGCTATGCTCACTGTAGTCGAGTACCTGACCGAAGATGATGAAGGCCAAGTGATAATCGCGTGCAGTCGTCTGAAAGCGATTGAGGCCGCCCCTGTCTAATCCGAATTGCAGTTATGGAGGTCGCATGCCAACGAATAACTCAAAGTCCAATCACCGCCCTGTTCATTCCAATCCAACGCGCCGCAATCGAGTAGCCCGCGCACCTTACAACTTCGTTCCCCTGCCGGAGAAGATCGTACTGGTTGACGAACCACTGCCCGATCACGACCGCTACGAAGAAAACACGCGTACGGGCTGGTTCGACTGCGAGCTTGAAACCTGTTCGCCGACTTATGTGCGCGGAATGGTGACGCTCAAATACCTGGGAAGGGTGAGTGAACTGGAGGAAGAGATAGATAGATTGCTAGACGCGTATGAGTGCGATAGTGAAAAAGACCTGCCCAAAGAGAAGCAAAGCGAACTAAAAGAGAAGCGGATCGCGCTGAAGAAAGAACGCGCGGAGTTCTATTCGGCCAGACCAGAATCGAAAATTGAGAATCTCTCGGTGCCAATGATACCCGGCAGTTCGCTGCGTGGCATGATCCGCTCGCTCGTCGAGATTGTGGGCTACGGCAAGATGCGCTGGGTCAATGACTCACCCAAAATCACATTCCGCGCTGTCGCCGCATCGCGCGAAGACCCCCTGGCCGAACCTTATCGCAACCTGATCGGTGCCTTCAGCCGCAACGTTCTGGCTGGTTACTGGAAAAAGACGGACGAAGGTGGATGGGAGATTCACCCTGCCTTGAAACCGCAGGCACTGGGATTACCTGAAAGAGCCGCTTATCTGAAGGTCAAAGAAGCCGCGATTCCAGGCGGAGAGATCGAGAGCTTCACACGCTTCAATGACAAGAATTACTGGCCGGAATGGTATCCGGTCAGTTTTAGCGCCTCAATCGGACGTGGCAAAACTGGTCCCTACGTCAGGATCGAGCAGATTGGTGATGAAGAAGCCGATTATCAGCACATCGGTACACTTGTCTGCACAGGCAACATGCTCGAGAACCTGGACGAGAATCGCCAATCGAAGCGGCGCAACCAAGTCATCAAATCCCCACGCCACAATCACGCGTTGGTATTGGAAGAAGACCAGAAAGCGAAACGGCTTCCCGTCAGCAAGCAACTCATTGACGATTATTTAGACAGCCTGACGCCTTTTCAGCGTGACAAGCCATGGAAACACAAGTTATTAAAACAGGGTGGAATCGAACAAGATGCGCCAGTTTTTTACGTCAACGGAAAGGGAAAAGTAACTTGGTTCGGACATACGCCGAACTTCCGCATTCCTGCTCTAAATAAAAAGGGAGTTCCGGCTACACCGCTCGATTTCATCCCCAAAGAGATTGCGGGCAATGAGAAGCCCGACTTAGCTGAAGCAATCTTCGGCTGGGTTGAAGAGAAGGTGAATTACAAGCTGACTGAGCAATCATTGCAAAAACTGAAAGAAAAAAAGCTGCCTGACGTTTTGCTGGCAAAGTTGCGCGAGGTAGTGAATCAGCAATACCCGAAGAAAAAGTTTCTGGCAGAAGTAGCTTCAAAAATTGGAGATGAGCAATGGATGAAGTTCAACTCCGAAATCTTGAAGTGCGCTGAGAAAGACAATTTGGAAGAGCAACGAGCCGGGCGCGTCTTCTTCAGTGACGCTGAATTTGTTGACGCTAAAAACAACGAGGTCTGGTACCGCACCGACCCATTAGCGCCAGCAACGCTCGGAAGCCCGAAGATCACGACCTTTCAACATTACTTGGTGCAAGATGCGGACGCCGGCCATAACCCCGATTTCCGCCAGACGCTCGCGCATTATTCCAGCAACCCTGATGAAACCCGGATTCGGGGACACAAGCTCTACTGGCACAAAGGCCAAGTTCCCATTCCCGAAGCCGACGGTCAGAACGAATCACAATTAACGAGGATTATCCCAGTCAAGCCCGGCGTAAAATTCAAATTTCACCTTCATTTCGAGAACCTGCACGATTATGAACTCGGTGCGCTGGCGTGGGCATTACAACTGCCCGGCGAGGCAGGAAAGACTTACCGTCACAAACTCGGCATGGGCAAGCCTTTAGGCATGGGCGCAGTTGCAATTACGACCAATCTGTACGTCACCGAGCGGCGTGACAGGCTAACAGGGCGTTACGCGCGCCTATTCACTGACGGTAGTTGGACGAGCGGTGCTACCGTTGATGACCCGCGACGATTTATCACTAAGTTTGAAGACTTCGTCTTGAAGAAGCATCAGATCGCGCCCGGTAAGGCACGGCTGGCCGAAGTCCCCCGCATTCGCATGCTACTGGCGATGCTCCAATGGCGTGAAGCAACGGACGAATGGCTAGACAAAACGCGCTACCTGTCAATCCAACATCCGCAATACGACAACGAATATAAAGATCGCCCGGTACTGCCCGATCCCTTAGAAGTGGGTGGACAAGCGGACGTATTAGAGGAGGAAGAACGTTTAGGAATGATCAGTTACATTCCGCCTGGCAGGCCATTTGGTTACATCAAACCTCATATCATCAGAGCTAGCGAGGAGGAGGATGGGATTTTTTTCCACTTCAATAAGTTCAAAATAGAGCACAAACTACCGCGTGAGAATCAAGAGGTTGGATTCAAAGTCAGAATGGGAGAGCGCGGGCTTGAGGCTTATGATGTAAGGTTGAAATAGTAGCAGCAGCGTCCGCAAATGGAGAAACATAACAATGCCCATTAACGCCTTCCGGCTTCAGAACTTCATGGCTTTTAGGGATACCGACTGGATTGAGCTACGAAGAATCAATCTACTGTTAGGGAAAAATTCTAGCGGGAAGACAGCAATTATTCGTGCCCTCCGGCTGATGAGGCAGAGCTTGCTGGATGAAGATGAATCTCATTCCCTGAAATTCAAGGTCGAAGGCGGAGTTGATATTGGCTCGTTTGAAACTTCATTACATAAGTCGGCAAACCCGGCAAAGCAGGTTGCTCAAATAACATTTGGTTTTCGTGGTTGGATTAGTACGCGCAGTTTTTCGGGTGAGGAGGTGAAGTGGGCGGTGATGAGAAGGTCACTGCCGATTGTTACTAATAGAAATATCGAAGCTTTCCAATTCGAAGTAAACTTGGGATATGAGCAGAATACGACAACCAAACAGGTACAACTGACAGAGTTTCGGCTAGATGTTACGCATGGTGGTCGCTTCAGCCCTTTCTTCAGCCTGCAATTTGATCCGGTATCATCTAGCTTCAGAGGGCAAGCATCCACATTCTCGATCGAAGAAACTCAAGCAATATTTAGGTTCCGTTCGAACACTCATTTCTTGCCAGATCTACAGGTCACAGAATTTGCCGATGGCCTTGATGAAAGCTCACAGGAACGAACGGTAGGCTTGAGTCTGTTCTGGGAAGCCTGCAAAAAGGAGATTGATACTTTTCTGAAAAGCATCCAGCACATAGGGCCAATCAGACCACAGCCAGAACGATCCTATGCTGTAACAGATGAGATGGAGCGAAAGTGGAGGTTGCAGGGATGGGAGTTCTTCGCCAATTACCTAAGAACGGCATTAGATGAAGAACCAGATGACACACTGAATTACTGGATAAGCAGATTAGGTTTGGGAGAAGCAATTAAGCCAATTCCCCATTTTCGGGGGAATGATGATCTTCCATCAGTAACTGAGCTAGTGTTGTATGAGGGCGGGAGTAACAACGATCGTGTAAAGAGGAATGTCAAAGACATGGGTTATGGCGCGTCTCAAATTGTTCCGATTATTATTGCGGCTTTGAGATCCGATAGCAGTGCGCTTGTATTGATCGAGCAACCTGAACTACATCTTCATCCGGCGGCTCAGGTGGAGTTGGCCGACTTGTTCATTCATCGGGTAATTAACGATAGTAATGGTGAATCTCCAATTCGATTTTTGATCGAAACTCATAGTGAACACTTGGTTCTGCGAGCTCTCAGACGAATTCGTAATACAACTGAAAATAAAATAGAACCGGCTGCCGAGCCATTAGAGCCGGAGCAATTACACGTATTTTCCATTAGTCGATCTCATTCTGGATCAGAGCTGAGCAGATTTACCATAACAGAGGATGGCGACTTCGAAGAAAAATGGCCTGGCGGTTTCTTTGAAGAACGAAGAAAAGAACTGTTCCGATAAAAAACTACCTTGAGGGATTAATATGATTTACGAATATGCCATTGACCCTTCGATTTTGAGTACCTGGCAAATCTTTAAACAATTTATTGAGGGAATTGGATCGCATCACGGAAGATTACTTGCATTACTACCGGATGATTGGGATAAGTTAGTTATGGATGCATGCTCGAACGAGCAATCAGTCAAGCAGGCATCTATCTTCGATAAGTTACAAGAGATACGAGATAAATCAGTCATAAAGAGATATTGCACTTCTGGTAGAAATTATGATGAGTCTAAGGGATGGCTGGATAATGCAGAACTTGAACATGGCAGACGCCCTTTCCGTGCGATTATTGCGCCTTCCAATCCTGACTCTAACCCATGCATTTTAACTGCTGATGAAGCCACGGACGATAAGCCGCCGTGGAAAGTTTCTCGCTGCGTTCGCATACCAAGCGAGGCCGCTACATTAGCTGACTGTCTAGCACTTTTTCTTGAGCTTTCAACAGAACTGGTCTTCGTTGACCCTTATTTTGATCCAGAGAAAGATAGGTTCAGTCAGCCACTAGAGTTTTACCTAGCTAAAGCTGTGTCTGATAGTGCCAAGCAGCTTACTCGAATCGAGTATCACGTAAGCGATAAGTTATCTAAGAACAAGTTTGAGAGTAACTGTAAGACATACGCTCCTAAGTTAATACCTAGGAAACATGAGGTACTATTCGTCCAATGGAAAAGGCGTGATCCCGGGGAAAAGTTTCACGCTCGATATATCCTTTCAGATATTGGTGGGATTTGTTTTGATCCGGGCCTTGATGTGAATGATGAAAAGAGTTTAGGTGGAATATCTAAGCTTGAGCTTGTAGATGGCGAAATATATAAAAAACTTTGGGACATATATGATTACAGTCGTAAGTCTGATCGAGATTCTGTGTACGAATATGTTTCTCATGTTCCTATTGAGGGTATAAAGTAGTGACTCAATGGAGCGGTGGATTTGGCCAAGTGTTTAGGAGTTTGTTGTTATAATTGTGATGAACCTCGCTCATTCCTTAACTGCAGAGTAACTGGAATCTGTCGAAGGCGTAATGGAGAGGCGTATGGCTCGCCTACTTGAAGTGCCAGCGCAGTTCGATCAGCAACACCCTTCGCAAATCAAGCGCGATTGCTAGTTGAATCAATTCAACTCTTGCCTGAAGAGTGGGAAACGCTGCCAATACTCATCCTTCAAGCGGTGTGCGATACAGCGAGGCAACAGAGATAGGCGCGATGATCGTGAGGTAGGAAAATGGAGAAGTTCTGGTCGTGGTTTGGCAGGGCTGATAATTTTATTGGGGTGTTCACTGCGTTGGCTGCCGGGTACACCGCTTATCGGGCTTGGCAGCAGAACAAGCGGCTGCGGGAATTGGTGAAGCTGACGCCGCGCGTGGAGAACTTGGCGGAGTTGCGGAAGGTTCACAATGGGGTGAAATCTTCAGCGCCGGTGGCTTTTGCGCTGTCGTTGATTCCGGCGGGCGATTCGATCAAGTCGCAGGTTGAAACTTTTCTGCGCGCGCAGGGCTGGAAGATGCCGATTGAAGAGTTGAATATGAACGGCCTCAACAGCCCCGAAGACATTGAAGCCTTCATCAATGCATTGCGCGAGAAGCGGCGCTACTTTGAGGCGTGCTGCTTTACTGAAATCCATCTCTTCATCGCCGGTCCGGTTCAGGCGGGGACGATCATCGGCGCGCTCTATCGCAACTGGATTCCGGTCAAGCTCTATCACAAGCCCACGCCTGCGCCGCCGCAGGTTTATGAATACTGGATGCCGCTGATCTGAAATGAACTGTGGTTGCTCTGTTGTCACGCGGCCAAACCTCTGGTTATATTTCTTGATGCCAACGGTGCTTTCGCAAGATGGGTTCGACGTGATGATCTACACCAAGGATCATCTGCCTGCGCACGTTCACGTCTGGAAAGCTGGCGGGGAGGTCGTGATTGATTTGGGCGGTGACGTTGTAGCGCCGAGCATTCGCGAGCACAAGAGGATGCGGAAGGAGAACGTCCGCAAGGCAGTGGGGATTGTTGAAGAGAATCAGATGGTTTTGCTCATCCAGTGGAGAGAAATTCATGGCTAAGTGGAAAATGAGTGATGAAGAGTTTGAGCGGCAATACGCAGAGGCCAAGAAGCGCGGTGAAGAACGTATGCGCACCGAACCGAGCGCCTGCTCGGCGCATTACGATCCTGCAACCAAACGCCTGGTCATCGAATTGGCTAATGGCTGTGTCTTCATCTGCCCGACCGATCTGCTGCAAGGGTTGCGCGGGGCGAGCGCGGAGGACTTGGCTGACTTCGAGCTGATGCCGCGTGGCTTCGATTTGCATTGGAAGAAGCTGGATGCGCAATTCACGGTGGCGGGGCTGCTGATTGGAGAGTTCGGCACAAGGGCTTGGATGGCGAAGCTGGATCGCAACGATTCGGCGGCAACTGAGCCGCGAGTGAAGTTAGGGAGCGCCAAGAAGAGCAAGCGGGCAAGCCCCAAAGCAACGAACGCGCAGCGCGCGCGGAAGGTTGCTTGAGCGATTTGCCGGAGAACTCGCCGCAGCTTGATGCCGGCAGCGAGGCGTTCGGTTCCACCTTCCCTTGATCAGAAAACAGAAACGAGGTTGAGCCGCCATGCTTCCCCCAAACTTTCTGACAATTCCACAAATTCAGCACGAGCGCCACGCCGGCAGCAAGCTGATGCATTTGACGACTCTGCTGGAATATCTGCTGAAGCTCTACAACCCGAATGTCGCCGCCGCTGATGTGGGCAAAGATCCGAAGGTGGGGGAGCGGGTGATTGCCTGTCAGGAGGTCTTCAGTAATTTCAAGAAGGTGCTGACGGCGCTGCGGGTGCGGAATTCGTTTGCGCATGTGATGGAGGATGCTGAATACACTGAGCGGGATCATCGGAACGCGGTGGACTGTTTGATTGAAGCGATCGGGGATATTTGCAGGCAGTCGGCGATTCCGCGCGATGTTGTTGCGGCCATTTACCGGGACCCGGATGCAGACTTCCACGCCAGGCAGGATGCCGAAGATCGAACGCGGCAGGAGCAGAAAGCGCAGGTCGAACGCGACAAGCGGGCACAGGAAGAGCAGGCTCGGAAGCTGCGTGCGGAACAGGAGAGGCTGGAAGAAGGGCACCGCCAACACGCTCGGCGCGAGACGGAACTACAACGCAAGAGCGCGAACCGGGTGTCTATAATCTATGGGCTGCGCGGGGCGTTGGTGCTTGGGGTGTTGGCGGCGGTTGGGTATTTCTCTTGGCCGCAGGTGAATACCTGGATTTACGGAAGCAGGCCAACGGCGGCGGTGGTCAGGACGCAGGCGGAGTTGGCGTTGAAAAATGTCAGGCTGCGAAAGAAACAAACAGAGTACGGCACATTCATTCTTCAGGCAGATGCCGCCTGGCGCGATGGAGAGATTGAATTCAAGAAAGGCAATTTCAAACAAGCGGAAGAGAAGTATCGCCAGGTGCTCAGCCTGTGGGATGGCGTGAATGCACGGATGGCGGAGACGCAGAGTTTTGAAGAATTGCAAACTGAAATGAATGCGATGCGAGCGGCGGCACAGAAGGCGCAAGTGCCGCAGAAGGCCGCAGAGCAATGGAATCAGGCCGAAGAGTTTCGCCGCAATGCAATCAACGCAAGAAGAAACGGGAATCTGCAGGATGCCAAAAACTTGATCTTGCAGGCGCGGCAGCAGTATGAAATGGCCCAGGCCGCAGCAATGACTCCGCCCGCTGACACCGCGGAAAAGACGGATGCCGGTGTAGGCGGCGGCCCGGCGGAAACGCCTACGGCATCGCCAGTGGCATCATCCACGACTGGGCCAACATTCTTGCCGACTGCGGAGCCGGTTCGTCCTTCGCCTACGGCTCAACCTACATTCGAGCGTGCGGCTCCGCCTCCGTCCGGGCCGAGTAACGACAGCGATGATGACGGCATGTTTACGATCGGTGAGAAAGAGTTCCGGCGCTACGTGACCAGGCAAATTCCTCCTGTCATCCCCGCGCAAGCCAAAGCGGCAGGCGTTTCAGGCCCGGTGGTTGTCGTGGTGCATCTTTCAAAGCAGGGGCGTATTTCCAAGATGTATGTGGTCGAAGGAAACATGCTGCTTCGGGATTCGGCTTTGGCAGCCTTATGGCAATGGAGTTTTCGGCCCTATTCTCTTGACCGGGTTCCGACTGATGTCAAAAGCGAGGTCACGATTCAAGTCCGCTGATGGAAAATGGTTTTCCCCTGGGGGGCGCAGTCCTTCCAGCATTCGTTTCTACACAAGTGTGTGCAAGTTTGTAACGCCCTGAAAGGGCAGGATTTAATAGCCGAGGGCAACCGCCCTCGGCAGGGCAAAATACGAATTTCCGACCCTGAAAGGGTCGAATTTGTTGTTGAATGCGACCCTTTCAG
>JBBQVH010000127.1:0-24099 GCA_038211695.1 Blastocatellia bacterium | reverse complement strand
TCGCGTTGTCGAAGAACTGAGGCAGTACCACGAAAGCGCATGGAGTTCAGGCTTCAGCCTGCAGTTTGTAGGTCGGCCTTTAGGCCGTTTAGCAGGCTTCAGCCTGCGCGGCCAAACGGCAGGCTGAAGCCTGAACTCCATGCTCTTTATTCCGAGAAGGTCTATGAAGATCAAATCGCTTTTCCCAATTGAAACGATCTCGATGGCGCTAGGCACGATTCGCGCGCACAAGTTCCGAAGCAGTTTGACTGTGCTTGGGATCGTCGTTGGCGTGATGACAGTCGTCGCCGTGGCCTCAATTCTGACTGGGCTGCGCTCGCGCATTGTCTCGATAGTCGAAGAGTATGGCACGAACAACATTTATGCTTTTCACCTTTCGACCGGGCCGCGCCTGGGCAACCGCGATCGCAGCGAATACATGCGCAAACCGCTTCAACCCGAAGATGCCGACGCCATCAAAGCCCAGGCCGACGCAGTTGAAGAGGTCGCCAACGTGCTTTTCCTGTGGCGAATGGACAGCACATTGAGATCCAACGGCCAAAAGTACCGCTCCGGCTTTCTGCAGGGCGTGTCGGCCAGCTATTCACAAGTGACCAATGTGTCACTGCAACAGGGCCGGTTCATCAACGAGGTTGACGACGAACACAAACGCGAAGTTATGGTCATTGGTCCCAATGTCGCCGAATCGCTTTTCGCCAATCAACCGAACATTATTGGCTCGCAAGTGGATTTGGGCGGTCACCCATTTGAAATTATCGGCGTGCTGGAAAAACGGCAGAATAGTTTTTTCGGCGAAAACGAAGAAGACAATGCGCTGTTCATTCCTTTCCAGACAGGCCGAAAGATGTCGCCCATCAGCAAAGAAATGAACCTGCACATCCGGGCCAAAACTGGAATGCTCAATCAGGCATTGGATCAGGTTGAAGAGGTACTGCGCCGCCAGCGGGGTGTGAAATACGACCAGCCGAATAACTTCGAACTGCAAACCGCGTCGAAGATCATCGAACAGTTTGATGGCATTACGATGTATGTCGGTCTGTTTGCGATTGCGATTTCAGCAGTGGGCTTGCTGGTCGGCGGCATCGGCGTCATGAACATCATGCTGGTTTCGGTCACCGAAAGAACCCGCGAAATCGGCATCCGCAAAGCCATCGGCGCGCGCAAACGCGACATTGTCCGGCAGTTTTTGTTTGAAGCGATGACGCTGACCTTTCTAGGCGGCGTGCTGGGCGTAATTGTCGCCGCCATCATCAGCTATGTGGTCATGTTCTTCGTGCCGGAACTTCCAGCTTCGATTCCCTTTTGGGCCGTCGCCAGCGGAATGATCGTTTCCATCTCCATCGGTTTGATCTTCGGCGTCTGGCCGGCGAAGAAAGCCGCCAACCTCGATCCGATTGATTGCCTGCGTTACGAGTGAAAAGGTAACCGTATATTTTGTCGGCGCTAAATTCTTCATCAACAGCGACAAGCGCGCAAATCGAAGACCATTGGACGCCAGTTCAACACTACAATGAAAATTTTGAGATGTTAAGCAAGAAGGCCGTCAATAAAGACGGCCTTTGGCGTTCTTCCTTGCCTTCTGAGTCCAACAGAATAGTTATTCTGTTGAATTCAGAGCACCCCGATTTTTACACCACAACATTTGCACGGAAAATGCCCCCCGGATTTGAACCCAAACATTGGGGAAAAGCGGCGAAAAGCACGGACAATGACAACATTACACCTGTACTGTTGTCGTTCTATCAGCCTAACAATACGTTAGGTCGTAATTAAAGTTGATTTGACTGTATTTATCTCGACACGCAAATTTAACCGACACGACCTCATATTTACCTCTCCCGTTGCGAAGCTCGTTTAAGCAATTCTTCCTGTGACATTTCTTCGGTGTGAGAAGCTATCCACCATTGATTTCCTGCCATATCCTCTATTCCACCTACGCGATCTCCATAAAATTGATTCTCAGGTTCTCTGATGGATTTACCGCCTGCCTGCATCGCTCTTTGGTAAACGGCATCTACGTCATCAATGTACATATAGAGCATCGTCGGCATCAATTTTCGCCCAGTCAGGTCTTTTGGGGCATCTGCAACCAACACCATTGAATCACCTATTTTTATCTGAGCGTTAATAATCGTGCCATCTGGCATCGCGTGCGTTTCAATCTCTTTAGCATCGAATGCCTGCTTCAAAAAATCGATTAACTCTGAAGCCTGAGATACGCTGAGATATGGTGTGATTGTGTGATAGCCCGCTGGCACCCCTTTTATAGACATAAAAATTTCCTCCTTCTTACCTATTGAATGAAAATATTGCGGTGACAGACCTAACGACCCAAGCTCCGCGACCCGGCCCACGAGACGCCACGATTGCAACAGTGACGCGATGGCCGGGTTCGCTGCAGCGCTCCGGCGGCAGATTCAACTTGGCGTCGAGCGGATGCAGGCTTTCAAGAGCACGCCCGCCATAGCCCTGACGAGTGATAGTCACGGAACCAAAGATGGTAATCGATAAGCTCACCACCTGTCAGCGCGAAACTCACTTTTACGCCTAATGAGCACCAACACCAAGCATTTTGCGGCAAAAATGAAGGAGCCTCTGAAAGATGCATCTTTACAGAGGCTCCTCGGCATCATCCGTCAAAATAGTGGGCTGGCCGCTATGAGGATTGACGATAACAACATTACACTTAAAGTGTTGCCATCAGTTGTATTGGATCGTGCTTACGACAGGCTTGTGCTCTTCCGAGTCGCGAGGGCTTTGACTGCAGCCACCCGGAGTGAAAGGCCCGCCGTAGCTGCCGGCGATTGCCGTTGTGACTTTCGAACCCGGCAGAGTTGTGAACACATGGTCAAAATCACTCGCGAAGTTGCTGTCACAGCAACACGACTTGGGGCTGGGACACTGGCTCAATTTGGCGATGGAAACCACTTTCCCAGCATTGATCTGGTCCACGGCGCTCTCACACCCCAGGTTGAAATCGCCCGAGATGATAAGCTTCGGATTATTGGCGCGACCGTTGATCAGGCTCTTGTAGGCGGCCCAGATGGGGCCGGCTCCATCTTCGAAGTCCTGACTTTGGCCAGGATGGCCAGGGTGGACTCCGATAAACACGACCTCATTCGTCTTGTCCTGAACGTTCTGCAGCAACACGGCGGCAAACGCCCGGCCCGGGAATGGCTTGCTCGAATTCCCGAAGCACGTATTGGCGCTGTTGTATCTCTTGATCGCCGTCCACTTCCCGGTGTCCCAGACCAGGTGCAACGCCTCTTTGAAGCTTTTGGGGGATCTGCCGGCGGAACACGCCGTACACTGGGAGTCGAGTGAGGCGACTGTCTGCCCGAGCAACGTACCGAGAGAACTGCATTCCCAGACGCCAGCGGTGGATTGTTCATCACTTTCGATCAGGCTGGCCAGTTCCACGCCCTGCCGGGTCATCTGGTCAATGATGACCGCTTGCTCCTTCGCGCGAATGCCGGAGTCGCGCCAGCAACAGGTCTGCCCGCTCTTGCCTTGCTTCACGTTGTACTGCAGTACCTTGATGGTCTTGACCGTTGAGGTTCCGGAGGCAGATGCGGTCGGGGGCAGCGTGGCCTCCTTGAAGCTCCAGATCAACATCAGTGAAGCGAACGTCAACAAGACAACAGCACTTGGGAATCGAATTTTCATAGGTTCTCCTGCGTTGTGAGTGCCTGGTAGTGGAACCATTGATCATGTTGCTGGTTTTCTCAATCAGATGCCGCCCCATCGCATGCCGCGCCGAGTGTCGCGTCTTCCCTTCCACGCCCGCCATCTCTGCCATTTCACCCCGGATCTATTGACGACGTTGATGGCCAGCCGTCCGGAACTTTGCGCGACGGTCAAAGCCGGCAAGAGCGGCAGAGTGGCGAATCCGGATCTTCGCGCCGGCTACCCGCGCATTGTTTATTAGTCACGGATTATCTGCAAGCCTTCGGCGCTGATCTGATAGCGATTTCAAGAAAATGCTTTTCCGTTCTTTGTCCCGGAGGGACAGCGGAGATTAGCCGGTGGAGAAACCACCGGTCTCGGACGCCATGGGAATCCGCGCCCTGAAGGGGCGCTGGACTTGCGCTTCGGTCTGTCGCCCTTTCAGGGCTGGAAGAGTTTTGACGCCAATCTTCCGGTGGTTTCTCCACCGGCTAATCTCCTAAGCGCCTCCGGCGCAGAAGAACATTTTCTTGAATGCTATAGCGATGAACCAAGCCGCCTTTCTCGCGCACGGAACGGCTTTCTTCCCATCATCACCCTACACGGTCCAAATTCGGGTTTTCGGCGGTCAATGGGAGTTTTGACAAGCGCACAAACGATCTTTCGTGCGCACAAACTGATTTTTCCGCGCACAAATTGTCTTTCACCGTGCAAGGGATGCTCTTGACGGTTGCAAGAGCCGGTCAAACACGTGTCCGGGATCAATTTTCACGCGCACAAACCGGCTGCCGCGCGCACAAACTGTCTTTCGCCGTGCGAGACCTCTTCTCACGGCTTGCGAGAGTCGCCTGATGCGCGCGAAGAACCGACTTTTGACTTGCAGAGAGAGATTTTCACGCGCCGGATGCTCTCTGGCGCCGCAGGTGAGGAAGTTCGACAGCGCCGGATGGACTGTTTTCCGTGACTTGCGCTTCGTGCTCCGGTCGAATTGGCATTTGAACATTGCCGAAAGGCTGCTTGCGCGACCTTACACTCAATTGGCAGACGCGTCTTTCGCTTTCGCCGGAGCCTTTGGCGCTTGCAGGCAGAAAACGACGTAATCGCCACGCTTGCGATATTCATCGGGCTTGATCGCATCCAGGTCTTCGACGGCGACGATGGAGACGACTTTGACTTTGGCTTTGGGCAGACGGCGAATCACGCGCGCGGCGGTACCGAGTTTGTAATCGCTGTGAAACGAACCGTTGTAATGAACAACCAGCGACTTCGTTGTCGAGGCTTTGGCGGGATCAACGCGAGCGGCAATGGATTCGGCCATCGTCTCGTCTTTGACGCATTGCGCGAAGTAAAACTTCTCGGTCATCGCGCGTTGCTCAGCGTCTTTCCTCTCATCTTTCCTTTCTGGCTTTTCCGGCTTTTTATCATCAGCGCCCGCCCCACCTGGGTGACTGTTCATGGCCTCGCCGAACTTTTTGAAGTAATCGTCGAAGGGACATTGAAACTGCGCGGCGAGCATCTTGCGCTCGGCGGCGGGCAGTGCATCGGCGGCGGCCAGCCCTTGTTTGGAAACTTGTGAGGCGTAGCGGCGCGGAACATTGGCAGCGATGACAGGCCATCGGTGCGCCCGCGCCAGTTCAATCATTGGGCGGTAGTCGGTCGCATAATTTGGCCAGGGGCGCGAGGTTTTCAGAAATTCTTCTTCGCTCAGCTTGCCGGACAGGTAATCATCCAGCATCGGCTGCACATCCCGCTCGAACATCTCCATTGAAACAGTCGGAGAGACCTTGCGGCGCAGCAGCCCTTCCAAAATGGCGCGTTCCAGCTTGTGCGTCGCCGGATCGTCGTGTTTCTCGCCTACGAAGACGACATCCGCACGGGCCAGTTCGGCCAGCATGGCTTCGAAATCGGCAAACTTTTTTTCGCCGGAATCATAAACGCGCTGCGGGACATAGCCCGACACCTGATGCGGATTGGATGATTGTGCGGTGGCAGGATTTACAACCAGGGTTAAAAGCATGCTCAAAGACAGCGTGAGCAACAGGGGAAGGTTTTTCTTCAGATGCATTCGGATGTTTCACCTTTCGCGGATTTGATTGCCGGTTTTGAGACAGTTTGCCTCAATGGATTTGATGAATGCGACAGATTTGCAGTATACCCGCAGTATCTGGTTTTCAAAAAGAACGGGTGATTTTCAAAAAGAACTGGTGGTTTTCAAAAAGAACGAGGTGTGAAGATGCGCTGGGACTTCTGGCGACCAAAACCGGCGAAAGGCTCTGCGGCCAAACTCAAAGCTGCGCATTTGGCTTTGGGCGAACAGGGCGAGCAATTGGCGTTGGAATATCTGAAGACGCAGGGCTACCGGATTGTCCTGGCCAACTTCACCGTGCCGATTGGGTACAGCAGCAACGGACGTCAGATCACAGGGGAAATTGACATCGTGGCGTATGACGAAACCAGCGTCCCCTTCACACTGGCC
This sequence comes from Blastocatellia bacterium, assembly GCA_038211695.1. Taxonomy (GTDB): domain Bacteria; phylum Acidobacteriota; class Blastocatellia; order RBC074; family RBC074; genus RBC074. Next base: position 17,957 of record JBBQVH010000127.1, on the reverse strand, counting down.
TTCATCGAAGTCAAAACGCGCACCAGATCGGACATTGCCGCACCAGAAGCGGCGGTGGATGCACGAAAACAGCGGCAGATTGTACGCGCGGCAAGACTGTATCGGCGATTGATGTATCTTGAAAATGAGCCGTATCGGTACGATGTGGTTGGCATTCTGGCGGGCGAAACGAAGCCGGAATTTTCCTTGTTACGCAATTACTTTGGGGAACAACGATTCGCGCAGCATCGCCAGGGGAGACAGCCGTTTTGACTTCTCTCAGCGTTGATTTCCGCCATTTTTCTTTGGCCTACCCGTTGACAAAGTGCGGAACCATAAGCTAAATACTCGTTTCCCAAGCGGGAGTAACTCAGTGGTAGAGTGCGACCTTGCCAAGGTCGAAGTCGCGGGTTCAAATCCCGTCTCCCGCTCCAATATTTCCTGATTTGAAAGCCAGGGTTTGAAAATATGATCCGCATCGAGATGCGGCGAAGGCGACTGTCAGAACTTTAGTCCTGACGTTTTCTGAGTCTTGCCTGCTCCCCAACGAAAAGTTTTGCGAGCCAGTGCAACTCACTAAACCCTGAGTCCTTCGCCGCTTTTCTTTTTTTTGAGAGTTTTTGAGAGTTATTGTGTTTGCGGCTGAGAAAATAATGCCGCAAAGGCTTTGCGTGGGTCTTCGCGCTGAACGCGTTTGTTTTCGATCCAGCCGACAACGGCATTTACCGTTTTCCGGACATTGTTTTTTTGCTGCTTGGCTTTTCTGGCTTGTTCGCGTTCAGCAACTTCACTTCGTTTGATCAGCTTTGCTTTTGTCATCCCTGCCTCCTCTTTTTTGTTTTGATATTGAGAACCCGCCTGAAGCGCAGCAATCGCTATTCCACTGCCGGCAAAGAGAACTTTCAACTTCGTAAGAAAATTCCGCTCGGATCGCTGAACTTGTCTGCCAGTATTTGACGGCTTTGGCGTGCAGCCCTATGATGCGCGCGCTTAAATTACAAGACCCCAAAAACCCTATTCGGGTTCCATCCGCATCGTCTCAGGCTTACCGAAACGGTACGCAAAACATTGTCATAAGCATCATCAAGATCAACTCGAAGACAACCTCGTGAAGTATCACTATGAAAAGCACACCCAGCGTTGAGCAAAAGAGTATCAATCTATTCAAACCCATCAGAATTGCGGCCTTCTTGTTCTGTCTGGCCATGCTGTCGGCGGGAGTGTTCCTGCCTTCAGACGCGCAGACAAAAACGCGCGGCGGAGGGCAGAAAGGCGTGGTCAGAACGCGCGTCTCCGCGCCAAAATTGCCAAAGTCCGGCCAGCCCGCAACTCAATCCCGCGACGTACAAATACTTTCCGAATCGCAGATCAATGCCGATGGTTCGATTACACCGGGCCGGATGCTGACGGATGCGCCGATCGCGCGATCCGTCGCCGAGATCATGGACGAGCAAGCCTCTCGTCCGACCCAAAACACCGCTGGAAAGCTGCGGCCCGAACGCGAAGGCCCGGAACGCGAAGGCCTGCCTCAAAACCCAAAGGCCATCGCTGGGGCACAGTGGCCACCGGCAGATAAAAATGCGCCGACGCCCCACCTGAGTGCGCCGCAAACGCCAAGCACGCAATTCAACGGCGCAACCGGCCCCAGTGAAACAGGGGCTTTTCCGCCCGACATCATGGGCACCGTTGGGCCAACGCAGTTCTTCGTTTTCCTGAATGGGAGGATGCGGACATTCAATAAAACGACCGGCATCGCCGATGGCGTGATCAATGCCGATCCGGATGTCTTCTTTTCACCGGTGGTCACTCCGCCCGGCAGCGGCGAGGTCTCTTTCACTTCCGATCCGCAAGTGCGTTTCGACCGTCTTTCGAACCGCTGGTTCCTGGTCATTATTGACGTGACACTGATGAACTCCACACCTTTCGCCACGACCAAAGCAAACCGCGTCTTAATTGCGGTCAGCGATGCGGCCAGCAACGGCACGATCACGGCTGGCACCATCTGGACGCTCTATCAATTTCAGGGCGACGGCACGCTCTTCACCGACTATGAATCTTTAGGCGTTGATGCCAGTGCGCTCTACATTGGCGGCAATATGTTCACGCTTGCAGGTTCTTTCAACAGTACGAAAGGCTTTGTCATTCCGAAAGCTCCGCTGCTGACCGGCGCCAACGCCGCCGTCTGGACTTTCGGCGGGATGGTGGCAATCGCCTCTGGCCCGGGGCCGTTTGCCCCGCGAGGCGTAGACAATTACGACCCGGCCAATACAGGGGCGACGGCCCTGGGCTATTTCATCGGGGTGGATAACGAGACTTTTGGCAACTTATCGCTCCGGCGAGTGACGAATCCCGGAAATCTAGTCAATCCCGGGCCAACGATGAGCGCCAATCTTCTTGTCTCCGCGACACTGACAACGGAGTTTCCGGTGAAGGTACCGCATTTGGGAAATACAGGCGGGAACAACGGTAGGCTTGATGCGCTGGACGACAGGCTTTATGCAGCCCACCTGCGAAATGGACGCTTGTGGACAGCACATAACATCGGCGTGAATAGCTCAGGGACGACGACGGGGACGCTAAATCGTAACGCGGCGCGCTGGTACGAAATGCAAAATCTGAGCAGCGCCACGCCAACGATTTTTCAAGCCGGGACGTTGTTTGATGACACAACTCCCAATAACACAAGCCAGCGCAGCTACTGGATTCCGTCCATCATGGTTTCCGGTCAGGGACACGTCGCGCTGGGTAGCAGCATTGCGGGAACCAACGAACGTATTAACGCCTTCACGACCGGGCGGCTTTCCGGCGACATGGCGGGCACATTGCGGGACGGGCCGGGCGGCACTGCATTTCCGGGCTACACGAACACAACCTTTGCCTATAACCCGACCAGCGACACCGGCGGATCGGGCGGAAGGCGCTGGGGCGATTATTCGTTTACCAGTCTGGACCCGCTTGATGACATGACGATGTGGACGATCCAGGAGTATTGCAGCGCAGCCAATTCGTACGGCGTTCGTGTCGTCAAGCTGCTGGCGCCGCCGCCGGTCACACCTGTAACTCTTGCTCCGTCGAGCGTCCTGGCAGGCCTCGCGTCCACCAACATTGTCATCACCGGAACGCAGCCGAACGGCGAGGGCTTTTACGATCCGGGGACAAATCTGGCTGCTCCCGCGCTGCCTTTCACCCACATTGCCGCGTCGGTCACGGGCGGCGTAACAGTCAACAGCGTTAGCTATACCGATCCGACTCACATCACGATCAACGTTTCGACCGTGGGCGCAACTGGCGGCACAAAGAACGTCACAGTCACCAATCCGGACGGACAGACCGCAACCGGCATTGGAGTCCTGACGGTAACGGGCGGGTGCAGCACGATCATGTTATCGCCTGCGACCTTGCCCAACGGAACCGTCGGCACGGGCTACAACCAGGCGATCACGGCCAGCGGCGGCACGCCTTTGTATACCTTTGGCCTGACTGCGGGCGGCCTGCCAACGGGCTTGAGCTTATCGGTTGGCGGCGCGCTAACTGGCTCGCCAACCGCATTCGGCACATTCAACTTCACTGTCACGGCCACTGACGCAGGCCTATGCACAGGCGCGCAAGCTTATTCCGTCACCATCAATGCGCCACCGGCAATCAACGCAGTGGCGGTCAGCCGCCAGCAAGGCTCTCCGGTTTCCAATTCGACCATCGCCAACGTCAGTGATGCTGATCAGGCAGCCAACACATTGACCGTCACGGTCAATGGCAGCACGACCGCGACAGTCAACGGCGTGACGGTATCAGGCATCAGCACCAGCGTGGCGGGCGTGGTGACAGCAAATGTCATCGCTTCCTGCACGGCAACCAACGCCAGCTTCACGCTGACGGTAACTGACAACGCGTCGGCATCAAACAACGCGACGCTCAATGTGACGGTGACAGCCAACACCACGCCGACGCTGACTTACACGAATCAGTCCGTTGCAGCAGGTGGCACAACGTCCATCAGTCCGGCGACCGGCCCCAGCGACAACGGTTCTGTCAGCACAGTCGTTGTGCAAAGCCAGGGAACTTACACAGGCACGATCAGCGTCACCGCCGCAGGCATCGTTTCGATCAGCAATGCCAAGCCGGGTGGCGTGCACACAATCATGATCCGCGCGACCGACCAGTGCGGCGCGTTCACCGATGCGTCTTTCACGCTGACGGTGACCTGCGCAACAATCACGCTCAGCCCGGCAACCTTGCCGGCAGGAACGATTGGCGTAGCGTATAACCAGACCATCACCGCCAGCGGCGGCACGGCTGCGTACACGTTCGGGGTAACGTTGGGCGGTTTGCCGACCAGCTTGAGCTTGGCTTCCGGTGGTGCGCTGACCGGAACGCCCAGCGTTGGCGGGACATTCAACTTCACCGTCACGGCGACCGATGCCAACGGGTGCGCCGGGACACAGGCGTACTCCGTCACGATCAACACACCGCCAACAATCAACGCAGTCGCGGTCAGCCGTCAGCAAGGCAGCCCGGTTTCCAATTCGACCATCGCCAACGCCAACGATGCTGATCAAACGGCCAATACATTGACCGTGACGGTCAACAGTGGCGCAAGCGCAACGGTCAATGGCGTGACTGTGTCCGGCATTAGCGTCAACGCAGCAGGCGTGGTCACGGCCAATGTCATCGCTGCCTGCACGGCAACCAACGCCAGCTTCCTGCTGACGGTGACTGATGCCGCATCGGCAACGGCAACCGCGACGCTCAATGTCACGGTGACGGCCAACACCGCGCCGACACTGACATACGCCAATGCGTCCGTGGCAGCAGGTGGCGCAACTTCCATCAGTCCGGCAACCGGCCCAACCGATAACGGTTCGATTAGCACCGTCGTCGTGCAAAGCCAGGGTACCTACACCGGCGCGATCAGCGTCAACAGTTTGGGCGTGGTTTCGATCAGCAATGCCAAGCCGGGCGGAACGCACACGATCACGATCCGCGCGACGGACAATTGCCAAGCATTCACCGATGCGTCTTTCACGTTGACGGTCAATTGCCAGACGATCAGCGTAAGCCCGGCCACGTTGCCGAATGGAACAACCGGCGGGTTTTATACTCAGACGGTCTCAGGCAGTGGAGGCACAGCGCCCTACACATTCAACCTACTATCAGGAACGCCGCCAACCGGGTTCAGTCTGTCATCGGGCGGAGTGTTGAGCGGCACGCCGGGCGCGACCGGCCCATTCAGCTTTACCGTACAGGCGACCGATGCAAGCGGTTGCACGGGATCGCTGGCGTACGCAGTGACGATCAATTCGGCGAACAATCTGCCGACAATCAATGCGGTTGCGGTCAGCCGCCAGCAAGGCAGCCCGATTTCCAGTTCAACCATCGCCAACGTCAGCGATGCCGATCAGGTGGCCAACTCGCTGACTGTGACCGTCAACAGCGGCGCGACGGCGACCGTCAATGGCGTAACGGTATCGGGCATCGGCATCAATGCGGCAGGCGTCGTGACGGCCAATGTCATCGCTTCCTGCGCGGCAACCAACGCCAGCTTCACGTTAACAGTCACAGATGCGGCATCGGCCACGGCCACGGCGACGCTCAATGTCACAGTGACGGCCAACACTGCGCCAACGCTGACCTACGCCAATGCGTCCGTGGCGGCGGGCGGATCAACCACGGTCAATCCGGCAACCGGCCTGAGCGACAACGGCTCAATCAACACCGTCGTCGTGCAGAACCAGGGAACCTACACCGGCACGATCAGCGTCAACGGTTCGGGCGTCGTTTCGATCAGCAATGCCAAGCCCGGCGGCGTGCACTCCATCACGATCCGCGCAACGGACAACTGCGGCGCATTCACCGACGCGGCATTCACGCTGACGGTGAATTGTCCGGTGATTATGGTGAATCCGCCGTCGCTGCCTGCCGGTGCAACCGGTCAGCTTTATAACCAGACCATCAGTGCGACCGGCGGGACCTCCCCCTATGGCTTCGCAATCACCGCGGGCACACTGCCAACAAACGTGGCCCTGTCACCGACAGGCACGCTCAGCGGCACCACCACGCAATCGGGTAGCTTTACCTTTACCATCACCGCAACAGACGCCAACGGCTGTAGTGGCGCTCGCCAATACACGTTGATTATTTGTCCGGTCATCGGCATCAGTCCGGCAACGCTGCCCAACGGGTTCGTCGCAACGGCTTACAACGCGACGCTGACCGCGACCGCAGGCACCGCGCCTTTCAGCTTTAGTACGACGGCTGGCGCTTTGCCGGGCGGAGTCACTCTTTCCACAGGCGGTGCGCTTTCCGGCACGCCGACGACGCAGGGAACGTTCAACTTCAGCATCACGGCGACGGATGCAAATGGATGCACAGGCGCTCGCAGCTACACCGTCATCATCAGTGGCAATGGGCTGGTGTTCTATCCGCTGCCGCGCCCGGTGCGGATCGTGGATACGCGGCCCGGCCAGGGCAACTGCGACAACGTCGGGACGCCGATTGCAGCAGGCGGCAGCTTGACCACGCTGGCGCGCCTGACTTGTGAAGGCATCACGATCCCCGCGACCGCGCAAGCCATCACAGGCAATTTGACGGTTCTCAATCAAACTGCATTGACAGGCTATCTGACGATTTATCCTGATGGCCAAACCGCGCCCGTGGCCGCCAATATGATCTATGCGCCAAACGACATCCTCTCCAACAACTTCACGGTGGGTTTGAGCAGCGATGGCAAGTTCAACGTTTTCGGCGAACGCACGATTGATGTGGTCGCGGACATCAGCGGATATTACGCGCCGCCGGGCGCGGCCAATCCTGTAGGCTTGTATTACCATCCGCTGCCCAAGCCCGTTCGCTTGCTGGACACGCGCGCGGGCCAGGGCAACTGCGACAGCGTTTCGACGCCCATCCCGGCGGGCACTTCGATCACCACGCTGGCGCGCGTCAGTTGTGACAGCGTGACGATTCCAACGGCAGCGCAGGCCATCGTCGGCAATGCAACGGTCATCAATGGTTCGGGACAGACCGGTTATCTGACGATCTACCCGAACGGCGTGACCGTGCCGCTGGCCGCGAACTTGATCTACTTTCCCGGTCAGGTCTTGTCGAACGCCTTCACGGTCAGTTTGAACGCGTCGGGAGAATTCAACATCTTCGGCGAACGGACGATAGACATTGTGATTGACGTGGCGGGCTATTACAGCAACGAAGCGACAGACGCGAACGGCGCGGGACTGTTGCTGACGCCGCTCGCGCGCCCATTGCGAATTCTGGACACGCGCGCCAATCAAGGCAATTGCGATGCGGTCAGCACGCCGATCACAGGCGGCAGTTCGATTGCGACAGCGGGCCGGCTGACCTGCGAGAGCCTGACGATTCCGGCGTCGGCGCAATCCATTCTGGGGAACGTGACGGTGCTCAACCAGACTCAGCAAGCAGGCTATTTGACGCTGTATCCGGACGGCGTCGCGCAGCTTTTGGTCGCGAACATGATTTACTTCCCGGGCCAGATTCTGTCGAACGCGTTCGTGGTGGGCTTGAACGCGGGGACGGGACAATTCCGCATCTTTGCGGAGCGGACGCTGGATGCGGTCGTGGATGTGTCGGGCTTCTTCGCGCCGTGATCGGCTGAGTCCTGCGCGAAATAGAAGCAGAGAGCCTGATGCGTTGACAACAGACGCTTCCGGCTCTCCGCATCCGGAACAACGATTCGTAAGAGCAATAAAGATGAGCAAAGACCATGCTTTTAAGTGTTGGCTAGGCCTTGCGCTTTGCCTGTCAATCCTTGCCGGATGGCGGCTTGAACCTGGCGTTCAGGCCGCCGCCGCTCACCCCGAAGCGCTGAAAGTCGAGCCGCCAAGCTGGTGGGCCAATCAGTCCATTGGCGGAACAAACAATCCTCTGCGCGTGTTGATTCGCGGACGCAATCTGAAAGGCGCGACAGCAGCAGCAATCAAACCCGGAAAACCCGGCGTCAAAATCAGTCACGTCAAAATCAATGACGCCGGGACGTATCTGTTTGCCGATCTCACGATCAACAAAACGGCCCAACCCGGCGCGTATCCGATCAAGATCACGACGGCTGGTGGCAGCGTCGAAGCGCCGTTTGAAATCACGCCTCCGCTTCCGCGTGCAGGCAACTTTCAGGGCTTCAACCAAGATGACGCGATCTACCTGATTATGCCCGACCGGTTCGCGAACGGTGATCCGGCGAATGATGATCCGGCGATCTCGAAAGGCTTGTATGACCGCAGCAAACCGCGCCGCTATCACGGCGGCGATCTGCAAGGCGTCATCAACCGGCTGCCGTATCTGAAAGATCTGGGCGTAACGGCGCTGTGGCTGAATCCGATCTACGACAACAACAATCAGCTCGATCAAAAAGAGGTTTACGACAACGAACCAACGACCGGCTATCACGGCTACGGCGCGGTAGATTTTTATGCCGTCGAAGAGCACTTCGGCGACATCAATAAATTCCGCGAACTGGTTGAAGCTGCGCACAAACTGGGCCTGAAGATTATTCAAGACCAGGTCGCCAATCACACCGGCCCCTATCACCCCTGGGTACACGATTCGCCGACGCCAACGTGGTTCAATGGAACCGAAGCCAATCACATCAACGAAAACTGGCAAACGCATCTGGTGATGGATCCGCACGCGACGCCGGAATTGCTGAAGCCGGTACTGGACGGCTGGTTCGTCAATATACTGCCGGACTTGAATCAGAACGATCCCGAAACGGCGCGCTACCTGATTCAAAACACGCTGTGGTGGATTGGAATGACCGGGCTGGATGCGATCCGCCAGGACACGCTGCCGTATGTGCCGCGCAAGTTCTGGCGCGAATGGGCGACCGCCATCAAACGCGAATACCCGAACGTCAACGTCGTCGGCGAAACGCTGGATGGATTGCCCGCGCAGGTGGCGTTCTTTCAGGGCGGTGCATCGCGTCTGGGCATTGATTCCAGGATAGACACGGAGTTCGATTACCCGCTCTACTTTCCGATTCGCCGCGTATTTGCCGAAGGCCAATCCGTGCGGCAACTGGTGGACATTTTGAATCAAGATTCCCTGTACCCCGCGCCCGAAAAGCTGGTCACGCTGCTGGGTTCGCATGATGTGCCGCGGTTTATGAACGAAAAAGGCGCGACCGCGGAAGGGTTGAAGCTGGCGTTCACTTTCCTGCTGACAATGCGCGGCATCCCGCAGTTGTATTACGGCGACGAGATTGCAATGCGCGGCAGCAATGATCCCGATAACCGCAGAGACTTCCCCGGCGGCTGGCCGAACGATTCACACAATGCGTTTGACGCGTCAGGGCGAACTGCCGAAGAAAGTGATGTCTTCAATCACCTGAAAAAAATGCTGAGCCTGCGCGCTTCATTGCCGGAATTGCGGACAGGCGAACTGAAGCATCTGCATATCAGCGATCAGACCTACGTCTATTCACGAAGCATCAGTTACCGCGTGTGGGAAACAATCGTCGCCATCAACAATGCAGACAAGCCGATCGAAGTCGAATGCCGGACGGTGATACGCCCGCTGATGTCCACCAATCTCACCCTTGAAGTGTTCGGCAAACGGCTTGGGAAAAACATTGGCCCGCAGTATGTGGAGCGGATGGGAAGCGGCGGCAAGGTCGTTGATTCGCTGGGCGATGGCACGATCAAAATCAGCCTTCCTCCCCGTTCCGCTTCCGTCTTCAACGTGGCGAACCGCTCTTTATCAAAGTAAAGCAGTAACTTCTCGGGCCTCTTCGCCGCGTAGCGGTGGCTGACCTTAGACGTGGGTTTCAACCCACGTTTGTTGGGAGAATGGTTCCGCGTCGCGTCAGCGACGCCTGAGTTCCCGCGTCGCTGACGCGACGCGGGAGCTTTCCTCTCCTCCTCCCGTGGGTTTAAATTCAAATGGCGCTACGCGGCAGTAAAGGCCGAGCGGGTACGTAGGGCGAGACATCACCACTCAGAAAGGAATCCATCACCCCAATGCAAAAACCACGACTAAGCTTCTGGCAGATATGGAATATGAGCTTCGGCTTTATGGGCATTCAGTTTGGCTGGGGCCTGCAACTGGCGAACATGAGCGGCATCTATTCGCAGCTTGGAGCCGAGCCGGACAAAATCCCTTTGCTGTGGCTGGCCGGGCCGATGACCGGATTGCTGATCCAGCCGATCATCGGTTCGATGAGCGACCGGACGTGGAATCGGCTGGGACGGCGGCGGCCCTACTTTCTGATCGGCGCAATTTTGAGTTCGCTGGCATTGTTCATCATGCCGACGTCTTCGACCTTGTGGATGGCGGCGGGCCTGTTGTGGATTCTGGATGCCAGCATCAACGTTTCGATGGAACCGTTCCGCGCCTTCGTCGCCGACAAACTGCCGGAAGAGCAGCGCACGAGCGGTTTCGTCATGCAGTCGTTCTTCATCGGCATTGGAGCGAGTGTCGCAAACGTACTGCCCTACATCTTCTCTCGCACCGGAGTCAGCGGGACAACGGCGAGCGGTGTTTCGTTGACGGTTAAGTATTCGTTCCAGCTTGGCGCGGCGGCGTTCCTGCTCTGCGTGCTGTACACGGTGCTGACAACCAAAGAGTATCCGCCGGAAGACATCAACGCGTTCAACCGTATGAAGGCACAGAAGCGCGGCATTGGCCACTTCTTCGCCGAAATAATCGAAGCCATACGCGACATGCCGAAGACCATGAAGCAACTGGCCTTCGTCCAAATCTTCACCTGGCTGGGACTGTTTTGTATGTGGATGTTCTTCGGGCTGATGACTTCATATCACGTCTTCGGCGCGCCGAATGCGCAGTCGGAATTGTTCAGGCAGGGCGGCGAATGGGCAGGGATTTGCTTTATGGTCTATTCGGTCGTCTGCTTCGCCGTTGCATTTGTGCTGCCCAAGCTGGCAAATCGGACCAGCCGCAAATTCGTCCACGCGGCGGCGCTGGTTTGCGGCGGCGTGGGATTGCTGGCGACTTCTCTGATTCACAGTCCGAACCTGCTGCTGCTGACAATGGTCGGGGTCGGCATTGCGTGGGCTTCGATCCTTTCGATGCCTTACGCGATTCTGTCCGGATCGCTGCCTCCAGCGCGAATGGGCGTGTATATGGGCGTCTTCAATTTCTTCATCGTCATTCCGGAGATCATTGCTTCGCTGACGTTTCAACCGCTGGTCAAACATGTCTTCCACAACAACGCACTTTACGTGGTGATGCTGGGCGGCGCCAGCATGCTGGTTGCGGCTTTGCTGGTTTCGCGCGTTCACGATGCGGGCGAGGAAGGCTTGGCCCCGGAAATGACTTTGGCCGTTGCCGCGGACTGAACGCTTTCAAAGTTTTGCTGGCGCGCACTTGACGAACGCAGGGCAAGCTGGAAAGCTGGCCTCTCATCATTTCCCAATCATCTATCCCGGAGCCGGGCTGAAGCCTGGAAATTCTCTGCATGAGTTTGAAGGCATTACTGAATTCTTTGTTTGCGGCCCTGCTATCGCTGTCCTTTGCGTTTCTGGCAACCTCCCCTGCCCGCGCACAGGAAGACGCGAACGCACAGTACATCACGATTCTTTCCGGCAAGATGTCGGGCGAGACGCGTGACATTGAAGTGCCGGTCGAAGTCGGCGTGTTGCGATTGTTCTTCAATGTGCGCTGGAGCGGCGACATCAAGATGGAGGTCATTTCGCCAATTGGCCGCCCCATTGCGCTCAGCGAAGCCAATATCTCAGTCACCGATGCCGATGGCAGGCGGACGGTTTCAATCTGGGACCCGCGACCGGGGCCTTGGAAGTTGCGGTTGAGAGGAACAGGCGATTTCACGGCATCGGCTTCGGCACAAGGCGAAGTGTATGTCTGCTGCGTCCAGTTTTTCGCTCGCAATCTGATTCATCAGTTAGATAAATTTCAGCCCGTGCGTGGGTCGCGCCATCAGGCACAGGTTTATGCTTCCGGCTTCAATATTGAGGCAATTGAATTTCAATTGATCAGCGAGCAGGGCGAACTGATCGCGCCCCTCAAAATTCGTCAAAGCGATTACTCCAACCCTTACAATTTCACGCTGGCGATGGAAACGCCGGATCGCCCGTTCCGGTTGCGCGCTCGCGGACGCGATACCAACGGCAAGCCGTTTCAACGTGTGCTGTATTGGCTGGTTCGCCCCGTGGAAACAGAAACCACTGCGCCGCCGGACACCCCTGGCATCACTGTTACGCCGCAAGGGGTCACGCCACAACAGCAGCAGCCAGCAGCTACAACGGACTGGGAGAAGACGGCTGTAGCAGGCGAATACAAGATCGTACGCGCGCAAGTGACGGAATGGTTAGACGAACCGCTGCTGTCGGAAAAAGGAAACCACATCGGCATTCGGCTGAAATATTCGATCCGCTTTCCGGTGGACGGACAATATTCGCCATTCCCCCAAGCGTTCCCGGAACGCATCACCAGCAGCTATACCGGCGCGCTCAGCCTGCGCGTTCACCGCAGCAACGTCGAACCATTGCCCGAAGGGTTGCAGAATGCTCAGCAACTTTTCTTTGGCGGGCGTCCGATCTTCAAAGGCGGCGTGACGTACAAATTCACGGTCGAGATGGTGCCGGGCTATGCCAACTACAACGAACCGAAGAAGAGTTTTTGCCTGATGACCAAATCCTACACCCAACAGGGCGTGCGCGAACGCTTTGAGCGCGAGGTAATGAGCGAAACAAAGGTACGTTTCCGTTTGTCAGTTTCTGGTACCGATATGGAAGGGCGCACCCCTGTATTAACGGAGAATACATACGCGCCAAGCGCATGGCATCAGGGCTTTCTGAAAGATGGCGTGGTGGAATGCCCATAATTTCAGGCAATCCGCATGACTCAAATCGCGCCAAGCCGACTCTCAGGCTGCCACGTGCTGAGCCAGCAAAAGATGTGATGTATAAATGAGACCAACTAACTTAACTCTTTAGAGCATCGGGATAAGAAGTGTATCTCGCAAATAACTGGAATAAGGCTTGCTCGGAATTGCTGAGGGGAAATTTTCTGTCCTGACAAGAATGTTTGATAAATCGTTCTTCCCTTCGCGGGCATTGTTAGAGGCATTCCTTTAGACCAATTGTCCAATTGCCGTCTCAAATGGAGATGACAAAGCTTGATCTTGTGCAAAACCCCAACGTGAGTGTGAATCAGGTTCGATCAGAAAGCAGGGTTCATAAAATCCGTTCTGTTCACCGTCGTCGCACATTTCAAGTTACCCCCCCCCCAACTGAAAAGTTAGCTCTGATAATCGCCTGGCCGAGAATAAGGCTGGAGGATTGTCCAAGCTTAACGGGTCAACAGTTGAACCAAATTTAGCGAAAGGGAAAAGATAAATACCTATGCGAAAAAACGTCTTCAAAATTTCAATCTTGTTCGTCTTCTGCGGGCTGTTTGTGGCTTTCGGACTGCGAGGTACGCGTGTCAAGGCATATTCCGCTGGCCCTGATGCCGCCCGTACCGGTGCTCCGGGCGAGTTGACCTGCTCAATGTCCGGTTGCCATCTTGGCAGCGCAGTGAATGGCGGCGGTGGCACACTGATAATTACCGGCGTGCCGGCCAACTATTCTCCCAACCAGGATGTAGACATCACTGTCACAATTAACCAGACTGGTCGCGTCCGTTTCGGATTCGAAGCTACGGTAATTGATGACACAGGCAAAGCGGCAGGCACACTTTCACTCACCAATACTTCACGTACACAATCATTCCAGGGAGTTGCCGGCGGTAATTTGCGACGGTATATCTCTCATACTTTCAACGGCACCACGGCCACCAGCTCAGGCCAGAACGTCTGGACTTTCCATTGGAAGGCACCCGCACAAAGCGTTGGCCGCATCACTTTTTACGCTGCCGGAAACGCCGCCAACAATGACGGAAGTGAAACCGGTGATCTGATCTATACGACCAACGCCAGCACGCAACCAGCGGCGGCGGTTGCGAATGTGACAACGGTTTCAGCAGCAAGTTTTGCGCAAGGTGTTTCACTGGCGCCCGAAGTCATCGTGGCAGGCTTCGGCACTGGCCTGTCGCAAAACGTCGCCATCGCCAGCACCAACCCACTGCCGACGCAACTTGACGGTTCGGAAGTTCACGTCAAAGATTCCACCAACACTGATCGTTTGGCGGGCCTTTTCTTTGTCGCGCCGAGTCAAATCAACTACATTATTCCCGCAGGCACGGCCACAGGCGCGGCGACGATTTCAGTAGTTCGCGGCACTGCCACCGTTGCGCAAGGCACCGTGCAGATCGAATCAACTTCGCCTGGCATCTTCACCGCCAATGCCAGCGGAACCGGCGTTCCGGCGGCGCTTGCGCTGCGTGTCGTTGGAGCGACCCAAACCTTCGAATCCATCTACAGCACGCAAACCGGCCAACCGGTCGCTACGCCAATCAATCTTGGTCCGGTTGGCAATGATGTGTATTTGATCCTGTATGGCACTGGCATCAGGAATGCCGCCGCAGCGACGGTGACAGCGACGATTGGCGGAACCGCGACACCGATTTTGGGCTTTGCTGCCGCGCCTGGCTTTGTCGGACTGGATCAGGTCAATGTCGGCCCGATTCCCCGTTCGTTGATCACACGCGGAACGGTCGATGTGGTGCTGACTGTAGGTACAAAGACCGCCAACACGGTAACAATCAATATTCAATAACCGAGCGGAGGAATTTGAATCACGCTCGTAGCGCTGGCTTGTTTGCTGTCGCTGCTTCTCTCTCACGATCCAATCTATTTTCGCAGTGGGTAGTTCAAGCTGGTGAGGAATAGTTGTTGACCGATAAATTTCACATCCGTCAGGAACTATCAACCACCAATCACTGATCCTATCAACTCGGACCTACCGAGCCTCGCGCTCGAATGACGAAAGGAGCACAAGCTTAGCGCAAAAAAAAGAAAAGGCCACGATCAGCCTTTTGCCTCTTCATACGCTTGAACAGAGAAGGCTCTTGCGACTGCAACTCGCAAGAGCCTCTCTAAAACTTAACGCGATTGCTCATATTAAGCCTTCACAGCTTCATTGTGAGCCATCCTGCCAAGTCTTCACGACTTGGCTTATACATTGTAGTTCAATAGCAGTCAATCGCTGCGGTTGCTCACGCTAAGTCTTCACGCGTCATTCTTGTGAGCCCTCTCATACACTAGTCTTCACAGCGGCCAACTCTCGAGCGCGTTAAGCGCCCGGGGCTAAACTGTGAGGACTATTATGAAGACTATCATTGCAGCTTTCGCGCTGCTTGTGCTTACGCTCGCTGCGTCAGCAAGGGCTGAAACCGTCTCTACCACGTTGTACCTGACCCCGGCCAACGAAAACCCGCCCATTGCGGGATTGAATGCAATTGGCGGGTTTCAGGTGACCGTTGCCGTCACACGTGATGCCGGCGGCACGATTACCAGCGGATCAGTCCGCTTTCTGGGCAACGTGATGTTCCCCGGCAGCGTGATCATCACCGGGTTCCACATTCACGAAGGCGTCGCAGGCGTCAATGCCGGCGTCGTCATCAACACGGGACTCAGTGGCGGCAGCCCGCTCACATTGGCCACCGGCGTGGGAATCCTGGATTACACGGTGCCGGTGAGTGACGGTGCTTTGCTGGCAAGACTGTTGAAAAATCCAGCGGGCTTTTACGTCAACCTGCACACCAGCGTGAATGGCGGCGGCGCAATCCGTGGCCAGCTTGTCCGGTTCGAAGAGCGGCAAGCAAAGACGGTCACAATGACCACGGCTGCTGAAATCCCGCCGGTCACGAACGGCCTGTCAGGTATGGGCGTAGCAACGATCACTGCCAGTCCGACCCGCGACGACAAAGGCGCTGTCACGGGCGGCACAGTAACTTTTTCAATGCAGTATGACCTGCCCGTCGGCTCGATCCTAAGTGGCTTGCACATTCACGAAGGCGCGGCGGATGTCGCCGGGCCGGTGGTCATCAACACGGGCCTGAGCGGATCGAACACGGTTGCGCTGCCCACCGGCAAGGGTTCGGCGAATTTCGTAGTCGTGATCAACGCGGCAAGTTTAGCCCCGTTCCAGCGAATGCTGGCCAACCCCGCAGGCTTTTACGTCAATGCCCATACCACTCTAAATCCGGGTGGGATCATTCGCAGCCAGCTTTCGTCGCTGAATAACACGCCGCCGATCATTCAGCAGTCGGACACGTACTATCTGGATACCACCAACGCAGACGCCCCGGTCAAGATACTGGCCACCGGCATTGATCTGGCCAGCGTCGCAATCGTCAACGGACAGGTTGTCATCCCTGCGCCAGACATCAATTCCGGCGTCGTGACCGTCAATATTCCAGCGGCGTTGCGCAACAATGCGGGCGTGATCTTTGTGCAGGTTCGCAATGCGGCCGGACTGCTGTCCACGCCGATTCAGATCGTCGTCGCACCAATGGCCAGCGTGAACACGGTGGCAGCGGCAACGGTTGACGCCGGCAAGTTCGGCAATCTGTCGGCTCCGAATTCAATCGCAGCAGCTTTCGGCACCAAGCTGGCTTCAACGACGATTTCGGCCACCACACAGCCGTTGCCGGTTTCGCTTGATGGAACTTCGGTTTACGTTAACGGCTTGACCGCAAGGCTATTCTTTGTTGCGCCGGCACAAATCAACTACCTTATTCCGGAAGGCGTACCCGCCGGAACGGCACAGGTAGCCATCCTGGCCAAAGACGGCACGGTTTCGCGTGGTACGATAAATATCACACCATCCATCCCGTCCCTCTTTACGCGAGCGGCCAACGGACTTGGAGCGCCTGCCGCAGTCGCTTCGGCTGACGGCCAAAACTTCAACATCTCGATGAGCAACGCAGATGGCACCGCAGTCCCCATTGACGCAGGCAATTTTGTGATGCTCTTCGCCACGGGGGTACGCTACGGCTCGACCCCGACAACTGTGACCATTGGCGGCACGAACGTCACGCCATCGTTCGTTGGCGCTCAAGGCCAGTTCGATGGTCTGGATCAAATCAACTTGCAAATTCCGCAGTCACTGGTGGGACGAGGCGACGTTGATCTGGTTATGACCGTTGATGGCAAGACCAGCAATACCGTCAAACTGAAAATCAAATAGTCGGTGGTTGGTGATCGGTGGTCGGTGGTCGGCTGCGTTATGGCCAACCATCAACTGCCGATCACCGGCAACCAACCACTAACCACCAATCACCAACCACCGCCGTGCAACGACATCGCTTCTACGCGCTCAAATCTCAAATCTCAGATTCACAAATCATTCTTGATGGTGACGAAGCCCATCACCTTTCGCGCGTGCTGCGCCTGAACGCAGGCGATCATGTTTATGTCTTCGACGGAGAAGACCGCGAATGGGAATGCGAAATCACCACCGTTGGCAAACGCGAAGCCGGGGTCACGATCCTGCGGCAACTGACCGATGCGGTGGAATCGCCGCTCAACCTGACGCTTGCCCAGGCCCTGATCAAAGGCGATAAATTCGATTGGGTCGTGCAGAAGGCGACCGAGTTGGGCGTTACGCGCATTGTCCCTCTGCTGACCGATCACAGCGACATCAAACTGGGGAAAGCGCGCGCAGAAGAAAGGGCCGAGGGCCGATTACAGCGTTGGCGGCGCATCTCGATGGAAGCCTTGAAACAATCAGGCCGGCGGCGATTGGTCGAAATCGTCGAGCCAATTCGCTTCACCGATTTTTGCGAATCAAACGCAACCGGCAACAACCTGCTCTTTTCCGAACAAGGCGGGCGCAAGCTCCACGAGATCGCAAGCCAACACGCTCAGGTCAGCGTCTGCATCGGGTCCGAAGGCGGATGGAGCGAGCGCGAATTACAAATTGCCGAAGCCCAAAATTTCATTGCAGTTCATTTGGGCACGCGCATCTTGCGAACAGAAACCGCAGCTATTGCGGCTGTCACCCTGGCGCAATTTTTATTCGGCGATCTGCGTTAAATCGAAAGACAAAACCTTCAGACAGGGGTAGTGGTTCATGTGGGGGAGATGTGTCAGT
>JBBQVH010000126.1:0-24183 GCA_038211695.1 Blastocatellia bacterium | reverse complement strand
CGAAATGATAAAACGAAAAGCACACATCGGGGTGATCCTCCTGAGCAAAGTTTTTAGCAGAACCTGCATAAGAGATTTTCGCCCTGATGTGAAGCCTTCACTCACTCATTTCAGAAATCCTTTTTCTTAATGTCTATAGTTAAAAAAGGCAAAACGTATTTCTTCATAGCAATTACTTCCTTCCTAGATGCGCCGAAATGCTGCGGGTAAGTCGTCTGAAACCCGATCGCAGTCCGAATCCCCATAGCAGCCTGCATACGATCAGGATAATGACGGTTGACATCAACAGAGACAAAAACGGACGCGGATTAAAGTCAGATGAATTGCTGTGCAATACATTCAAGCCATCCTGCAGATGTTGCGGATAGTTCTCAAGGCTCGCAAAGATGAATGGGGCAATTCGCCAGATGAACCAGATGAAAAAGGAGAACCACAGAATTGAATAAACCGACAGCAACCAAGTGATTTTGGAAGGCCACGGCAATTCAGGAGGCTACTGGCCTCGCAACCGCAAGAACAGGTTTCTAGCCAGCCTGACGGGTTGCCGCCCAAGGTTCGTGACCCCAAGCAGGTCGCATAACACCCAGTATCCATCAAAGCGCAAGATCGGGTTAAGATTGATGAGGCCGGACGCCAGGATGCCATAAATTGCCATCCTGAATGGCCGCCATCCGCTGCACTGCCATGCAATCGCATACGCCGCGCCAATGACTAATTGGAAGTACATTCCGGAAAGGTCAACAATGACGCGCTGCCATCGGCGCAGTCGCCAAGCATCCGTGACATCGCTGTAAAATGCCGGATAAATCATATAGAGCGTGAAACCGATTTCGCTCGGCTGTGCGCCGGATCGGCAATGATGACTTGCCTGTCAGTGACTTTGTGTATGACGACGTAATGCTGCAAATCACCAATCACAACGTGGGCAATGGCAGGCAATGGAATTTGCCCAAGCGCTTCCGCATTGCCTTTCACGCCTTTGGCCACGAAGCCGAGTTGCTGCGCCGCTTCGATCATTCCCAACACATTCGTCCCGCGCCGATCCGTCCCCGCATATTGTCGAATCGTCGTGATCGGAATCTTCAGCCCATGTGAACGCGCCACCGTCGCCAGACAAGCCGCGCCGCAGTCAGTGATGTCGTGTTGCTTCACGCAAACGTAGGATTTGAACATAACCAAAATGCCGGAAGAGCCGGAAGACAAAGCTCCGATCAGAGCCAGGTGAGCCGCCCACGCTGTTTGCCAACGATCTGCAGGAAGAGCGATTCCAGCGTGTTGAATTGCCGCCCATCGAATTCAATTGTCCCGCCCGTCGCCAGTTGCGCGACTTCGCCACGCCAAGCCAGTTTGCCCTCTTTGATAATCGCCACGTCGTCGCACAACCGTTCGACGGTTTCCAAAACGTGCGAGGTCATAAAGACGGTGCGCCCATCAGCGACGAATTGCCGCAGCCAATCTTTCATCATTGCCGCCGCCGCCGGATCAATACTCTCGAACGGTTCATCCAGAAAGAGTATGTCCGGCCGGTGAATGATCGCCGCTGCAAAAGCCACTTTCTTGCGCATCCCGGTGCTGTATTCCGCCAGCCGCTTTTTGTAAGAGCCGGTCAGGTCGAGTAACTCCAGCAACTCTTCAACGCGCTGCCGCACTGTCGGCTCATCCAATCCAAACATCCGCGCATTGAAAGCGAGAAATTCATGCGCATAGAGTTGATCGAATAGAGCCAATCCTTCCGGCATTACGCCGATCCGTCGCTTCAACTCATAAGATTTACGGGTGAATCGTTCACCAAATAAACGAATCTCTCCTTCAGTCGGATCAAGCAAACCTGCAAGACAACCGATGGTAGTGCTCTTGCCCGCGCCGTTCGGACCAAGGAAGCCAAATAACTGGCCAGCGGGGATGTAAAAGGAAAAACCGTCAACCGCTGCTAGACCGCCGTAATTCTTTACCAGGTTTTCCACCGCAATCGCGACACATTGTTTTTTGTCATCGATAAGTCGCCGCCTATATACTGTGGATGAAAAAGTTGAAGTATCGAGTGCTTCATCTACTACCATATGAATGATCCTACAAAGATCCGATATTGAAGTTTATGTCAGCTATCCGCACCCGCAATCACCTTGCATAGTCGCTCGTAACGCGATTCCAGAGCTACCGCAGCCCACTTGAGTGATAGGCCAAAGAAACCAATGCAAAGAACAACAAGCAATACGCCAACCCACCAGTTCTTTAAAAGTGCCGTTAAGCCAAGACCTCCAACCAAAATAGCAAACACACCGAAGACTGAAAATGATCCTCCCCACAGAATCAAATTCCCCCCTATCGAAAGTTGATTACCTATAACACTTTGAAAATTAACTCTTAGTGGTGATAAAACTGTGGTCCAGAGGCTCAATCCATTCAAGAAGAAAAGACCGCTAAGGCTACTGCAAAGAATCAAAGCCACCACAGGCGCTTGGACTGGGGTTTTGGAAAATAGCTCCCAAAGTATAAACGCGGGGAAAATTAACACTCCGCCAATAAGCAATGATGCGGTGCTCCCAGCACGAAGAATCGCACCTAAAGGAATAGGTAATGTTGTATAACGTAGTATCCCAGCCTCGTCATAGCCAAATTGATTGGTTGCTATTGCTAAAGTGCTCAGTAATCCGGCAAAGAAAAAAAAGGTCAAACTAAATAAAAAACCCTGCATGGCGTCGTTTCTGCCTACGTAATGGCCCATTACTGGAAAAATGAGGGCAAGCAGTATATTCATCCTCACTCGATTGCATCGTAAGTAATAACATAATGCTTTGGCAATAAGTGGAGCATGAGTTGGACTTACTAGCCGTGCTGTCTTGCTATAATAATTGTCGTAATCGCCCGCTGAGATTTTGCCACTTTTCTGATTACCGCCCGTCAACACAATATAATCTAAAGCCCATAAACTAATGGCGGGCACTATACACCAACCAACTATGGCTAAAGAACTGGCAATACCGTCAGCCAAACCAGAGCCAGCCAACAGCGAGGTAGCCAATCCGGGAGGTGACCATCTAAATACCTGCTCAAACACATGTCGCCAATTTAGCATGTCCAATCGAACAAAAAATGAAACAGCAAGAGGTATTAATACTGTTAACATGCTCAAAATTAGCAAGCCAAGATCCTGCTGAACTACTTGCCCAACCAACAGAAGTAGAGTCACCGCCAGCAGGTAAGTCATCACAATAAAAAGCAACGCCACTGGCAAACCAATGAAGATGGTCCGCTGCTCTAGTAAAGCAAAGCCAATCGCCAACCCTGATACAACTGCAAGCTGGAAAAGCCACATTGGGTCAAGCATTCCAAGCAAGTAGCGCACTACAAAGCGGGCAGCTACACTCAGCGGGTAACGACGCATTTCTGATTCGGAAAAACTTCTGTTCAGCCCAACTCCAAGTGTTAGACTTGTAACAATACCGTTAATAAATAGGCCACCGAGTATTATCTGTGCAACTTTCACTGCCTGCCCTTGATGCACACCTAGAGTAGCGGCTCCTATTCCTCCTAGGTTTAAGCATAGGAACAATACCCCACCTAAAATATATGCAGCTAAGAATAACGTGGCTCGCCCGACGCTCGTGCGCGACTGTGCCCATAGCAATTGATAACGTAACCGCATTAACGACCAAAGCATATTAATCTATAATATCATTGTGCAGATGACTATCAGTACAACGATGCAATTCTCACTAAATACACAGCCTACTAGCGCCAAAGGAATTAGCAGGCCGTGTCTTCAGCAAACAGTAGACCTAGCCACTATTAAACTACATGGCATATTTCAGTAAAATGAAGTAGCTATTACCTTAGACAGCTTACTACAATTAACTACTCGAGCCACGATTAAATAGTGCTACGCTACTATCTCAACAGTTAAAAGCGTAAATAGTCATTGCGGGCAGTGCTAGCTCAGGTTGCACACCGAGCAGCAAAGCCGCAATTAGTATTGCGAGCAACACACAATCTACGCTCCCACCGTTAGTTGAAGCCATTTCATCCATTGTCAAATCAACCAGATTTACATTTCTCATAACCGGGTTCTCCTTTGTTTGAGATTGAGTATAGTGGTTTGTGGTTAGCCTTACGTCTCGCTGAAACTAGCCAGTTCGCGAAAATTCTTGTCATGCCATTTCAAATTGACGTTTGACCAGATGATGACCGGACCATTGTCCGATCAATTTCTCCATGTAATCAATCCGCATTCCATCAATTTGGCATCTTGCGATAAAGTAATTGACCTTTGCGAATAAAGAGCTTGAGAGTTTAAAATGCAAATAAGCTATAAAGTATCGACTGGTAAGGATGAATAGCTTCTATCCGACGACCAGTAATAAAAAGTGATAGATTCAACTTGAATCCGCACGTTTTCAAAGACTTATCCGGCTGGATAACTGCTATCCAGTGCCAGATAGTTGTTATATCTCTGAGAAGCTAGGGCTTGCTTTTCTCTATTCCCAGCCTGCGCATCTTGTCCTTCAATCCTTTGATTGTCAGCTTCAGCATGGTTGCCGTATGCGTTAGATTGCCGTTTTTGGCGATCAGCGTTTCGACAATCAATTGCCGCTCGACTTCCGCCACTGTTTCGCTGAGCGATGCTTCCTGCCGATTGGGTTTGTTTTGAATCGTCTGGTTGATAATGGCAGGCGAGAGCCGCGCGGCGTCAACAGCTTCGCCGTCCATCGCGAACAGCGCCAGGCGCTGCAGTTCGTGGCAAAGTTCCCGCACGTTGCCCGGCCAGTCGTAACGCATCATCAATTCGATGGCCTGTTGGCTCAACTGAATATTCTCTTTGCCCGCCTGCCGAAGGTAGAGATCGAAGTAATATTCGATCAGTGGTGGAATCTCTTCGCGTCTTTCACGCAACGGCGGGATGTGCAGGGGGACGACGTTGAGCCGATAAAATAAATCCTGACGAAAGCGTCCGATTTTGACTTCCGCTGGCAGATCGAGATTGGTTGCGACCACCACACGCACATCAGTTTTGAATGGAGCCGCCGCGCCCACCGGATGGACTTCGCCTTCCTGCAAAAAGCGTAGTAGCTTCGGCTGTAGCTCCAGGCTCAATTCACCGATCTCATCTAAAAAGAGTGTGCCGCCCTCGCTGGCACGAATGATTCCTGGCTGATCATTCAGCGCGCCGGTAAAGCTACCCCGCCGGTGGCCGAAAAGCTGGCTGTCGGCAATCTCGAGGCTGAGGCCCGTGCAGTTGAACGGAGTGAATAGCTGATTGCGCCGATTGCCAGTCAAGTGAATGGCCCGTGCCAGCAACTCTTTGCCCGTTCCCGTTTCGCCTGTGATCAGCACAGGTGCATGACTGTCGCAAACCGCGATCACCTGGCTTACCAGTTCGCGCATCGCAGGCGCGGCAACGATGAAATTTGGCAAGGCTTCAATCAGATGAAACACTGCGCTACCGGTTGGCACAACGATTGCCCCCCCCCCCGTTTAGCAATGGCGGCAATGTGGTTCGCTCCTTCTTCAGTGATCGGCGGCGGATAATCCGAATGATTCATTTTATCTGTCCTATTCATTTCGGCTACGGCTCGTGTATCTCTGCCGGAAGGAGTGCAGATAAACACGCAATTTCAAGCGATATGAAGTGAATCCCACGGCGGCAGGAAATACCGCATTGATCAGGATTGGCCAAACTCAAGCGCAATGGTTGCGCCTGCCACCGGGCAACATAAGCTAATCTTTTCATTCAAGGTTCGGCCAAAGGCAGGTGGACGTTACTACAGCGATAACATTAGCACAAGATTCCGTGTGGTAATTTCAACAAAATGTTGACTTGAGCCAGATAGAAGTGACATCCTACAGCGTTATTCCTACAAGTAGGTAAAAATAACCTACAAGAAATTTAGATTCAGCCGACAAAGATCGAGGGTGATGGCTCAGTGTAAGGCGATGGATACGGAACGGGGAGCGTGAGCGACCTGAGCTTCTATCCGTCTACGCTTGGGTAAACCAGGTCGCTCACGCTCCCCGTTCCGTACCGATCTCACCCAGTTGATCCATTACCCATAAACAGGTAGTGGCTCAATGAAGGGAGATTCGTAAAGCCGGATCGCGGACGTTCCGTCCGTGCGTCAGCGTTATAGCTAGAGCTGGGCGGACGTAACGTCCGCGATCCAGGTTGAGCTGTCTCACCGGTCTGAGCCACTACCCATAAACAAAAGGCAGCGGCGCGTTGTTGAGGTATTTCAGCTTGGCTTGCGCATATTCGGTGGACTGGTCTTCGACTTGAGTGAGCTGAAAGCCTTTGTTTGCTTCCTTGGCTTCGATCACGCCGACGGGCTTTTTATCAACGAACAACAGGTAATCCGCCGGGCCGGCATCGGTTTGATATTCGCGGACGGCAACACCCAGGCTTGCGCCGAGGTTGATCTGTTTTTTACTTTGCACGATCCAACCGCAAGCCTTGAGTTGCTGGTCTATGTGGTCACGCGCAATCTGTTCAGGATTTTGATTGATTGTTTGATCCGGCATGTTGTGTGGAAAAGCGGAGCACAACGGCAATTTCATCAAACGGAACCAGATTTATAATGTAAGGGGCGTGGAATGGCTATCAAAATTCTGAGAGCGTTGAGTCCCGCCGTTAGGCGGTCATCACAAGATAGCCGCCTAATGGCGCGATTCAGAACTATTTTCAGGATTCGGCGCGAATGACTTCTTCCGCTAAGTCGTCCTGCTTCCCGTGCTTCGGGAATGCTTCGGGAAGATCGAAGGGCTGTTGAGGCGCGCGCCAGTTGTCTAACATCGCAACCTGCTGGGCGCAGGCGATGGTGCAGAATTTGGCGCAGGGCTTTTCGGTATTGAATTCGTGTTCGATGTGTTCGCGCGTATATTCCGCCAGCGGGATGCCCGGATAGCCGCGCTGTTGCGAGCAGTAATGCACCAAGCCGTCTTCGCAGATGTACAGGTAACGCGCGCCTGCGCGGCAGCGCCAGTTGTGCGGGCGACCATAAGCCAGATCGTCCTGAAAATTATTCAGCCAGCCGAACTTCTTTTTGCCAAAGCGGCGGAGCTTCCGGTAAACCTGCTCTTCCACGCCACTCAAGGCTTTCAATTGGCCGCCGCCATCGTGAATGATGCCGAGCGTCGAGCCAAAGCCAAGCCCGACGGCGCGTTCGGCGACGACCAGCGCGTCTTCAGGATTCTGCACCCCGCCGCCGATGACTGAATTGATATTGATGTGGAATGTGGCGAACTTCGATAGATTGACCAGATAACGGTCAATCACCTTCAGGCTCTTCTGCGAAACTTTATCCGGCTTAACGTTATCAATGCTGATCTGCAGATATTCCAGGCCCGCGCGATTGAGCTTTTCAATGTTTTCGCGGGTCATGTAATACCCGTTGCTGATCAGTCCCGCGATCATTCCGTGCGAACGGATGTGCGCAATAATTTCGAAAATTTGCGGGTGCAGCATCGGTTCGCCACCGCTGATGGTAATCGTCGTCGTGCCGAACGAGGCTAGTTTATCCAGCCGCCTTTTCATTTCTTCCAACGGCACGGGTTCAGAAACCTTGTCGTATTCGTTGCAATACCCGCAGGCAAGATTGCAGCGGCGCATCGGAATGACGTGCGCCAGAATCGGGTGTTTTGTTGAAGCCAGGCCTTTGGCAACGAGTTTGGCTTCGCGCAAATTTCGGCTCAGTTTGCTGCTGCTCAGGTCATTCATTTCAAGAATTGCGGGCATTTTTCAAGAATTGCAAAATTGCGGGCGTTGGTAACGGCGCCTCGCCTTCTGATCAGTGTGTCTGTAGTACTTTTAGTTAATGAAGAGGGACGAGCTTGTTTGAAGCTCGTCCCTCGCAACCGTTCTGGGGATTGATGTTGATTGGGCAAACAAAATCGAGCGCGTTTGCCGATCGCGTCAGAACTTGTCCACGACCTTGGTGCCGTTCGGGATATTCACGACGAACGCAGCGTCGGTGACGCCACCGTTCAGTTGCAGATTTTTCAGTGTGATGACCGTGTAATCGCCATTGCGTTCGGACATCTTCCACTGCGCTGGCAGCCAGTTCTGCTGATTGACCCACAGATCAATCGCGGAATACTGCCCGCCGCTTTTCGGCGTCAGGCGCAGCAAGGTCGTCATCTGACCGTTGACTGCCTCGTCTTTGACAAACTCCATATTGTAGCTGGCCGTCAGATTTTTCAGCGACCCGTCTATGCCAACCAGACTAACGCCGGCTTTGCCTTTGGATAATTTGTTGACCGTGCCCTTGAAAACCTGATTAATGCGCGGCTGGTAAAACGTGACATTTTCACCGACAACCGCAACGATGTCCTTGCTTGGCCGGGTGTAATCAATGCGAAGTTTGCCTTTGTCTTTGCCGAAGGCAGGTTTGTAAAGCACGACGCCGTAATCGGTGTCGGTGCTGCCAATTTGTGGGTTGGTCTTCTGCTGAATGAGTTCAGCCTTCAGACTTTTCATTTGCTGATGAGCATTCTCCATCTTGTTGAGAATGCCGGTTAAGATTTGGGGAATTGTGTTGGCGGCAACGTGGGGCACGCGGGTGGCTCCGGCCAGTGCCAGAAACATCCCCGTGACGAGCGCCAATGTAATTACTTTTTTCATTCTTCCTTTCTCCATCTCGTATAGCTTGTAGTTACAACCGCTGGGCTTCATTGGGTCCAGACTCGATAAACAAACTGTCCTTGCGACTTCATAAATGGTTCAAACCTTGTGACCATCACATCCTGTTTCAATTGGTCGCGCAAGTACAGAACGATTGCTTCCTTCGGTTCGTTCAACATCATTTCAGGGCGATTCCGCCGCTGCAAAAAATCCTGCAAATCGCTCACGGCGACCTCGCGAACCGTTTCGCCGGACTTGGATGCCGAAAACGATGCTTGATTTGCTCGCGCTGGTTTGACGACGACGCGATCTCGATCGCCAAAAAATCTGCCTGGCAATATAAAGATCACAGTAATAATCAACAGGCAAAGGAGATCATATTGCCATGTGCCGCGTTCGTACGACCAGAGGAGGACATTCTTAATTCCCACGAAGATTGAGTTCATCGCTCGCCCTCTTCAACAGTTTCTCCACTTTCTCCAATTGATACGGTTATCGTTCGCGGACAATTGTCCCATCGCGCATTTCAATCGTACGAGCAGCAACGGCCGCTGCTTCGGGATTATGCGTGATCATGACGATGGTCTGATTCAATTCCCGATTGAGCTTCTGCAACATTTCAAGGACGATCTCGGAATTCTCAGAATCAAGATTCCCCGTCGGTTCGTCCGCCAGTATGATCGCCGGACGATTGATGACCGCGCGTGCGATGGCGACCCGCTGTTGTTCTCCACCTGACAGTTCAAGAGGTTTATGGCGCATTTTATTTTCCAGCCGCAACATGCGCAAGACTTCGCGGCGGGTTTCATCGTCAACCGTTTTTTTGCCGTTGCCGTGAACGTGCTCGGCCAGTTTCAGATTGCCTTCCGCGCTTAAGGTCGGGAACAGATTGAAGCGCTGAAAGACAAAGCCGATTTTGCGGCGGCGAACGTCGGTGCGGCCGGCATCGCCCATCGCAGCCATATCCTCGCCATCCACGATCACACGCCCCGAAGTCGGTTTGAGCAAGCCTCCCAGAATATGCAACAGCGTGGATTTGCCGCAGCCCGACGGCCCCATAATCGAAACAAAATCGCCGCGCCCAATCACCAGATTGACCCCGCGCAAAGCGTGCACGTCAACACTGCCAACGCGGTAAGTCATGACCAGATTTTCAGTCTTCAGAATCGCATCCATACTTGCTCATTACTTGCTTAATTCGACTATTCGCCCGTTCGATTATTCATATGACAACGCTTTCACTGCGTCCTGGTTGGCTGCCCGCACGGCCGGATAGAGCGCGCCCAACGCCCCCGCGCCCAGTCCAATCAGCGCCGCACGCAATATCCATGACCAATGAAACTCCAGTTGCAAAGTCGTCGCACGCTCAATTCCCCAGGCAGCAATAATCGCCAGTAACAATCCAACGATTACGCCGATCAAACTGATGGCCAGCGCCTCTTTTTCAATCACGCTGATGATGTAGCGCTTCGGCGCGCCGAGCGATTTCAAAATGCCTATTTCGCGCGTCCGTTCCGTGATCGTCGTATACATCGCCAGCAGAATGACCAGCGCGCTGACAATGATTGACAGCACCATCACCGCTCGCACAAAGCCCTTGATGCCCGGGATTTCGCGCCCGAAGTTTGTTCCCAAATCGCGCGTCAGGATGACGTGATTGCCGGGCAAGGCGGCATCAATCCGCTGCTGCACCTCTGCCTGCTTTTCCGGATCCTGCACTTTGACCAAAATCTCAAAGCATTTATTTTCCGCGCCCAATGCCTGCTGCATGGCGGCGAGCGACATCTTGATTCTTGATCCAATTTGCGGCGAATAAATTCCCGCCACGCGCATCATTTTGCCGAAGATCTGAATCTCGCTGCCGACTTTCAACTTGTTGTGCTGGGCTTTGAAATCGTCAATCAGCACATCATCGTCAGATTGAAAGGCATGCCCTTCGACGATTTTCAGTCCTGTGATTGCCGAATAACTGTCGAACTCAACGCCTTCGACAATTTCAATCCCCAGGCCACTGTTTCCGCTTTGGACGTAATACCCAACTGGGCTGACCTGCTTCACGCCTTGAATCTGCCGCAACCGGTCGGCATAACGAACATCCACAGGATTGCTGGATGAGGGAGAGAGCATCGCGGCTTCACGGCCAAATTGAATCTCCGCGCCAATGCCGCGCTCGCGCCGGATGCGGTCGTTCAGCATGCCTTCGACCAATCCCGTATTCAATACAACCAACAGCACGCCCAAAGCCACGCCTGCCACGCTGATCATGGTGCGTGTCGGACGTTGGCGGATATTTGAAGCAACTAGACTGTCCATAAAAATGGTTACGGCGTTGGCGGTTTGTCCAGATCAATTTCGGCCAGCTTATCCGTATTTTCGAGCGTAAATGCCACCACAGGAAGTTCAGGATTGAGTTCAAACTTTTCGGCGCTGAAGAGCAGGCGCGCAGCGTATCCATCGTGCGGGCGGCTGACCAGAATCACACTCGGCCATAGATCAGCGCTGGCCTCGGTCAGCTTCCGGTAATCCGTATAACTGACATCTGTCGCCAGTTCGCCACGTGCATCGAAGATCTGTTGCCGCGAGAACTTTGCGCCGTTGGTGCGATCGAACCAGAAACGACGCAGCACGTGCGATGTTCCCTGCCCCAATTCGAGTTCGGAAATCACGTAAAAACTCCGCAGCACGCGAGCGCCTTTTGCGGCTTTCGGATTCAAGTCCGCCTCTTCGATCAGCGCTTCTTCCATCGAATACGTGAAGCGCGCATCCCCAAGATGCAGCGGGCGCATCATTAATGCTTCGGTGAAATGAAATGGCCGGGCAGAAACCAGCCCGCTGCGCCCCTTTTCTCCCAATTTTTCACGCCACATGCCGTAATCGGCGTCATTCGTTCCGATCAGGAAGCGGGGCGACTGTTGATAAATGGCGACTTTGAAGTGGTTTGATTCCGAAACCATCTCGGCGACCTTCGACTTGACCACCGGCGCCTGAATTATCAGCCGAATCTTGTCCGGACGCTGCAAAACCATAATGGCATCAGCTTCCGGCCAGCGTTCGGTCAATCCCGCGTCCATGAAAACGACGCCGACACGCGAGGTGCGCAACGATTGGAGATTGGTGAAGGGCTGTAATTGCCTGGTCAGGTCGTCGAATTTGGCATTGGTGAGCGGCGCGATCAGCTTCGGGATCGAGCGGTCTTTGGTAACAATCAGCCGCTTGCACGAAGCGCCCGCAAGAGCCAGCATCACGACCACCGCCAACACGCCAACACGCTTCGCCCGCCTGATTGCCCGCCGGAATCGAACTGCTTGAGCCATAAAGATAATTAAGTAATTGCGAACCGCATCAAATAAGGGCGCGAAGCTAACAGAAGGGTTTTGGGTTTGTCAAACTTGAGGATCACCGCGTTTGTCCGGTCAGAGCAAGCCGCAAATCCCTCTCAGCTTGACGCACTTTACGCGGCTCGCTTACACTTCCGGCCATCCTAAACCTTCCAACTCGGGTTATGGCTGAAATACTGAAAGCGGCGGCAACATCGTCCGGCAAGACGTTGAAAGCGGATGGCAGATTCGTCATGAGTTGTTGAAGGGTGATCAAAGGTTTGTAAAAGAATTTCGGCAAACAATGTTCACCCGCGCGTTCCGAGCTTACCAACTCATTGCCAATTGGAACTCTGTGTTGCCCAAGCAACCCAAAAGCCCGTTCACCGAGAGGAGAGAAAGTCATGATGCAAGACCGATTGTTGTTTACACGGAATTTCGCGCGCCGAACCGCGCTGTTACTCATCACCACGCTCATCCTTTCTTCTTTCACTGTCTTTGCTCAGGACAAGAAAAAGAAGAATGACAAGGCCGGCAAAGAAAGCGTCAAAAGCGTTTACAAACGCTGGAAAGATGAAGACGTCCGTTGGATCATCACCGACGAAGAGCGCAAAACGTTCGATGCGCTGAAGACCGACGACGAGCGCGAACAATTCATCGAACAATTCTGGCTGCGCCGCGATCCTGATCCGGACACGGATAACAACGAGTATCGCGAGGAGTACTACACGCGCATCGCCTACGCCAATGAGCATTTCACCAGCGGCATCCCCGGATGGAAGACTGATCGCGGGCGCATCTACATAATGTTTGGCCCTCCACACGAAAAAGAGACGCATCCATCCGGCGGCAGCTACGACCGCCCAACTTGGGAAGGCGGCGGTTCAACCTCGACTTATCCATTTGAGATTTGGTGGTACCGATTTCTAGAAGGCGTTGGTTCGGACGTCGAGATTGAGTTCGTTGATCCAACCGGCTCCGGCGAATATCGCATCGCGCGTGACCCGAACGAAAAGGACGCTTTGCTCTATACCCCCAACGCGGGCTTGACGCTCGCTGAACAGCTTGGGCTGTCCAGTAAGGCCGACCGTATCGCGTATGGCGGATTCGGCAACAATGGTGGTAATGGCGGCAACCAACTCTTCGGTTCGCGGGCCAAAGATGCTCCGTTTGAGCGTTTGGACCTGCTCGCCAAATTGCAGAAACCGCCGAAGGTCAAATTCAATGACCTGGCTGCGCTGGCCGGCGAATCCGACCTGCCCAAAGCCAGCTTCGACGTGCTCAGCGCTGGAATGAACATTAACCTGCTGCGTGTTACCGAAAACGCGGTGCTGAGTTCCTTCACCGTGCAGTTGGACAATACCGATCTGGTTTACAAAGAAATCGGCGGATTGCCACAGGCCGCGATCAACATCTACGCCAAGATCACCAGCGCCGCCGGACGCCGCGCCGGTCAGTTCGAAGATGTGGTGACCTCCAGTTTTACACCGGAAGCGCTGGAAACCGGTATGCAACAGAAGTCGGCCTATCAAAAGAATGTTGTGTTGCCGCCCGGCATCTACAAGATTGATCTGGTCGTGCGCGACGTGAACAGCGGCAAGACGGGCGTCATCAAACAGGGCTTCGTCGTGCCACGTTACGAAGAGGGCAAGCTTTCGACTTCGACGATGATCATGGCCTCGAAGATCGAGCCGCTGTCCGGGCGGTTGCCTAGCGGTCAGTTCGTGCTCGGCTCATTGAAGGTGATTCCGAACGCGACGGGCGAGTTCAAGCAAGATCAGACGCTGGGGATTTACATGCAGGTTTACAATGTCGCGATTGATCAGGCGACGCTGCGCCCCAGCGTGGACATTGAATACCTGATCACCCAACGCGACAAAGAAGTGATGCGCATCAAAGAGGACGGCAAGAATGGCTTGAGTTCCATTACCAGCCAGCAGATCACGCTGGCACGGCTGGTATCGCTCAAGAAATTCGCTTCCGGACATTACGATGTTCAGGTGGTAATTAAAGACAACGTCGCCGGTCAAACCGTCACGACTGACAAAGACACCTTCCACGTGAAGTAACGATCGCTTTCAGACCGTGCAGATTGGGGATTGAGTACACTCGCCAATCCCCAATCTGCCCAATCTTAAAGACCTGATTCCCCCCGCCCGCTCGCACGTTCAGCATTTCATCTTGCTGGTCACATCCCTGGCCACAGCGCGGGCAAACAATGCAGATGTATCTGCTGCCCCACAAACCAAGCCCCCCCTTGAAGTCCCCCGCAGAGAGGTACCCTATGAACAAACTGACTTATCGAACTATGGCTGTCGTGGTTTTGTTATCACTGACGGTAACGACTTGGGCAGTGTCCGCGCAAGACAGAAGGCTTTCTTATGACGATTGGTATGGCGACGCGAAAAAGACGCTGGCCAATCATTACACGGGTAAGACGGTTCGGCTGCGAATGGCAATCCCTGCGACCCGGCGCGGCTTGGAAATGACGGATGGGGCAATGGGAAGTCAGGCACTGAAGGAGTCTGTACAAACGCTGGCGCAGCCTGGCGACGAATTGACCATCAAGAGCTTCAAAATCCGCGCCTCCAGCATTGAGCTAATGCTGAACAAAACCGGCCAGCCGCGCAAAAGCCGATTCTTCAGTTGGCCGAAACAACCGCGCATCAGCCTGTCCTTCTCGCACGAACTGCACGCCAAAGAGATGACCATTGAAAGCATCAACCAGTGGCTGGCGTCGGCAGTGGACATCAATTCACTGGCACCGGTCATTGCTGAACAACCTTTCAACGCAACCCAGGCTTCAATCACATCTTCGCCGGAACCGGCAACGAAGGCGATCTGGACAGAGAATGCTCAAAACTTTCAGACAGCGACCGTCACTGGCGACTTATCAAACGTCAACCCGAATGTTGGGGAACTGACTGTGACAGGTTCCACTGGCCAGGCGCGCGTTTACATTGATAACGCTTACAGCGGATATACGCCGCGCACGGTGCGGCTGCGTGCTGGAGTTCATTCGATTCTGGTGATGGCCAATGGGTATGCGGCTTGGGAACAACGGCTGATCATTCCAGGCGGGAAGGCGTCAATGGTGAAAGCTGATTTGCGGCGATAGGAAGAGACATCTTTTGCCGCAAACCGTGACTACTTGTCGGCCACTCTGATTCGGTTAACCAGCAAGTGCGCCTGCCGCGTCGGTTCGGGCTGGCGATATTTCGTGACTGACCGCATCACCAGATCAACTGCCGAATCCATATCCATCAAGTGGCCGGGAGAAACATAAACCGGCGCTACGTTTTTTTTCGTCCTTAGCACGACTCCAATCTGTTCGCCGCGATCAATCAGTGGAGTCCGGCTTCCTGCTTCTGGTGCCAGATCACCGTGCTTGCCAACCAAAATACTTTTTGCGCAGCCAATCGTCGGCCAATCCAGCAGCACCCCAATGTGAGACGCAATCCCCAGACGGCGAGGGTGCGCAATGCCCTGTCCATCCAGCATCAACACGTCCGGCTTCGTCTTCAATTGCTCCCACACTTCCAGCAACGATGGCGCTTCGCGGAAGCTGAGCAGCCCGGAAATATAAGGGAATTTGGAAATGCTGCGAATGTCCACTGATTCGATAATCTGCAAATCCGGCAGGCTTAAAACGACGATGCCGGAGTAGATCACCTCCGAATATTTATTGAAGGAGATGTCCGCTCCGGCAATTGTGTTGATCTGGCGCACCAGCGGCTGAATCCGCACCAGAGAGCGCAATTCCTGCTGGACGGTGATGGCTTCGCGCGGCGTTAAATCCCAACTATGCAACGATTGTGGCATGCAGCAAATAAAATCGTCAGGCGGCAATCTCGACCAGCGTCAGCGCGAAATGCAACTCTTCGCCGGCCAACGGATGATTGGCATCAAGCGTGACCGTGGCTTCGGTAAGTTCGGTAATGACGAGCGGAATGTTGCCCTGCGGTGTCCGCATTTCAATGGCCAGCCCCAACTCCGGCTCAATGCCTTCCAAACGAAATTGATTGCGATCCAGCGTCTGCACCAGTTCGCTGACGCGTTCGCCGTAGCCTTGGTCGGGTGGGATCACGACATCCTTGGTTTCGCCCACTTCCATACCGACCAAAGCTTGATCGAAGCCCGGAATCACCTGGCCGCCGCCGATCGTAAAGGACAACGGTTCGCCGCCTTCGGAAGAGTCGAAGACATCGCCATCGTCAAATTTCCCTGTGTAATGAACCTTCACGGCATCGCCCATCTTTGCTGCTGACATTGAATTTTCTTCTCCTAGGTAAAAATGCAAACAGAAATTATTGAAGTTTGAATAGCATTTGAATAGCAATGGCAGAATCGCATAGCGAATTCCAAAAATCCAGCTTACGTTTTCAGGCTCCGCAAAGGCTGCTATTTTGTCAGCCATGAAGGCGCTGCGTTTTGAAAATGGTGAATTGCGGCTGGCTGAGATCAAGTCGGCGCGCGCGATCAATGAAGCCTTAGTGCGATTAACAATGGCCGGGATTTGCAACACCGACCTTGAGATCATTCGCGGTTATGCAGGATTCAGCGGCACGCTTGGCCACGAGTTTGTCGGCGTGGTGGAAGATTCGCCCGACAAATTCCAGATTGGCCGCCGCGTCGTCGGCGAAATTAACGTCGGGTGTGGCCGCTGCGAATTGTGCCAGATAGGCGATCCGCGTCATTGCCCGAATCGCACTGCGCTTGGCATTCACAGTCGCGATGGCGCGTTTGCCGAATATCTGAACCTGCCGCCGGAAAACCTGGTCTTCGTCCCGGATCGGGTGAGCGACCGGCAGGCAGTCTTTACCGAACCATTGGCCGCCGCGTGCGAAATTCTTGATCAAGTCGAAATCAGCGCAACGCATCGAACGGCAGTGATTGGCGATGGCAAGCTTGGCCAGTTGATCGCGCGCGTGCTGGCAACGACGGGCTGCGACCTGACGTTGATTGGCAAACACACGGACAAGTTGGAACTTGCGGCCAAAGCCGGAATCAAACCGATGGCTCTTGATAAATTGAAACTTGATCCGGCAGCGCGCTTCGATTTCGTCGTCGAAGCCAGTGGCGCTGCCAGTGGATTGCAACTGGCGCTTGATCTGGTCAAACCGCGCGGAGCGATCATGCTGAAATCCACGTTTCAGGCTTCCGTATCATTGGACACATCGCGCATCGTCGTGGACGAGATCAGCATCATTGGTTCACGCTGCGGGCGATTTGAAAAAGCACTGCGACTGCTTGAAGACGGCAAAGTCAAAGTCGAAGATTTGATCGCCGGTGAATTTAGCCTGAGCGACGGAGTTGCCGCGATGGCCGCCGCCCGGACGCCTGGCACACTCAAAATCCTGCTGACCAATAACGGCTAAGAAAACTATGTACCCTGCTGGCAATCTCCTTCTTCCAGCGCCGCATGGCCAACTGGAAGCGATCTATCGCCCGAAATCGAATCAAGCCGAACGCGTCGCATTGGTGCTGCATCCGCATCCGCTGGGTGGCGGGACGATGCACAACAAGGTCGTCTTCCGCGCGGCCAAAGCGCTTCAGGAATCCGGCTTTGAGACCTTGCGTTTCAACTTTCGCGGCGTCGGCCACAGTACAGGCGAACACGATGATGGTCGCGGTGAACTGGATGATGCACGCATCGCGCTGGACTACCTGCTGAGCGAACAGCCGCACGCACGCGAAGTAATTATCGCGGGGTTCTCTTTCGGCTCCATTGTTGGCCTGCGCCTTGGCTGCGGCGATCCGCGCGTGCAGAAGCTGATTGCGATTGGCGCGCCCGCGCGAATGGACAATCTGGATTTTTTACGTGATTGCACAAAGCCAAGGCTGTTCGTTCACGGCGCGGAAGATACAATCGCGCCACTTGCACCGCTGGAAGAATTGTTAAGCACGCTGCCCACAACCAGTAATTATCAGTTGGTAAAAATCACTGGCGCAGGCCACTTCTTCGACAATGAAGCTGACGCACTGATGCAAGCAATCAAAGATTTCGTCATCGAGTAATTCGGCAAAGGAATTTATGCGGTTCAAACCATTCCAGATCGCGCGCGTGTCCGGCATTCCGCTGATGATTGATTACAGTTGGCTGCCGATGGCGGTATTGCACGTCTGGCTGGTATCGCAGTTTTGGCTGCCAATGGAAGTCAAGCCGCGATTGCCCCTATGGCAGAACATTGCGTTGGGCATCGTCATTACGGCCCTTTTCTTTGCTTCAGTTGTGGGCCACGAACTGGCGCACGCTCTGGTGGCGCGGCTGGAAGGCATCAAGATTCATGACATCCAACTGCATATCTTCGGAGGCTGGGCGCGGCTGGTGGGTGAGCCACGCACGGCGATGGCCGAATTTCGCGTGGCAGTGGCCGGGCCAGCAGCGTCCTTTCTGCTCGCGGTATTTTTCTGGTTGGGCTTATACACGGTTCAAGAGTTCAGCAGTGGCGCGCTGAACGCACGAGCGTTCGCTGCGGGGTTCAAATATCTGGCGGCAGCGAATCTGTTACTGGCGATGTTCAACCTGCTGCCTGGCTTGCCGCTGGATGGCGGGCGGGCACTGCGCGCTTTGTTATGGCATCGGAGCGGTGACATCCTTTCAGCGACGCGCACAACCGCCAAGTTGGGGGTTGGCATCGCGTATATGCTGATTTCTTACGGTCTGTTTCTGATCGGCTACGGGATGTTTCGCGGTACGTTGTGGCAGGATTTTCTGGCGGCCACGTGGCTGCTGGTGGTCGGCGTTTTTCTGAAAACGGCGGCGGAAAGCGATTACCGAAATCGCCAGCGGCGGGCAGATGAAGATGCCCGCGTTCCACAATCTGACCAATCAACTTCACCAGGCACGGTGGGATGGGTAATGAATGCTCCGGCAATCAGCATTGCCCCGGAACTGCGCGTCAGCGAATTTGTGGATCGTGTTCTGCCCGGCAATCGCTTGAGCAACTTCCCCGTTGCCAGAGAAGGCCGGTTGCACGGCGTCCTTTCGCTGAAGCGGCTGCGCGAACTACCCAGCGAACGCTGGGAGCACACCATCATCCGCGACGTGATGGAACCAATCAGCGAAGAATTGTTTATCACTGCCCGCGCTTCCCTAGAGCACGCTCAGCACAAGTTGAAAGTGAATCGTCTGGGCTTTCTGGCCGTGATAGATCAGGACGGCCTGCTGGTCGGTTCGCTTAACGCCGCTGACATCGAACAAATCGCATAGGCCAAATCGTGGTAAGCCGCATCAGAAATTTTGCGGGATGAGCGGTTGACGTATTCGTGGGCGGTTGGCTAAGATGCACGCGCTCTCGACGAAGGCAACGTTCTCAGACATTAGGGTCTGATTGAAATTGTGGGGCTATAGCTCAGTTGGAAGAGCGCTGCGATGGCATCGCAGAGGTCGTCGGTTCGAGCCCGACTAGCTCCACTTCCCCTTTCCAGCGTTTCACATAATCATCAAATTCATAGTCCCTGGCCCAGCGTATTTTTTGCTGCTGCTTGTTCTGGGTTTCCGCACAGCGCAGCCTTCCTTCATTTAACCCATCGATAAATTCAAGGATGTAGATGTGGTCATTGTCAGGACAATAGATAGCGAAGATGTCTATTTCATGGCGGCTATATCTATGCCCTGAGCCTCCGCGCCCATTGAAACGGCGCATTGGGAAAATGATACAACCGTTCCGCAGCCTGCCCGTCTTCACTTGTACCTTCAGTAGTCGCACGCCTGTGTCAACAACCAGATCATAAGGTGCGCCTCCGCCGAACGGCACTGAAACCACAAAGCCTGCCTGAACATAGGCCGTCATAACTTTCAATTCACTCAGGTTGCCTTTGCCACTGGTAGATGGCTTGTTTCCAGCGTCTTCATCGGCCAAGGTCGAAAGATTCGTAAACATAAGCTGCTGAAATCCTCCTTTTCGGATGGCGCATGCTTACCACAGACAATCTCGATTTCACGAATGGCAAGGGCCTCGCGATAGCGATCGTTGGCTGCTGGCAAAAATCACTTTGCTATTGCAGAATGCCAATTTGAGATTGACCGCCAAATTCCAACTGTCAGGTCACCAATCACGAGAGAGTAAAACTTATGACTGCTTCAATTGGCCAGCACGCCCCGGAAATTGACTTGCCCGACGGCTACGGAAACAGATGGACGCTCGCCGAACATCGCGGCAGAACTGTGGTGTTGCTTTTCTATCCGGGCGATGAAACGCCGGTTTGCACCAAACAGCTTTGCAGCGTCCGCGACAACTGGGAGCAATACAAACAGACCGGCGCAGAAGTTGTCGGCATCAATACCGATTCGGTCGCCAAGCACCGCGCGTTTGCGGAACATTATGGCTTGCCGATCCGGCTGCTTTCCGACGCTGAAGGTTTGGTTGTTCGCCAGTACGAGATGAAAGCGCTTTTTGGCACGCGGCGTGGCGTGGTGGTGATTGATGCGGATGGCGTGATTCGGTTTCGCAAAATAGTCCTGCCGATCTTCCGCCCGGGCGATGACGAGATCATTGATGCAATCCGCCATGCCCGGAAGACGGAGGTTTAAGTAACGGAACGCAACCTTGCGACGGTCAACTTTGGCTCTTCGGTCCTCCTCACTCGGATTGTATGTACACAGACTCGCTTCCTTCTACTTCTGATTCGTCTTCGCCCAACGCTCAATCCGCGCTGCGGCTGCAGCAGCTCATCAACGAATTGAGCGTTGAGTTCATCTCGATCCTTGACCTGGATGAATTGATTGAGCGCGTGGCGCAGCGGCTGCGCGAAGTCATTGACTACAAGTTTTTCAACCTTTTTCTGGTGGACGAAGTGCGCGGCGGGCTGTTGTGGAAAAAGTCGGTTGGGTACAACGCGGAAGAAGTCGCCGCACACGAATTGATTCCCTTCGACCGCAGCATCGCTTCCGCCGCCTGGCGCGAAGGCCACACAATCAACGTCGGCGATGTTAGCCGTGATTCGCGCTACCTGCCGATTACAGCGGCGGCCGGCAGTGAACCGCTATCGGAAATCGCCGTTCCGCTTGCTCTGGTACGCGAAAGCAAAATCGTCGGCGTGCTGACGATTGAAAGTGCGGAGGCGAACTACTTCACGCGCGATCACGAACGCGTGCTGAGCGTGCTGGGCAATCAATTGGCCATCGCCCTGGAGCACGCCCGCGTGTATGACGAATTACGCCAACGCACGCGGGAGATGAGGGCGCTGATCGAGATCGGCCACGAAATTACCTCGATCCTGGACCTGGATCGTCTGCTCGATCATATCGGGCCAATGCTGGCCCGGCTGATCAGCCATGAGTTTCTGCTGGTCGGATTGCTGGATGACACACAACCGGAATTCGTCTGGCACATTGAAGAAGGTTACGGCGCGATCAAACGAGAACGCATCCACCGCACACCCGTCACGCAAGGCGTCGTGGGCCGCGCCGTTCGTGAACGCCGCACGCAGCTTGTTGGCGACGTGTTGCGCGATCCTGATTATTTCCTGACAGACACCTGGCGCGACCACGGCCAGCGGTCAGAAGTGGCCGTGCCGCTGATTTATGAAGAAAGAGTGATTGGCGTGCTGGCGCTGGAAAGCAGCCGGACCAATGCCTTCAATGAATACCACGGGCGATTGCTGGAAAATATTGCCAACCCGCTCTCCATCGCCATCGTCAACGCGCGGCTTTACCAGGAACACGTCGAGCGCGAGCGGCGGCTGGAACACGAAATTCTGATGGGCCGCGACGTACAGCGGGCAATGCTTCCGGAGAATCCGTCCGTCAAGGGGTTTGAGTTCGCCGCGCGGCTGGAACCGGCGCTCAACCTGAGCGGTGATTTTTATGATTACATTCCGCTGTCGGAAAAACGGCTGGGCTTGATGATCGGCGACGTTGCGGGCAAAGGCGTACGCGCGGCAATGGGCATGGCGGCATCGCGCAGCATTCTGCGCAGCGTGTCGCGGCGCGGCGGCGGCCCGGCCAAAGTGCTGCGCGACGCCAATCTGCGTTTGCACCGTGATCTGGGCAAACAGTTGCTGCTGACGCTGGTGTATGGCGTGCTCGATACCGACACCAAGACCCTGCAATACTGCAACGCAGGCCACAACGCACCGCTGCTGGTCAAGGCTTCGGGCAAATGGCGTGCGCTGAAAACGGGCGGATTGTTGATGGGCGTGTTCGACAAACAGCAATACAAGAGCGAAACCCTGCATCTGGAAAAAGGCGACGTTCTTTTCTTTTACACCGACGGTCTGGTTGAAGCGCATACGCCCGCACCCCAGCAGGTAGAATTCGGCGAGCCGCGCATTCTGGAGTTTCTGCTGGAGCATCGTCACCTGCGCGCTTCGGCGATCATTGAAGCAGCGATCAATTACGTCACTGAATTTACCGCCGGGGCGCATCAACACGACGATTTGACGATGCTGGTTCTCAAGGTGCTTTGAAAAAAGAGCATGGGGTTCAGGCTTCAGCCTGTCGCTTCCTTGCGAACGCAATCAATCAACGCCAGTTGGCAACGCCAGTTGGCAACGCCAGTTGGCAACGCCAGCGGGCAACGCCAGCGGGCAACGCCAGCGGGCTGAAGCCTGAACTCCATGCTCTTCCTTTGATAAAGCCGAATCTCATCTGCTATTTTCATGGCCTCATTTCTCCAACAAAATTTCTTCTTTATCTGAAAGGCGAACTTATGGAAATTGTCACGTCCGCCGGAAATGCGGCGGCGCATTCGTCCCCCGTCATGCCCCTCGCCGGGCCAACCATCGGTGAGGCGCGATCTTCCTCGCCGCCCTTGCCCGCGCTGACTGCGGGCGAAAAGCTCGCGGCGTATTACGATCTGACCAAACCGCGCATCACGTTTCTGGTTGTGCTGTCGTCGCTGGCCGGGTTTACGCTCGGCTCGCCGTCGCCAATCAACTGGCTGTTGTTTTTGCACACCACGCTCGGCATCGCGCTGTTATCGAGCGGCATTTCTACTCTGAACCAATACTGGGAACGCGATCTGGACGCGCTGATGGAGCGCACTCGAACGCGTTCGCTGCCCGCGGGCAAGTTGTCCGCGCGCAACGCGCTTATCTTCGGAATCGCAATCTCGGTGGTGGCGGAAATTTATCTAGCCTGGCTGGTCAATCCACTGACAGCCGCCTGGGGCCTGATCGCTTTGGCCAGTTATCTGTTTCTCTATACGCCGCTGAAAACGCACACACACTGGTGCACCTTCATCGGCGCAATTCCCGGCGCACTGCCGCCACTGCTTGGCTGGGCTGCAGCTCGCAATCAAGTGGGCATCGAAGCGTGGACTTTATTCGGCATTTTATTTTTCTGGCAATTCCCGCACTTCCACGCCATTGCAACGATGTACCGCGAAGATTACGGACGCGCGCAGATTCGCATGCTGCCAGTTGTTGAACCGGACGGCAGATCAACCGCGCGGCAGATTGTGGGCTACACAATCGGCTTGGTGGTGATCAGCCTATTGCCGGTGCTGCTTGGGCTTTCAGGGCGGATTTATCTGGCTGGAGCGGTGTTGCTGGGCGCATGGTTTCTTCGTGCCA
Source organism: Blastocatellia bacterium (assembly GCA_038211695.1). Lineage (GTDB taxonomy): Bacteria > Acidobacteriota > Blastocatellia > RBC074 > RBC074 > RBC074. Next base: position 735 of record JBBQVH010000126.1, on the reverse strand, counting down.
GCCTGACGACGGCCCGGCAAATGACGCCAACCCAAGCGCGACGCCTGCTCAAAGTCTCTGTCATCTATCTGCCGCTGCTGCTCGGCTTGATGGTGCTGAATCGCTAGCAAAACATTTGAGCAGTTCTCAACTGTGGCGGTGGGGCAACTTCGCCAATTGCCCCACCGCCAATCATTCTTTCCGCTATTCTCTTTCATTCAAGTAACGTCCGACAGAAATGTCGCCATACCTTTAACAACTAACAATTTCGTCGCGGCACTAAAATAATTGAAGCATAGGTTCCTCACCCTCAATAATATTATCAAGGTTCAGAGTTCACGCTTCAGCGTGTCGGGGAATCCGCTGAAACGCTGAAGCGTGAACTCTGAACAAAGCCTTCATTGCTTAACTTGATGCCATTGCACTCACGCTCCCGATTCCGTATCCAGCATACTCGGTTAAGCCGCTACCCAATTTATTCCTTTTCCTGTTCCGCTTTTTTGCCAGCTAATTGATTTCATAGCTGTAACTACTCAGGCTTCTTCGCCGTGTCGCGGCGGCTGAATTTAGCCCTGGGTTTCACCAATTGGTATCTACACAAATCTGATGTATGCAGTCTTTGCCCTGAAAGGGCAGTAGTTAATAGACGTGGACAACGTCCACGGATGCTTCTCGCCATTCGTTCCGACCCTGAAAGGGTCGAAGTTCAACGATCAGTGCGACCCTTTCAGGGTCGGAATACCATCCAACATCTTC
>JBBQVH010000125.1:0-24254 GCA_038211695.1 Blastocatellia bacterium | reverse complement strand
TGCTAGCGTTCATTTTCGGTCCTCCTGATGCTCGAGACAAGCTACAAACGAGGTAGTCTCTCGTTTTATGGAGGGCCGATTTTATTGCAGATATTACATTTATCGCTACATCAGGACGAAATTACACCCGTTGAGATCGCTTTTGTTGCCGGCAGATTTATTCAGCAGGCAGGTGCTTTTCGATCATCTGCTTCAGATCGTCAAATTCGATGGGCTTGCTGATGTAGTCTGTGCCGCCGCATGCCTTGACGCGATCCAGCGTCTCCTGATTCTCATAGCCTGAGATAAAGATGATCGGCAGGGTTTGAAACTCAGCTTCGCGGCGGATCAGGCGCGTTGCTTCCAGGCCGTCAATCATGGGCAGCGTGATGTCCATCAAAACCAGATCGGGTTTATCGCGGTGGATGCGGTCAATCGCTTCCTGTCCATCACAGGCTTCAATCACGTCATATTGGTTCATCTTCAGCATCAGCTTCAGCGGGATGCGGTTGTTGTCATCATCTTCAGCAATCAAAATGCGGCGCAGTTTTTCCGTCATAAGGTGTACCCGTCCGGCCATTCCCACAAAAGATAAATGGCGAGGTTCATCAAGAGATTTGATTTTGTCGTCAAGCTTGGGATGTCTAAACCGCTTGGATGGCGGGAATCTTAGCAGCCGTCTGCAGTGACAACAAGATGGCCCCCGCGTGAAGATTGCGGGGAACCAAGAATTGAGATTGGTGGTTGTTTTTGCTAGCATACGTCCGTTTCTAAGCACGCTGTTTCGGCGGAAGTAAACATCAATCACAACCTGAATTTCCCCTCCTCCCCTATTTCAATCGTGTGTAACGATGACCGAAAATGGACTGCCTTTGATGGTCTTGTGTCGTTTTGATGGCCGTGTGATCACGGCGGATCAGCAAGCGATCCTGCTGCTCGGCGATGCTCCAGAGGGCGCGACGATTTCACAGATTGCGGCGAAGGCGAATTGTGCAGAGTTGAATTCGTTGTTTGAACGCTTCATTGTGAATGGGGTGGATGGGCAGGCGTCGGCGGTATCATTCGCGAGCTTTGGCGACAGCGAATGCCAGGTCAGCTTGCGACGGCTCAACGGATTTCAATCACAGCCGCTGGTGGCTGTGGAGATGCGCCCCTTCGACAAGGATCAAAGCGCGATGGCTGACATCGGGCGCGCGACGAATCGTTTGATCCACGACTTCAAAAATCAGATGGGCGGGCTGAAGCTGTATGCCGCGTATTTGAAAAAACGTTTTGCGGGGCATTCAGATTGGGCGGATTGGGCCGAAGGCCTGGAGATTACGGATAAGATCATTCAAAGCTTGAACGAAATGGCCGAAAACGCCTCGCTTGTCACCAAGCTGACTCGCCCGCCGACATTGAGGCTGATTGAAGAAGACTTTGTCGCGCTGGTAAAGCAGGTAGTTGATGAATTTCAGCCGCAGGCCAGCGCACGCGGCGTGAAGATCAACGCTGAATTCGCCGACACCCAGTTACGGTTCCCCTTGGATGCGCAACAGATGCGTGTGGCGCTGCAAACTTTGCTGGCTCGCGCGGCAGATTTGTCCGCCACTGAGGGGGTAGTGAATGTTGTCGTAAAATCGGATGAAGACCGGGTGATGCTTTCAATTTTGAATAATGGAGAAGTTTTGAGCGAGCAACAGCGGCAGGCGTTTTTTGATTTTCTGACGAACGAGCGGCTGAACCCGGCTTCGCTCAAATTGGCGCTGGCTCGCCGCATTATTGAACTGCACGGGGGGCAGGTCACGGCATTCGCCGCCGAACCTGCCGGGACGAACATTTGCTCAAGTTCAGGATTTGAAATTTTGCTGGCCACATTGCCATACAAAAATGTTGTGGCAGGAGAGAACCGTCATTGAAAATAGAGAATAGAATTTTAGTCGTTGACGACGAACCTTCAATTACAGATGGATTGCGGTTGCTGTTGGGGGCTGAAGGGCATGCGGTTGAAACGGCGTCGAGCTTCAACGCGGCGCGCGTAACATTGGAGCGGCATTCGGGGACAGGGCGCGCGGCAGACCGTCAGCCCTTTGATCTGGTCTTAACCGATTTGCAGTTGCCGGACGATCCGCAGGGCGGGCTGTCACTGTTAAGGCTGATCAAAGAGCACACGCCCGACACTGAGGTGATCATCATCACCGGCCACGGGACTGTTTCCGAAGCCGTCGAAGCGACCAAATCCGGCGCGTTCTATTTCGTTGAAAAACCATTCGAGCCGGATCAAATTCTGCTTCTGGCGCAAATGGCGATTGAACGCCGCCGCCTGCTCAGTGAATCGGAAAGCCTGCGCGGCCATTTTCAGCGGCAGGAATTTTCAAACATCATCGGTGGATCGAAATCCATGCAGGCGATCTACGACACGATCAAAAGTGTGGCCAAAAGCGATGCCAACGTTCTGATCATCGGCGAATCAGGCACGGGCAAGGAACTGATTGCCAACGCAATTCATTTCAATTCGTTGCGCTTGAACAACGAACTCGTCAAAGTGAACTGCTCGGCGCTGCCGAAAGAATTGATCGAGGCCGAGCTGTTCGGTTACGTCAAAGGCGCATTCACCGGCGCAATTCAGAACCGTTCAGGATTGGTGGCGCAGGCCAAAGGCGGCAGCCTGATGCTGGATGAAGTCGGCGAGATGCCGATTGAACTGCAACCGAAACTGCTGCGCGTGCTGGAAGAGCGGCGCTTCAGGCCTGTCGGTGCGACCGAAACATTTGAGGCGGATTTTCGATTGATCTGCGCGACCAATCGCGAACCGCGCGAGGCGATCAAGGACGGAATGATGCGCGAGGATTTATTTTACCGAATCTCGACGATCACGATCAACGTACCGCCCTTGCGCGAACGCGCTGAAGACCTGCAGTTGTTGACCGATTTCTTTTTTCAGAAGTTCAAGGATAAATACAGCCGTCCGCTACAGGGGTTTTCACAATCGGCCTATCAACGCGTCTTTGCGCACCGCTGGCCGGGGAACGTGCGCGAATTACAGAACGCCATTGAACGCGCCGTGCTGCTGGCCAAAGGATCGCGCATTGAGCCGGAGGATCTGCCTTTTGGGAATCCGGCCAATGATGATGAGCCGCAGGTCTTTTACGTTCCGCCGAACATGACGCTGGAAGAGATCGAGCGAATCGTGATTGAGCAGACTTTGAAACGCACGAGCGGCAATAAACAAGCGGCGGCCCAGGTACTGGGCATTTATCGCCCGCGGCTTTACAGCAAGATCAAGAAATATCGAATTCAGGTGCCGCGCGAAAGCCGCAAACGTGAAAAGAGGACGGATGAAGTTACGACTCAGCATGCATAAGTGGCATAAGGGGCGTAAACGCCGGCTGGCCTTTGCTGCCAGCGTTTTGCTTGTCTGTCTTCAGTTGCGGGCAACAGTGCCGGCGCAGCAAAACGTCGTTTACGACGTGCCCGCCGATGCTCGCATAACGAAGAATGAAGTCATCGCCGTGCAGGTTGAATTGCGGCGACTGGGATATTTGAAAACGCGGTTGTCCGCCGAACTTGATCCGGAAACGCGCATCGCGTTACGAGAGTATCAACTCAAATACGGTTTGCCGACGACGGGTAAGGTTGATCCTGCAACCTACCGCAGGCTGGGCCTTCCGTATCCGGCGCCAAAGCCCGGGGAACAAAACGCAGCGCGCCAGGCCAACAGTGCCGTTAAGGAGCGCGCGCCTGCAAGCAGCGAAAAGAACATCGTGCAGCAGGCCGGTAGTGGCGTTAAAGAAGGGGCGCGGGTTGGGTTGGAAAAGACCTGGGATGCAGGGGGCTATGCGGCGTCAAAGTCCAAAGACGCGACGGTAAAAGGTGCGAAAGCCGCAGGTGGCGCTGCGAAGCGCAAAGCCGATTCCATGATCCGCCGCAATGACGAAGACACCAGACCGGAAGTGGCTGAGGTTTTCGACTCGAAACCGGCTTGGTCTGGTCTGGTCTATACGGTCAAAGATGGAATGGTGACGATCAAACTGCCGCCGAAAAGCAACGTGGATATTGGCACCCTGGTTTCCGAAGTCCGCAAAGTGGCCGGAGTCCGATACGTCTTTGTGGTTGTGTTGTAATTGATTTCGGCGGGCGAGTGGTAAGAAGGACTTTTATACCTTTATCGGCTCGCGGTTGGCGGGATGCAGCGGTAATAGGCCCTGCGCCTTGGTGAACTCATCGTCAATCTGTTGGATCTGTCGCTCAATGTCCAGGCAGGTATGTTTAGTTTCATCGAGCGATTTGTCGTTTAGGCTTTCCAACTGCTGCTCGAATTCAGCCAGCCTTTTCCGCCAGTCTTCGAGCTTATTTTCAACTGTCGGTTTGCTGCCAGTGCCTAGTTCCAGCTTGTTTCTGAGCGTTGCTATTCTGGTCTTGACCTGTTCGATGCTGCCTTGCTTCTCTTTCTGCGTCTCTTCCTGCGCGCGTGCGCTCGCCACCTGCCGCTCTTCGGCATCCTGCTTTTGTTGCTTGAAGTAAGAGGTTGCGGTGAGCGCCAGTCCGGCAATTCCAAGCAGGACCAATCCAATAAAAATCGTCAGGTTAACCTTGGAAGACCTCTTGTCCGGTTGCATTCCGTCGTGATTGCCGTCGCGATTGTTAGATGAAGCGCGCGGCGCTGAAAAGTTTTCCTGCGCGGGCAACTCCGCCGATGCAGCGGTAAGCGGCCGCGTCAGGCGCGGATCAAGCGGCGCTGTCTGCGGCAGCGGTTTTTGTTCGGCGGTCACACGCGATTCTTCCCGCTCGGCTTCGAGCAGTTCTTCCGGGGCAAAAACGGCAGTAATTGGCCCGACACGATCCGACAGATCATTCGTGCGTTTCCGGACAGCGGAAGAGTGTGTCAGCGGGGCAGTGAACGGGGTGGATTGCTTCGGTGGGGGAGGCAGCGGTTCAGTCTTCCTGATTTCATCGCCGGACGGCTTTGGCGTGGGAATCTCAAGCTCGTCCATGGGATTTGTTTTGGCCCCAGTTCCCCAACTGATCTCGGTTGGGGTGTCCGGCAAACGAGCCAAACTTTTAGGCTCCATCGAATCGTCATCCGGCAGCGGCAATCCTGCGCCGGAAAACTGGGCGATCACCACCGTAATGTTATCTTCGCCGCCGCGTTCGTTCGCCAGGGTAATAAGTGATTGACAAGCCGATTTGAAATCGCTCGCTTCGTTGACGATGCGCGCGACTTCATGTGCATGGATCTTGCCGGATAGCCCATCGCTGCACAGCACCAGCGTGTCCAGTTGGCAAAGCGGTACCGCGTTGACCTCGACGTTGACGCTGTTGTGCGCGCCCAGGGCTTGCAGAATGACATTCCGGTAGCTGTGCGTTTCAGCTTCTTCTTCAGTGATCTGCCCGGCGTCAATCAACTGTTGGACAAGCGATTGATCTTTAGTCACGCGACAGATTTTGCCTTGCCGGATCAGATGCGCCCGGCTGTCGCCGACCTGTGCGAAATAGAGGTGATCGCCGTTGGTCGCAACCGCGGTAAACGTCGCGCCCAATCCCCGATGCGCCTGATTCGTCTGGCCATCGGCGTGAATGACTGCATTGGCCTCTTCGACGGCAAGCCGGAGCCGTTCTGAAAAGGGAACCTTGCTGTAAGTATCGTGCGCTTGCAGTTGCAGCATGCGGTCGCGCACGGTTTCGACGGCGATTCGCGAGGCAACCTCGCCTGCCAGCGCCCCCCCCATGCCGTCTGAAACGGCTAGCAATGTTCCGTAATACCCCTGGGTGTATGTGAGTAGATCGTGCGGCTCTTCCTCGTTGGCCGTCCAGCTTTGGCCGGACGAAAGGTCGAGGATCAGAAAATTATCCTCATTGCCGCTCCGCACCATGCCCACATCCGTCTGGGCATAGAGCGCTAAATTGATGGTTGGAAGATCGGACATAAATTAGTGGTGAGTGATGAGTGATCAGTGATCAAGCTTACCTCTTGCCCGCTATGACTGGTCACCGGTCACTGTTTCTACGCTCATAAGTAGTGCCGCGTCTAAATCCGCGATGATATCTTCAACGTCCTCGATCCCGACAGAAATCCGCACCAACCCTTCCGTAATTCCCAGCCGCGCGCGTTGTTCCGCAGGGATTGAAGCATGCGTCATCGTTGCCGGATGTGAGATTAATGTTTCAACGCCGCCGAGGCTTTCAGCAAGCGCACAGAGGCGCACATTATCCAATACACCTCGCGCAGCCGCAAGAGAACCTGTCTCAAACGCAATCATTCCGCCAAAGCCCGTCATCAATCGCTTTGCACGTTCATGTTGCGGATGCTGAGGCAGTCCGGGGTAGTAAACCTTCTGAATTTTGGGGTGCTCATCTAAAAATGCGGCCACTTGGCGCCCGTTTTTATCGTGTTGCTGCATTCGCACGGAAAGCGTTTTAGTCCCGCGCATGACCAGAAATGAATCGAATGGAGAAATAATCGCGCCCACCGCATTCTGTAAAAAAGCTATTTTTTCCGCATCTTCGGCGCGCGCCGTGATGGCGGCCCCACCAATGCTGTCGCTGTGGCCGTTCAGGTATTTTGTCGTTGAATGCACAACAATGTCCGCGCCCCATTCGATCGGGCGCAGGAAGTACGGACTCATAAACGTGTTGTCCACTACCAGACGAACCTCATGGGCCTTGGCCAGCTTGCCGATGCCTTCCAGATCGGCGACCGTCATCATCGGGTTGGTCGGTGTTTCGACGAAGATCATCCGCGTATTTGGGCGCAGCGCATTTTCGACATTGATTGCCTCAGCCGTGTCCACGTAGCTGAAGTCCAGCCCGAAGCCGCGCATGACACGCTCAAACAGCCGGTATGTGCCACCGTAAGTATTGTCGGACACAATCACGTGATCACCCGCTTGAAGCAGTTTCAAGACGGTGTCAATCGCCGCCATCCCCGAAGCAAAACAATGTGCCGCAATCCCGCCTTCCAACGCGGCCAGATTCTTTTCCAACGCAATCCGCGTTGGATTCTGTGTCCGTGCGTATTCAAATCCTTTGTGGTGGCCCAGGGAATCTTGAACGTAAGTGGAGGTTTGATAGATGGGAACGGCGACCGCACCGGTCGTTGGATCGGGTTGCTGTCCCGCGTGAATAGCTTTTGTTGCAAAACCCATGGTTGATGTAGTGATTAAAACGACAAAGTAAACCGACGGGCAGATATTAAATACTCAACCGGGAAAAAGGAAGCACGAAGTTGATGTACGCGAAGTTGAATCAAATAACCGGCGGCAGTTATGGCTTCGCATCCATCCAGTTTTCGCCCGCGCCAAGTTCAACCGTCAGAGGAACGGCAATCTTGACCGCTGCTTCCATCGCTGCTTTGACAACCTGTTTGGTTTTCTCGATTTCTTGTGACGGAACTTCAAAAACCAATTCGTCATGTACCTGCAGAATCATCTTGGCCCTCAGCTTTTCGCGCTTCAATGCTTCGCTGACGCGCAACATGGCCAGTTTGACAATATCCGATGCCGACCCTTGCATTGGCATATTGACGGCTTCGCGCTCAGCGCGGGCACGGGCCGCGCCTTTGCTGGCAAGGTCGGGCACACGGCGCAACCGGCCATAGATCGAACGCACCACTCCACCGGCTTCACGCGCTTTCTCCGGCAATTCGTCCATATATCTTTTGACGCCGGCGTAGGTCTGATAGTAATCGTCAATCACCTTTCGGGCCTCGCTGCGCGAAATACCAACGCGCTGCGCCAAGCCAAACGGGCCGATGACGTAGGCGATGCCGAAGTTGGTGATCTTGGCCACGCGGCGTTTCTCTTTCAATTCGGCGGCAGACTTCGCGCCGAAAACTTCGCGCGCCGTGCGTTCGTGAATGTCCTCGCCATTGGTGAAGGCATCCAGCATAACGGGGTCTTTGGTGATGTGCGCCAGCAATCGTAATTCGATCTGTGAATAATCCGCTGAGAGCAGTACGCAGCCGTCTGCTGGAATAAATGCGCGGCGAATGCGGCGGCCCATCTCCGTGCGGATGGGAATGTTCTGCAAGTTCGGATCGGTGCTGCTCAATCGTCCTGTGGCGGCGATGGTTTGATTCAGCGTCGTGTGGATGCGCCCATCTTCCGGATGAATCAGAGAAGGGAAGGCGTCAACATAGGTGCCTTTCAATTTCGACAGTTCACGATGTTCGATGATCAGTTGTGGCAGTTCATACTTCAGGGCCAGTTCATCCAGCACATTGCGGTCGGTGGCGATTTTTCCCGTGGCCGTGCGCTTCGAAACTTCATAGTTCAACTCTTCAAAAATATCGCCAAGCTGCGTCGGTGAACCAATGTTAAATTCGCGTCCGGCCAATTCGTAAATCTTTCCCGAAAGGCGCTCGATCTCTTTTTCCATTTCGACTGAAAGCTTGGCCAACACGTCAGTATCAACGCGAAATCCCGCCTGTTCGATTTCATATAACACGGGCACAATTGGCATCTCGATTGTCCGGTATATGTAATTGAGCGTCTGCTCCTGGAAATCGAACTGAGCCTTGTCATCTGCGATCTTGGCATTCATCACATCGGCCAATCGGCCTGTCAAATCGGCGGCTTGCGCGGTTGTATCCTGCTCTTTGACCAGGCCATATCCGCCCAGATATTCATTCGCCAGTGCTGTCAGTTCGTATTTCGACCGTTCGGCGTCCAGCAGATATGCTTGCAGCAGCGTATCGTCAGTTGTGGTTTCAATCGTGATGCCGAGTTGTCCCAGCAAATGAATTGCGCGCTTCAGGTCGTGCGTGGATTTTTCGATCAGGCCATTGTCGAAAATTTCTTTGAGCAGTTTTGTGGCTTCATCGCGATTGTCGCAGGATTCAAAATCGAAGTAATCCGCTGAGCCAGGCGCTGTCGAAAATGCTACGCCGCTGAATTCGCCGTTGGGCGTTTCCGCCAACGCAAAAGCAAATTGGTCATGGCTGAAAAGGGAAGTGGCCAGTTGGCGAAACTTTTCAATTGTCGAACTTCGGCTGTACTGCGTTTCAATATCATCAGCCCCGTCGGCCCCTATGGATGGTTTGGTTTGCGGTTGGCCGCCGGGCGTGGCGCCGCCAGCGAATTCGCGGATCAGTTGGGTGAATTCCAGTTCGGAAAAGAGTTTGTAAGCCAATTCGTGATCTGGCTCTTCGTAAATCAACCCTTTGAGATCGAGTTCAACCGGCACGTTCAGCTCAATCGTTGCCAGTTCGCGCGACAGACGAATCTGTTCCACATTGTCGCGCAGCGACTCACGATAGGCTTTGCGTTTGACCTGTTCCCAACCCGCCAGGGCGTCTTCGATATGATCGAATTGTTCCAGCAATCCGACCGCGCCTTTTTCGCCAATGCCCGGCGCGCCGGGAATGCAATCCACCGCGTCGCCCATCAACCCGATCCAGTCAACGATCTGATCCGGCCTGACGCCGAACTTGGTCTTGACACCCGCTTCATCCAGCAGCGTTTCGCCGCCGGTTCTTTCAACACGCAGCACGACGACATCAGGATCATGAACAAGCTGGGACATGTCTTTGTCGTTGGTGACGATGACGGTTTGCAGGCCTTCTGCTGAGGCCTTTCGCGCCAGCGTGCCCAGAATGTCATCGGCTTCATAACGCGGCATCTTGACGATTGGCACGCGCAACGCTTCGCAGACGCGGTCAATATAGGGGAACTGTGCGACCAGATCCTCCGGCGGAGGCGTGCGATTTGATTTGTAGGTTGCAAACATCTCGTGGCGAAACGTCGGTTCCGGGGAATCAAGCACAACTCCCAGATAATCAGGTTTGTGGTCGGCAATCATCTTCCGCAGCGTCATGGTGAAGCCTTTGACGGCATTCGTGGGCAGACCTTTGGCTGTCGACATCCGGGGCACGCCGTAATACGACCGAAAGATGTTCGACATTCCGTCCACCAGGAAAAGGCGTTTTGAATTTGGCATTGCCGGATTATCCGTGAGGCATGTCAGAAGGGTCAAGAATGCATTGAGCTACGAGCAATAATTCTGTATGATCCGTTTGCCGATGACGAACCCTGCATCCCTTCCTCGTCGGACAAGAATTCAACTCAAGTAATGACAACCACTAACTCCTGCGTTGCCCACAACGAGAACAGGACAGCCTCACCAATTTCAAGGCAGGGCAAAGTGAAAAATGCGAAAGTAAAACAGGGAATAGTGCCGTCCCTTTGCTTGGCGCTACTAATTCTTTTCGTCGGCCTGACTGGTCAGGCCGCGCCGCGCGAATATGCCGTGCAGATCGCTGCCGTGCGTTCGCAGCAGGTCGCGGATGATATGCGCAGCGGGATGAGCGTGCAGGGATTGGAAGCGTATTGGGTCAAGACCATTCTGCCGGAGCATGGGCTTTTCTACCGCGTCCGGCTCGGCAAATTTCCGTCTCTCGAAACGGCCTACACCTATGCCGAAGTGTTGCTTAACACCGGCTTGCTGGAATCCTACGCCATCACCGCTTTTGAATCGCCGATGAGTGGGCCATTGCGCGATATGACGCAGGCTTCCATGGACGTGCAGGAATATGTTCACCAGGGACAGCAAGGGCCTTCGCTCAAAGAAACCAACGAATTGTTCGCGGCTTTGGGCGCAAGGCAGTGGCTGTTGCCGTCAAGCCGGAATCTGTTTGCCGCTGCACCCGTCCAGCCGCAGATCGCGCCACCCGTAATGAATCAAGGGGCAAGCCAGATCGCGGGCCAGATTGCAGGCCAGATTGCGGGCCAGTTTGCGGGTATGAGTCGGCGCGAGATGCTGATCTTTGCGCTCAGCAGTCGCGAATGGCGAATGACGCCTGACCCCAGCATCTTTTTTGTGCGCACACCGATGGTGGCTTCAACCGGAGATTTTGCTGTCAATCCGGTTTCTCCAAAGTTCGATGCGGCGCCGGTAATCCAGCCGGTGGCGCGCGCAGTTGTTGCACAACCACTTCTCACCCCTCCTCCTCCGCCAAATGCTGTGTCTGCGTCGAACAAGGGCTTCACCACAGATCGGAACGTGGCAGCGGAGATTGGCAGAGGCAGTAAACCGACCACATCACGCGGCATTGGGTACGGCAGGAATATGGGGCAGGCTCGTTTGCAAGCCACTGCCGAACTTCGCAATGGCCAGTTGGTGATGAAGCTGCGTAACCTGGATTCTGAGCGCAGCTTCACCGGCACCGCGCATGTCACGCTCAGTGATGATAAGAACAGCAATGAAGTACTGCCGATGCAATTCAATTTGGCGCCGGAAGCCGAAGTGGTCTTGCCGATTAACGATCCGGTCAGCGTAGGCAGCACTTGGATGTTGACGGTTTTTGATGAAGGCAATGCTCTGCGGCTGGTGCGTGGCGCATCTGTCGGGCAGAGAGCCGCGCAGGCAGCACAGCAGGCCTCTCCAAATTCATCCGATCAAGGTGCAATAGGCGCGCCCGCGTATGTGACCGGCGTATACGATGCGACCGGAGCGCCGTCTTCCATGCCGCAAGGCCTGGTTCCGGTGAGCGATTCGCCGAATTCGTCGGGCCAGAGCGCGGCCTCAACTTCGCAGCCACCGAGGTCGGTTGCGGGGCCGGAAGCGCCAACACAACTGACCATCATTCCGCGCCAGATCGCTGTGACGACGGAGAACGTAACGCTCGAATTCGAGATCGCTTCGCCGCAACCGCTCAACTACATCTCGGTGACGCTGGCCGCAGGCGAGTACCGTGATGTGCGGCAGGCGCTGATGTCCTCCACGCGCGGACGCGTACCCTTCCTAATCCCGGCGGCACAAGCCACCGGCACCTTCATTTACGAAATCAAGGACGAAGGCGGGCGGGTGCTGGGCGGCGGCGTCGGCGATTTCCGCCAGATGGCGGGGAAGTAGAATTCCAAAGCCCAAAACAGTGCGAGCCTACTCAATGACTTTCATCGAGGAGGCTCGTTTTTTTGCCAGCCGTTCGGATCATCGTGTTGGGCTGGCGAAAAAGCCATAGAAGCTGTAGCCGGCACTTGGCCCGTGGACATTCAAATTCCAGCGGTAAAACTCCTCTGTTGCCAGACAGTGACTGCCTTCGCCCTGCAGCACCAACCTGAATTTTGTTTTCGGCGCGATGCCTTTGGCAAAGATTCCGGTGCCTTGCACCGCGCCTTCGAACCGTACTTCTTTGTAGACAGCCACGGGGGCCCTTCGGTGCGGCGGCCGATTTGTGTCGGCTTTGAAGAACGTCGCTTTGTCTGGCAACGCGAGGATCAGTTGCCCGACTTGTCTGCCTTTGTCTTTGAAGGTGAATGTCCATCTGCGCTGCTGGCGCGAAACTGAAAGAGCATGGTCGCCATCGGAATCGCCCGCTGGAAACTCGATCCCGACGGTGTCGTCCGGTGAGGCCACGGTCAAATAGAGGTGCGCCGCGTTGTCGAATTGCAGCCGGTCGAAAATTTCAAACTCGAAATCCCGGACTTTCTGCAATGCATTCGACCACGTGCCGACATCCGTACAGCAGGAACAGATTGCCGCTGCCGGTTTGGTGGCCGGAACCGAATGGCCAGTGTGGTCAACCGCTGCCGATGCCGACAAACAAATGGCCAGAGAGATTGTCAGGCCAATGCACTTCAATGCTTTGCCAAAAAATGCTGTCGAAGTTTTCATTGCTTGCCTCCATTTCGAACGAATACGGCCGAAGAGCTATCGTCCATCCCGAATTGCTTTCATTACCAGATCGGGACGATTGAACTCCTTAGCGTAACTTTCAGCAGGCAACAGCTTGTCGCCGACGCGCCAGCGGAGGAAGCGCGCCGCATTCTCCGAGCCGATGTAATAGCCTTCGGGTGTGTAGGCGATCCAGCCGCTGTTGAGTTCGTTCAGCCTGGTTGCCGGAAGCGTCTCCAAAGTGGCGAGCAAGCGCCCGCTCATCGCGTCGTGGACTTTCACCCTGTCGTTGGTACTGACCATCAATCTTCGGCTGTCGGGTGTAAAGATGACTTGCGTAAAAGTCCCGGCATCGTTGGTGATCGTCCGGGTGCGCGCGCCGGTTTGGGCGTCCCACAATCGCAAATCCTTGAATGTCGAGGCTGCCAGGCTCTTGCTGTCGGGCGAAAAAGCAATGGCGTGAATATCGTTCTCCGGCACTGGCAAGCGGTGTTTGATCTGGCCGGTAGCAACGTCACAGAGCAGAATCTTTGGGTCGCCACCGTCAATCCCCTCTTCGGCGACAAATACCACCGTGCGACCATCGGGCGCGAAGGCGATTGCTTCGCTTGATGGAGAGATTGGTTGGACGTGCCAAGTGATTCGGTATTTGAGCTTGCCAGTCTCCACTTCCCACAAATTGAAGCCTCCTTTTTCGACAATGGCGAGGAGGTGGCTTGCCGGTGAGAAAGCGAGCGCGTGAATCCATTCGGCATCGGTGACGAGCGTGTGCTTGATCTTGCCAGTGTCCGCGTCCACCAAGACCACCCGCAGTTTCTCGGCGTCGGGAACTGTCTTGGGGTCGCCGAGGAGAGGGAATTTGTTCCAGACAGCCAGTGTCCGATTGTCTGGCGAGAAAGTGAATCCGGCTTCGTTGCTGTTTCCACTGAAGGGGCGTAACTTAGTCTTGAAGGTGAATTTAACCTCGCCCTGCTGGGTATCCCAGAACTTGATGACGTCTTCATTGAAGCTTGCGGCAATCCTGCCGTCCGATGAAGAGATGAAGAACAGCGGGGCCAGAAGCTGCGCCGCCTTTTCATCGCGGCCTTCGGGCATCTTTTCAAAGACTTTGTTCAACGTGCCTTTAAGGTCGCCTGTCCCGGCATCCCAAAATCTCCATTTGCCGTTATCACTCGAAGTCACGATGAGCTTGCCGTCTTGCTCAAAGCCCGCGCCGATCAATCGCTCGCCTTCGCGCGCCATGGTGAATTTCAGCTTACCCGTCCGCGCGTCCAGGCACTTCACCACGCCGTCACCCTTGTAGATTGCGACCAGGCTGGCGTCGGGCGAAATCCGAGTGGATTCGTAAATCCCTTGAGCCGATTTTTTGAGTAGGTCTTCGAAGGAATCTTTAAGACTACTTTCCAACGTCGGCCATTGCGGCGAGACCCATTTCGCCTGGCCCGTTGCCGTTTCGCTCAAGCGGAACCTGATGACGGGAGCGCCACTGATCGTGACAAAGAATTTTGCGTCGGGCGAAAAGCGGATAGCATGTACTGCTTCCTTTGATTCTTTCTTGCTCAACGAGATTTCCTTCATTGCGCCGGTCTGCACATTCCAAGACCGGAGAACCTGGTTGGCATCCAATGTCAGAATTGCCTGACCGTCAGCGGAGAACGTGAAGGCCGGGTAGCACCTGAAGTCCAGAATCTCTACGTCGGTGACGCTGAACTTGCGCTGGAATTTACTCGTCCGCGTGTCATAAAGATTGATCGTGCCGTTAAGTTCCTGAATCGCAAATGCGCTGCCGTCCGGTGAAAATGCGAGATTGGCCTTTGCATTACCCCCCACTTTCAACGGTGATTGCGCCTTGCCGGTGGTAACGTCCCATCGTTTGGTCTCGCTTCCGTATTTCAGGCCGAAAAGCGTGTTGCCATCCGGCGTAAAGATGAGTTGCTGCGCGTCTCCAGACAGCGTGTGTTTGAGCTTGCCCGTCCGCGCTTCCCACAGCCACACTTGTTCACCGCTGACGGCGAGAATTGTTCCATCGGGGGAGAAGACGACCGAACTCGCAAAATCCGGCCCCACTCCATCACGTGCGTCAACGGGCAGCGTCCGTTTCAACTCTCCCGTCACAGCGTTCCACAATTTGACTTGATTGACCCGGTCTGCACCGGCGATCAATTTGCCATCGGGCGAGAAGGCAACACAGCGCACGTCCTCTCCGTGTCCCGGCAGAATACGTTTGAGATCACCCGTCGCGGCGTCGCGCAGTTTGATCGTTCCATCCTGCTCGCCGCTGGCAATGGTTCGCCCGTCGGGCGAGAAAGCGACCGTTGTCACCTGAGCGCTCCGGACGGTTTGCAGCACCATCTCAGGCTGCGGGTTCGTGGATGGCGGAGTCTGCGCGTTCGATGGCGACGCCGCAGCGCAGAGCAGGCTCAAAACAATGATGAGATCGGCGAGCAGCAATCCTATCTTCCGGCGATTCATTGAAATCATTGATTTCCTCCTTGGAAAATGTCCGACAAACTTCAGCCCAAATCCACGGCTAAGAATGTACAGCCGGCTGTTAGTCGGCTGAGGTCTTCCGGAAAGGGCGACTGGCCGAGACCCCAGCCGACTAACAGCCGGCTGTACATCAAGGCAGCTTCACTCAGTGAGTGAACAGTTAATCTGGTGAAAACTGCTGTCTTTATTGGTCGAAATTGCATTTTCAATTCACTAGGCGTGGATTCAGGCTTCAGTTTGTCGGGGTTCCCGGATGTGTGCGCTTGTGAGACCATCGACAAACTGAAGTTTGTCGGACATCGCGCCGCGCGATTTTTCATTGTTTCAGGGCGTCGTCCCAGACGGCATGCCAACTCCTCAATGTTTTGGCGGTTGAACTACTTCTCATTGCGCATCGCTTTCTGCACCAGGTGGGGTCTATTGAACTCCTTAGCGTAAGCTTCCGCAGGTAGCAGCTTGTCGCCCACACGCCAGCGGATGTAACGCGCCGCGCCGGGCGAGGCCGAGTAATAGCCTTCAGGCGTGAAGGCAATCCATTCCGCAGTGGTCTCTCCTTTTTCATTTGCATGGCCGATGCCGGGCAGGGCCAGCAGCGAAACCAGCAGCTTGCCGTCGCGCGCGTCCCGCAATTCAATCGCGTAATGCTGTCCGTAGACCGCGATCAGGTTGCCATTGGCCAGAAAGGGAACTTGAGGAGACAGCGTCTTTGGCGTGGCGATTGACCATTTGAGTTTGCCCGTTCCCAAATCCCAGAAAGACACCTGCGCTGCGTTGAGGCAGGCAAGCGTTTGTCCGTCCCGCGAAAACCAAGTGAGGCCACCCCCAGGCAATGACCAGCGGACCTGGCCGGTCTGCGCGTCCAGCAATTTCACGGCGGTATTCAAATCCAGATACTTCGTATCGGCCACCAGCAATTTGCCGTCGGGAGTAAACGGGGCATCGTCGAAAATGGAGACTCGGACTTCGGAGTTTTTCCATTTCAATTCGCCTGTGCGCGTATCCCACGCTTTCACTTCTTCGGTGCCTCGACTGATGGCAAGCGCGCCATCGGGCAAGAGCAGGAATGAAGCTTGCGGGTCGGCTTTGATCGTTCTGACGGCCTTGCCCGTTTGCGCGTCCCACACGGTGAAGCTATTTGCCTCCGTCAAGTCCTCACTTTTTATCGCGTTGGAATGCGTGGCAATGATGGTTGCGCTATCGGGCAGGAAACGCGCTTGATGGATGACTCCTTCGCATTGGAGTGTTTGTTTAATCTGGCCTGTTCGCGCATCCCACAGTTTGATCGTCCTGTCGCCGATCAGCTTATTCAGTTCGGCCTCGAGTTCGGACTTTTTGTCCGCGGCGAACACCGCCGTCAGCGCCAGGGCGTTTTTTGACAAACCGTCGAGCGAAGGGAAGCCGCTGACCGTCGCCACCGTGCGATTGTCCGGCGCAAAAAGCACAGCGGAGATCGGGCCTGTGTGACCGTTGAGCGCGTGCAACTGCTTGCCCGTTTGCGCGTCGTAAAGCGTGGCCGATTTGCGGTCGTCGCTCAGCTTCACGCTTAGCCGCTTATCAGGCGAGAATGTCACCGGTGACTCTTCACGAAGTTTTTCCGAACCATCCGATGGCAATGGCCGAGGCTGAAGCGTTTGGATGTCCCAAGCCAGCGGCGGCAGGTTCGGTTCCGTTTGGATGAGCGTTTCGCCAACGGCGAAGAACCCCGGGGAGCTGTTGTCTGAAGGAAGCCCTACTGTTTCTATCGCGCGCCCGGTGCGAAAATTCCAGATCGTGATGATTCCGCTGTCAGCGCCGCCAATAATCATTTGGCCGTCAGCGGAGAAGACAATATCCTTCACTGGCCACCTCACTGGTAGATCGGCTGCGGATGATTCGCTTGCGGTTTTCGCCGGCTTCTGTGGCTTCTGTTTCGGGGGCTTGATCTCCACCTTGAGCGCGCCAGTGTGCGCATCCCAGAGCTTTGCCTCGCCGCTCCAACTCAGCGTGGCGAGCTTCGCTCCATCTTGCGAGAACGCCATTCTTTCGCCGAACCCGGATGTAAAACCCGTCGGCAAACGACTGATGATCTTTCCCGCCTGCAAGTCATACAGGATGATCTCCTCGCGCTCCGTTTCACTAGCGAGGTTTGTTTCGCTTGGCAGCGCCATCATTCGTCCGTCCGGCGAATAGAGAGGCGGTGAGAAATCCGGCAGATTCCCCGTCAGTGTTTGTTTGAGCGTCCGCAATTGTGCATCCCATAGCTCAATCGTCGCGGTTGGGGCGGTTCCGGTTTTCGCCTTTTTCGTCAGCAAAATCGTCTGGCCGTCCGGCGTATAACCGAAAAACTCTCTGCCGATCAATGTGCGCTTCGCTGCTTTGAGCTGCATATCCCACAGTTCAACCGCGTCAAACTTCGCTTTGTCCGACAGCGGAAGTTTGTCACCTTCCTGGCAGGCGCAGCGGTCGGCATCCGGTGTCTGCAGCACAATTGTCTCGCCATCAGCGGAAAAGCCTTCGAACCACACGTTCTCAAAATGGCGATTGACCCGTCGTGTGGCGACGTCCCAAAAAACTACGCCCAACGTGACCCGGCCTGAGTAAATCGCAATCGTCCGGCCATCCGGCGAGAACTGGAAAGCCACCGTATCGAACCACTGATTCTCTTTCGTGATCGGCGACTTCTGTTTCGTCTGAGGCTCCCACAGAAAAAATTCGTCGCTGCGCATCGGTATTCCCCCGGCGCGGCCTTCGGTGATGATTGACTGCTTGCAAATCGCCGCCTTGCCGTCAGGGGCGATGGCGACCAACTCTGCCTGATCCGGGCAAATGGACATTGAGGCGGTAGGTCTCTGGCGAAACTCTCTGGTCTTTATTCTGTATTCGAATTGTTTGGTTGTATTTTCGGCTCTCTCAATGACGCGATAGAGGAATTCAATCGTTTGGCCATCGGCGGAAAAGAGCAGCTTCTCCGGCGAAAAGCCAATTTCCTGGCCGTTTGGCAATGCGACTGTATCGAGTAGGTCGCCGGTTTGCGCATCCCAGATTTTCAGCGTGCCGTCTTCGCTGAGGCTCGCCGCAGTCTTACCGTCCGGCGAAAGCGCGACGTAATGAATGAAACTGCGGTGCCCAATTTGTAGCACTAACTCCGGGCGCGTCTTCACGGTCGTCTGTGGCGACTGGGCCGAGCAATTGGGCGTGAAATCACCGGTGATCAGCAGCGCGCTGAGAATGCAGATCAATCCGAATCGGTGAGCAATTGGGGGCTTGGTAAACATCATCATTTCTCCTTGAAGCGGTTTTGCCGTTTCAGTAAGCATCATTTCGAGAGACGGTTTCATTCACTCAGATAAGCGTGATTCCTAGGAAATCAGTATCAGGCAAGCCGAGATTTCTTTTGGAGGATGTGATGAGGTCGGATCAGTATCGGAAGCGGCAGCGTGGCATGATGTTAATCGGGAAGGGAAGACAAGAACACAAAGAGCACAGAGGAAGAGGAGACGGGCAATGACCGTAACGGTTTCGTGCCTTTTGTTTCGCCAAAGCCCGCGAACAATAATGCTGGCGCAACACAATTTCCACGAATGACAAATTTACGGAATCGTGACGCCACAAAAAAGTGAAGATCATTTGGTTACTTGGCCGCTATGAACACAAAAGAATTTCTCTCAGCCGATTGGCGGTATCTGGCAATGCTCAATTACGAAATTGATCCGGCGATTCTCGGGCCGTTCGTGCCGCGCGGGACCGAACTGGATTCGTGGCAAGGCCGCACGTTCATCAGCGAAGTCGGCTTTCTCTTCCTGAACACGCGCTTGCTCGGCGCAGCCATTCCGTTCCATCGCAACTTCGAAGAGATCAATCTGCGCTTTTACGTCCGGCGCAAGGCACCAGGTCTGGAGGACGGGTGGCGGCGCGGCGTCGTGTTTGTCAAAGAGATCGTTCCGCGATGGGCAATAGCGACAGTAGCGCGCGCGGTTTATGGCGAACGATATGTGGCGCGGCGAATGTGGCACGGCACAGATTTGAGCGGTATCTCGTTCACCAATAGTGGCGTAGTCGAATACGGATGGATGGAGCCGTCGGGCCGAAACTACCTGCGCGTCAAAGCCACGGGCGATCCGCAGCCTTTGGTTGCCGGTTCCGAAGAGGAGTTCATCACCGAACATTACTGGGGCTACGCTGTGCAGCGCGGCGGCGGCACGATCGAATACAAAGTCGAACATCCGTCCTGGCGCGTCTGGCAAGTCCGCGACGCCGAATTCGTGTGCGACATTGAACGCGTGTATGGCGAACAATTCGTTGACCCCTTGCGCGCGAAACCATGCTCCGCCTTCATCGCTGAAGGCTCAGCCGTAATCGTTCGCAAAGGCGTGAAGATATGCTGAAGATCAAACCCGATCAGGATTATCTGTTGTTCGATGGTGATTGCGGCATTTGCACCTGGTCATCCGAAATCGCCAGGCGAATGGATGGTGGCAAACATTTCGTCATCGAACCGTATCAGGCATTCGACGAAAGCGAATTGCTGCGCTTCCGAATCAGCTACGGCCAATGCACAAAGAAGCTGCAAGTCATCACGCGAAAGGGAACGGTTCATCAGGGCGCGTTCGGCGTGAATTACTTTCTCTGGAAACAGTTTCCCTGGACGCTGTTGGTCTTTGTGATTTATGCGCTGCCGCTATTGTTGTTGATTGAATTGATCGCGTATCGGCTGATCGCCGACAATCGCCAGCGCCTTTCCGCGTGGTTCGGGATGAAAACTTGTGTATTGAAACGCTGAGCCTGGGTACGCACCGCTTCCAGCGTGCAGACGTGCGAATGTGCATATTGGGGTAGTGCAGAAAAAGTATGCTGCGAGTCGCGTGAGTTTCCTCCACCGCAGAGGCGCAGAGAACGTAGAGGAAACGCAGAGGACTTGTCAGAAAGCTCTTCTCTCTCTCTCTGTTCTCCGCGAGGTCTCCGCGCTCTCTGCGCCTCTGCGGTGGACTCAGCACTACATTTTTAGGACTACCCATATTTGTTTTCCAAAGCGGTTCTCAATCGAACCCTGCACGCTGGAAGCGATGCGTACCCAGGTCACTGCATTCAAATGGCAACATTCGATCACAACTTTCCCGAAAACTTTTCGCGCGACATCGTGCTGCGTGACGGTGCCCAGCTACAGATGCGCGCGCTGCGCCAAACAGACCGCGAAGCGTTGATTACGCTCTTCAATCGCTGCTCGCCCGAAACGATCCGTTATCGTTTTCTGCGCATGGTTAAAGAACTGCCTGATTCGCTGCTCGACCAACTGATTGCCGTTGACGGCGTGCGCCACGTTGCCCTGGTCGTGACCGAAGGCGCGGGCGATGACGAAAAGATCGTCGCAGTGGGCCGCTATATCGCGCTAGCAGGGCATTCAGAAGTGGCAGAAGTGGCAGAAGTGGCCGAAGTCGCCGAAGTCGCCGAAGTCTCTTTCCTGGTCGAAGACGCCATGCAGCGGCGCGGCATCGGCACGATCCTGCTTGAGACACTGGCCGAAATCGCGCGCCAGCACGACATCACCAGATTCAGCGCCGATGTGCTAGCTGACAATCACACGATGCTCTCGGTCTTTCGCCACGCCGGCTACGCGCTCACATCGAACATCAGCTACGGCGTGACGCATCTGGAATTCCCCATCTTGCGCGATGAAGAGTAACGCCGGTACTATGCCCGCCTCTTCAAAAGCAGTTCCAAGCCAACCACAGGAGCGAATAACTATGGACCCGAAAGCAAAGTCCGCTGGACAGATCAAACATCTGGAGATGCTGCAAGCCGTCATCACGCGAATGGCCGGCAATTCCTTCCTCATCAAAGGCTGGTGCGTGACGCTGGTCTCGGCGCTGCTCGCACTATCGGCGAAAGATGCGAAGAGTATGGTCTTCGTCGCCTATCTGCCTGTGCTGATGTTCTGGTGGCTGGATTCGTTTTTCCTACGCCAGGAACGCCTCTTCCGCAAACTCTTCGACCGCGTCCGCGAAGACAACCGCGCTGAAACGGACTTTTCGATGAAAACGCTGGGCGATGAAAGCAAAGTTGATTCTCAAAGCAAAGTCGCATGGTCAGTGACGCTGCGATGGTTTTACGGCTGGCTGTTCGTTGCAGTCACGCTGGCGGCGCTGGTGATAAGGGGCTATTTCGGTGCTTTGAAGCATTGGCTGATTGGCTGACGTCCAAGCGTACGACTGAAGACGTTCGATAAGCCAAAACAACGCGCCATCTAATCCTCTTGTGCTTCCTCGTCACTGAGGATGGTTGGAATGTTTTGCTTGCCATGTAACACGCGGATGATTTCAACGCCGTCAGCGAGCGGACGATAGAAGACAAGATACTCCGCAAAGCCTTTGATGCGCCATTGGCGAAGGTCTGGAATCTCCGGGGCAAGTTCAGGGCGAGAGCTTCCGATCAACGGCATTGCGGCAAGTTGTTGGAAGGTTTTGTTCGCGGCAAAAAGAAAGGCTTTGGCTTTGTCGAGATCGTAGGCTTGTTCAATGAAGTCGGCTTCTTCGATGAGATCGAAGCGGGCCAGCGGACGCTGAATGATTCTCATTCCGCTTGCGCCCCTTTTCTGGCGTTTGAACGTCTCACCACTTCCGCTTCTATCTCACCCCAATCCGCTTGCGTCATTTCGGTTGGCTCGCCGCTGTTGACGCCATCCAGGATCAACCCTCTCAGGTGCTCTGTCTCTTTTTGCTTTGCCTCCAGACGAAGCTGTTCATACAGAGATGTCTCTGAAGCTTCGAGCACAATTTCGGCTTGCTCGCGAGTGACGGGCGGAAAGCCCGCGAGGAAGTCTTCGAGCGTGTGGCCGCCTTTGATGTAATCAAAAAGATTCTGCACGGGGACGCGCGTTCCATAGAAGCATGGCGCACCGCTGACGCGCTCAGGGTTAATCCAGATCGCTCTTTGAATGGATTCCGATAGGGTTACAGTTGCCATAAAGAGAATATACCACTGGCGACAGAAGAACTCGCGCTCAATTTGGCCGCGCTGCTACAAAACCAGCCTTGATCGATTTACCTTTGAATTGTTAGAAACTATCATGAGACAAAGCCATCGTCACCGCCAACATCTTGCAGCCCGCTATAATATTTGCGCTTGATGATCTCAGGCTCTTGATAGTCAAAGAGACTATCAACTTCCCCAGCCACCGCAATCTCAAACGCTTGTGATAGCAAAGAGTCATCACCCAGGTTTAAGTTGTCCTGTGGAAGCTCTCTGAATTTGGCAAGTATCAAGAGATAGTTTTTTCGAAGTCGTGATGAAGCTGATGACTGAAACGCTGTCTCTACCTGGTCCAATTGTTCTGTCTTGATGAGGTGGCGGCAGCGCTGACCAATAGACAACCAAGTTTCAGTCGCAAGAAGGCAATTGACCACTGAGGATGAAACCGCGCTCCGCGCAATTTCATCCCAAAGATCGCCGTCAATTTGATCCAGAAATCGGGCCGCGCGGATGGTGATTGCCTTCATGTACTCGGCCATTTCACCTTGCGTTTGCGAGTAGAACTCCGAAAGCGACTTGATTGCTCCTGTGAATTGCTGTCGAGCAAGGCTTTCAATAATTTCGGTGATGTCTCGAAAGAGCCATGGATTTTTGCTCAGTATATCTACCAGTTTAGAAGTGACATCTTCGCCATAGCCAATTTCCGATAGCCGATTAGCTGAGTATCTTATTCTTCGGAGTTGTTTTCGCTCCTGACTGTTGGCTAATGAGCCAGAAGCTAAAGCGTCGAGCGATTGATGAAAAAGGGTTTTTAGATCGGATCGAAGCCGTTCCAATTCCTCGTTCCAGCCTTGATTAGCTGAGTAATAAGCGGTTGCCCAATCTTTTATAGACTCTGGCGAAGCCTCAGTTGGGATTGAGGGCAGCTCCAATTCACTCTCACCATTGAGACTGTTAGCACGTCTTTTCGGGTTGAATAAATAGGAGGTGATGCGACGACTTAGAATTGTTTCCTTGAAGAATACCCCCAAAGCTTGGAGACAACAGCGATAGATTGAGATTGAATCCCACCACTGGTCATTTGAGTTTCTATGTTGATTCTTCAGAACTTTGCGGTTGTCTGTATTCAGTATCCAAAGAGGTGGGATCAATTTGTCATACTGATCTTTCAGCTTCTCTATTTCCTCATCTGGCGCACTATCATTCAGGAAATCCTGCGGTGAAAGTAATTCAGTTTTCTCGTCATTTAGTTCAAGGCCCCGTTTGCCAAGTTCAGCCTGTATGACTCCAATTATTTCCGTATAAGACTCTGAGTCCGGTAGCACAATGATCATGTCGTCTACATACCGAAAGAACTGCGCCTCCCACTGATTATTTATCGGAAATCTACTATCCAAATCCAGCAAATAAAGATTGGCAAAGAAGCCAGAGCTGAGATTGCCTTGAACAATTCCCAACCCTGCTTCGTGTTCATCAATATCTTCAGAGAGAAGCAATCGAATTAGCCACTCGACTCGTTTGCTTTTTGTCAGTTGCTCGGCGGCGATTTCTTTAAGCTGGTCACGAATGATACGAGTAAAGAAAGATTTGATGTCTAGGCGGATCACTAAACCATCGTTAAACTCACGCGCTGCGGCACAGGCGCGCTTAATGAATAGGGTGTAAGCCTGAAACCAATTCTCGTATAAGTACTCATTCTCTCCACTTCCACTAGCTTGAGAGAATTTATAGGCGAAGCTGGTGCGGGTTAAGTTTGTTACTCTAGAGCCGAGCTTCTGAATTAATGCGGTTGAGAGTATCTCTTCCTCAATTCTGGATAGGCCACGTGGCCTGGTCTTATCAAGAGCTTTGGGGAAACGATAGTAAAGCCGATCATCAGATCGGACGACCTCGCCAGTGTAAGCAATAAGCTGTTGCTGAAGTTTCTCAAGGCTATTTTCCAGATTGGACTCGAATAGCTTGACTTCCACTTCATCAGCGAGAGCTTCATCCAGAAGGTGATGGCGTGCGCGCGCCCAAGCGAGTTGCAAGTTGTCAATATCTATAACTCTAGCCCATTCTCCATCTTCAAGTTTGGCGCTCATTATGGAGGTTACGTCAACCTGAAAGTAAGGTGCTCCCCATTGTCAAGACAGAAAATCGGGTCAATTAAGGTGGACTGCCGCTCTGTCGATTTTACCCCTTTGAGCCGTAGACCTGTGCTGGGGTTTGATAATCCAGCGCCTGGTGCAACCGCTCGTGATTGTAGA
>JBBQVH010000124.1:0-24649 GCA_038211695.1 Blastocatellia bacterium | reverse complement strand
AAGCTTGTCGCCAGCGCGAAAACCTCGTAGACCAATTCCAGATCGTGGCGGCTCAAGAAATTGCCTGAGACAAAGTAGGCCCACAGCGCAATCTCCAATCCGTGCGAGTAGGCAATCAGGTGCGAATCCGGCGCGCGTGCCTTCATCACGTGTCGCGCCTGCCGCAGCCGTATAAAGCTCAACACAATCAATCCCACGAACAACAGCAACGCGGGCAGCCCCGCATCCACCGCCATCTGCAAAAATGAATTATGCGCAACACGAATGTTTTCGGTCTGCAAATAGCGGCTGTACAGCCCTAGCATATTTCGCGGCCCAACGCCCAGCAGCGGATGATCTGCGATGATTTGCAGCGACACCCACCACGAATCAAATCGCATCTGCGCGGACTGATCCGCATCAGAAGCCGTGCTGATGGTGCCGACACGTTCGGTAATTCGACTGGGCAACAGCGCGAAAGTGATTGAGCCGATCAGAACAACGGCCAGCAAGCCAGTAACTTTGTATTTTGATTTTGCCGCCAACCCCAGCGCGATGACGCACAGGCCCAGAAAGCCTCCGCGCGACAGCGTGAAGAGCACCGTGATCATCATCATCGCCGACAGCGCATAACAGATTCGTTTCATCCAGCGGTCTGTTTCGCCGCGCGCCACGTAAAACGCAATCGGCGCGGCTACGTCCAGCAGCAGCGCGTAATCGTTGTTGTCTTCAAATGCGCCGCCGGGGCCGAAGATGCGCGTTTGCCCCCCGGCCAGCAGAATTCCCAGGTTCGACCGGAAGGCCAGAAACCCAATCGCCCCGACTGTTCCCAGCAACAGCCACCGCACGCGCTTTTCCGAATCCACCATCGCCGTCATCAACAGCGCGATCAAAATCGTTTTGGTGAACTCGATCCATTTGCCCTGCGCCAGTTCCACCGAAGAATGAGCAAAGAGCGTGGCCAGCGAAATCTGCGCCCACAGCAGCAACAGCAGCGCATTCGGAATTAACTGTGGCGCGCGCCTGGTCAGCTCAAAGATGGCATAGCCAACCAGCGTCGCCACCGCCACCGCCATAGAAACCGGCGCGTTCGGCATATAAGCCCATTCGTGCGGTCGCACGTAGGCAATGCTGACGTAACTGATCAAGCCCGTGAAAGGCACAAACAGCGCCAGCGGAACCGCCAGAAAGATTGCGGCGAAGATCAGGATTTGTCTCATACGTTTGGGAGCGGGCGACGGGGAGAAGGAGGGATGGAGGGATGGAGGGATGGAAAGAACGAGGGGCAGAGGCGAAGTGCCTAAGCATCTCTCCGACCCTTTGTCACTCTGTCACTCTCTCCCTCCCTCCCTCCATCTCATTTCTTCCCGCGCTGGCTGAAGTTTGCCGATTGCTCTTTGACGCCAGCGCGATGGTTGGCTGCGCGGGCCATCACGAACAGCAAATCAGACAGCCGGTTCAAATAGGTCAGCGCGTGCGTATTGATTTCGTCGTGCGCGGTCAATGCAACGATGACGCGCTCAGCGCGCCGCGCAACGCACCTCGCCAGATGCAGCGTTGCGCCGAACTGCGCGCCGCCCGGCAATATGAATTCGCGCAGCGGTTCCAACTCTTCCAGCAGCGCATCAATCAAATGTTCCATTTCGGCGATGTGCTCTTCATCCACGCGCGGAACCTGTATGCTGAGCGGGCTGGCCAAATCTGCCCCCACAACAAACAACTCGTTCTGGATTTTGCCGAGCGCTTCGTCAAGCTGTTGATCCTGTAATCCCACTCGCGCCAGACCGAGCAGGGAATTCAATTCATCCACATCGCCGTAGGCTGCTACGCGCGGATCGCTTTTGCTGACGCGGCTGCCATCCACCAGCGAAGTTTCGCCGGCATCGCCGGTCTTGGTGTACACACGTGTGATTCTCAAATTTTCTTCTCCTTCGTTTGCAAAACTGAAAAATAAAGATCGGCGTACCGCCGCAGCATCAGGTCCAGATTGTAATCGCATTCGACCCTGCGCCGGGCTTCCGCACCGAACGCAACAGCCAATTCTCGATTGGTTGAAAGCCGCATCAGCCGTTCTGCCATTGCTTCGTCCTGTTGCGCTCCAACCAGGAAACCGGTCACGCCTTCCTGGACCAACTCCGGCAACGCGCCGACGTTTGTGGCCACAATTGGCAGGCGCGCGGCCATTGCTTCCAGCACGGTGATCGGCAAGCCTTCGGACAACGACGATAGTGCAAAGACATTCATCGCGCCCAGTAATCGCGGCACGTCGTGGCGCGTGCCGGTAAAGATAATCGCGGATGTTAATCCACTCTCCGCCGCGAATTGTTCCAAACGCGTGCGTTCGCTGCCGTTGCCGACAATTACCAACTTCAGCCCGCCGTGTCCGGGCAGCCTGGCGAACGCGCTCGCCAGCATTATTGTGTCTTTTGTTGCGTCCAGCCGGGCGACGGTGCCGATGACGAAATCATTGCTGGCAATCCCCAGCTCTTCGCGCACTCCACAACAATTCGCTTCATCAATCCGCCGCACATCAACCCCGTTCGGAATGACTCGCATGCGCTCGACAGGGAAGCCCGTTTCGCGGCAGTAATAATCCCGTAGTTCCGTCGAAACCGTGAACACGGCATCGGCCAGGTGATACAGACAGCGTCGAGCGATTCTGCGTTTCAGCGGCTCAGCGTGAATGTGCGGCAGATTGCGCCCGTGTTCGCTGTGAACCAGCCGCGCGCCGCGCGTTAACATTTTGGCAATTGCTGTGTCCACCCCCGACCAGCTTTGCGAATGGACGATGTCCGGCTGCTGGCGGCGAATGATCTGCGCCAGTTTCAGCGGCATCAGATAATCGGCCTGCGCGCCTTTGCCCAGATCAATGCAGCAAACGTCATCGCGCAGCAGCGTTGCCGCTTCGCCCCGCCGCGAGAGGCAACAGATGGTTTGTACGAATTGCGCGCGATCAAGGCCGTTGGCTGCGTCAATCACGACGCGCTCCATTCCGCCCAAGCCCAGCGAATCAATCACGTGCAGAATTTTGATCTTGCCATCCGCCGTCATGCTTTCTTGCCTTCCAGCTTTTCTGCTAGTTGGGCCACAAGGTGCGGCGCAACCTTCATCGCAGCACGCAGCAGCGCGAGCTTCGGCTGGCGATAGAATTCGGCGGCATCGGCCAAATGCTTTTCAGCTTCAATGAAGCGCCGGTTTTTCAATTCGTCTTTGAAGCAGGCATAACTGAGTTGGGCGCGCAGTTCCGGCAAACGGGCTTCGATCCATTCGCGTTGCTCACCGGTCAACTTGCTTCTCAACAGCTTTTCGTAAACTGACACTTCGCAACGCATGATCTTCACGCCGGTGTTGGAAAGCGAATCGTGCCGCCAGCGATATTTGGTCAGCGGTTCGCGCGTGAATTTGAAACGATGGCAATGCCGCAGCATGCGCAACCATAACTCGAAATCTTCCGCGCCCTGTCCTTGCAGGCTTTCATCGTAGCCGCCGACTTCGTCAATCACTTCGCGGCGAAAGACCAGTAATCCGAAAATATAACATTCGCGTCGCAGCACACGATCAAAGGTCACCGGTTCAGCGACTGGAAAGGCCTCCTGATGCAGCTTGCCGTCGTGACGCGGCCATCCGAAATAGAGCGCGTTCGGATACGCCGCGCTGATGTTTGAATCAGCTTCCAGCATCCCGACCAGCACCTCCAGAAATCGCGGCAGCCAGAGGTCGTCGCCGTCCAGCAGCGCGATGTAGCGTCCGCGCGCCGCGCGCAAACCCGCATTGCGCGCAGCCATCACGCCCCTGTTTTCTTGATGAATGTAAACGACGCGGTCACGGAATGGCGCGATGCGCGCTTCGGTGTCATCGGTCGAACCGTCGTTGATGACGATGGCTTCGAAGTCGCGATAGGTCTGCGCAAAGACCGAATCGAGCGTTTCAGCGAGATACGGCGCCAGGTTATAGGCCGGGATGATGATGCTGACTGCCGGAGCGGTTGCCATGAAGTTGTGTGAACCCGAGTAAGAATCCTGACAGAACGTCTGCCGCCCGGATGATAGTTTCGCGTCGCTTGGAAAGCCAGTTGCCCGGATGCCTGGTTGCATAACAAGCCGGTTCGCTGGTTGTGTTGACAGATTGGCAGCCGGTTGTTATTCCTGCTTACGCTTTATGATGAAAACGCTGCTGACAACTTTTCTGCTTCTTGCCCTGATGGCGAATCTGTTCGCCGTCGTCCCGCCGCACGCCGGTGGCGAGGGTGGTTGTTCGGATGATTGTTGCGCCAGCGCCCGTCAAAACACGCCGGAATCTTCTTTTGCAGTTCTCTGTTGCATCATCAATTGTGAACAGAACGCCGAAACCAGCCCAAGTCCGGCAAGCGCCATAAGCGCGCAGCAGAATCAGATTCTTCCGCCGCTCGCCTTTGTCTGCACAGTCGAATCCATCAGCTACATTCAGCAGGTGCAATTTCCTTCTTCGCCAACCCGGCACTTCGCCGGTTCTTCCACGCGCTACCTCGAACACAACGCCTTCCTGATTTAGGGGCCGTAGTGTGCCCTTTGCCCGTAAACAGCATGGAGTTCAGCCTTCAGGCTGGGAGTTTGTAGTGCGGGCTTCAGCCCGTTTTCGCTGCGGACTCAGGGCAGCCTAAAGGCTGCATTACAAACTGCAGGCTGAAGCCTGAACTCCATGCTTTGAACTTCATGCCCTTATTTCGGAGGATACGTTTATGAATGCGAAATCTGTCGTGCTGTCGGCGATTGTGATCGCGGCTGCGTTGTTGGCCGCTGCCTGTTCAAAGCCCGGCGCTTCCAGCGGGGACAAAGTCATCAAGTCCGCGAAGGCGTCCGATGTGACCGTCACTTTATCCAACTCAACAGGCGAACTGAAGAGCGGCGACAACGAATTGATGGTCACCTTCGCCGATGCCGCAGGCAAGCCAATTGACGTCGGCGCGGCCTCGCTCAACATTCACATGGCCGGGATGGGCGCGATGGCCGAAATGAACGACAAGGCCACGCTGACCACAACTGAAATGCCTGGTAAATATCGCGCGCAGGTCAACATCGAAATGAAAGGCACCTGGGAAGCGCAGGTCAAATACCAAGGTGCACACGGCACTGGACAGACCAGCATGACCGTTCAGGCGAAATAAAAAATGGTGGCTGGTGGCTGGTGGTCGGCAAACTCTTCCTGCCGATTACCGACCACCAGCCACCGACCACCGGCCACCACTATGATTAACCGCATCATCGAATTTTCGCTGCGGAACCGCTTCATCATCGTCGCCCTGTATCTGTTGCTGGCGGGCTGGGGATATTGGGCGCTGGTGCGCACGCCGATTGACGCAATCCCCGACCTGTCTGACAACCAGGTCATCGTCTTCACCGACTGGACGGGCCGCAGCCCGCAGGAAGTTGAAGATCAAGTCACCTATCTGCTTTCGACCAATCTGCAAGGGATGGCCGACGTGCGCGCGGTGCGCGGACAATCGGCGTTCGGCTTTTCGATGATCAACGTCATCTTCGAAGATGCGGTTGACCTTTACTGGGCGCGGACGCGCGTGCTGGAACGGCTGAGTTTGGTCGCCAAACAACTGCCCGTCGGCGTCACGCCTGCGCTTGGGCCTGATGCGTCGGGCGTAGGGCAAATCTTCTGGTACACGGTTGAGGGGACCGCCGCCGGAGGCAAAAGCCGCTCGTTGCGCGAACTGCGGACGCTGCAAGATTGGTTCATCCGCTATCAACTCAACTCGGTTCCCGGCGTCGCCGAAGTCGCTTCGGTCGGCGGTGAAGTGCAGCAGTATCAGATTGACGTTGATCCGAATCGGCTGCGCGCGTACTCGATCCCGTTTTCCGCCATTGTTGATGCCGTCATGCGCAGCAATACCAACGTTGGCGGCAACGTCATCGAACAGAATGGGCAATGGTCAATGGTGCGTGGTGTAGGCTTGATTGGTTCCGTGGCGGACATTGAAAACATCGTCATCGGCGGGTCTTCCGGTGAGAAGAAGGGGACGCCGCTTTACGTGCGCAACGTGGCATCGGTGAAATTGGGCGGAGCATTTCGCGTCGGCGCGCTCGACCGTAATGGCAAAGAAGCTGTTGGTGGCGTGATCATTGCGCGGTACGGCGTCAACACGCTGGAAGTGATCGAAGCCGTCAAACAGAAGATCGAAGCATTGAAGACGGGCTTGCCGCCGGGCGTCCGACTGGTGCCGTTTTACGACCGGACGGAACTGATTAAACGCGCGACCGGCACGCTGCGGCGGGCATTGATCGAAGAGATCATCCTGGTCACGCTGATGCACATCATCTTTCTGTTTCACTTCCGCTCGATCCTGATCGTTACCATTCCGCTGCCGTTGGCAGTGCTGGTGTCGTTTTTGTTTATGCATTACGCGGGCATCAGCTCGAACCTGATGTCGCTGTCGGGCATTGCCATCGCCATCGGCGTGCTGGTGGACGCGGGGATCGTCGTCACCGAAAACGCCTTCCGGTTTATGGAAAAGCACGGCGTGAATCCGCGCGACCGCCTTGCCGTCTGGTCGGGCGTGCTGGAATCAACCAGGCTGGTCGGGCGTCCGATCTTCTTTTCAATGGCGATCATCATCCTGGCGTTCATCCCGGTCTTCGCTTTGACCGGGCGCGAAGGCAAGCTCTTTCATCCGCTGGCCTTCACCAAAACCTTTGCGATGGTTGCGGCGACGATCATTGCCGTGACGCTGGTGCCGGTGCTCTGCACATTTCTGCTGGGCGGAAAGTTTCATGCCGAAGGCGACAACCGAGTGATGCGCGCGCTGCATTTCGTTTATCAGCCCGTGCTGAAGCTAGCGCTGGCGCATCGGGCTGTCACGCTGCTGGCGGCGGCATCGCTCTTCGGCGGTGCGATTTTTTTAGCATCAGGCATCGGCAGCGAGTTCATGCCGGAACTCAACGAAGGCGACGTGATGTTCATGCCGATCACCGACCCGGCCATCTCGATTGACGAGGCGCTACGCGTGATGAAGATGCAGGACGAAACGCTGAAATCATTTCCCGAAGTCGCCTGGGCTGTCGGCAAAGCCGGTCGCGCCGATACTTCGACCGATCCCGCGCCGGTCAATATGAACGAAACGATTGTTCACCTGAAGCCGCCGGGCGAGTGGCGCGCGGGAATGACGCGCGAAAAACTGATCGCCGAGATGGACGAAAAGCTGGCGATGCCCGGCGTCAGTAATATCTGGACGCAGCCCATCATCAACCGCATCGAGATGCTTTCCACAGGCATCCGCACCGAACTGGGACTGAAGATTTACGGCAGCGATTTGAAAGAACTTGAACGGCTTTCGCGCGAATCGGCTGAAGCGTTGCGCGGGGTGCGCGGCGCGGGCAACGTTTCGCCCGAACCGCTGACGGGGCAGCCCTACATTGACATCAAGATCAATCGCCAGGCCGCCGCGCGCTACGGCATTGATGTCGAAACGATTCAACAGGTGATTGACACCGGCATCGGCGAAACCAATCTGACAGTGACCATCGAAGGCCGCCAGCGTTTCCCCGTCCGCGTTCGTTACTCACCCGAATTTCGCCGCAGCCCTGCGGGGCTTGGGCAGCTTATCGTGCCTGCACCGAACGGAGCGCAGATTCCACTGGCGCAACTTGCTGACATCCGCACAGTAGATGGCGCTTCAATGATCGCGAGCGAAAACGGATTGCTGCGCGGCACGGTGCTGCTGAACCTGCGCGGGCGCGACGTTGGCAGCTTCGTCGAAGAGGCGAAGCAGGTGCTGACCGGTCGCGTCAAGCTGCCGCCAGGGTATTACTTTGAATGGAGCGGACAATACGAAAACCAGCAGCGAGCACGCCAGCGGCTGCAACTGGTTGTTCCCATCGTGCTGGTGATGATCTTCGTGCTGCTTTATCTGACTTACCATTCATTCATCGAAGCGGCGCACGTGCTGATGGCCGTGCCGTTCGCGCTGACCGGCGGCGTCTATCTGGTGTATGCGCTCGGCTACAACTTTTCAGTAGCGGTGTGGGTGGGCTTCATCGCGCTGTTCGGCACGGCGGTGCAAACCGGCATGGTCATGGTCATTTATCTGAACGAAGCCGTCGAACGGAAGAAACTGGAAGTCGGCGGGCCATTAACGCGCGAGCAGTTGAAGCAAGCTGTGATGGAAGGCGCGGTGCTGCGTTTGCGCCCGAAGGTGATGACGGTCAGCACGGTCGTCGCCGGATTGCTGCCGATTATGTGGAGCACCAGTTCCGGTGCTGAAGTCATGAAGCCGCTGGCCACGCCCGTGCTGGGCGGAATGGTTTCGTCGCTGCTGCATGTGCTGATTGTCACGCCGGTGATCTTTTACTGGTTGCGCGAAAGAGAATTGAAAAAGAGCGAAATGGAAATCAGCGATGAACAAAAGCAACTTGTGTAACTGTCTTCTGGCCGCATTGCTGCTGGGAGTTTTCTCGGCGCTGGCGTTGGCGCAAACGAGCGATCTGACTGCTGACGATCTGGTCAAGCTCGCGCTCAAGCAGAACGGCGAGTTGCAGGCGGCTCGACAGATGATCGCCGAAGCGCGCGGGCGTTGGCGGCAGGCTGGGCTGAAAGCCAACCCGATGGTCGAAGCCAGCGGCACGCAAGCAGCCAGTTCGCCCGACAACAATCAGATGATCGGGATTGAACTGCCGCTGGAATTGAAAGGCCGCCGCCGGGCGCGCGTGGATGTTGCCGCGCGCGAAATTGAAATGCGCGAAGCCGAAGTCCGCGACTTCGAGCGACGACTGGCCGCCGAAGTGGGGATGAAATACGCCGAAGCCATTGCCGCCGCGCGCAACCTGAAACTTGCCGAAGATCAGCTCAAGCTTGCGCGCGAATCGCACCGCCTGACCGTTGCGCGCGTGGACGCGGGCAGGAGCGCGCCGCTGGAACAGAACCTGCTGTTTGTTGAAGTCAGCCGTGTCGAAGCAATGCGCATCGGCACGGAAAGCCGCGCGGAAGTCGCGATGTTTGAATTGAAGAAGATCGTTGGAATGCCGCCCGAAGAAGCGTTGCTATTGCGCGACGAATTTGCCGCTGTTCAGCCGCCGCCTGAGCATAGCGAAGTGATCGGTCAAACCCTGCTCAAGCGGCCTGACCTGATTGCTGCGCGAGCAGCGGAAAGCCTGGCCGCCGCACAATTGGAGCAAGCCCGCATCGAAGGCCGCGTTGATGCCAGCATGTTTGCCAGCTACGAACGAATGAGTTTCGGGTACGGCGTGCGTGGCTTCAACGATGCGGGAAGGCTCGTGCCGGTGACGGGGGTTTTTCACTACCTGACCTTCGGCGTCAAAGTCGCGCTGCCAACCAGGAACAAAAATCAGGGGGCGATTGAAGCGGCAGCGGCAACAATCGAAGCCGCACGCCTGCGCCGCGAATTTGCGGAGAAAGTTGCGCGCAACGAAGTGGCCGCCGCTTACCTGCGCTTCAATCGCGCCGGTCAGGCGATGAACATCTACGGCGAAAACGTGCTGAAGAACGCGGCGCGCAACCTTGATGTGATTCGCCAGGCTTACGAGCTTGGCCAGAAGACGGTGCTTGATTACATGGCTGAACAACGCCGCTACGTCGAGATGGAAAGGGGCTTCACCGAACTGCTCAAGAATTATTTCGACGCGCGGGTTGAAATCGAGCGTGCGACGGCTTCGAATCAGTTCCGCGAGCGGTAGCGAGCGGGTGACCTGTGAGGAACGAAATGGAAGATCAACCGAACAAACAAAAAACATCTGCACCGCCAAATCGCAAACGGCGAATCATCGCCGTCGCGCTTCTGCTTGTTGCTGTTGCGGCAGCCACAGCATTTTTCCTGATGCGAGGTTCGCACGGCAACTCGCTTGCCGGTCGTCCGGTGCCGGAGCCATCCGGGGAACTCTCTCCGTCAGTTTCAAACGCTGGCTCTTCCGGCTTCGCCTCGCAGCCGGGCGATGTGCTGATCGAAATTCAGCCGGACAAGCTGGCGAACGCGCAACTGAAGATAGAAGCGGCAACGGCGCAACCCAGCGCCACGATACCCGACAACGCCATTCGCACCACGGGCACGGTCGAATCGAACGCTACCAAGGAAACGCCCGTGCTGCCGGTTGCGGGCGGCATCGTGCGCGAAGTCGGCGTGCAACTCGGGGACAAGGTCTTGCGCGGCCAGCGACTGGCGGTCATCTTCAGCACGGAACTCGCCGACGCGCAGGCTGATTATTTGAAGATGCAGGCCGAGCTTGAAAAGCATCATCAACGCTTTCGCCGCACCGAACAGCTTGTCGAAATCGGCGTCGCCAGCCGCGAAGAGTTCGAAGCGGTCAATGCCGAATACAAGATCGAGCAGGCGAAGCTGGCGGCGATGAAACAGCGGCTGGCGCTGTTCGGCATGAATGCGAAACAGCTTGAAGGGATGAATAAAACTGAGCAGGTTTCGTCGCTGATTGCCGTTGAAGCACCGTCGTCAGGAACCGTCCTGAGCCGCACGGTCAATGCCGGCGAAGTGGTGATGGTCGGCAAGGAACTCTTTCGCATTGCCGACCTGTCCCGGGTTTGGGTGATCGGGCAGATTTACGAAAAGGATTTTGCCGCGGTACGCGTGGGGACGGCGGCGGCGATTTCAACGGCGGCGTATCCGGGAAAGAATTTCAACGGGCGCGTTTCTTACATCGCCCCGCGAGTTGATGCGCAAACGCGCACCGCGCAAGTGCGCGTGGAAGTTGGCAACCCCGGCGAGATGCTGCGGCTGGGGATGTTTGTTGATGTCAGCTTCGGCAGTTCATCAGCGACGACGAATGGACAGAACGTTGTCACCGTGCCGCGCGCGGCGGTGCAAAACATCGGCGGCAGGCAGGTCGTGTACATTGCCACAGGCCAGCCCGGCGCTTTTGCGCAGCGAGACGTTACTGCCGGAGCGGAGATGAATGGCTTGATTCCGATTTATAGCGGCGTTGCGGTGGACGACCGCGTTGTGACCGAGGGCAGCTTTCTGCTGCGCGCGAAAAGTCTGAAACTCAATCCCGCGCAACTCACGACCGGCGCTTCAACAAATGCGAAGCCCCCGCAAAACCCGCAGCCGTCACTATCATTGGCGTCACCACTGACGCCCGCGACAAAAGACAGCGCGGCGAAAGTTCAAATTGTGAATGTCCGGCTGACCGAGAAAGGGTACGAGCCAAGCAGCATCAAATTGCGCATGGGCGTGCCCGCGCGAATCACGTTCATTCGCAAAGTCGAAGCCAGTTGCGGGACTGAAGTCGTGATCGCCGATTACGGCATCAAACGCGAACTGCCTCTCAATCAGGCCGTCACGGTCGAATTCACGCCGGATAAAACCGGCGAGATTCTATTCGCCTGCGGGATGAATATGCTGAAAGGCAAGCTGATCGTTCGCTGACGGGCAACCGCATCAATCGGCTTCCGCTTCGATGAGGAGCGCGCCGCGCAAGGCCGGCCAGCGATGTGCGGCTCTGTGCCACGCGGATTCAACGCGGGCAGCGACAGGTACGTGAGAATAAGCGTCGGGATGTTCAATCTGTTCGATGCGCCATTGTTTGAAGCCTGCCTCGCGCAAACAGGCTTCAACGGTGCGCGGGCGATTGAAGCGGAAGTAGGTGGGATAAACATCCGCCGCGCCGCGCGTCTCAATGCGCGAAACGATGGCCGGATGAAAGCGATTCGGCACCGCACGCGCGGCAATCGTGACAATGTCCAGCCAATTCGGCGTCAGCACCAGCAACCGCCCGTCAGGCCGCAACACGCGGCGAATTTCCATCAACGAAGCCATTGGATTTTCGACGTGCTCGAAAACCATGTTGCTGGTCACCAGATCAAAGCTGCCATCGGCAAAAGGCAGTGCGATGGCGTCAGCCTTCGATTTAAGCTGGCAGGACGCGTTATCGCGCAATGCCGCCAAGTCCGGATCAATGCCGGCCAGCAGGCCCGCGTGCGCCACCAGCTTCGCTTCCCATTCTGCGTGCCCGCCTATCCATTGCGGGATCAAGTGCCGCCCACAGCCAACGTCTAACCAGTAAGGCCGTGGCCAATCAGGCTGCGGCCCGCGCGGTTCGGACTGTAATAGAGCTTCGATCCGTTCGAAGTAGACGCGCTGCGGATGGCGCACCGGCTTGCCATTTCCGTTCAGCGCGTTGGGCGTGAAAAGCCGGCTGTAACGAACGCCGTCATACACTGCGTGTCCCCAGGTCTCCCAGCCTTTCTGTGATATCCGCTCGACGACAGATAGCTCCAGTTGCCGTAAATGATCTGCTTCCAGTTGGCGAAACCCGCAGGCGCGCAAGACCTGCCGGACGGGATTGGCGGTCTTCAACACGTGCATCGGATGATCGTCTTCTTCGCCCACGCGACAGTTGAAGACCAACACGCCGCCCTCTTTCATCGCCAGACTGATCTGCTTCAGTTCGTCTTTGGGGCGGGGAAGATGTTCCAGCACATCCACCGCCGTGGCGAAATCGAATTGCCCGTGTGGTAGAGCTTGCTGGTTCAGATCAATCAATGTGGCTTTCATTCCGCGCCGCTGCAAACGCCAGCGCGCGAACTCCAGCATCGGCGTCGAAATGTCGGCCAGCGTAACTTGGAAACCATGATGAGCGAAAAGAATCGCGTTTGCGCCGACGCCAGAACCGAAGTCCAGATACGCGTGCGCCTCGCGACTCATCGCGTATCGCAGTATCTCGACGTTCGCGGAGTTGGTTTCAACATCGGTCGCATGCCACCAGACGTGTTCAAAAATGTAACTGCGCGTCGAGCGATAGAAGTCTTTGATCTGTTCGGGCGTGCGGCGCGGCGCGGCTTCCCACTCCCGCTTCGATTCGGCCAGCGCGTCCAGGCATTGCTGGCGAGCTTCACCGCGGCTGATGCCGAAATACTCCGCCAATTCGCCGAGGCTGCTTTCGACCAAGTCCGTTTCGCCAGGCAATAACAACGCTTCACGCCAGGCAGCGGCTCTGTCTAGATTGATCGGTTGGAAATTCATTTCTCCTGACTGTCTCTGAACAACATTGGCAACGGGGCGGTCAACAGACCGACCAGGATGCCGCGAATCTGGGCGCGCCGCCGTTTGAGTATGTTGGGGGTATCACCGTTTTGTCCCCGCCAACGAGAGGGCAGGCCGCTGACCAACCAGTATGCCATTCGCATTGCGTATGCGTCGCGGCGCAGCACGTGTTTCAGAATGTAGGCCGAATATGCTTTGCCGTATCCGTAAATCAATTGGCAAGCCTGCTCTGCTGTTGTGCGGTCGTGATCGTGCGCAACCAGCACATTGGGCGCGTACACAAATTTATAGCCCGCCTTCAACGCGCGGTAAATCAATTCAATGTCTTCGCCACCGGCAAAAAAAGTTCCGGCACCCAGCCGCACATCGAACAATCCAATGCGGTCGAACAGTTCGCGGCGAAAAGCCATGTTCGCGCCCATCGCCACGCCGCCGCTGTTGGGAAAGGTGATTTCTCGCCGCTCGTCAACATCGAAGATTGCCACATCCTGCAATGTGTTGCGCGCCAGCACCACGCGTCCGCCCAGCGCAAACAAATCCGGATCATTTGAAAACTCGCAGTCAATTTCTTCCAGCCAATTTTCAGCAACCAGCACATCGTCATCGGTGAAAACAATAATCTCGCCTTGCGCGGCTTTGACGGCGGTGTTGCGCGCGCGTGAAAGCCCGGGCCGACTTTCAAACAGATAGCGTGTGTGGGCAGGGAAGCGTTCAAGAAAGCGATCAGCGACTTGCTGCGTCTCATCGGTCGAAGCGTTATCAACGATGACCAATTCGTAATCGCTGCTGAACCGTTGCGCAAAGAATCGTTCAAGCGTGGCCGCCAGAGATTGCGCGCGATTGCGCGTGCAAACGAGCACGCTCAGCTTCATCGCGTCTCCCCCGAAAATGTCGAAGATGTGGAGCGCACTTCGGTCTGCTCCACGTTCAGGCCGATCTCGTCGTAATACTGGCGGATGATTTCGCGCGGCGGGCCGACGGCTTGCACTTCGCCTTGCCGCAAAAAAAAGATGCGGCTGCACAACCGTTCGACTGCCGTCATATCGTGCGAGACGAAAACTATAGTCATTCCATTGCGACGTAGCTCTTCAATGCGCTGCTGGCATTTGTTCTGAAACGACGCATCGCCGACGGCCAGCACTTCGTCCACCAGCAGCACGTGCGGATTGATGTGCGCGGCGACGGCGAATCCCAGCCGCACGTACATCCCCGACGAATAACGTTTGACCGGCGTGTCAATGAATCGCTCGATTTCAGCGAACTCAACGATGCGGTCGAACTTGGCGCGCACATCCGCCTGCCGCATGCCCATAATCGAACCGTACAGGAAGACGTTTTCGCGCCCAGTCAATTCGGGGTGAAAGCCCGCGCCGACTTCAATCAACGACGCTACTGACCCGCGCACTGTAATCTTGCCGCGCGTGGGATAGATGATGCGCGCCAGCAATTTCAGGATCGTGCTTTTGCCTGAACCATTTGGGCCGATAAAACCGACCGTCTCTCCTTGTTCAATCTCCAAGCTTACGTCACGCAGCGCGAAGAACTCTTCCTTGTCGCTGGTTCCATTGCGTGCGAACAGCCGCCCTAGCTCTTCACGAATGGACTTCGCGCCAAGCTGGCTCAGCCGGTAGCGTTTGGAAACTTGTTCGAGCGTGATGATCTTCATGAGCGTGGAGAGGCGTTCTTTGCGTTGGCGCTACTGTTTCATTCCGCATCGTCTTTCGGCAATAGACGTTTTTGCGCCAACTGAATCGCCTCGCGCAATTTTGCTTCCAGCAGTTGGCGTGGCGGCAGGCCGGTCAGATATTGCGCGACGCGAATGCTGCCTTGTTCCAGTTGTAGCAGCTCGACCTGTTCTGCGCCAGCTTCAGCGCACAGGATCAAGCCAAGGGGCGCATCTTCCTGCGGCAGACGTTCGTACTTGTCCAGCCAGCGCAGGTAAAGCTCCATCTGCCCTTTGTGTGCCGCTTCGAACTTGCCGATCTTTAACTCCAAGGCGACCAGCCGCTGCAGCGCGCGGTGAAAGAAGAGCAAGTCGAGATGAAAATCTTCGCCGTCAATCACCATCCGCTTCTGGCGCGCGACGAAAGCGAAATGATTGCCCAGTTCCAGCAGAAAGCGTTCAATCTCGCGCAGGACGGCTTCTTCCAGATCGCGCTCGTTGTAAGCTCCGGTCAGTCCCGGAAAGTCCAGCACGTATGGATCGCGGAAGATCAGATCAGGCGTCAGGCGGTCGGTTTCGCGCAAGGCATCAAGTTCCTACTCGATCACCTGTGCAGGCTTGCGTGAAATCGCCGTGCCCTCAAAGAGCATCGAGTTGATCTTCTGGCGCAGCATGCGCACGCTCCGACGTTTGATGCGGCACATCTCGGCGTAAAACTGCCGCGCCAGATCATGTTTGATCGGCAGGATTGCCAGAAAATGCGACCACGACAATTGTTGTGACACTGTCACAACAATCTGCTCGTCAGGGAAATATTCAGCGAAGCGGATCATTCGGCTGAGGTTTGGTATATCAAATCCCTTACCGTAATCGGAGGTCAATTGTGCCGACACTGTCGAGATAATTTGCTCGCCGTATTTTGCTCGTTTGCTTTGCAGAATGTCCGTGCGAATCTGCGAGCCGACTTGCCAGTAGAGCAGCGTCAGTTCGGTATTGACGGTTGCGGCAAAGCGTTGGCGGGCCGCATCAATCATCCGGCGCAGATCGGACAACAACTCATCTGCGTGTTTTATCAGTTGCTTGTTTTTGTTCATGGCTGCAATTCCTCCTTACGGTTGCTGGTGTTGGCTGGAAATGGGCAAGGAAGAAACAAGGTGCGACGCTGCGATCAAGCGCAGCGCCGCACATGGAATGTCATCGGCTTTTACTGACGATTACTGCGACTGCTTCTTTTGCGCATCGGCGTCTTCGATGACGACTTCGACGCGGCGGTTCTGTTGACGACCGGCGGCGGTGTCGTTGGTGGCGATGGGTTTGGTCTTGCCGAATCCGCGCGTGGCTTTGATTTTTTCCGGCTTGACGCCGGATTGCGTCAGGTAGCTGCTGACGGCTTCGGCGCGGTCTTGCGAAAGTTTGTTATTCAATTGATCGGAACCGACCGAATCGGTGTGGCCTTCGATTTCCAGCATCAGCGAGCCTGGGTATGCCAGCAGGATGCCGGCCAGCTTGCTCAGCTTTTCGCGCGCGCCGGGTTTCAACGTAGCCCTGCCGGTGTCGAACAGCACGTCGCCCAGATTGACGATGAAGCCGCGCGTTTCGCGCTTGGTGTCCAGAATTTCAGACAGCGAAACGTAGAGTTTTTGATAAGCGGCGTCGCGTTCACGCTTGGCGTCGTCGGCTTGTTTTTGAGCGCGGTCGGCATCGGCGCGCGCAGCGGCGCGGTCGGTTTCGGCGCGGCGGGCTGCGTCTTCAGCGGCACGGCGTTCGGATTCCGCTTTCATTCGCTCGCCTTCGACTTTGGCGCGGGCGATGTCGGCTTCGCGTCCGGCTTGTTCGCGGCGCGCGCGCTCTTCGGCGGCAGAGCGTTCTGCCTTCTCGGCTTCCATCTTGGCGGTTTCGGCCTGAGCTTTGGCGCGTTCGGCTTCGGCTCTGGCTTTGTCGGCTTCGCGGCGTGTCCGTTCGGCATCGGCCACGGCCTTTTCAGCTTCCGCTTTCGCTTCGGCCAAACGGCGCAGTCGTTCCTGCCGCTCGTTTTCGATGCGGGCTTGCTCTTCGCGTTCGGCGGCCAGATCGCGGGCCACTTGCGCCAATCGCATGACGTCCTTCGCCAGACCGCTGAACTTCGTTTCGTCTTTCAAATTGCGCGGCCAGATTTGTTCCAGTGTGTTCAGCTTGGCTTCGGCCTGCTTCCATTCATCGGCGGCGTATTCTTTCGCGCCCGCTTTGCGCGCGATGTCCAGTGAACGGCGCGCGCCCAGAATCAATCGCGGCGTGGTGTAATCGGCCTTCAGCGAATCGTTCTCGTTGGCTTCATACAGCGTGCCACGGTCGGCGCGATATTCGGCCTGCGTGGTCTGCACGCCCGCGGTGGCGTTCTTTGGCAGCGTTGTTTCAGCGACGACTTTTGGCGAAGGGTTTTTAACGGAGCTGTGCGGTTCGGCCGTGATGATGATGCCGAAAGTTTGCGCCGAAGTGCGGGCTTGCAGTTCGGCGGTGTAGCCGCTGGGCAGTTCGATCAAGTTAT
The DNA here is from genome assembly GCA_038211695.1 of Blastocatellia bacterium. GTDB lineage: Bacteria > Acidobacteriota > Blastocatellia > RBC074 > RBC074 > RBC074. Next base: position 7,492 of record JBBQVH010000124.1, on the reverse strand, counting down.
CTGCCTGGCCTTCGGGCGTAATCGCCCAGACGACATACGTTGTGTAAAACACACCGTATGTTTGTGGGCTGTCCAGATTTTCGACTTTCAATTTGATGCGCGCATCGTTCTTTTTGTATTCGACATCGGCCTTGCCCAGCACGCGGGGCGCCAGCGAAGTGCCGGTCAGGTTGACCGTTGTTTTCTTGTTTTCAACGTAGCGCACGGCCAGCGTCGCACGCTTGGGCAGCGGCTCCGGCGCGTTTTGCGCTTGTACGGCAACGGCAATCAGCGCGGGCAACGCCATTGCAATTAGCGAAAGAATCATTTTCTTCATCGTCTTTTTCTCCTGTCCCCGGTTGTTTGGGGTTTGATATTGGGAGCAATACTGCTTGTGAGCCTGACTCTGTGTCATCTTTGCCAGGCATCTGGCTAAACTGAATTTGTCCCTAATCCTCGCTGCCGCGTGCTCAGCGTGGCCAGCTTCATCAGGCCTTGATGGCGTGAAAGGACTGTCACCAGGACATTGCGCGTTGCGGGTTTGAATGCCAGCCCGCGCAGCAGGCCGCAAACTCTGAATCGCCAGCCGAACTGCGCGCGGTGACGTTCACTGTATCGTTTGATAATTGTTTCAACATCGCATGCACCGAGGTTTCCCGCAGTGCCCGCGGTTAAAGATTCTTTGACGACTGCCGCCGCAAGTTCACCGCTGGTGAACGCCAGCAGCATTCCGCTGCCCGTGAACGGATCAATGAAGGCAGCAGCGTCGCCAATGGCCAGCACGCCTGGCATCGTCTGCCTGCGTCCATAAGTGATTGGCCCAGTGCCGAGCCACTCGCCATCAAATTTTGCGTGCTCTAGTCGCCGATGCGCGGCTGCGTTTGATCGCAATGTCAGATCGAGCAATCGCTGGCGGTCTCCTTTCGCCGCCAGCAGCGTCGCTTCCGTCGTCAAAAAGCAAAGATTGACACGGTCGCCTTCGACTTCGGACATGCCGCCATAGCCATCTCGGAAGAAAAACAATTCCCCACGTCCGCGCAACCCTTCAACGCCGCGCAGATGGACTTTGCAGCCAAATACTCGCGAACCTTCAAACCGCGAAACTGCCTGCGGGTCAACCTGCTGAGTTTGCTTTGAAAAGACACCGTTGCGGCCGGAAGCGTCAATCACCAGGGGCGCACTAAATTGTTCGATTGTTGCATTGTCCGCTTTGCCTTCAATAATTTTTAGGTTGCCTTCATGCCGAAGACGCGGCGAGACCTGGAAGCCTTCGCGGATGTCAACGCCCAGTTCGCGCGCCCGTTCCAGCAAGACCCAATCCATCATCGCGCGCGACAAACCAATGGCGTGCGGATGGCCGTCGGCAATCCATTCCATCGGCACATTCAATCCGCGCCCATCAGGCGCGAAAAGTGTCCAGCGACGAATCGTTTGTGCTCCGGCGTCTAACATTTGTTTACGCACGCCCAGCCGGTCGAAGATGTCCAAACACTCCGGGGTAATGAATTCTCCACAAAGTTTTTCGCGCGGGAAGCGCCCCTTTTCCAGCAGCAAGATTCGATAGCCGGATTGCGCCAGCCCGATGGCAGCGGTTGATCCGGCAGGACCGGCTCCGATGATGATTGCGTTGTACGTCATATAAATTCAATTACCAAAACCAGTAGTTCGACTCTATCTGTCCTATTCTATCTGTGACCCGTAAAAATTGTGGCTTGATCAACGAAGCACAAGCCGTTTCCAAACGGGTCGTAGGCGTAAAATGATCGTTCTCCCCAGGGGCGCGTGACAATCTCGCTCGCGCTCTCGCCGTGCACTTTATTTGGGGACAGGCATCCCAGTTCGCTGGCCCGCTGATGGAATTTCTCGATCTCCTGGACAGAAAAGTAGAAGTAGTCGGGATTAGGCTTTGGCGTTTCTCCTCCGCTCGTCGGATCCACAAGCGCTAGGATTACGGGGCCACAATCGAAGTAGTGGCGTGAGCCGTGGACTCTTCTTCCTTCCATCTGCAGCAACGCTGCGTAGAAATCAGCCGCCTGGTCTATATCGGCCACATGGAGAATCACGCGAAACAAAATCGGAATGTCCATCATTGTTACCCTGTTAATAGCAAAGCACTTCTGATCGTCAGTGGTTGGGAAGTTACAGCAAAATCTCTTTTGCGCCCAACCCGCGTGCGATTTCTTCCGCGCGTTCGGCCAGTGGGGGTGGCATTTTGACGGCGACCAGATAACCTTCGCTGGCCGGTTGCGGCATTGGGGGGAGTTTGGGATGAGAGGATTTTTTCTGCCTGGCCGAAGCAAGGGCTGAACCGGCCAGCGCACCAATCAGCGCGCCTGCAATCACGCAGACCAGCACGTGATTGAAAAGCCCTGCGACCACTGACAGGACAAACCAGCCCAGCGCATAAAATGCCATCCCAGCCAACAGCGCCAGCGAGCCGCCCAACAGAGCACCGGTAATCGCGCTGCGGACAACGGGCGAAAGCGCTGAATCATCTTGTCTGGCCGTGTAACGCGCGCGGCGCAGTTGATCGTCAATTTCCACGCGCACAGTGGTTGCTTCATCCGTATCCACACCAATTGCGCTCAGCCGCTGAATCAGTTCGTCCGCGCGCGCCTCGTGTTCGTACAACGCGACCAGCCAGATATGCTCTCGAAATTCGCGTTGCGAATCGCTCGCTTGTTCGGTCATTGTTATCGCCTCGCAAGGCGCATCGTTTATGCGTAAGGAAGATTGCGGAACTAAACTTCCGCACCGCAAAGCTACCCGCGATGCGTACATGCTGTCAACCAGACAAGGCCGCCATGGAGCGCGCGTTTGTTCGACGCGTTGCGCGAAGGCAGGGAAATGATGAAATCCATGTTGGCGAGATGTCCGGTTAAGGCGGCTGACGCTATGACACTCTCGCTGGCTTTGATGCAGATTGACAGACCGCGCGGCAATGGCAACCATGCGGAGCACGATTTTGTCCCAATGCGCCACCCGCACAGGTGGAGAGTGAAGTTGGCCAATTATCAAAGCCCCTATATTCAATCAGGAATTCCAAGAGGAGGCGGAATGAAAAAGTTTCTTAGTTCGGTTTTGACCCTATGCTTATCGGTCGGCACAGTGGCCGCTCAATCGGCTCCACCAGCCAAAAGCCCAGCCCCGGCCAAACCCTCAATGGCGACGGCGACGACAACATTGGATGAGTTGATCGGCTTGTTGCCCGCGGCGGATTTGATCGCCGTCGTGGATGTCAACCGGTTGGTCAATGAATTAGTGCCCAGGCTGGCCAATATCGAAGCGGGCGGTGTGGACAAGATGGCCCGGCAGGTGGCTGATTTCACCAGGAAGACCGGCATTGATCCGGCCAGGGTGACCAGCGCAGTCCTTGGCTTCACAATGGACGGCACGGAAGGCACAGGCGCGGTGATTGTTTCCGGACTCGATCTGAACTCTTCGCAGGTCGAAGCCGCGATGAAAGAGTTCAAGACTGAATTCAAGACTTCTGATTACAAAGGCAAGACGATCTTCAACATGGTCACAAAAGACAAAAAACCACAGGTTGAAGCGGGGCCGGTATCGGTGAAGACGGATGAAGTCGCGCTGGCCGCACTTGGCAATCAGCGGTTCGTCCTGGGCGATCTGAAAGTTGTCAAACAAGTGATTGACGTCAGCACCGGGGCGGCCAAGAGCAGCATTTCCCCTGTGATGGCAGGAGCGTTGAAAGAGACGCGGCCATCGGCGCTATTGCGGTTTGCCATCAACGTGCCGGAAACCCTGAAGAAAGGTGTGGCGGATCAGGGCGACCTTTTCAAATCAGTCAACACGCTGCAGGTAATTCTGGGCACGTTTGATGTCGCCAATGATTTCAGCATGGTGCTTGATACCCTGATGCGCACCACTTCGCAGAAAGATGCGACGGAGTTGGAAGAAGGACTGAAAGGACTGGTTTCGCTTATCCAGAGCATTTTCGGCGGAGGCAACAGCGATCCGAAAATGGAGGTCGTTGGCCAACTTCTAAATCAAATCAAGATCGGTTCGAAGGTGAGTGACGTTTCCCTTTCGATCACGCTTCCCCGCGCGATGCTCGATCAACTGATGAAAAAGCCCGCGCCAACGGACGAGAAGAAGCCTGCGCCGGCAGTGAAAAAGACCGACTGAGTCCTGTTCAATCAAAAGAGAATAAAAAAAGGGCTGGATGGTGATTGAAACCGTCCAGCCCTTTCACTTTGTGTTTTACCTGCCGCTTTTATTGAGGCGCGGTTTCCGCTTTGGCAAAGAAGGTGTCAATGCGGTCCTGATAGATTTTGATCTTGCCTTCGGATTCGTAACGCTTGCGTGCTTCCTTGATGTAGGCTTCGTAGGAAGAATTCTGGCGTTCGGAAACCAGGCTTTGACGAATGCCTTCGCGATCAGCGGCCAGCTTGGACAGGTCTGCTTCGGTGCGCTTGGTGGCCGCGAAGATCAAGTAAGCCGAGCCGACTTTGACCGGTGTTTTTCCGACTTCGCCTTCCTTCAGGTTATACATCATCGCGCGTGCTTGGTTTTGCGCTTGCAAACCGCCGCCGGATGCGCCTGGGAATTGATAGGTGTTGAAGTTCGTGTCCGTTTTGACATCCAGCCCGTCGGCTTTTATCAAACGCTCCAAGTCCGCCGCACTTTTTGCTTGATTGACCAAATCCTGCGCGCGAGATTTGGCCAGGTTCGGCTCTTTCTCTTTGCGCAGTTTGTCTTCTACCTGGTTGCGCGCCTGATCAAAAGTCATCTGTGTGCCATCAACCAGAATATCAACCACCTTTGGCACCGCATAACCGCCGGGGATGCTGACCGGTGTGCCAATCTCATCCTTCTTTAAATCTTTGACCGCGCCTTCAAATGCGGGATTGGTCGCCAGGCTGGTGCTGTCGCCAAGTTTCGGCAGCGGGTCGCCATCTTTGAAGTATGGCGTGCTGACGATCCCCGGAGTGGTCTTCAGTTCCGCCGCAACAGTCTGTGCGCCCTGAGCCAGATCTTTTACTTCGGTCGCTTTTTCGTAGACCTTCTGCGCCAGTTCGTTGGCCTTTTGGAAAGCCTTGTTGTTCTTGGCTGTCGCCAGCAGAGTGGGCTTCATCTGTTCGAAGGGAATGTCGCGCTCTTCGGTGACTTTCAGAATGTACCAACTGGAACCATCGCGGAACGGGCCGTCTACATCACCGACCTTGATGTCATTGGTGTACGGGCGCTGCCGCCAGTTGCTGGTCTTGTTCGGGTCTTTCTTGACCCAGCCAAGGTCGCCGCCGTTGGCTTTCGTTGCTGTGTCCTGCGAATTTCCTTTGGCCAACGTGGCGAAATCTTCCGCCGGCACGTCCTTGCCGCCGCGAGCGCGTTTCACCAAATCCTGCGCTTTGGCATTGACGGTGTCTTCATCCGCCGTTGCCAGCACGTCCAGACGAATGATGCTGGCGCGTTTCTCTTTCTGCTTGTTGGTTTCGTATTGCGCCTTCAGTTCAGCATCGGGAATGCTGATGATTTTCTCGACGTCTTTGGTGGCGACGAAAACATATTCGACTTTGCGCGTCGGCTGGGTGGCTTTGAAGTCGGCGGCGTGCGCGTCGTAGTAGGACTTCAACTCGCTCTCGTCCGGTTTGTATTTACTTCGGACTTTCTCCAAATCAACGACCGCATAGGTCAGTTCGACCTTGGTGTTGTCTTTTTTGAATTTCTCTTCGACCTCGCGGTCGGAGATTTGCTCCGCCGAAGTCAGGTAGCTGCGGACTTTGCGCGCGGTTAGCTCGTTGCGGCGATCCTGCTCGAATTCGGCGACATCCACGCCCCGCATCCGCAGCTGGTGAATGTATTCGTCTCTGCCGACAAAGTTACCAGTACCGTCTGAGAATTGACGCTTGATGATGTCGTTGATCTCGCCATTTGACCCGCCCAGGCCGAGCTTTTCGCCTGCGTCAAGCGCCAGACGGTTGGAGATCAATTGATCAAGCGCCTGTTTGTCCATCCCGACGGCTTTCATCGTGGACATCGGCAGCGGGTTGCCCCGGCCAAAGACAGAAGACATCTGCGCCATTTGGGCGCGAAATTCTTTGAGCTTGATTTGCTGCGACCCGACTTTGGCGATGACAATGTCGTCATCGGAATTGGACGTGCGGCTGGTCAGGCCCTGTTGGGTCGTTGGAATATAAAAAGCGATGAGGCCGATGAGTAAGAGCCCGCAAAATGCGATTAACACAAGGTTGCGCGAGCGCTCGAGTTTGGAAAAGAAGCGAAGCATAAGGTGTAACTCCGAAACGATTGGGATTTGTAAGCTGCTGCCGAAAGCCTCTTCAGAAAGCGAGTGGCCGCAAGCCCCTCTTGAGAAGGCGGCCATCTTAACGGTGCTTCCCATTTCATTCAAGGCATGCGGGGAAGCGTTTGTGAGGTAGGGGCCTTTGCGGCAGCAGGCACGGCGCAGAGTCTACGAATTCAAACCGTAGGTTGCAAGCGCGACCCGGATTGGGCCACGAACAGGAGAAGAACTATGAAATTCGATAGGGCCGGAATTAAAAATGTCCTCTTTGCCAATCGGCGGTCGAAAACCACTAGCCAGCCCTGTACCTTCTGACTATAATGCGCCGGTCATTCGGGCTGTTGCTTCCAAAGCAGCCCTTTCGTTCGCAGCGACGCATCAGTCGCCTGCATCAGCGGTTCAAAATTCTAAGAATCTGTTCCCCCCAGTAGCGGAGCCTTTGGTTTTTCGGACCGCAGTGGATGAAAGCCCCTGATCATAAAATCCAGAGTGGATATGGTAGTGCCGGAAGCGGCTGATTTTTCGGCAGGTCTTCCGGTCAGGCGAATTTTCGCCATCGTTTTTTGAGTCGAATAAACTGTCGAAGCAAAGCTGAATGCTAGCGGAAGAGCGGGATGGAATCGGGATGGAGTGATGCTTGGGAAAGATACTTTCTTAATGAAGATCAACCGAGGAATTGTGATTTGCCCCAGGTTCCCGGCCCAGGCTGAATCGTCTTGAAGAGACGTTGTCTTTTATGCCCCGCCGCTCAAGCTTAGTCATCAGCAATACTGACATCGGCGCTCGCGCAGTAAAGAAAATAAAGATTACAGATAAAAGACTGTGATGACGGCCTCAAAATCAATCTCTGTCATCGCGGGCTTGCCAGCGAACAACATCCTTCAAAATTGCCCCATTCTCGAATGCGCGTGTGCCTGATCGGATAACCCGTTTCCATCAGGCACAGTTTGAGCCGACTTACACACACAGACGCCACAGCAGGCGTCCGGATCCCTCACCGGTCCGCAAATTCGTTCAGGGTTGCAATGAAAGCGTTATCCATGACCTCGCCGCGATTGTCGGCGAAGCTCCCTTCGCGACTGTCTTCACAGGCCTCTGCCGGGCAAGTTTGTGTCTGGAAGACAAAAATCGAAAACTGCGACGCACATGCCATGTGGCGCGCATTACATCGAATGGTCTCGGCGCACCCGCTGGTGCGCTCGGCGCTCAGCGGCCATTCCAATGGCGCGGGCCAGACGCCGCTTCTGTCGT
>JBBQVH010000123.1:0-24731 GCA_038211695.1 Blastocatellia bacterium | reverse complement strand
TAGTGGCTCAGTGAAGAGAGAGAGCACGATGCAACCACGTGTCAGTAGCCCGCGCGTGAGCAAGGGCTGGCGTGGCGTCCGGCGGCCCTCCCTCACGGTCGGGCTACTGACACATCTCCCCCACATGAACCACTACCCTTTTTTGATCGGTTCACCCGTCTTTATAGTTTCCTTCGTGCTTTTTGCGGTGAAAGGCGGGCTGATTTAATTTGGGTTTCTTGTGTCAGTGCGATCTCGCACAGCGGCTCGGCGAATTGCAGCGCGGCAGGCGGATCATTTGGGTTGTTGCGATTGTTGTCGGAGTTATCCAGATAGGCTGTGACTTCGATGCGCGTGCCTTTGGGTAAGGCGATGGGCTGCCGAAACTGATATGACGGCTGCCAGTCGTAACGGTAGCCTTTCGCCACAATCAAGACTTCGATTGTGCCATCGGGACGATACGCCGTGGCTTCAATGGATTTGGCAAAAGGGAAGAGCAGCGGGCGAATGGCGATGGCTTCAGTCGCGTCGTTCAAGGTCAAAGACGCTTTGACGCGCTGGTTTTCAACATTGGCCGGGATGGCCGTCGTTGCCGGGCTGATGGTGATGTCGCGAACGGTCTTGCTAACGGGGCTTTGGGCGAAGTAGAGCGCCAACTGGCTTCGATCTGCTGCTATTTTTCCATTCTTGCTGTAGTGAATCTTCAACAAAATCTCAGCTCCGGCAGGCAGCCAATACGCAGAATCTGATGGCAGGCGAGTGCTGGTTTGGCCGGGAACCCAGCTACCAAATGGAGTATCACCTTCTTCTACTACACATCCAGGTAGAGGATCGCCGATCGCTCTCCCCTTTCGTGTTCGCGGAAGACTGTAGATTGAGAACGTCGCGCTTTGAACAATGGCATTATCACTAGGACGAAAATCTACCGCGCTTAGCCAACGGCCAGTTTTGAAATTGGTTGATAGTGCGAAGCATCGTACTTCGTTATTGCCTTCGACGGTGACCTTCGCTTCATTTTTCAGTTTTAGCTTATAGCTTGTTATAGGCTGTGCATCGCTTCCCCGCTGCAAGATCAAATCAGGCTGACCCAATGGCCACGCGTCGCCTTTGATCAACCGCTCGATCTCGGCCTTGGGGTAATCCTTCGCCTCGCCGCGCGGAGCGCCGCCTTCGATCCACGAAACCAACTGCTCAACATCGCGCTGCGGCAGGACGTAATCGTGCTGAAACTTGCCGTATCCTTTGACCGCCTGGAACGGCATCATTCGTTTTTCCAAGACTTCTTCCTTGATCGCCTTGGCCCAGGGGCGAGCTTCTTCGTAGGTGGTCAGCGAGATGTCCGATTTGATCTTGCCTGGCGCGTGGCACGCCAGGCAGTTGCGGTTCAGGATGCGGATGACTTCTTTGTTGAACATTACCTTGGTGGTGATTGGTTCGTGCGTGCTGCCGGTGCGCGTTGCAACAAAGAAGGCAAACGCGGCGAGCGAAGCAATGATTGCGGAATGGCGGCGATTGAGCATGACGGTTTAGGAAAAGGTTTTAGAAAAAGCCCAGAATTGAACTGAGCACGGGCAACAGCAGGCCAACGACGACCAGCACAGCAATTACCCAGACGATAGTTTTCACCAGCTTGTTGTTTCTCATTCTGTTTACCTCCGAAGGCAGCATAGGCCACAGATCGCAGCGGATGCAATCTGTGGCCTATGGGTGTGGAGTTCAAGCCGTCCCTGGGAGCGCAGTCCTTCCAGGCTGCGAGTCTGGTGAGGAAGACTGCTCAGAAAAGAAGGAACGCGCCCGCCAAGACTCGCAGCCTGGAAGGACTGCGCTCCCAGGCTGCCCTATTTCCCGCTGCTGCTGGCTGCTGCCGGCTTTGCCGCGGGCTTTGCGGGGCTTGCGCCATCGCTGTAATAGCTAAGCCAGCCAATCATCATCTCTTCCCAGGTTTGATCGCCCCAGCGAATGTCTTTCGTCGGGTCCGGGTTGTATTTGTTGGCTGCTGAGTTGTCGTAATGCGCGGTGCATTCAATCTTGGTACCTTTGGGAACGGTCACCGGCTCTTTCGGCACGTAGTAGGTCTGCCAGTTGAAGTCGTACTTCGGAACATTGAGCAGCACTTTCGACGTGCCGTCCGGGAAGGTCGCCTTGATCAGGAAATCTTTGCCGCGCAAATGCATGTGCGGCATGAAGCTGGTGATGTGCGTGTCTTCGCTGAACGTGTAAGTGGATTTGACTTCGTGGTTATTGGCTCCGGCGGGAATCTTGAAGCCGGTGTTCAGCACGGGACGTGTCAGCACCTGATGCTTCGGCTCTTCCTTGGCGTACCTCAAGCCGATGGTGGTCACGTCTTTCAGTTCTTTGCCGTTCGGCGTGTAGTGCAACTGGAAGTTCAAAATCGCGCCCGCCGGAACTTTCTTGGCAAAGCCTGCCGGAAATTTGGCAGGCTGTTCGCCCGGCGCAAACCCTACCAATAGATTGCCATCGGTACGCGACGGATTCTTGGGGTCTTGAATGAAGACGATCACGTGATGCATCGCTTCGCGACCGGTCGAACGAATCTCCGCCGCCGTCACCCAACGATCTTCCTTGAAGTTGGTCGGCACTCGCACGTATTGATACGCCACGACGCCGGTGGAAGGAACAGCCTTTTCAGGAGTCGAGAAGGTCTCATCCGGCTTGCCGATGTTCCAGCCAATTTCAAACTTCGGCGCGGGGGGCAAGTCTTTCGCATTGCCTTCTTTTGTGCCGCCATCCACCCAGGCGGTGATCTTGTCAATGTCGGCTTGCGACAAACGGCGGTCGTTCATCCATTCGCCGTGCGCAGGATCGGCATGCCAGGGAGGCATCTCTTTGCTGACCACTTTTTCGCGAATGGATTTGGCCCACGGACGGACGTCCTTGAAGCTCATGACCGAGAACGGCGCGATCTCGCCTGCGCGGTGACATTCGGCGCAGCTTTTAAAAAAGATCGGCGCGATGTCTTTGTTGAAGGTGACGTCTTTGGCTGGCGTTTTGGTTCCGTCGTTGGCGCTGATGCCAGGCAGCGCTAATAAGCAAGCCGCGCTCATAATCAAACTCAGGGTGAACGTTCTTTTGTTATTCATAACTCGATTTACTCCACGACAACTTTAACTTGTTTTCCTGAACGCGCGGCGATCACCGCGCGCGCTTCTTTCTCGACATCCTTGCCGAGTTCGAGCACCAATGCCTGCCCCTGGTCATTGGCGTCCTTGTAGGCCACGGTGAAAAAGTGTTTCTTCTTTTTCTTCAGCGCAACCGGCAAGGCGACCAGGGCGAAAGGCGGGAAGATGAACAGAGAGGCCACGACCACACCGGTGACCGCCGCCGTCCTGCGCCGGCTGGAGTTCTGATACTCAAGCTCAGTGATGCGTTCGTAAGGCACTTCGACCGTTTGACCTTTCAGCTTGAGCACCAGCTTCTTTTCGTTCGATAGATTCAGCTCGCCGACGGAATGCTCTTTTCGTTTGTTCAAACTCTCGATAGTCCCACCGATATAGGCCGTTTTCTTCGAGCCGATGGCCAAGGCGGGGCTGGACAATAAAGCGCAAATCAACACTACAGAAATGAGTTGTTTCATTTGCTGAAGTCCTCCTTGTTATTTCGAGTAGCGGTGGACAGCCAATCCAATGGGCAATCCCACGCAGAGCATGTGAACGACCAGTCCGGTCACCACAATCGAAGGCTTAAACGATACTTTGAAAGGAATCGCGGAGAGCGGTAGCACGACCAAGTTCATGAACAAGAAAACAGCGATGCCATACAGCGGGCCATAGATGATCGGCTGCCGCGCCAGAAACGTCAGCTTGCGGCTGGCCGCGTAGTAAACCGCCGCTGCTCCCAACGCAATGATGAAGTGCAGCGCCAAACCCAAAACAGCCGTCCCCGCTCCGCCCTGGAACGCCTCCTTACCTAATAGTCCGCTGGCGACTGACTTCAAAACGCGGATCGGTGTGACTCCTCGCCAGCCGTTCGTAATGAATGCAGCGAGGATGTCGCATACGCCCGCCGATAGGCCGCCCGCAAGAATCGCTTGTAAGGCTCTGTTCATCGTTTGCTCTCCCGCGCGGTTATTTGTCTTTGCTGGCGGTCAGGGCTTTACCTGCCTGACGGTCAAGGGTGTAATCAATCCAGCCGATGGTCATCTCTTCGTAGGTCGGGTCGCCCCAACGAATGTCTTTCGTCGGGTCGGGATTGAATTTGTTTTTCGTCGAATTATCCCAAACCGTCGTGACCAGGATCTTCGTGCCTTTGGGAATCGCGACGGGCTTTTTGGCGTAATAGACGACCTGCCAGTTGAAATCGTAGTTGGGCACGTTGCAGATCACTTCGCTTCGTCCGTCCGGGTAGATGGCTTTGAATTCCATCGAATGCCCGCGCATGTGCAAATGCGGCATGAAGGTGACGAAGTGCATGTCTTCCTGCGCCGTCCAGCAGGCCGTCGCGGTGTGATGTTCAGCGCCAGCGGGAATCTTGAAGTAGTGGTTGGCCACGCCGTGCGTCTTCAATTCGACCTGCGGGTTTTTGGCAAAGATCAAGCCGATGCTCGACTGATCTTTCTGTTCGCTGGTCACGCCGAGAAAGGTTGAATAGTGAAGCTGGAAGACGAGCTTCGATCCGGCTGGAATCTTTTTGACCGTTCCGGCGGGCCATTTCGCCTGGTTCATTCCCGGCGCGTACCCGGCCAGCAATGCGCTTCCGCCATCTTCACCCGAACCGTCGCGTTTGAAACCGCCGCCGCCGCTGGGCGTTGAGCAGCCATCGTCATAGACTGGAACGTCGGCTTTGACCTTCGTCAGCGAACCGTCCTGATAGAAGATGGATTCCTTTTCCAACTCGTTGCGCATCTTGCGGCGCTGTTCGGGCGTCAGCTTGGCTGCCGGATCGTCCGCTTTGGATGGCGGCTGAACAAAGGCAATGATGTGATGCACGATTCGGCGATTGCCCGGACGTGCTTCGGCAAATTGCACCCACTTGTCTTCAGTGAAGCCGGTCTCAACCGTGAAGTATTCAATCTCGTCCGGCCCATTCGGCTTAAGCACATATTCTTTTGGCATCGGAATCACCAGATCGGGTTTGCCGATGGCCCAGCCTTCGGTGAATTGGGGAGCAGCGGGCAAGTCTTTCGCGTTGCCTTCCGCCGCGCCGCCATCTACCCACGCAGTGATGGTGTCAATCTCTTTCTGACTCAAGCGCCGATCATTCGACCATTCGCCGACGTGCGGGTCGGCGTGCCAGGGCGGCATCGTGCGGTTGGCGACTTTCTCGCGGATGGACTTCGCCCACGGGCGAACGTCCTTGTAACTCAGCGCGGAGAACGGCGCGGCTTCGCCCGCACGATGGCACTCGGCGCAGTTCTTGAAGAAGATCGGCGCGACATCCTTGCTGAAGGTGACGTTCTTTGCGGAGATTTTCGTTTCATTGGCTTGGCTGGCTGGCAGCGTCATCTGGCTGACTGCCGCTGCCAACAACAACAACATTGCGGAAAGAGTGATGGACCGTTTCATCGTTTGTTCTCCGGTGTAAGGGCGGGCTAGCTCAGTTCCAGACACGCCAGTGAGTCGTCAACTTCAAAAGCGAGGATTAAGTCATAATTGGTTTCAAGAAATCGCCGAATGTTTGCTGTCGCCGTGTTGCCACAACGCAGCCAGATGATTTTCGGCGGGAATCCGTAGATTTGCGACGGCCACTCAAAGTCGGCGTCCTGTGTCACGATCACAAACCCATTGTCTTTGGCAAACTGTCTGATGAACCGGTCGTCTTGTTGCTCCATCCCGTGTAAGCGAACGTGGCTTGAGTCTGGAAGGAGCAATTCAAGCTGCTTGATGAGGCGAAACGAGAGGTTCTGATCAAACAGCAATTTCATGATCACGCCTCACAAATACGCGTAGGCCGTTCGCTGTTCGCGTTGTGCAGCAAACTGCAAGCTGGCAAAAATGTCTTCTTCAGTTAGCTCAGGAAAGTCTTCAAGAATCTCCCTATGAGACATTCCCGAAGCCAGCCAGCCCAGAACATCCGCCACCGCAATCCGCATCCCGCGAATGCAAGGCTTGCCGCCGCGTTTGCCAGGCTCGATTGTGATGACCTCCTTCCAGTCTTTCATCGCTCAAATCCTCATATCCCAAATTCAATTGCTACCGGCAGGTGCTTCCGTCTTCTTCTTCGCTTTTATTGGGCGGCTGCCCAACTCAACCACAGCTTCGACGACTTCACCCTTTTCATTCCGGGTGAAGGTCACGAAGTTTTGAATCTCGCGGATGAAGAATTTGTTTTCCGCTTCGGGCAGCATCTCAATTCTAGGCTGTCCGGCGATTTCTGCGAAGAGCCGATTGCCATCTTGCACAACTTTCATCTTCATCAGCCCGGCGTCATAGAGGCCGACGAACGTGGCCAGCGACTTGGCGTCCATCCCCGCGACGGCTTTGCGTTCGGGGATGTAGTCAATGTAGCCGATCAGCATTTCGTCGTAGGTCGGGTCGCCCCAGCGCACGACTTTGCTGGGATCCGGATTGAATTTGTTCTTTGGCGAATTGTCGTAATAGGCCGTGACCTGAATCTTTGTTCCCTTTGGAATCAGTTTCGGCTGCACCAGTTTGTAATTGGTCTGCCAGCCGAAATCATAGTTCGGCACATTGAGCAGGACTTCTGATTTGCCGTCGGGATAGGTTGCCTTGTATTCCATGGCCGCACCGCGATAGTGCATATGCGGCATCAAGCCGTAAAGATTGATGTCCTCTTTCGGCTTCCAACAGGCTGTTACCTGGTGCCGCTCAGCGCCAGCGGGAATCTTGAAGAAGATGTTTTCGATGCCGCGTTTGATCATCAGCTTCTGTGGCGGCTCTTTGGCGAAAATCAATCCAACGACCGAACGATCTTTTTGCTCGGTTCCTGTGACTTTGGAGTAGTGGATTTGCAGGATCAGCACTGCGCCAGCAGGAACTTTCTTGGCCACGCCGGGCGCGAATACTTCAGTGGGCATACCGGGCGCGTAGCCCGCAATAACATCGCCCGCATCGTCTTCGCCAAACTTGCCGTTGCAGCCGTCGTCGTTGACTTTGGCGTCCATCTTGACGCGGCGCAGATCGCCGTCGCTGTAAAAGATCGAATTCGGGCCATCCTCGTCGAACATCTTGCGCAGTTCGGCGCGGCTCAGCTTGCTCATATCTTTTCCGCCGGGCGGAACGGCGAAGGCCAGAATGTGATGAACGATTCGGCGATTGCCTGGGCGAGCTTCGGCCATCTGCACGTACTTGTCTTCGGTAAAATTGGTGGCAATGGCGAAGTATTGATACTCATCCGGCCCGCTGGCGGCCAGCGTGTAGTCTTCCTGCATTTGCAGAACAACATCCGGCTTGCCAATGCGCCATCCATCAGCGAACTTCGGCGCGGGCGGCAACTCTTTCGCATTGCCTTCCACTGCGCCGCCATCCACCCAGGCGGTGATCAGGTCAATCTCAGCCGGCGTCAGACTGCGGTTGTTTTTGAATTGCCCGACGTGCGGATCGGCATGCCAGGGCGGCATCTGTTTGCTGACGACCTTTTCGCGGATGGATTTGGCCCAGGGGCGAACGTCTTTGTAACTTAACGCGGAGAACGGCGCGGCTTCACCAGGACGATGGCATTCGGCACAGCTTTTGAAAAAGATTGGAGCGATGTCTTTGTTGAAGGTGACTGCTTTCGATTTTGTGTTGGCGCTCAGTGAGGGAAGCCCGATGCTGGTGCTGGCAATGACGCATGCCAGCAGGATGATTGTGGTGCGTACTTGTTTCATAAACTCCCGTTTCCTCCATATTACTGTCTTCAGAATGGGGAATGCGGGCTGGAATTCGTCATGACTCCCAGCCCGCATTCCAGCATTTGCGCTGTGGTTACTGACCGCCGCTGTTGGCTGCCATCTCTTTGGCCTTCTTGGCGCGCATGTTGCCGATCAGGGCTTCGACGACTTCGCCCTTGTCATTCTTGACGATTGACAGATCGGCGTCACCGTTTTTCATGATGAACTGCGTTTCTGAAGTCGGCACGAATTCCATCTTGGCGCGCATTGGGATGGTGACGACCAGAGTGTTGCCTTCGCGCGTAACGTTGGCGAAGACGCCCTGCATCACTTCGTACTTGCCGGTGTAAGAATCCAAAATTTTCGCATTAACCGCCACGACCGGCGGCATCTCCGTCACGAAGTCCATGAAGCCGAGCATCATTTCGTCGTAGGTCGGTTCGCCGTAGCGAACATCCTTGCTCGGATCAGGGTTGAACTTGTTCTTTGCCGAATTGTCGAAGTGCGCCGTGACCATGATCCTTGAGCCTGCGGGCACGCGCTTCGGCTCTTTCAACAGGTAATCTGTTTGCCAGGCGAAATCGTATTTCGGCACGTCCAGCAGGACTTCCGATTTGCCGTCGGGATAAATGATTTTGTATTCCATTGACTTGCCGCGCAGATGCATATGCGGCATCAATCCGTAAATCGTGGTATCACGCTTGACCGTGCGGCAACCGGTGACGCGGTGATTTTCAGCCCCGGCGGGAATCTGGAACATAATGTTGCCGACCGAGTTGGTCGTCATCAGCTTCGTGCCGGTCTTCATCTCTTTGGCAAAGATCAAACCGACCATCGAACGATCTTTCTCGACTCCGGAACCGGACAGGGTTTGGTTGGAGTAGTGCAACTGGAAGCGAATTGTTGCGCCCGCCGGAATCTTGCGGACGACGCCTTCGGGAAAAAAGTCTGCCTGTCTGCCAGGAGCGTAGCCGACCAACATACTATCTGTGCCGCCGCGAGCTTTGGGATCGGCGCAGGCGTCGTTAACCACTGGCTGATCGGTTTTCATGCGCATCAGGAAGCCGTCGCGATAGAACGGCGAATTCTTCAATTGCATCTCCATCAGCTTGGCGCGCTGTTCCGGCGTCCCCGACATGGTTGGCGCGCCCGGCGGAATGATGAAGGCAATGATGTGGTGAACGATCTTGCGATTGGTGGGACGCGCTTCGGCCAGTTGCACGTAGCGGTCTTCCTTGAAATTGGTCGGCACGTCGAAGTACTGATATTCATCCACGCCCGGTTTGTAGACGTACTCTTCGGGAATTTGGATGATCATATCGGGCTTGCCGATGTTCCACCCAGCCTCGAACGTCGGGACAGCAGGCAGGTCTTTCGGATTGCCTTCATTGGCACCACCATCCACCCAGGCCACGATGGTGTCAATTTCGGCTTGGCTCAGCGTGCGATTGTTTTTGAAGTCGCCAAAATGCGGATCGGCATGCCAGGGAGGCATCGTCCGATTGGCGACTTTTTCTTTGATGGATTTTGCCCAGGGACGAACGTCCTTGTAACTCATCGTCGAAAACGGAGCGCCTTCGCCCGCGCGATGGCATTCCGAACAGCTTTTGAACAAGATCGGCGCAACGTCTTTGGAGAATGTGACGTTCTTGCCTGTATTTTTGGTGTTTTTGTCATTCGTGCTGATCGTGGTGCTGGTTGTGGCCCTGGTTGTGGCGATGAACGCAAGCCCGGCGACTAAGCACATTGTGATGGCAGCGATAAACGAATAGCTTCTTTTGATCGGCATCTTGAAGGCTCCCTCTCTGCTGGTTGTTAAAGTGGTAATTCGATGGGGCAATCCTGCGATTGCGTCGCGAAATTTAAGGAGAAAAGTGATCCGAGTCAAGCCGTTTTGTCCAGACGACTCAATGATTTCCAGATTTAATCGCGACTGCGTGGTCTAATTGGTTGACCGGTCGGACAATACGCCGCGTGAGCGATGAATGAACGCTCAATCATTTTTTCTGCAGATAGAATCCGACCCGGAAGATTTGAACCGCTGGGAATTACGAAAGTGCAAGAGGATTAGGTTGCAGATTGTTTGAAGACTATTTCGCTGCCGAACAACACGATCAAACCGAAAGAAAGCTTCCTGCCATGCTCGCGCGCACCGATTCATCGAATCCAGCAAACGTTTCGTCAATTTCGAAGATTGCAGCGCGAGTCAAGTTGCGTATTGTCCGGGAATCATCAAGTAAATAACATCTGGCCGTAACAAATCCGAATTCTTGCTGCCTTTCAGATTGATTACGGCCAGAGCCAGTGATTTATTGAGTAACTTCCCGCTTATTGTGCGGGTGTCCTGAGTCATATAGCTTTCAAGATAATGTTTTTCGTCTGCCGAGCAAACCGTCGCGAAAGAGCATGGTGTGCAGCCTTTAGGCTGTCTGGTTTCCGGGAAGAATCTGGCCAAGAAAGCAGACAGCCTAAAGGCTGCACTCCATGCTCTTTTTCTTGAAGCCTATAGATTACCGGAAAAGTTCCGCCGCAATTTCTGACAGTGCATTCATCACCGGAGGCACAATCCTTTGTGAGCGGCTGCGAGTATTCATGCCATTGGCGATAAGCAATCCGAATCCCACACCCGCGCCGAATGCGATCAGAGTTGCCGTGCCTGGGTTTTTGCGTCCGTAATCCACTGCCTGATCCCAGGACTCTGTTACTCCACGGCTGGCGCGATCATAAACTTCGCTTGCACGATCGTAAGCCTCGCCGAATTGCTCACGCGCCTGATCCGCGATTTCAGAGCCACGTTGCGCGCCGCGTTCCACATTGTCCATGAAGGACGACTGTCCTGCTTCCCGCTCTTTGTTTGGTGACTGATCGCGTGCTGTCCGGGTTGCAGTCGCGGATTGCCCTGACTGGCCGCTCGTCGGTTTATTTACAAAGGATTCTGCCGTTGATGCTGTTGCCGGCGTAGTCTGCGTTGTTCCTGTCTCAGATGTATTTTTGGTCGTATCTGCCATAATTTCTCCTTTAAGGTACGGATAATAATCTCGCAGTTATTAGGCTCAAGTTACTAATGCTATTTTGAGTAGCATAATAACTTTGCGAAATAACCGCCTTGCTTACTGCCGGAAGTTTATGTCCTTCCAGCCAAATGTGATAACCCTGAACTGGGAACTATCGGTCCCACTTTTCAGCGGTAGCCATTATTGGCACCCTATTCTGACTTCGCGCGCCGGTGTGATTTTGTTCTGTTTGAGCGGAATTCCCCGAGACACGGTTTCGAACAAATTCGGCTGCTCCTTTGACTAATAACCCAGTTGCAGCAGCCTTGATCGTCTGGTTGATCGTGGGCCGACGTGCGGCTACATCATCCAATTGCGAACGAAAGCGGTCGGTGAAATCTTCAACGCAATCTGCTAAGGCATGCTTCATTCGCTCTGTTGATGTGTTACGCGGTTTCAGAAGTCCCGATACTAAAACACCTAACCCTGCTGCCACGCCCAATGCAACCACGGGATAGTCGCTCACGTAAGTGCGCCAATCGAAGGTTTGTTGAACCCGATCGCTGAGCCGGTCTACGGTTTCAGTGATGGATTCACGTCTGGCGGCAATATCCTGACGAATTTCTTCGGCAGTTCTTTCTGTGTCTGTTACTTCTGACTGGGCGGTTGCTGTCCCCGCAGAAGTATTTAACTGATTTCCCTTAACCATTCCTTGTTCTCCTCAAGAGTTTCAAGTGTCTGCTTGGGCCTTAACTTGACACGTTTAAACTGACTCATCCCTATCACAGTAATTACTGAGGCGATAACTGCTATTAGTGCGCCAACCAGTAACGCGGATTGCCAGGGCTTCATGTACACTGATAGGGCCAGAATCAAAGCAGCGGATAACGCTAACAAGGAAACCAAAAACAAAACCGCACCAATAATAACCACCATTATTGCCACTTGGATGGTCTTTAGTTTTTCCCGTATTTCCTGCTGAGCAAGTGCTACTTCATCACGAACCAGATTGGCAGATTGCGATGCCAGTTCGCCCAGTAACTTGCCCAGGCTTTCGTGCTCTTCCGCATTTTGAGGCCAACGCGCCTGCGTACGGTTTTTCTCCAGGCCCTCTTGATATGCTGTTTCACTCTGCCAAGCCATAGAGCTATCTCCTGCGTAACAATCCACCCAGAACCAAACCAATCGCGCCGGCAATCAACAGAGTGCGTCCCGGATTCTTGCGCACGTGGTTTTCAAGGTCGCGCCGGACACGTTCAGGCTCTATCTCACTAACATAGTCGGCTGAATTTTCCAGCCAGCCCGCAGCGCGGTGGCCAAAGGTTGAAAGATCACCTTGCTGATCACCTCGTTCAGCAGTTTGATGAAGCGTTTTTGCCGCCGAATGTAATTTGTCGGCAACAGTTGATTTGACCTGGTTAAATGTTGAATTCCCGCGCTCACCAGTCTCATTTGTGATCTCGCTGAACCCCATCTCTTGCCCTGTTTGTGCCATTAGTTTCCTCCTTGTTGATATCAATGAATCTGATCCGACTCGCGATTTGTGCCCGCGGTTTGTGCCCGCGATTTATGAAAGATGAAGAGAGGCATCCGGTGATTATAGATTCTCTAACCAGCGAATCTATCTTGCTCTCGGAAGATACTTGTGCAAAGAGCAAGCCAAACAGAAAAGCCTTATTCCTCGCTCCCGCGGCTATTTACATCTAACCTGATGCACCGTGGCCAAACAGGTGGAATCTATGGATACGTACTAAAGTTGCGAATGATGGCGCGTCTGTGCTTTCAAATATGCTACGCCTGCCATATTTGATGGGTTTGAGGGGTGTTGTTCCAGCGTTTGAGAAAAGGTCAGTACGGCGGTTTCGATTCCAGCAGGGCACGCTCGGCGCGCGACATCGCTTGCACGCGAATGCGCTCGTCTTCGTAACCAGCCAACTCGGCCACGTTGGTTTTGATCTTCTCAATCGCCGTCAGCACATCCGCCACGTCTTCGTTCGGACCCAGAAAAATCTGATGGGGTAGCCAGACGGATTCTTCGTATCCGGCGCGTTCGGCGACTGGACAGTCGAAGTTGCGGCGGCCATTCGCCCACGAGGGGAACTTTTCGGCAGAGAATTGAAACAGCGGGGATTTGTAGACGGCTTCGTAAAATCGTCCGTCGCAATGGATGCCTTCGGCATTCAGCGCGGCGACGAAAGCATTGCGGTGAATTCCGCCAAACTCTTCCGAATGAAATTTGAAGACGTAGTGATAACTGGCCTGGCGCGTGATGCGCGGATCGCGCGGCAGCAGGCTGATGCCGCCAATCTGTTTCAATCCTTCTTCCAGCAACTGTGTCTGGCGTTCGCGCTGAGCGGTTTGATCGGCCAACCGCTCAAGCTGCGCGCATAAGATCACCGCTTGAAATTCAGTCATCCGGTAGTTATGACCAAGCGCCGGTTCGCCATTAGATTCACGCCGAGGCGGACGGCCGCAATTGGCCAGGCGAATTACCTGGTCGGCCAGGTGGATGTCGCTGGTCGTGACAATGCCGCCTTCCCCCGCCGTCATCAGCTTCGAGGTCTGAAACGAAAAACTGCCAGCGTGGCCGATGGAACCCGCGCCGCGTTCCCGCCACTCACCTGCGTGGGCGTGCGCGCAATCTTCCAGCACGAACAATTTATGCCGTGCCGCAATGTCCATAATTGCGTCCATATCGGCAAACCGGAATCCGAGATGAACCGGAATCACGGCGCGTGTGCGTTCGGTAATGGCTGCTTCGACCAACGCCGGATCAATGCAATAACTGTTCGGATCAACATCCACAAAGACCGGCGCTGCGCCCGAAAACAAGACCGCTGCCGCTGTGCCTTCCCACGTGTACGCTGGGACGACCACTTCATCACCTGCGCCAATACCCGCCGCTTGCAGCGCCAGTTCTAACGAGACGGTGCCGTTGGCAACAGCGATGCCGTACTTTGCGCCGTGGTGTTCGGCAAACGCTTTGCCGAATTCGCGGGCGTAATCATTGGGGCAGGGATACCCGCCCCAGTTGCGGCTTTCCAGCACGGATTGCAGGCCGCGCGCTTCGCGGTCGTCGTAAATCGGCCAGGCAGTGAATGGTTTCGTTCGGACGGGCGCGCCGCCGCATATTGCGAGTTGAGTCATCTTGGTTGTTTTATTGGCCGGCCGGTTTTGACAGGCTTTTGAAAATGGTTTCGATCCAAACTGGCGTCGTGATGAAGCCCTTGCCCCATTCGTCATATTTGGCAGGCAGACCGGCGGCTTTGATTTCATCAAGGCTTTTCCCGGCCAGCATCTGTTTGCGAACGATGTCCACGGTTTCAATCAGCACCTGCTGGTATCGTCGCACGTCATCAATTGTCGCCAGCGGCCCGTGGCCTGGGATGATCTTCACGTCAGGCGGCAGTTTGGCCAGTATGCTGCCGACGTTGCGAACGATGCCTTCGACGCTACCACCGCTGTTCATATCCACGAACGGGAAGCGCCCCGTCATCATATGGTCGCCCATATGCACGACGTTCGACCCGGTGAAGAAGATGACGCCGTCTCCGTCCGTGTGGCCGTGTGGATAATGAATCGCCTTGATCTCTTCGCCGTTGAAATAAACCGATAGTGATTCGTCGAAGGTGATGATCGGCAGCGCCGCTTTGGGCGCGGGCTGTGAGGTTTGTCCCATCACGGTGTTTGTTCCGCTCAGACGTTTGCGCACGTTACTTTGCGCAATGATTGTCGAATCCATGCCGAAGATGGCATTGCTGCCAGTGTGATCGCCGTGCCAGTGCGTGTTGATGACGAATTTGAGCTTGCCGTCACCAAGCTGTTTCAATGCGGCTTTGATCTTGTCGGCCAGTGGCGCGTACTGATCGTCCACGATCAAGATGCCGTCCGGGCCGACTGACACGCCGATGTTGCCGCCTGATCCTTCCAGCATGTAGATGTTCCCGGCGACCTTTGTCGCTTTCATTTCGACTTTCGAAAAATCCTGGCCTTGTGCAAAGGCAAATGACGACAGCAGCGACAGCATAAACAGAGTGAGAATAGGTTTGAGTTTCATTGTTGCTCCAAAGAAAAACATCCACGAAGCCGCACGGAGTTTCACGAAGGGATTCGGTTTTGTGCTTCGTGATTCTTCGTGCGGCTTCGTGGAGGATATTTACCGCTTCAGCCACATCTTTATTGAACGTGTTACAAGGTCGGAAGCGTCCTGCTGGACGAAGTGGCTGGCTTTCGGAATAGTCACCAGCGTCAAATCCTGCTCCAGATAATCCCAGGTGTTGTTCAACGCACCCGGCAATAAAGCCGTGTCGCCCAAACCGTGAATCATCAGCACAGGCATTTTGATTTTGACCAGCGGCGAAGTGTCTTCTTTGTACGGTTCGCGCGGATAGTTGCGCTTGTAGTAATTCAACATCGCCTCAATGTCTGACTTCTTGAACGCTTCAATGTATTTCTTCTTGGCTTCAGGGTCTTTCACCCAGAAGGCCAGCCCTTCGGCAGTCAGCGTCTTTTCCGCGCCTTCTTTCTGAAAGTTGCGCGCATACTGGCTGTTCTTTTGTTGCTCTGGATTATTGGCCAGTTCGCGCGACAGGGCGCGCAGGTGCGGCAGATTCAGGATGATCAGCTTGTCAACAAACTGCGGTGCCGCCGTCGCCAATGACCAGGAAACAGCACCGCCCCAATCGTGACCGACGATGATGGCTTTCTCGCGGCCCAGATGTTTGATCACCGCAATCACGTCGCCCACCAGGAGACGCATATCGTAATTTTCAACGCCCTTCGGTTTGTCCGATAGGTTATAGCCTCGCTGGTCAATCGCCACGCAGTAATAGTCCGAAGACAAGGCCGTCATCTGCTCGCGCCACGTGTACCAGAAATCCGGGAATCCGTGAATCATCACGATCAGCGGATTCTTCTTGTCGCCCAGCGCGGCATAGTGAATCTTCACGCCATTTGAATCGGCGTAGCCATTTTCGATGCGGCTTTCGATATCCTCGGCAGCCGATGCCGTGGCGAAGGGCATCGCGAAAAAGAAGACAGCAAAGGCCAGTGATATAAGTTTCATTTTGATCTCCTTGAATGTTGAAGGACTCCAACGTGTGATTCTGAAGTGTTCCATAGTTCGCTTCATATCGGCAAGAAAGATCAGCGTAGTCAAAAAACAATTATTGCGAAACAAACAAGGGAGCAGACGATGACGATCATCTGCTCCCTGTTTTGTCGAGCCTTCAAGCTGCTGGCGAAACCTCGGCGCCTAAACTGTAGACTTCCAACCGGCGGCCGTTCCGCTCACGCTGGCAACCTTGTTGGCGATGTCGTTGGCGATCTTCAGGCCGAGTGGCACGCCGCCAATATTCACGCTCACATCGGGTTTGCCTGAGCCATCCAGCGCAAAGGCGTCGAAGTACCAATGCACACCCAGGAAGATGCGGCTGAAGCCGTTTTCGAGGATCATCTGCCACAGCCCGTCGGGGAAGTTGCGCACATGACGCGGACGCACCGCTCCCTTGTTGTCCTTGTTGATCCCGTTGAATTCGTCTGACACGATATCGAGACCCGCAAAGAGCACATCCGGGCCGTTCGCCGTCACGCCATAAAAGCGCCGCGCCGCGTGGAAGGCGGCCGCGCCGAAGGTGGCGTGGCCGGAAGGATAAGCCGGGAAGTTCGGCGTAAAGTTCTTACCCACCACATTGGTGCGTGGCGCGCCGAGCGGCAGCCAGTTCGGGTCGCAATCATCGGAGATGTTGTTATTGCCCACTCCCGTTGGCCCCATGGACTTGTCGTGTTCGCGGATGCCGACCACGGGACGCCAGAACTCTGACTTGTATTTCTGTTCCCAGGCCAGAATTCCGGCATCTCCCATCGCTACGTTTACCAGTGCAAAGAGCTTGGCATTCTGTTTCTCCGTATTGCCCTTGGCGATGGCCAGCCGCCGAATGATCTGGTTGTAAAGGCGCGGCGGCGTGCCCAGGCCGGCGGCGCCGTCATAGCCCCAAAAGACGCCGATCAAGTACTCGTCCACCGTGCGTGGCGTGATGCCTGCGACGCCCGTCGGCAGCGTTCCGGCCAATTCGGGCGCGATGCCCTTGCCACGGACTTGGTGCAAAGCCGTCAGGTAATCCGCCGTCCCAGGCTGCGGCGGTTCGAGCAAGCTGTGCCGCGCGGTGACGGCAAAGCAGTGGGAGTTTGCGCCAAAGAAAGGCGAGTAATAACCCTGCGCCGGGTTATCGGGATCAACCCGGTGTCTGCCGCGCGCCTGCGATGGCGCATAGCCGTCGTCTCCCGCGCCAGGATCATTCTTGCGCAGCGCCAGATGCTGCTGCGCCACCAGCAGACCGAAATCGTGACCCGCATCCACGCCCGGATCTGCGAGTCCGGCTTGCAAATGCTTGAGTTCGAAGAAGGGCTTCTGGCTTGGGTAAAGTGCAGAGAGCGTGGCGTGCGCTGCCGATGCGACAGCGGCGGCGGCGGCGGCTCCGGGAGGCGCCGACAGCCCCGCCAAATAAGGCGGCAGATTGGTCAGGTCGTTGACGACGCCCGCATAGGCGTCATACATGGCCAGGTGAATAATGGTCAAGGCGCGCGCACTGAGCGTCGGGCCAAGCGTGCCCTTATCCAGGCCATCCGTATGGCTCACACGATTGGCTTCGAGCGCGACATCATTCCAATAAAGAATCGAATCCATGAGTTGTTCCTTTTCTGAGTTAAATGGTTGCTGAAGTAATTGGCTAAATTGAAACTAGCTGGACCAGTCAAACTGAGAAGTGGCTTTGATTGTGACTTGGCTGCTGGCTTCAGGAACGGAGCTTACCGTTACCGCAGCGGAGTATAGGGTCTGTGCGTGTGAATGGCTAGCGAAAAATTTCTGTTCGCACGCGCGTCCAATATTTTACGGTTACGGTGGCCTCTGGCAAGCGGATGAGCTATCGCGGTCTCCCGGTTATTTTGGAAACTGGTTGGCCTTCATGTCGGGCACCAACTTCAGCGCGTTTTTGTAATAGACCTTTTTCAAAACTTCATCCGGCAGATCGAAACCGTAAATGTTCCAAAAGGCGTGGCGTTTGCGGTAATACGCGAAGTATTCATCGCGCGTTTCCATCGCGCGGAAGTACCACTTGTATTCGTTGACCTCATAAATGTCTTTGCCGAAGACGATGCGGTCTTGATACTTGATGTGGAAGTCGTGCGCCGAATACGGCTGACGCCCAAGCTCCGCCAGCACCGCAGCGTTGTCCACGTAAACGTTCGGATACTTGTCAAAGAGCTTGCCCAGGCGTTCCAGGTCGTTCCCGTGCCAGGCCAGGTGCGCAACGATGAAGTTGGTCTTTGGATGTTTGCCGAACATTGTGTTGCGTTCGGTCATCAAGGTTTCAAAGGTCGGATACTTTTCCGGCGGACGTGCCCGCTGCGGGAATTGCTTCAACTCCAGCCAGCGTTCGTTGTACTTATCAATCGGGTCGAAGAAGACCGCCGGTTCGGCGATGTGAATCAGCACCGGAATGCCAAGCTCGCCGCACTTCGCCCAGACTGGGTCCAGTTCGGGATCGTCCACGTGCACGCGCCGCCCGTCTTTGTACTTCAAATCCATACCGACGTTTTTGAAAATCTTCAGCCCTTGCGCACCATTCTTCACGTCTTCGACCAAACGCGCCGCCGCGCGCTTGCCGTAGCCGGGTTCGTCTATATCGTTGAAACTCAGGTTGGCGAAGACGACGAAACGGTCCGGATAGCGACCTTTCATGACCGCGACGTTTTTCTTCAACTGTTCGCCCGTGCCGCCGCTCAAGTTCACCATCACGCGCATATTGATCGAATCCATCTCTTTGACCAACTTGTCCACGTCGGCAGGCGATGGGTTGTTGTGATGGCTGTGAATGTCAACAAAAGGGAACTTGGCGCGCTCAATTTTGTGCTCTTTGGTAACGAGCGTGGATTTCGGCTCGTATTCTTCGATGGTCAGCGTTTGCTGCTGAGCGAAGGCAGGTGGAGTTAAAAACAGTGACAGCGTTGTCAGCCAAAAACAGTGAAGGGCAAAGGGAAGGCATCTCTTCATAAGTTCAACTCATTTTCTCTGTCAAGGTTTTGAACAGGCGTTCGCAATGAGGCGCGGCTTGGCGGACTTCGGTCACATCTAGCCGCTTCAGAATTTCAGGCGCGTGAATGGTTTTGTGATAGCGACCTTTGGTGGTCTTTTCGGTAGCCCGGCGTAAGCCATCGAGCAAATCCGCTTTGGGGATTTCTTCAACTCGAGGATTTGGCGGCAAAGCATTTTGATTGAAGCCTTGTTTGTAAAAGTCAACTAGGGCGGTTTTGTCGGCGACCAACCAAGCTTCCATTGTCTGCGCCATCAAATGGCAATGTGAGTCATCCAACCCAAGTGAATCACAGTTCAGATGCGCCCACATACCGAGGTTTTCTGCGACTGGTTTTTCGGCATCCACAAGCAGGATGTTGATGGCTTGTTTGTTGCTCCGAAAACCAGTTTGAAAATCCTTGTAAGCTTCAACGCCTGAACCGCACATTATCGGAGGATGAAATTTGATTCCTTTTTGTTGGGCTAGTTCATATAACGGAGCGAGAAAGGCACGAAAACCAGTGCGGAGGCGATTGGCGGCTGGGCCTTTTTCTGCTCCTTCGATGTAAATCCAGATTTCCTTTTTCACTACCGAGTCCCTCCAATTACACCTTTCTCCCAGAGTTCGCCAAGCTCATACCTTTCCAACCAGCCTTCCAATGACTCACGATCCAGCCTTCGCAAGATTGTGCCTGAGCTTTCTCGCTCGCAAACAATTACGGATTCGGGAATGTTTGAAAGTGCAGAAATCAAAAATGAAGAGTGGGTTGTCACAATCAGTTGAGTTCGTTGAGAGGCCTCAACCAGCAACTCTGCCACGGTATGAATCACATCCGGGTGCAACCCAATTTCCGGTTCTTCAATGCAGATCAACGGCGGTGGCGTTGGATGACAGAGGATGATCAGTAAACAGAGGTAGCGTAACGTGCCAGCGGACAACCTTACTGGCAAAGTTGGTGAATAAAGCCCTTGCTCTTGTAGTGAGACTCGTATGATGCCGCCTTCGATTTTGGCGAGGATTTCTTCGGCATCCATATTGACGTCTTTTAGCTTCGTCGAAATTTCCTGTTTGATGTTTCCTGGAAGATTGACGAAGACGACACCGAGATTGCTAGCATCCGGTTCAAGAAAATCTCCTGCTGCCGCAGGGTTTTGTCCTTGCCTAATTTTGCTATACCGCCTCACATCAAAATCATCATAGAGGCGAAAGGTCGGAAGCAGTTCACTCAGGTAGTAGAGTTCAGGGTAAAGTTGTGGCTCCTTTCTCTGTTGCAAGATTGATTGATTAGTTGCTATAGGAGCATCGTGTTGTAGCTTTTGTTGAATAGTTATTATTGTTTGCGCCGCGACCTCCACAAGCGATTGTGGTCGTTGTGGAAATTGCTGTGGCAATGGTTTCAATGTGGCTTGCCCACCAGCATTGCGATATGAATAAACCTCCCCTTCCAATTCATTTTTGCCTTCAATCTTGATCGTTTCGTGGATAATCTTGGCAAAGTAGTTTTTACCTGTGAGTTTTAAGTGGTGACGCAGGGGAAAACCGCTTTGCGTTGCGGTGAAAAGCGTTTCAATTTCAGCCGCCGGATTTGGCTCTCCGCCTTTCCATAACCATTCTCCAATCCCTCCGCCATCCGAAATTGGTTTGTTGATGTCACGTGGCAGGTAACTCATCAGGCGTAAGACTTCGATGAAGTTTGACT
Source organism: Blastocatellia bacterium (assembly GCA_038211695.1). Lineage (GTDB taxonomy): Bacteria > Acidobacteriota > Blastocatellia > RBC074 > RBC074 > RBC074. The sequence goes on along the minus strand of JBBQVH010000123.1, from coordinate 4,196 downwards.
TGCCTGAAGCGTTTGGCCCAATCAGAACGTTCAGCGGTTGTAATTCTATTTCCTGCCCCTCACTGCCGAAGGACAGAATGTTTTTCAGCCTGATCGAATTGATGGTTCGTTTGCCTTCCATAACCTTCCTGTTCTTTTAGCTGGCGGTGGGGCTGCGAGAGTTTATGCCGCTTTTTCTTGAACCCACAGGTTGACCAGTGTTTCAGCCGAAACGCCTCTGGTGTGAGCGATGGCGTTTACTTTGCGGTAAAGATCGCTGTCGAGCGAGACACGATAAACATTGCGGGTGATATCAAATTCGCATTCGACATCTTGCATGTAATCTTCGTAATCCCCACTGTCGTGTGTATCCCAAAATTCTCCGGCTTCTTCGATACTGTTGAAGTGTTCCGGCAACGGATCACGCTGTTTCGTAGCTGTAGTTTTAGCTTTTTTTGCTTTGGCCATAACTTCTCCTCTCTTTTTGATTCATATCACGAGCCGATATTACTAGAGCTTGCCCCGAACCTTTGTAAATGAAAAAGACCGTAACATAGCGTCCAGCTTCAGTCTGGCCGAGGACACGATAAAGGTCTTCGCCTTCAATATCGCCACGTTCCATCAATCTGACTCGTGGACGGTTGGCAAAGACTTCTTCAACTTCATCTTGCCAGACACTATGTTTGTGCTGCAATTTTTCAACGATATGGTTAAGCCAGATAACATTCGTGATCTTCATCGTCGAATTTATTCTCCTCTTTCAATCACCAGCCATCACCAGATTGCGATTGGCGAATTCGACGAACGGTTGCCGCGCGCATTCGGCCACTGAATTTGGGATCACGCCGCGAGCAGCATCCGTTACGTCGCGCATTCGGTTGGTGGGGACGACGGCTTGCATACGGTAGTTGATGCGGCGCAGGCGTTCCTCACCAAGCTCTTTTCGGAGGGCGGCCAGATCACTGGTTTCTTCAACGACCTTGCCGCTTTCGCGCAAGGTTTCGCGGTCAATCAGCAGCATTGTTCTGGCGCGCAAGTTTGCCTGAATCACATCGCCGGTTTGCAGGTACAGAATCCTGCCGCCGCGTTTGGCTTCAGGCGTGATGTGGCCGATGGCGGCGCCGTAACTGACGCCGGAATAGCGCCCATCAGTCAGAATCATCGCCAGCTTTTTCAAGTGGCGGTTGGCGTTGACGTGCTGGATCGGCGTGAACATTTCGGGCATGCCATAAGCTTCGGGACCCTGGCCGCTGATGACTACAGCAAACTTGATGGTGTGTTCGTGCAGCAGATGGTTGAACAATTCATCACGGGTCAGGGCGTTCATTCTGGCGTCAGCTTTCTGATTCGTGTTGTGTTCGTATATGCGCAGCAGATCGGTGTGCGTGATCGCCTGATTCTGCTTGATCGAATCCAGATAGCCCGCATCCAACAAGCTGGTGTTGGCGTCGTCTTCGTTTTCAAAATACAGAACGACTGCCAGCTTGGTGTCGAATTCATTGAGCTGTGCGTCGGGCATGCCGCTGATCTTGACGACTGCTGAATCGAAGAAGTTGCTGGTCAGCAAGTCCACGCCGCTGATCGCTCGGCGCGGTTTGCTCAGGATGATGGGATTGTTGGTGACGCCTTCGGCGGAAAGATTGGTCGTGTCGGACAAGCGCATTCGCCACGTCGAGCCGGTGGCCGTTGGTGCAGCCAGTTCCATCGGCACGTTATTGCGCGTCAGTTCGTACATCACAGTTTCCATTCCGCGAATCTGGCCAGAGCAACACTGTTGGGCCAACTCAAAAATGGTGCGGCCCTGCGTCAGGCTGTAGTTGAACAAGTCTGGAATCGGTGTGGCGCGACGGATGCGGTCGTAATCCCAAATGGAAAAATCCAGCCCGGCGTGAATGAAGGCCGAGACAATGTGCATCATCAAATTGGTCGAACCGCCAGTCGTTGAATGAATGCGGATGCAGTTTTCGACGTTGGCTTTGACGACTTCAGAAACGGAATAGTTCGGGTTGTTGCAGTACGTGAACATCGCGTCCACTGCCTGATTGACTTGCTCTTGATTTGGCGGGCTGGTGAGCAGTTCCAGCGCGGGATGAACCAGACCCAAAGCCGACACGACGTGGCGCGATGAATTGCCGGTGCCGTTGAAGGCACAGATGCCGCCTTTGCCGTCGCAGGTTGAGACGGCTAAATGCTTTTCAAAATATTTGTGCTCTTCGTGAGTAATGACGCCTGCGGCGACGGCGCGCGTGAAGACACCCTGGAATTGCGTGTTCGACGAACATTGCAGCACATAAGCCAGTGCGTCACGAATGTCATCTGCGATCTCTTGATGGTTCGCTGCTTCGGCTTTTTGGGCAGTGGCTTCGATTTCGTTGCGCAGGTCATCGGGAATCGTGCCGCCTTTCAGGACGTGGGCGGGAGCGAAAGTGGCGAAGACCGGCGCGTCGCCGCGATGCCTGCGGGTGACATCCAGCGCGGCCAGCGCGGCAACGGCAGCCATTGGTTGTTTGTCGCAACCCTGAATGACGAACGCGCCGTGATAGCTTTGCGCCTCCATCTGGTTGACGATCATCGTGGTCATCGCGTTGCGCGATTCCAGCGAATAACACATCCCGACATTCGATTGCGCCGTGCCGTCGCACAAAACCGGCGTCGAAAAGGCGAAAGGCACGCCCCCGTTCTGCCAGATTCTGATCGCTGCGCGCGCAGTCGTTTCGTGATCCATGATGTGCGCCGGATGGTCGGGCGAACCGCCGATGATGGCGACGCGCGGCGCGTTGTATTCCAACCGGTCGTAGATTGCTTCGAGCGAATACTCCAGATCGCGTGCGCCCGTTAGCGCGCGGCTGCGATCCAGCAGGGCTGCGACGGTGATGGGTTCGTTGGCTTTGCCTTGAACTTCGCGCTGGTAGGGGTTGCCTCCGCGCGTGATGCGAACGACGTCTGCCAAAGTTTTTCTCCTTCGAAAAATGTCCGACAAACTTCAGTTTGTCGGTCGTCTCGAATGTGTACGCCCTCAAAGCCCTCGACAAACTTCAGTTTGTCGGACATTGCGCAGCGATGTGTTTGGAACTGACGGTAAGCTAAGGCAAAGGCTGGAACGTGTCAATTATTGGCTTCGTGCCCAATTGCTGATGCGCAGAGTTTATAAATTGGAAGACCTGCGTTACATTTTTCCACGTTATGCCAAATCTGATTATCGGTTCGCGCGGCAGCAAACTGGCGCTGTGGCAATCCAACTGGATCAAACAACAACTTGAACAGCTTCATCCCGGCTTGGTGGTCGAAATTGAGATCATCAAAACCACCGGCGATAAGCTGACAGAAGCTTCATTAACCCTGATCGCGGGCAAGGGCGTTTTCACCAAAGAGATTGAAGACGCGCTGCTGGATCGAAGTGTGGACCTGGCCGTGCATAGTCTGAAAGACTTGCCGACGGTGCTTCCTGACGGATTGCACATTGCGGCGATCACTGAACGCGTGGACGTGCGCGATGCACTCATCGTCAGGGAAGCTTTGCGCGGCAAGATCAAGACAATTCGCGAACTGCCGCAAGGCGCACGCGTCGGCACCAGCAGTTTGCGTCGGCGGTCGCAGTTACTCCATCTGCGGCCTGATCTGGAAATTATCGAACTGCGCGGCAATGTGGACACGCGGTTGCGCAAATTGGAAGGAGGGCAGTATGACGCGATCATTCTGGCTTCGGCAGGGTTAATTCGACTGGGGCTGGGCGAACGCATCTCAGCCAAAATCAGCTTGAACGAAATGCTGACCGCCGTCGGCCAGGGAGCGCTGGGCATTGAAGCGCGCGTTGACGATCAGCGGACAAATTTGTTACTTGAATCGTTGAATCACTGGCCGACGCGATTTGCGGCGGAGGCTGAGCGCGCGGTCTTGCGCGAACTGGGCGGCGGTTGCGCCGTGCCCATCGCCGCGTTCGGAATGATCAAGGCGAGCCGGGGCGGCGAAAAGCTCCTGCTCGACGCGTTGGTGGCGGATGTGGACGGACAGAAAATGATTCGTCAGCAAGTGAAGGGCGCGCCGCACGATTGTGAGCAGATCGGCGCGCAGTTGGCGGAAAAGCTGGTGGCTGCCGGTGCGCGTGAATTGTTGTCGCGAATAGAAAATGGAAGTGTGGCCGGGGGGGGGGGGGGGTGCAGCGGGGGTGGGGGGGTGGTGGTGGAAAAAGAAAACCGGAAAAAACAAAAAGAAAGAAA
>JBBQVH010000122.1:0-25042 GCA_038211695.1 Blastocatellia bacterium | reverse complement strand
GTCGGGCTACTGACACATCTCCCCCACATGAACCACTACCTAATTTTATTCTTCAAGGGATCAGGCGTTTCTTCATATGTAACCAACGATCTCGTAAAACGCCTCAATCAGGATAAAAGCAGCATCAACAAATACGATATTGTCCGAACTATCCTCACGAGACTGAATGAGAAGGGCGAAGCAACATTGCGAGAGCGCAGGGAAGTGTTGAAACGGATAGTTGAATTTGAAAACTTTTCTAGCTGTTGGCCTAGTGACCAACTGAAAGCTGAAGGCCTGGTTGCCAAAGTCAGAAAAGTTATCAATGTCAAAGATGCTTTTACTAGGATGGATCAAGAACGGGAGACAGAGAGAAGAAAGCGACGAGAAGAGCAAGAAGCAAAGCAAAAGGAAGAAGAGCAACGACGAGCCAAACTTTCCGCCATCAAATCAGACTTGCTCGCACTATTTGGTGACACGAACAGTCACAGACGCGGGAAAGCACTGGAAGGGGTGCTCAACCGTCTCTTCGATGCCAAAGGAACTCTTGTTAGCGAGGCGTTTACGATAAAAGGTACGGATGGTGAAGGCATTGTTGAGCAAGTTGATGGCGTTGTAGAAATGGATGGTGAAATGTATCTGGTCGAGATGAAATGGTGGAACAAGCCTCTTGGTACAGAAGCAGTTTCTCAACACATAAATAGACTATTTCTTCATGGTGGGGCCCGCGGAATCTTCATCTCGGCATCGGGTTATACTCCTGCAGCTATAAACGCCTGTCGTGAAGTTCTTCAGCAAAAAGTCCTGATACTCTGCGAACTGAAAGAGATTGTTTTTCTGCTAGAAAGAGAAGAAAACTTTAGAGAGTTTCTCAAGGCAAAGATTCAAGCTGCTGTTGTTCACAAAAATCCTCTATTCGAGCCATTAAATATGAATTATTAGCAAGTCAGATAAGCAAGATGATCTTGCAAGAGAGTTACTTTTTAGACAGATTCCTTCGGAGTAATCACTGACTTGAAGAGGTTTGGCCGATGAACACTCAGCCCAAAGAGATCAGACTCTACCGCACTCAAGACGGGCTTTGTCCGTTTGAGGAATGGGTGGCGCGACTGAAAGACAACGATGCCGAAATGCGGATTGACGTGCGGCTGGCGCGGTTGGAAATGGGCAATCCAGGCGATGTGAAAGCCGTTGGCGAGGGAGTGTCGGAGTTGCGGATTGACTACGGGCCGGGCTATCGGGTTTACTTCGGACGGGTTGGGGCGACCTTGATCATTCTGCTGTGCGCGGGCAGCAAACGCACTCAGACGGCAGACATCAAACGAGCGAAGAAATACTGGGATGACTATCAGCAAAGAATCGCGAACAGTGAGGAGCGGCAATGACTGAAGACAAGTTGACCAAAAGCTACCATGAGTTTTTGCTGGAACGATTGCGTGATCCGGCCAAGGCGATGGCCTACTTGAATGCAGCGATCGAAGAAGATGATGACAATGTTTTCCTGCTGGCGCTGCGGAATGTCGCGGAATCCCGGCAGCTATTACAGCCGGAATCTCAGATCCAATCGTCAGACGTGGCCGGATTATTGAAGGCGCTCGGAGTGCAATTGACGATCGGCGAAAAGCGCGCCGCGTAGGACCAGCGACGGATGATCCGAATCAACATCTGCAAGGGCAATCGTCCCTTATTCCCACTCGCCAAGTTTGATCTTTTTGCCGATTTTCTTTTTGATCAGTTCGCGTTTGAGCGGGCTTAAATATTCGATGAAGACCTTGCCATCAATATGGTCTTTTTCGTGCAGCACACAGCGCGCAGCCAAGCCGTCAACTTCAAAGGTGAATTCCTTACCGTTCAGATCAATGGCTTGAACGGTGACGATTTCAGGGCGCTCGACTTCAAAGTAAATCCCTGGAAAACTCAGACAGCCTTCTTCGTTGACGACTGTGCCTTTGGTATCCACGATCTGCGGATTGATGCAGACGATGCGCTCTTTGGTTTCTTTGCCGGCGCTCGTGTCCATGACGAACAGTTTTTTTGACAGGGCGACTTGCGGCGCGGCCAGGCCGACGCCTTTGGCGTCATACATTGTATCGAACATATTCGAGATAAATTTGGCCAGTTGGCCGTCAATGCTCGTGATCTCTTCTCCCTCTTTTTGCAGGACAGGATCACCATATTTCACAACCGGTAAAATCATTTAGCTCTCTTCTTCCTCCTCAATTTCAGCGACAAAACGAACGCGACGATAAATGTCGGCCAGCTTCATCGTCAAACCGACGGATTGAAACGAAACTTCCGACTCCAAATCATCAAACACTTCACATTGCCAAACTTCGTCCGCCTGCTGGTGACGGTAAACTTCGACACGGACGCTTTCCTGCGAAACGACGACGTATTCAAGCAGGCTCGACAGTTTTTGGTAAGCGTTCATCTTTTCGACGCGGTCATTGCGCATTGTGGTTGGCGATAGCACTTCGACGATAAGTATCGGGTCTTCGATGATGTAAGCATCCTCGTCTTCTTCCGGTTCGGAGCAGGAAACAACAACGTCCGGATAGTAATAACGAGTCGGGCTGACTCTGACTTTGACGCTCTCGAAGAATGCCTCGCAGTCACCGTCTCCGAGATGCAGGATCAGGCTCGAACAAACTTTAGAAGCGAGCCGGTTGTGATTCTTTGACTCGCCCGCCATCGCAAAGATTTGCCCATCCACGTATTCGTGCCGAATCGGGCTGGTCAATTCAAACTCCATGTATTCCTCGACCGTCCAGGGATCCTTTGTCTTGGCTACTTGAAGTTTTTGCTTTGCGTGAGCCATAACTTTCAGTACTCCAAAATCTGTTGCTGATAGCTTTCAAAGTTGCGCTTCATCTCTTTGAGCGAATCGCCGCCAAACTTTTCGCCCATCGCGCGTGCCAGCACGATGGCGACCATTGCTTCGCCGATCACGCCCGCCGCAGGAACCGCCGTTACGTCGGAGCGTTCGAAGTCTGCTTCCATCACTTCTTTGGTTTCGATGTTGACGCTGCGCAATCGCTTTCGCAGCGTGGCAATCGGCTTCAGATACCCGCGAACACGAAGCTCTTCGCCGTTGGTCATTCCGCCTTCCAAACCACCTGCGCGATTCGACATTCGATAAAACGTCTTCCCGTCGGCATTGTAGCCGATCTCGTCGTGAACCTGAGACCCTGGCATCGCGGCGTTGGCGACGCCTTCGCCCAATTCAACGGCTTTGGTGGCGTGGATGGACATGACAGCCTGCGCCAGTTGCCCGTCCAGCTTCCCCTGCCAACTGGTGTGCGAACCCAGGCCGGGCGGACAGCCTTTGGCGACGATTTCAAAGATGCCGCCGAGCGTGTCGCCTTCTTCCGTACCTGCTTTGTCAATGCGTTCGATCATTTGCGCAGCGGCGTCTTTATCCACGCAGCGCAGCATCTCGTCGTCGTAAACGGATTTGATCTGTTCCCAGCCCGCTTCCCCGTTGGCAATTGAAATCTCGCCAAGTTGAATGACGTGGCTGGCCAGTTCGATGCCGAATTCGCGGAGCAACTGTTTGGCAAAAGCGCCGACCGCCACGCGCATCGTTGTTTCGCGCGCGCTGGCCCGCTCCAGAATGTCACGCAGATCGCGCCGGTCGTACTTCAACCCGCCAACCAAATCGGCATGGCCCGGTCGCGGGCGAATGACTTTGCGGTCGCGTTCTAGCGGTTCGGCAGGCTTTTCCGCCGCCATCACATCCGACCAGTTTTTGAAGTCCCGGTTTTCGACCAGCACGGCGATGGGCGAACCCAACGTTTCGCCGTGCCGCACGCCGGTCAGAATTTGCGCGGTGTCGGTTTCGATCTTCATGCGCCCACCACGGCCATACCCCTGCTGTCGCCGCCACAGTTCGTGGTTGATGAAGTCTTGGTCAATCGGCAAGCCGGCGGGCAAGCCTTCGATAGTGGCCACCAGCGCGGGACCGTGAGATTCACCAGCGGTTGTGAAGTTAAAGATAGCCATTGTTCTTATGAAGCAATTCTGCCAGTCCGCTCAAAGCTCGGGCTGCCATCGGTGTTTGATTTTGCCTTTGCGTTGTTCACGCTCCCAGGCTTCGTCGGTGAACAGGTAAAGGCACTCGCCTTTCTGAATCTCTTGAATCGCTTGTCGACAGTGAGGAAGTAGGGTCAGAAGCTCAGGAAGCCGGCCGGACAAAGACCGCAAGATAATCACTCCTATTTCATAATCAGGGAGTTGCTGCTGGTATTCAATATTCGAATCGGTTGAGATCATTACGTCGAACAGCGTTTGCGCACGATCAAGCAGCGCCCCATTTTCCAGGTCGTCCCATCTCATTTCTTGGGAGGTAATGATTTGGTGATCGGACAGAAATTTGCGCAGCGGGCGCGGAACGCAACCATCAAAAAGGATCTTCATCGCGTAATGGAACCCCCGTTAGCATTCCGTCCAGGATAGCCTGTTTGACAACGCCTAGCAGTGCCCGCACTTCAGCTTTGGTTACGCCATCGTAATCAGCTAAAAACTCATCAATCGTATAGCCACTAGCCAGATAATTGATCAAAACATCGGCCTGCATTCGCTTTGCGCCAATCGTCGGATGCCCGCCAAGTTTCTTAGGATTTTGCTGGATGGGCGTATTCGGGACAGGCGCAGATTCAACCATCGGGAGAGGCAAGGTTGAAACCTGTGAGTTGTTAACGGCTTCGGCAACAGCATTACTCATAATATTTCTCCTTTCGCAGCGACAATCCGCAACGAGCGCGAAGTATAAAAGCCGCACCGATGATGGGCAAACCGGCAATCTTGCGCCGCTCGCCGATTGAAAAAACGCGCCTCTTCCGTCCATAATCCGCGCTCGTTTTCTTCCACACATTCTCATTCAACATCGAAAAGGAACACGCACCAAAGCAATGCAATCTCCATTCGCACACATCCAGCAAGCCCCACCCGATCCGATCATCGGCTTAACCGAAGCCTTCAACAACGACACGAACCCTGCCAAAGTCAACTTGGGCGTCGGCGTGTATCAAGATGCCAATGGCAAAGTGCCCGTGCTGAACGTCGTCCGCGAAGCCGAAAAGCGTTGGCACGAGCAGGAAGCGACCAAAAGCTACTTCGGCATTGACGGCGTTCCGGCCTACATCAAAGAAGTCCAAAAGTTATTGCTTGGCTCAGATTCACAAGTCCTGGCCGAAGGGCGCGCCGTCACCGTGCAGGGAGTGGGCGGCACGGGCAGCCTGAAAATCGGCGCGGATTTTCTGCGGCGCTTTCTGCCGGATGCGGAGCTTTGGATCAGCAGTCCAAGTTGGGAAAACCATCAAATGCTGTTTGAAGCCGCTGGCTTCAAGGTCAACAGCTATCCGTATTACGACGCTGAAACGCACGGGCTGAATTTCAATGGCATGTTGGAAACGTTGAAAAGCTTGCCCGCAAACAGCATCGTTGTGTTGCACACCTGCTGTCACAATCCGACCGGCGTGGATTTAAGCGAAGATCAATGGCGGCTGGTCGTAGACGTGGTCAAACAAGCCAAGCTGGTTCCCTTCCTGGATTTTGCCTATCAGGGATTTGGTGATGGACTGGAATCAGACGCTTTTGCCGTGCGTCTGTTTGCCGAAGCGGGCATTCAATGTTTGATCGCCAGTTCGTTTTCGAAATCGTTCGCGCTTTACCGTGAGCGCGTCGGCGCGTTGACGATCCTGACCGAAAGCGCAGAAGAATCAAAACGCGTGTTGAGCCAGACCAAACGCGTCATTCGCACAAACTATTCCAGCCCGCCTTCGCACGGCGCGCAGATCGTCGCGCTGGTGCTGGCTGATCCTGAACTGCGCCAGCAATGGGAAGCTGAATTGACTGAAATGCGCGAACGCATTCAAAGCATGCGCGGTAAGTTTGTCGCGATGCTGCGCGAAAAGGGCGTCGAACAGGATTTCAGCTTCATTCAAAATCAGCGCGGAATGTTTTCGTATTCCGGCCTATCGCCCGAAGCCGTCAAAACATTGCGCGAAAAGAACAGCCTCTACATCGTCGGCAGCGGGCGCATCTGCGTGGCGGCGATGAACGATAAGAACATCGGCGGTATCTGCGAAGCGATTGCGGATGTGGTGTAGTGACGCCGGTACGGAACCGCGTTTCCCCGAATCCGTTCCAGGTGCGCGCGGATGATGGAATTGTCGGTGTTCATCGCCGCCGCTTCGTCTGCAAACTCGCGGCCAGTTCCTGATCCAGCGCGCGCACCTCTTTATCCGGCGCATTCAATTGGCGCAAGCCCGCCAGCAGTTCCAGCCGCTGCACGCCGCCTTCGCGTTCGTCAATCAACCGCATCATCGTCGGGTAAGTGCAGACGTACCCACGGCTGTCGGCGGCATCGCGCTCCGTCATCAGATTGACGGGGTTGGCGTCGGGCAGGTGTTTTTTGAAAGCGTTGCAAGCCTGTTTGACCAGCGCCAGGCGGTCGGCCAGAAACAGCACGCGCTTGGCCCAGTTACAGCGTTGCAGCAATTCGCACAGCGCAATCACCGTCCGCGTTTTGCCCGCGCCCGTGGCCATCATGATCAAGCCTTTGCGCTCTTTCTGCGCCAGCGCATCGGTGATGCTGCGGATGGCCAGTTCCTGATACGAACGGTTGACGATCTCGCGTTTGATCCGGGCCGCGCCGGGGTCTTGGCGTTTGGCGCAGCGCTGGATGAGCAATTGCAGTTCGCCCTTTTTATAAAAGCCCTGCACTTCGCGAGGCGGATATTCGCCGTCGTCCCACAGCCACGTTTGATAACCGTTCGTGTAAAAAATCAGCGGGCGCTGGCCGTAGCGCGCTTCCAAACAATCGGCGTAAAGCTTGGCCTGTTGCTGCCCGGCGCGCGGGTCGCGAGTCGTGCGTTTGGCTTCGACCAGGCCGAGCGGCGTGCCGTCATCGCCCCACAACACGTAATCCACATACCCTGCCCCCGTGCCATTCGGCATTCCAGTTACCGCGTATTCGCGGTCTTCGGGTTTGTCCAGCGCCCAACCGGCTTCGCGCAGCATCAGGTCAATGATGTAATCGCGCGTCTCGGCTTCGGAATAATCGTGATGGTTGGGGATGGCTTGTGATTCTGTTTTTTGGCTTCGGCGATCTCTTGCCGCAACCGCGCGATTACGGCGTCGGTGTCTTCCAGTTGCAGGTTCTTTGCAGCCAGTTCGGCAGTTTGCCGGCGAAACTCTTCTTCCAGCGTTGCAGTTGTTCGACGGTCTGCGCGGATACGCTGACCTGGCGCGGCGGCAAAGCCGTGTCGCTGAACGTCACGCCGTCGAAGGTCGTCGTCGCGCCCAGCGTGTAGCTGCGCGCCAGCCAATACAAAAAATGAAACAACTCTTTGGTGGCGCGCACCGCGTCCACTTGCGTGGCGGGTTTGCGGCTGTGGACGGCCAGATTGCCAATCTCTTTCAACGCCCTGACCTTCAGGAAGATGCCCGGCAAAAGGTTCTGTTTGAACGTCGGTTCGTAAATCAACGCGCTCAGGCTGTCGTCATACGGACGCTGCAACCCGGCATCGTGCTGATAGAGCCATTTGACGGCCAGTTCCAGCGCGCGCCGGGCGTAGAAACAACAAGTGCGCGGATCGGTATTGGCCAAGCCTTCGACGCGCTGCGCCGCTTCGTAAAGCTCCGGCCATTCCGCTTTGAGGAATTGAAAGTTCGACATAGGTTTTTCCGAAATGGGGTCGGATGAATTTGCCTAAAACCTGGGAGCGCAGTCCTTCCAGGCTGCGGGTCTTGTGAAGAGAGATCACCGGAAAATAAAGAGCGCACCCGCCACGCGCCGCAGCCTGGAAGGACTGCGCTCCCAGGTCGCGGATTTTACAAGCGGTCGGCGGTTGTTGTCAGCCTTTAACTGTACCCTCTCTTTTACCCTCTTTTCGGGGTACTCCCCTTATTTTGCCAAGTCGCGCCCGGCCCGCGCCCCAGGCATTCAATCGTGCCGGATGCCTTCAAATTTCTCAATCTGCGCCGGATCAAATCCTGACTGACGCCGGGGCAGGCGCGAATCAAATCCTGCAAAGTGAATGTGCCGATTTGGGCGGCGATGGCGGCTTCCACCAATTCCGTCTTGGAGCCTTTGGACGAGGCGGTCTGGCCGACGCGGCGCTCGAACTCCTGCGTGGCCTGCTTCAGGATGTAGAGCACGAAGCTGATGTAGGGCCAGGGATCGTGCTGCGACTCGTGCCAGCCCTGCGAACTCTGTTCGAGCGTTTCGTAATACCGCTCCTTATGCTCTTCGATCAGGCGCTCGAGGCTGATGTAGCGTCCCACTTCAAAGCCGAGTTGGTAGCTTTGCAGCAGCAACAGCAAGCGCGACACGCGCCCGTTGCCATCGCGGAACGGATGAATGCAGAGAAAATCCAAATTGAACGCCGCCATTGCGATCAGCGGATGCACGGCGCGCGCCGCTAGGCATTCGTCCCATTCGTCAACCAATTGCCGCACGGCTGACGGCGTCCCGGCGGCGCTGACGGTACTGAACCGGACGCGGCTGCGCCCGTCGGGGTAACGCTGGATGATGTCGCTGTCGCGTTGTTTGTATTGCCCTGCTTCGCCCAAGCCCCCGCGCGAAAGTTGATGCAATCGCAGAATCGTCTCTTCACTGACAGGCAGCGCGGTGGCCTGGTCGTGGATCAACTGTAGCGCGTCGCGGTAACCGCGCACCTCTTCCTCGTTGCGGTCGCGCGCGGGCGTTTGGCCGAAGATCACCGTGCCAATGCGCGCCTGCGCGATCTCAACGCCTTCGATGCGGTTGGAAGAGACTGCGCTTTCGATCAGCGCGTGTTCGCGCAGCGCCCGCAACTTCTGCGGCGCTTGCCGGGTGAACAACTCCTGCTTGCCGCGCGCTTCGCCCAAGTCGGCCAGATACCAACCGGTCGGCGCCGGAAGCGAAATGGGTTGTTGATTGAATGGGCGCAGCGTGTTCATCGTGATTTGTAATTAGTCACCAAATGCCGCCGCCGCTTTTTCGGCGAAGAGTTCGCCAGCGAAGGCGCGTTGTTGAAGCGAGGAAAATAAATCATCTGCTCGTCGTAGAAAAAACTGCTGTTTAATAATTTGCCTGTTGATCGTGTGGCACTTTGCTTCAAAGCTTCTTTGTGGGTCAGACGAGGGAGCCTGAACAAGAATGTTTTGGAGAATCGAGAGGGTCAGGTATTTCGTATTCGTGCCTTTCGACAGCCTTTTCAAGTCTTGAAGCTTCTTCTCTAAAGCAAATTTGAAATAGAAATATGAGTCACGCTCACTTTTGAGTGTAATCACGTACGTCCTTTGATACGCATTGAACTTTCCCTTGTAATGCTTAACAGAATAATCCGCAGTAGCATTATTCCCAGCAAGCAGTAAGGCCTCGCAGTCAAACGCGCATGTATCAATTTGAAAAGTTTCCTTCGAACAGGTGAAGAAGGGGTATTGGCCGCCTTCCCTTGCTGCATTCGAGTCTAACTTCCCTGTTGTGAAATTGAGTAGTTCCCCAAGAGAACGAACAGGCCATCCTTTCGGATTCGTCACCGGATCGCCGAACATCTCCAGGAAGACGGATTGCAGCAGCGTGTCGAGTTTGGCGAGGGCCTGCCGCCGCTTCTGCCGCAAGACGTCCGCTTTGTCCAGAATCGCGGCGATGCGGCGCTGTTCATCGAGGGGCGGGAGGAGGATTTCAATCCTGGCAACAACCGCAGGCCTCGCCCTGAGCAATGAACCTCCGACGCCAGAGACCGTATTCATAAACTGGGCGTGGAATAGATCGCTAACCAATACGTGCCGAAGATAGTCTGGATGGATGCGCTCGCTGCGGAAAACAATCCATTCGCTTGAAGCAATGAGTCTTCTACCTCGGTTATCTCCAACCACCCACGACCTCCGGATGTGTGGGACGATTTTGGAAAGTAAAACGTCACACGTCTGCACTAATTGCTTGGCCGAACCGATTGAACTGCCCGCAATGACTTCAGGCTGTCTGTTATCAAATGCAGGAACGCTGTAAAGATCGAAAATTTCGTTGGGAAATTTTGCAGGATCAGCTGAGCCTAACTTCGACGCCATGATTTCCCCGAGTGCAGTTGTTGCAGTAGCGATCATCTTAGCATTCCTCCCAGCGCCGTAATCTCCTGTTGGATTTCTGCCTCTAGCTTCGCAAGGTCGGCCAAGATTTCGCTCGGCTGTCGGTGTGCTACTTCTTCATAAACGATTGCCTTGTAACGGTTGATGCTCAGGTCATAGCCGTTCGCCTCAATCTCCGCCTTCGGCACCAAAAACGATTGTTCCGTCCGCCCGCGCGTCTTCTCTGCTTCGCGATTGCGCCAGCGCGCCAGAATGTCGGGCAGGTTATCGCTTTCGTGTTTGGCGTGGTCGAGTTCCGTGCGTTTGTCGTCGAGCGAAAAGCCGTCGGCCTGCATATCGTAAAACCAGACTGCGTCGGTGCCGCCCGCGCCCGTTTTGGTGAAGAGCAGAATCGCCGTCGAAACGCCCGCGTAAGGTTTGAACACGCCCGACGGCATGGAAATGATGGCGTCAAGCTTGTGCTCTTCGACCAGCGCGCGGCGGATGGTTTTGTGCGCGTTCGACGAACCGAAGAGCACGCCGTCCGGCACGATCACCGCCGCGCGTCCGCCCGTTTTCAGCAACCGCAGAAAGAGCGCGACGAAGAGCAGTTCGGTCTTTTTGGCTTTGACCACCTGCAACAAATCCTTCGCCGTGCTTTCGTAATCCAGCGAACCGGCGAAGGGCGGATTGGCCAGGATGACGGTGTAGCTTTCCGTGTCGCCGGCGTGGTCTTCCGACAGCGAATCCTTGTAGCGGATGTTAGGATTTGCAACGCCGTGCAGCAGCATGAACATGCTGCTGATGCGCAACATCGTCCGGTCGAAGTCGTAGCCGTTGAACATCCCTTCGTTGAAATGCGCGAGCAGTTTGTCGTCGGTCAACAACCGCGAATGATGTTGGCGCAGGTATTCGCCCGCCGCGACCAGAAAGCCCGCGGTGCCGCAGGCCGGATCGCAGATGCTGTCTTTGGGCGTGGGCGCGACCATTTCAACCATCAGCCGGATGATGTGGCAGGGCGTGCGGAACTGCCCGTTCTGGCCGGACTGCGCGATCTTGCCGAGCATGTATTCGTACAGATCGCCTTTGGTGTCGCGGTCTTCCATCGGGACGAGGTCAATCATATCCACCACGCGCGCCAGCAACCCCGCCGTCGGAATGGTGAACAGCGCATCTTTCATATGCTGCCATATGCTGCGAATAGGTCGAATCTTCGTGGTCGTCCTGCAGCGCGCGGATGAAGGGAAAGATGCGCTCAGCCACGATGTTGTACATCTCCGCCGGCGCTTCGTTCTTGAACTCCGACCAGCGCAAGGCACGCTGTTTGTCGCTGAAGACCGAGCGTTCGATGGGGCCTTTGGTGCCGCGCGCTTTCCGCAGGGCGGTGTTGTGCAGATCGTCCAGCCGTTTGATGAAGGGCAGATAGGTGATCTACTCGATGACTTCCAGCGGGTTCGAGATGCCGCCCGTCCAGAAGGTGTCCCACAGCTTGTCTACTTGTGATTTCAGTTCACCGGTGATCATTGGTTTGAATTCAGAGCATAATCCGGACGGCGCGCACCTGGGTACGCATCGCCTCCGGCGTGCAGGCGTGGTTCGTCAAGACTGCACGCCGGAGGCGATGCGTACCCAGAACCGGCTATCTTCCGCTAATTTCAAAAGGCTTTTTATTTGCACGCCCTTTGGTGATTTGTGAAATGGTTTAGGGCTCAAAGCCAAAGGCAGACGCCAATGGCCAAAACGCGCGGGATTATGACAAGCCCTCCCGCAGTTGTCACCAACGCAAAAGGCGAGGGCTTTTCGGCTCCTGACAAAATGACCGGAATGGGCGCGGCGTGCTTTGCGTGAAATTCCTTGTCCGTTAGTATACGCGCCTATGAACAACACTAACCTCACTCGTCGTGAATTCGTTTCGGCGTCGGCGGCCTCGGTGCTCCTGACCGCTGCCAGCGCGGGCAAAGTACTGGGCGCGAATAATCGTTTGCGCATCGGAATCATCGGCTGCGGCGGATTGGCGCAAGGCTCGCACATCCCCGCGCTGCTGAAGATGAAAGAGACGGACAACGTTGAAATCGTTGCCGTCTGCGACGTTTATCAAAAGCGTTTGGAGCAAGCCGCGAAAACGACCGGCGCAAAGCCAATCAAGAATTATCACGAACTGCTCGGACAAAAAGACATTGATTACGTCGCCATCGTCACACCCGAACACTGGCATGCCAAGATGACGCTGGACGCCGCCGACGCGGGCAAACACATCTACTGCGAAAAGCCCATGACCTGGTCCATCGAACAGGCAAAGCAAGTCGTCGCCAAGATCAATCACACCAAAGTCAAAATGCAGGTCGGCGTGCAGGGGATGTCCGATGATTCGTACGAAGTGGCAGCGCGGATGATCAAGGAAGGCAAAATCGGGCGGCCCATTCAGGCGCAGATTGATTATTCGCGCAATCACAAAGGCGACTTCTGGGTCAGCGACGAACCGGACAAAGACGTCAGGCCAGGCGAGAATCTGGATTGGAACGCCTTTTTGGGACCAGCGCCAAAACACGCGTTCGAACTGGATCGCTTTCTGCACTGGCGACGGTATTGGGATTATTCGGGCGGCATCGCGACTGATCTGTTTGTTCACCGCGTGACGCGAATGATTCGCGCGCTTGATCTGAAGTTCCCGACGCGCGTTGTGGCGACCGGCGGCAAATGGGAGTTCCGCCAAAGCCCCGCTGAAATCCCGGATACGTTCAACATGATGCTGGATTACCCTGAGGGCTTGACGGTGGTGGTGCTCTCTTCGATGGCCAATGCCGAGCCGATTCCGCACGTCATTCGCGGCCACGAAGCGACGCTGGAATTCACGCGCGAAGGCTTCGTCATTCGCCCCGAAGGCCGCATGAATAAAGCCGGTGACAAAGAAATCATCACGCACAAGAAGACCGGCGGCGAAGACATCCTGCTGCATCACCGCAATCTGCAAGCGGCGATTCGCGATGGCGCGGCAATCAAGACCGATGTCATGACGGGCTATTACGGCATCGTCGCCGTTCGCATGGCCACCGAATCCTTCCGCAAAAGCAAGTACATGAAATGGGATGCCCGCCGCGAACGGGCCGTCGAAGCATAACCTGCGGACTTATTCCTTGAGTTCAATGGCAAAGGCCTCTGAAGCAACGCCGTTGAAAAGCAGTTCCAGTGCTGTCGCGCCGGGCAGGATTCCATCCGGCAACTGCGCGTCAACCTGATAACCGGCAATGTCGGTCACAAATCCGACGAAAGCCGGCGAGAATATCAACTCGCCGACCTTTACATTTACGTTGTCGCAACTGGCCGAATCATTCAGCCCTTCCACAAACAGTCGCAGCAGGGATTTCGGTCCGCTGGCATAAACATCGGTTTGATAATCAAAACCGTTTCTGACCGTCACGATCTTCGGCGCAGTGGGCCGCGCTTCAATCAATTCAATGCCATATGCTGGCGAGATCTCACCACTGGCGCAAATCACTTTCACTTCTGTCTTGTCGCTGGCCAAGCCCATCGGAATTGCAGCTTCAATATAGGTCACTTGATCCAGCGCCAGTCCGGCTTGCGCAACTGCATTCCCAAAATGAGGGCGCATCCGCCCCACGTAACGCGGCGTGATAGTTTGATCGTTGATGATCACGCGCAAACCGTTTGCGTCAACAGCTTCTCTCTCCAAGCCTGTAACGATCAGCGACAGCCAGGCATCATCGCCGCCGGTGGGAATAGCTTTGATCATTGAGTTGTCAGCGCGGGCGTGAAATTCGATGCGCGGCTTCATCAACGATAACTTGCGCGGCACGCCCGTCGGCTTTCGCATCATCGTCCAGCAGAACATTGTGTCCGCGCCGTAAACGCTGATGAGTTGTGCGCCCAGTTCACGCGCCAACTGCTGTGTTTCAGATTCGGTAAAAGTCGCGCCCGCCCACGTATTCTTTTCAGCTTCGGCATAACTTTGCGCCTCGACGCCATTGGTGTGAACGCGCAGAATGCCGCCGGGCTTGAGGACCCGATACGCTTCGCGGATGTTTGAAGCGATGACAGTCTTGCTGGGCACGTGCTGAAACACGTAAGCCGAAAACGCGACATCAACGTAGTTGTCCGGCAACGCCGCGAAATCCACGCCACTGGTTTCGTGTAGGTGAACGTTCGGCAAATCACGCAGCCGGTGGCGCGCCTGCCGGATCATCTCGCCCGAAACATCGGTTGAATGAACTTCGCCGAAGATCGCCGCCAGATGTTTGGTCATCCGCCCAATCCCGCAGCCGATTTCCAAAAACTTCAGGTCTTTCGGATCGCGCCCTTCGGTCATCAAGACCAATTCCGGCAAAATCAAGCCGATGATTTCATTCCAACCAGTCGCGTCGAATTCCGCTTCCGACTGATCCAGACGGACAGTGTTGATGTACCACTTCGAGTTTTCGCGCGCGCGCGCGTCCCAATCACGCTTCATCATTGGCGAGAAATCGCCGGCCACTTGTATGTCGCCTTCAACGGTTTGACTACTCATTCGCTTTCCTAAATGCTTACCCGCGATTTGTTATCGGAGAAAACCATGTTCAATTTGAAATTTATTCGTTCGACCTTCACCGCGCTGGCACTGCTGTCATTAAGCGCGGTCGTCTTAGCACAGAGTAAAGATCCGCGTGGCACCGTACAAACTTTCTTTTCGCTGCTCAAAACGCAAAGGTACTCTGAGCTTTATGACGCTCTTCCCGCTGAACTTCAAAAGCAAACGACGCGCGAACAAACCATTGCCAGCCTGCAGCGGTTGGGCGCGTTCATCGCCGTTGAACGGCTGGAGGTTGGTCGCGTGCAACAGCGCGGCGATTTTGCCGTGGTGGATACGACGATTTACGGAAACCTGAAAAAGCCGATGAACTTCAATGGTGAGGATATCAAAGAAGGCCGGACGTCGGTTCAACAATATCTGCTGAAAGAGGGCGGGAAGTGGAAGGTGGTTTCCGCCGACAACCGATCGCAGGATTTCTTTCTCAAGCGCAACCCGGACTTCAAAAAACAGTTCCAACTCACTGCTCCGCAATTCGCCTTTAAACAACAGGGCCAATGGAAATCCATGGGGCAACCGCCAAGACCACCCCGCTAAAATTACGGCCAATCAACGAATCCCACCCACCGTTTGCTGCCAGGCCAGCGTGCGGCGCAGCACCTTTAACCGTGCGCATTCAGCGGCGCTGGTCAACTGCTCCAACTGGTCAACGATGGCCGAGACTAGCGGAAACGCAAAATCTCCGGCATGCGTTGTGACATGCGCGTAATAAGCAAGCTGCATCGCGCTGTTCTTGTCCTGATGAAACCCGCGAACTTCGTCGCCGGTCATCGTTTCAACTTGAGAGTTGATCGGCAACACCAACCGGGGCACGTTTTGATGACATCCTTTTGCGTCACGCCAGCCCAACAACAGCACGCCAACCAATACGCCCTGCTCATTCAGATAATCAGGACTGAAGACCGAGTTCTGTTCCGGCGGTGTTGAAAGACGCGGGCCGTAGTTTCCATATTCCGGATTGACCAGTTGCGAATCGTAGATGACGCCGACAACTTCGCAATCCCCCGCAGCCACCTTTACGAACTGCGCAAAGCCATAATCGCCCATCGCCGGTGCCTGGCTGGTTTCCATCGAATCAAGAATGCGCGCGGCATAATCCACGTGTGAATTCGATTTGATGATCTTGGCAATCAGCATTCTGGTTCTTCCTTTTCCGTTTTTCTTTTGCCGTTCTTGCTTCAGTTTTTCTTTCCCGGCCCCCATAAGGCGCGCCCGGGTTTGGCGTTCGTATGTTCGCCGTCTTTCAAAACGTGCTGACCGTTGACGAAAACGTGTTGCATTCCGACAGCGTATTGATGCGGCTTTTCAAACGTCGCGCGATCGCCAATCGTCTTCGGATCAAAGATCACTACATCAGCAAAATAACCCGCTTTCAACAGGCCGCGATGATCCAGCCCCAGATTCGTCGCGGGCAAATGGGTCAACCGCCGCACAGCCTCTTCCAGCGGAATCACCTTCTCTTCGCGGACGTATTTGCCCAGCAAACGCGAAAAGTTTCCATAAGCGCGCGGGTGCGTCGAGGATTTCAGAAAGACTCCTTCCGTCGCCATTGAACCGGCGTCCGAGCCGAACGACAGCCATGGCAGTTTGATCTGCTTCCTGATGTTCTCTTCCGACATCATAAAGTAGACCGTGCCGACGCGGGATTGATCTTCCAGCACCAGATTCATAATCGTCTCAATCGGGTCTTCGCCGCGCAGCCTGGCGACTTCGCCGAGCGTCTTGCCAGTCAAGGGCTTTAGCTTTTCGCTTTTGAATCCGACCAGCAGCACACGCTCAGGCGAACCCGCCGACAGGTACAGGTTCTCCCATTTGTCTGTCGGCGTCCGCATCTCTGCGGCAATCTTCTTGCGCGTTTCGGCGTCTTTCAGCCTTTTGAACAAAGCATCGTAGCCGCCATCCAACACCCACGGCGGCATCGAAGCTTCCAGTCCCGTCGCGCCCGCCGGGTAAGTGTACATATCCGCGGTGATCTTCAATCCTTCGCGCCGGGCCTTTTCGACCATCGCGATGACTTGATCCATTTTGGGCCAGTTGGCCTGGCCGCCGGCTTTCAGGTGATAAATCTCCGCCGGAATGTTCGCTTCGCGGGCGATGCGGATCAACTCTTCGACGCCTTCCATCAACCGGTTGCCTTCGCTGCGCATGTGCGAGATGTATTTGCCCTGGTACTTCGCCGCGACCTTGCACATTTCGATCAGCTCTTCGGTCGGCGCGTAAAACGCCGGGGCGTAAATCAGCGAAGAACCGATGCCCAACGCGCCGGCCTCCATCTCCTGGCGAACCAACTCGCGCATTTGCTCCAACTGCCGAGGCGTGGCTTTCTTGTCTTCCAATCCGATGACGTATTCGCGAATTGTCGTCGCGCCAATGTACGAAGCGACATTGCAGGCGACGCCGCGCTTTTCCAGGAATTGCAGATACTCGGCCAGCGTCGTCCATTCAATCGGGAACTTCAGGTCGCCTTGCCCGGACAGCCGCCGCTGCTTCATCTCGTCATTCAGCGGCCCCATCGAATCGCCTTCGCCAAAGATTTCCGTCGTCACGCCTTGCTTGATGTCGCCCATCGAGCGGCCATCCACAATCAGATCATCCACCGCCCACGAAAGCATATTGATGAAGCCCGGCGCAACGGCCAGTCCACGCGCGTCAATTACATTCTTTGCCGCCGCCCCTTTGAACTGGCCAACCGCAACCACCTTGTCGCCCCTGATCAAGACATCGGCGCGGCGCGGCTTACTGCCTGTGCCGTCATAGACCGTGCCATTTTTGATCAGCACATCAAACTTGTTATTTTGTTGGGCCGCGACACCAGTCACCAGCAGCCATCCGGCAATAAAAACCAAGACCAGCAGGAATCGGAAACGCATCAGTTCTCTCTTTCTGTTTTTGAAAAGCAGATTGGAAGTCGCGGCATTGTTACTTCTGCAAGCAGACACAGCCGATAATAGCGAACTGGAAGCCAATTGTGGAAGGCAATCAACGATAAGCTGACATTTCACATGAACTCGGGATTACTCTTCGCAGATTGCGATGTTGAACCAGTGCATACATATTTCCAGCGATCTTATTCGCTCAACAAACTGCAATTCGTATAACCAGAAACCAAGCTTGGAAACGTTAGTAATTGCTCGAATGCCTTGATTCTGACATGTAAATCGCCGTAAAAAATGATTCAGTTACGCTGCTTGACAGGCGTCCTTCACGCCAGTACCATTCGCCTTCATTTTTTGCCGCCCTGAATTCGTGATGGTAAAGCATAAGCAGGTAAATGCGGGAGATGGGTTATTGACAAGTGTTCTCCCTGAGCCGGATATGCTTGACCAATTCTTTATGGGTTTCGCATTAGGTGAAGCCAGGCAGGCGCGAAGCTTACATGAAGTACCCATTGGCGCGATCGTTGTATTTGATAAACAGGTGATTGGAACCGGCCACAACCAGCCAATCCGATTAAGCGATCCTACTGCGCACGCGGAAATTCTGGCTTTACGGCAGGCGGCTGAACAAATCGGGAATTACCGATTGACCGATTCCACGCTCTACGTCACCATTGAGCCTTGTGCAATGTGTGCCGGAGCAATTGTCAACGCGCGCATCAAACGTTTGGTTTATGGCGCGATGGAAGAAAGAGCGGGTGGCGTGAACTCCGTCTTTCAAATCTGTACGAATAGCTCTTTGAATCATCAGGTCGAAGTTACTTCCGGCATTCGTGAAGAAGAATGCAGAAAATTGATGCAATCCTTCTTCAGAGACAGGCGAAAAAAAGAGATGGCTTGAAACTTTTGCCGGAGTAACACGAAACAATTTTGTATGCGGAGAGGTGCGAGAGTGGTTGAATCGGGCGGTCTCGAAAACCGCTGTACTCTAACGGGTACCGTGGGTTCGAATCCCACCCTCTCCGTCAGATTATTATTCGGATTCTCGATTGGAGAGGTCGCCTAATGGTATGGCACCGCGTTGGAAGCGCGGCGGGTCGAAAGACCTGTGGGGGTTCGAGTCCCCCTCTCTCCGTTCCAACTATACATCTCAAATTTTAGATTTGAGATTCTTGTCAGGCTCCGGCCTCCGTGCAATCTCGTACGCATGAACCCCGCCAGGACCGGAAGGTAGCAACGGTAGTGCTGTTCAGATGTGCCGCGGCAGTCACCGGAGCCTGTCCCTTTTCCCAAACCCAAAAACAAAGAAAGCTTCTCCTGTACTGCAAACTGGCAATCTAGCTTGTGCCTGCAGTAAGAGAAGCTATCTAGCCGGCTTCGGGAAAAGCCAGGATTACCCGGCCCCTTCCTCTCCGCGCGCTCTCGCCCAACGAGCCTTGGCAGCTTCCTTGAGTTTCTTACGCGTAGATGCGGAAACGGGTCGTTTCTTTTTTGCCGGATCGGCTGCGGCTTTGCGCCCTTTGCTTGCGACTGATGCGGTGGATGAAACCTCATCACCGCCTATGCTGGATTTGGAAATCTGCTTGCGCTTATCCATCAACGCCTCAATCTGTGATTGAAGCTGCTGAATCTGAACGTCAAGCCCGGCCAGAGCCAGTTGAACCAACTCTGACCTGTTTTTGTTAGCACTACCCTTCGGTCTAGGCATGTTTTCTCCTTGTTTAAAGTTATGTTGCCGACGGCTTCGATACTTTTTCGCCGTCGAAAGTAACAATAGATATCAATCACCAAGCATCTTAAACTACCAATTAGATAAAAAGCCAAGCCAAATTGAATAACTTGAATAAATTTATCGTCAGTTACCCTCGAATCCGCAACGCCGCAATTATGATTTCGCCGTATTTTGGTCCTTACTTGAGCAACATTTCCGACTAAGTTATGCTTGAATTTCGTATCGCGCCCTATCTCACATCTGCTGTTGATGGCATTTTCCGGCTTGGAGTGAATTTGTGAGTTATCAGGTCATCGCCCGTAAATATCGTCCTCAAACTTTTTCTGACTTGGTCGGTCAGGAACACATTACCCGCACACTTACGCGTGCGCTCGACGGGCAGCGTCTGCATCACGCGTATCTGTTCGCGGGAGTTCGGGGTACGGGCAAGACAACATCGGCACGCATCCTGGCCAAAGGCCTGAACTGTCATCGCGGAATAACCAGCCAGCCTTGCCTGCAATGTCCCTCATGCCTGGAGATCGCAGCCGGCCATTCACTGGACGTATTGGAAATTGATGCGGCTTCGAATACGGGTGTGGATAATGTCCGCGACGTCATCATCAATAACATCGCCATGGCTCCGGCCCGTGACCGCTATAAAATTTTTGTCATAGACGAAGTGCATATGCTTTCGACCAGCGCGTTTAATGCGCTGTTGAAAACGCTGGAAGAGCCGCCCGCGCACGTCATCTTTATTATGGCAACGACGGAGTTGCATAAACTTCCGGACACCATCCTTTCCCGTTGCCAGCAGTTCGAGTTTCGCCAGATTCCGACGGAAAAAATCTTCCAACGATTGCGAGAGATCGCCACCAGTGAAAGCATCAAAATCAGCAATGACGCATTACGCGAAATCGCTCGCGCCGGTGCGGGCAGCCTGCGGGATGCTCAATCCGCCTTTGATCAAGTAATCGCTTTTGGCGGAGACGAAATTAGCGAAGACGATGTTACGACTTCGCTGGGGTTAGTCAGCGCGACCACGCTGGGAAATTTTATAGAAGCCGTTTCCCAACGTGATACCGCCACAATTATCAATCTTGTCGAAGAGGTTTTTGCCCGCGGTTATGACCTGCGCAATTTTACTCGCGAAATGATGGCCTACACGCGTCATTTATTAGTCGTTAAATCAGGAATCACCAGCAGTGAGTTACTCGGTATGGCCGATGTTGAAGCTGGCAGATTACAACAACTGGCCTCGCAATTTTCGGAAGAGGATTTAACACGTTGTTTTCATCTGCTGGCAGAAACAGAAAAAGAGGTGAAAGATTCTCCGCACCCACGATTTGCGCTTGAAATTGGGCTGGTCAAACTGGCACACGCAACCAGGTTGCGAACACTGGATGAACTAATCAGCCGCCTTAATGAGCTTGAGGCAAGATTGGAAGGTGGGGGTAGTAACACTGGCAGCCCGATCGGTAAATCATCAGCGACCGGCAAGGTGTCTGTACCTCGTTCTACCTCCGGCAACGAACCGGTGGCGAAAACTCCCCCCTCTCCTCCGCCGAATAACACCGAATCAGCCCGTCAGAAACCACCTGTAACTGAGGAGCGAGCAAGTACGAGGCAGCCGGAAGTTTCATCCACAGAACCTCCTGACTTCCCTGATCTCGATTTAACCGCACTTTTCGATCCGGCCGACTCGGACTTTGGTTTTGCGGAAGATGTTCCCGTGCGGAAAGTGAAGCCCACGGCAACAGTGTCAGCGCCACAGCCTTCTGCGCCTGTCACTGTTGGCAAGGAAGTCGAGGCGATTGTCCGCGAAGTGCAAAAGCTCAAACGCTCTCTGATCGAGACAGCACTTGAAGACGCGCAAACAAGGGCTTATCACGACGGTATTTTCACGGTCACGTTTGGAAAAGAGAATACCTTTTCCAAACGCGTGCGCGACAGCGGCACGCTGTTTCGCACCATTGGTGAAGAGTTATTCGGCCAGCCAATTCGAGTGGAAGTTGTCATCAGTGGACAAGGGGCTGAAAAAGTCGTTGACGAAGCGGCGGTCAGACGCCAGGAACTGAAAGAGCGTGCGATGCAAAATCCGGCGGTGAGTCGGATTTTGGAAGAGTTCCGCGGCGAGATCGTTTGGGTGAAGGAAGCAGGCGAGATGAATAAACCCAACAAGTGAGAGAACCCGGAGCGATACCGCCCCGGTGATTTCCGAGCGAAATTGGCGCGTGTTATGATCGGCGCGCCAGAGTCAAACAGACCTGTCATAATTCTGAACAAGGAGAAGCACAATGAAGTTACCCGGCGGCATGAACCTGCAACAAATGATGAAGCAGGCGCAAAAGATGCAAGATCAGATGGCGAAGGAAATGGAAACCTTGCGCGTGGACGCCACGGCAGGCGGCGGTATCGTCAAAGTAGAAATGAATGGCAACAAGGAAGTCCTGACCGTCAAGATTGATCCCGAAGCGGCCAGCGACATCGAGATGCTGCAAGACCTGATTGTCGCGGCCATCAATGAATGCGGGCGCAAAGTGGATGAGGCCATGCAGAATAAATTGGGCGGCGCGCTCGGCGGAATGAAGATTCCAGGACTGATGTAATTCATTGATGTAATCGTCGCTGGTGACTGGTGGTTGATGGTTGGTTATTTGCCAAACTACGACCACCGATCACCGGCTACTGACCACCGGCCACCTTATGCTTGATTACGCAGAGCCTGTTACCAAACTGATAGACGAATTCAAACGGCTGCCCGGCATTGGCCACAAATCGGCACAGCGTCTGGCGTTTCACGTTCTGAAAAACGAAACGGAAGATGCCGAGCGATTGATCGCCGCCATCCGCGAAGTCAAAGAGAAGATCATCTTCTGCTCGATTTGCAATAACCTTACCGATACCGATCCATGCCGTTACTGCGCGGCACCCGCGCGTGATCGTTCCATCATCTGCGTAGTTGAAGAACCGCATAACCTGGTCGCCATCGAAAAGACGCGTGAATACCACGGCCAATATCACGTGTTACACGGGGCGCTGTCGCCAATTCGCGGCATCGGGCCAGAGGAGCTGCGAATACGCAATCTGCTGGTACGCTTACGCCCCGGCGAAAACGGCGAAAGCGAGGTGAAGGAAATTATCCTTGCCACCAATCCCAACACTGAAGGCGAGGCAACGGCAAATTATCTGGGCCGGTTGCTCAAACCGCTTGGCTTTCGCGTCACGCGCATCGCCATGGGCCTGCCCGTCGGCAGCGATCTGGAATACGCCGACGAAGTCACCATGCACAAATCCCTGGTCAACCGGCACGAAGTTTGACATCCCGCAGTCCACGCAGTCTGGCCCGGCCAGATAACATTTCAGCCTATGCAGGAAAAAGATTACGCTGCCGAATACCTCGCCCTGAAAGCCGCCAACGATCAATTGCGCGAACGCGGCAAGCAGTGGTTATTCGATTCCCTCAATCAAATTTGTGAGGAGATCAATCAGAAGTTACTGGCGCAAGGCAATCCGCAACCAAATGTGACAGGCTTGGCTGGCGCGGCTTCTATTCTGAGCGGCGTGCAACCGGATTGGCAGTTCAAGGTTGAGAATGCAGTAATGGCTGGCGAGCGATTCGGAGCGCGATTCCGTCACCGCACGCTAACGCTGGAAGTGGGCTGGCCGCGTTTGCCGGAACATGGCTTTATTCCTGACGGCGGTTTGGCTCGCGGCCGCGTAGGCTTGAGCCAGAACACAATGATTGAGCCGCAACTGCTGGCTGAACTGATATTGAAAAAAGCTGGCGGCGGTGAGCCTGTGTGGTTTGTTATCAAAAATAAAACTCTCGGCGAACAAGTTACTGAAGCCCGTTTGAAAGAATACCTCAATTGCATCTTGACAGACTGATCACGTCATCTCCACGCCCTTTTCATTCTTGGAATGCCAGATTACGGTCGTTTTAGCTTCGGCTTTTCTCCCCATTCCAATTGTGGTTTTCCAAATGGCTGCGGTTGCAACTTTAACAATAACGGTACTGATCTGCTGGGAAGGGGAAAACTATCGTCAACCTCTCTTACTCGACGAATCCTCTTGTCGTGACTCATCAGCTCGGCAGAGGTAGGACCAATTCTGACGAAAAAATGACAGATATGTTCGTCTATAGTGACCTGTGCCTCTTCCAACGCGTCGCCATAAGTCAAAACAGTTTCCTTGGCTAAACGCTTACAACTATCGTTATCTTTGATCGTGTAGACAGATTCGACTTGCCATAGTTCTTTCCCTGTATGTTCTGAGTTGGTTTTCGATCTCATGAACTTTGGCCATTTACTAGGATCATTTTCAGCGCGCCAGTACTTGCCTTGAACTCTTTTCCAAAGCTCATGTTCGTATTTTACGTCTTCTGGATCTCTTTCGTTATCCTGAGCATCAACAACTATCAGACTCTCGATCTGTTCAGCTTTAGGTTTGGGAGCGCCCTGCCAAATCAATAGTAAG
This sequence comes from Blastocatellia bacterium, assembly GCA_038211695.1. Taxonomy (GTDB): domain Bacteria; phylum Acidobacteriota; class Blastocatellia; order RBC074; family RBC074; genus RBC074. Next base: position 1,359 of record JBBQVH010000122.1, on the reverse strand, counting down.
AGAATCAAAATAGTTACTCGCATAAATATCCTATGGATTAAGCAATATGCTCGCGAATACTGGAATATTAAATGAATACCAGAAGCTGAAAACCAGCCGCTCTCCTATGAATTAAGCAATGCGCTCGGCGAATACTGCGTAATCTGATCCGATGAGGATGTCAATTATTGTTAGAGCGCGTTTTAAAAGTGCCTCACAGCTACTTGAAACCAAAGAAAGAATGTAACAAAGCAAAGCGAATCTTGCGTATTCCGCGTAAAATCAGCACTTACGGAGATCGGTAACGTTACTAGCGTTAGGCCAAAACGTTACATTTAGGCTTTTAAAACACGCTCTTAGATCAAGTCGTGATTTTCACAGCTTTGGCAGGTCGACGGCTTGAGTTTTACATCTTGACAACAGTTGATCCGGTTTTTCCAAATCGTACTTTCCACTTCAAGACATCCTCTGAACGAACCGTGAGCGGCTCTGATCGCCAGGTCACCCATCCTTTGTTTTCCTCTTCCGCGTTTGCGCTCATTTTGACCTCTATTCTAAGAGGCACATCTGGTGGAATCAGGTATTCCTTGTAACCCGACATGGCATGTCCGAAACTTATGCCCGCCGGGTTGCTCTTATCCAATCTGGTAAATTCAACCGACGCGCCGGTCGGCTTACTGTCCGGATCTTCCACCGTAAGCTGAAGAGTGGCGCATTTCGGGCCTAGTTGAATGGTTACCTGCTTTCGCTCTCCGGCACCAAGTTTCATGATCTGCCATACTTTTTTCTCGCCTTCGTAAAAACGAAAGACATGCGCCGGATAGCCTTCAGCCTCTTTATAAGCGTCTACGAAAAACTCACCTGGGGGTAGATTCTGAATTACAAATCTACCTTCTTTATCAGCATCACCGCCGATTCGCTTTGAGTAGTTAGAAGCTTCAGCCTGATCTCGATAGTAAACTGAAGCGTTTGCCACCGGCTTTCCCTGTGGATCAATTACTTTGACTTCGATCATTCCCGTCGCCTGCTGTAAATTAGGCACTAACAGCGCAAACAGAAAAACTACGACCATCGAATTGAATTTCATACTATGTCTCCCCTGAAATTTGGTGAGACAGGCTGCGAACCTGTCTCACCAAATTTCATTATGATGTCGCTAAAAACGACATGAATGTATTCTCCTAGTTAGGACATGTTACCCCGGTTGGACACATTTGTGTCCCATTCGCCCATGCGGTCGCGGGTGTAATTTCGTCCTGATGTAGCGATAAATGTAATATCTGCAATAAAATCGGCCCTCCATAAAACGAGAGACTACCTCGTTTGTAGCTTGTCGAGAGCATCAGGAGGACCGAAAATGAAAGCTAGCATAGGCGTCAA
>JBBQVH010000121.1:0-25176 GCA_038211695.1 Blastocatellia bacterium | reverse complement strand
GCCCCCCGATACTGTAAAAGAGGGATCATGCAAATATTGCTACAAGACTTGCGCTACGGCGCGCGTGCCTTACTCAAGAAACCTGGTTTCACGCTGATTGCTGTGCTGACGCTGGCGCTGGGCATCGGCTTGAACAGTGCCTTTTTCAGCATCATCAACGCGATCTTGTTGAGGCCGGTCAACCTGCCCGCGCTCGACCGCACGGTGACGATTTGGGAAACCGTGCTCAGCCAGGGCGTAGAGCGCAATGAAGCCGCGCCCGCCAACTATTTCGATTGGCGCGCGCAAAACAGTTCCTTCGATCAGGTCGCGCTGTACACCTGGTGGGCTGCCAATCTTTCCGCCGTCGAACCGCCCGAACGGCTGCGCGGCTTTCGCGCGACGGCCAATCTGTTTGACGCGCTCAGTGTGCAGCCGCTGCTGGGCCGCACCTTCAAACCCGAAGAAGAGGAAGCCGGCAAAGACAGTGTCGCCATGCTGACGTATGCCCTGTGGCAGCGGCGTTTCGGCGGCGACCCCGGCATCGTGGGCCAGGAGATCACGCTCAACAGCGTCAAGCGCACGGTCATCGGCGTGTTGCCGCCGGAGTTGAATTATCCGCGCGGCGGCGACGTGTTCGTGCCGCTTGCCCTGACGCCGCAACAACGGGAAGCGCGCGGCAGTCATGGGTACCTGAGTGTCGCGCGTTTGAAACCCGGCGTCACGGTCACGCAGGCGCAAGCTGATCTGTCCACGTTGATGCGCCGTTTGCAGCAGCAATATCCGCAATCGAACACCGGGCGCGATGTCGTCGTGCGCACGGTGCTGGACGACACGGTGAAGAATTACAGCAAGCTGCTGCCGGTCTTTTGGGGCGCGGCGTTTTTCGTCTTGCTGATCGCCTGCGCGAATGTGGCGAACCTGATGCTGACGCGCGCCGCCGGACGCAGCAAGGAGATCGCCGTGCGGTTGGCCTTGGGCGCGAGCCGTTGGCGCATCGTGCGGCAGATGTTGACCGAAAGCTGTTTGCTCAGTTTGGGCGGCGGCATGCTGGGCACGCTGGTCGCGCTCTGGGCGCTGGCCGCGTTCAAAGCGACGCTGCCCGATGACGCGCCCGCGCTGATGCCGGGGTTTGAGAATCTGGGCGTGAATTGGCGCGTGGCGGCGTATACGGCTTTGGTGGCGTTGGGCGCAGGCGTGCTGTTCGGCCTCGCGCCCGCGTGGCAATCAGCGAAGCAGGATTTGAATGCGACGTTGAAAGACGGCGGCGGGCGCACATCGGATGTCGCCGGGCGCACGCGTTTGCGCAGCGCCTTCGTCGTCGCCGAAGTTGCGCTGGCGTTGGTGCTGTTGATCGGCGCGGGGCTTTTGATGAAAGGCTTCCTGAGCATGCTCAAGGCCAATCCCGGCTTCGACCCCGACAATGTGCTGACGATGAGCCTGACGCTGCCTGCGGCGAAGTATCCGCCGCAACAACGCGCCGCGTTTTACGACCAACTGTTGCAACGCGTTGGCGCGTTGCCCGGCGTAGAGTCTGCCGGCTTCATCAACTACCTGCCGCTGGGCCAAAGCAATTCGACCAGCACCTTCCTGGTCGAAGGCCAGCCCGAACCGCCGCCGGGTCAGGATCACGAAGCGCGCGAGCGTGTTTGTTCGCCGCAGTATTTTCAAACGCTCGGCATCCCGCTGCGTGGGGGTCGGTTCTTCAACGCGCAGGACACGGCGAATTCAGCGCCCGTCATCATCGTCAACGAACAACTGGCGAAACACTATTGGCCGAGCAACAGCGGCGCCGGGCACGACGCCGTCGGCAAGCGCATGCGTATGACCGGCCCCCTTGAACGCAACCCCTGGCGCGAAGTGGTCGGCGTTGTCGGCAGTGTGCGGCACGAAATGAACCTGCCGCTCTCGCCCGATTTCTTTGTGCCGCACACGCAAGACCCATGGTCAACACTGGTGCTGGCCGTGCGCACGCAAACCGAGCCGCTGGCCCTGGCCGCGCCGATTCGCAAAGAGGTTCAGGCAATTGACCCCGACCAGCCGGTCGCCGACGTGCGCACGATGGTGGCGGTGCGCGACCGTTCGATCATGCATTTCCGTTTTTCCAGCGGCGTGATGGGCGTGTTCGGCTTCTTCGCGCTGTTGCTGGCGGCGGTGGGAGTTTACGGCGTGATGTCGTATGCCGTCGCGCAACGCACGCACGAGATCGGCGTGCGCATGGCGCTGGGCGCAACGCCGTGCGCGGTCGTGTCGCTGGTCTTGCGGCAGGGGCTGCGGCTGATTGCGGTGGGCGTAGGCATTGGCTTGCTGGGTGCGTTCGGGCTGACGCGCTTGTTGGCGAAGGTCCTGGACACAGCCGACAAGAACGATTGGCTGACCTTTGGCGCGGTCACGCTGGGGTTGGCGGCGGTGGCGTTGTTGGCTTGTTGGATGCCGGCGTGGCGGGCAACGAAGGTTGATCCGATGATTGCTCTCAGATGTGAATGAAAGGAACTCGACAAGGACTTGAGCAGATGAATATGAATCGCGGCAAGTATCTGCATTTTTGTTTTGGATGACTTGAGCAGAACTATGAAAAGTAAAAACGCAGGACTCTGTTTTCTACTGCTTCTTGGAGCGATGGGAATGGGATCGGTTTGGGCGGGCAAGCACAATATCGCGCATTGGGGCGCGGGAGTAGCGGCGGCGTTTTGCGAGGCAACGACGAAGCAATAAACGAGAGGGCTTTCAAATAGATCGCCATCACAAGCGCGAAGGAATTATTACTCATCTCTTACAAGACCTGCGCTAATGCCTGCTAAGTTCGTCGGCAAAAACAATCAAGCATAGACAGGATTAACAAGATTACTCAGGATTGTCTGCACCTCCTGTCCTTATTGGAGTTTGGGTTGATCCTGAAAAATCCAGTCAATCCTGCCTATATTCGTTTTATTTTGCCGACCAACTTAATGCCTGCTTACGGAGTAAAGCCCACGCGCCGAAGGAGAGCATTAAAGCGGGCGTCGTGACGTAATGGATCACAAATAGGATCGGTCTTTAATACGCGCATTGTGGCGACCCGTTCGTCATAACATTTTTCCAGCCAATCCATCGCAGCGTCTACCTCACCGATTGAAGCATAAATGCCGGAAATCGGAGACGGAGAAACGTAAACGCGGCCGGACAGCGCCTTCAGTTTCTGCAAGCACCGGCGCGCCTGTTCACGCTGGCCCGCGCGGCCATAGACGCAGCCGACCAGCGAAACAAAGTCCGGATAGTCCGGGGCAGCCGCCAGCGTTCTTTGGGCTTCGGCCAATGCTTCTTCGTGCCGGCCCAGCATTGAATAACAAAGCGATAAGTATGCGCGCGCGCTGACATAGTTTGGCTCAACATCCAGTGTTTTACGCAGGACGGCGACTGCTTCGTCATAACGGCGCGCGCGATAAAGCACGTTGCCCAGTTCAGTGCTGGCGACGGGGGAAAGATCGAGTTCCACTGCGCGGCGAGCTTCAGCGATGGATTCGTCAAAGCGGCCCACGCTGGCCAGCAGCACTGAATACCAGGGCTGCGCGATAGAGCGAATAGGCTTCGGTATTGCGGGAGTAGCGTTTGGCGATCTGGCACTCTTCGTCGCTGCTCAAACGCCGCCTCAGCGCTTCTGTGATTTCGTGCGTGATCTCTTCCTGTACCTTCAGCAGGTCGGCGGCTGGCCGTTGATAAAGTTCGCTCCATAGTCGCGCGCCATCTGCGGTATTCACCAACTCGACTCTGATCATCAGTAATTCGCCCTGCCGCTGTACGCGGCCCATGACGACGGCCTTGACCTTCAGCACCGCGCCCACCTGCCGCGGGTCCGGGTTGCGGCCTTTGTAAACAAAGACAGTGCTGCGCGCCATCACGCGCAGCGCGGGCAACAGGTATAAGTTGTCCATCAAACTTTCAGTGATGCCGTCGGGCAGATACTCCATCCGTGCGTCATCGCCCACGTTGGCAAAAGGAAGCACGGCGATGGAATCAATCGTCGTATTTTGCGGCGTAAACCATCTCCATCCCCAGATGATTCCAGCGGTCAGTAGCGTCAGCGCGGCGAACGCCAGGGCGTATCGTTGGCCCGGCCAATGCCGCCTGGTTTGCCGCGCGCCCACGCGCGCCGGGTCCTGCGTCATGCCGGCGTGCAACAATTTGAGCGCCACGGGCCTGCCCAATTGTGTGTCGCGAGCCAGATAAACCACGCCCATTCCGCCCGCACCCAATCGCCGTTCGATCTGGTAATGGCTGATCATCTGTCCTGCGTTCAGCGCCCCGGTGGGCGCTTCTTGATATTGGGCGCGTGGAAGCGAGGGGATGCCAGAAAACCATCATTCCCATCGTCGGCGGCCAGCAAGGTCTCCACTTCACGGCGCAACTCCGCATCCCCCGCGCAGGCCTGATCGAGATAGACCGGGCGTGTTGCGGCAGGGCAATCACTTGCCTCGTGAAAGATGGCCTTCACTTGTTGCCAAAGTTCGTCAGTCATTATCAATAGTCGGTGGTCAGTTGTTAGTGATCAGTAGATGATTGAAGACGTACAGCCGACTGTTAGTCGGCTGTACGTCTTCACCTGCTCAATTCGCGCCGCAGCCAGGCGCGCGCCAGACGCCATTCGCGTTCCACTGTCGTATCGGAGATGCCCCGCACTTCGGCGGTTTCTTCGATGGTTAATCCGCCGAAATAGCGCAGTTCGATGACGCGGCTTTGCTGAGGATCAAGTTCAGACAGGCTTTTAAGCGCGTCATCGAGCGCAACCAAATCCGCATCGCGCGCCGCCGCCTCGTCCAACGCTTCGTCCAGTTCCAGGTGCAGATGATCGCCGCCGTGTTTTTCGCTCTGTCGGCTGCGCGCGTAATCCACCAGGATGCGGCGCATCAACTGGGCGGCGATGCCGAAAAAATGCGCGCGATTGCGCCATTCCACGCGCTGATCCACCAACCGCAAAAAGGCTTCGTGCACCAGCGCCGCGCTTTGCAGGGTATGACCGCGCCGTTCGCGTCGCAGGTAAGCTTGCGCCAGCCGGTGCAGTTCGGCGTACACCAACGGGATCAGCTCGTCCCGCGCTTCGGGATTGCCGTCGCTCCACGCAACCAGTAATTGTGTGACATTCGATGATGCAGGCGGCATCTTAATTCTCAAGGGCCTCGTGATTTTGTCAGGTCAGCCGACTCCATTCCCCATCCCCTGCAAAACAATGCAAAAAATTGCGGCGGCGTGAAGGAATCAGCCTTTGTGCTGCGCGTTATCAAGTGCGGGCGAAAATGATGATGAAGGCAGGCCATTTCAAGAATCGCGGTTTTAGCAAATCGCAAGGCAATCCGGCGAGGGCCAATGACAAAGCTGGCGCGGATGACCTGCGAAGGGCAGCTCATCCCGAATAACACGCAAGCGATCATCGGGAACGTGACGAGACGGCGCAGGCTGGGGATGTGACGCTGTATCCAACGGGGCAGGCTGCTCCACTGATGGCGAAGTGGATGTCTCCGGATTCTTTGCGCCGTAGACAGCGCGTAAACCCTCATTAAAGTCGAAAAGACCGGCGTGGAGGCAGAAGCTGACACTGCACCGGTCTTTCTTTTCTTACGCGTTGATCATCTAGTTTTCAAGAAAATGTTTTTCACTACGAATCGCCACGAATGAACACGAATGGGGACTTGCGAACCGGTCAGCCACAGTTTTGCCTGGCCATCTGCTTTTATTCGTGGCATTCGTGATTATTCGTAGTTGGTTTCTTTTTCTTAAAGCCTATACCTTGCATCAATTCTCGGTGTTCTAGAAGCTGCGGAGTATGATGGCGACAGTGATGGCAAATGATTGGTAGAGGATATGCTGATGTGCTACTTTCAGCACCCGATACATCAATACAAAACATTTCAGAGAACATTTTCTCAGAGAACATTTTCATGGACTCGACCTCGCCCAGAGAGATTACGCAATGGCTGCAGGATTGGCGCAATGGCGACTCTGCGGCATTGGATCAACTAATGCCGGTGGTGTACCGCGAGTTGCGCAAGATCGCCAAGGGCTATCTGAAAGGCGAGCGCCCCGATCACACATTGCAAACGACGGCGTTGATTCATGAAGCATATTTGCGGTTGATCGGCCAGGACTTTCCCGAATGGCAGAGTCGCGCACACTTCTTCGGCATTTCGGCGCAGTTGATGCGCCAGATTCTGGTCGAACACGCGCGCAGCCATGGCGCGGCCAAACGCAGCGGCGGCCAGAAGATTGAACTGGATGAGGCAGCCACGTTTGTGCAGAACGATGCAGCAGACCTGGTGGCGCTGGATGATGCGTTGACGACGCTGGCGGGCTTCGATGCGCGCAAATCCCGCATCGTTGAGTTGCGCTATTTCGGCGGCTTAAGCGTGGACGAGACAGCTACGGTGTTGGAGATTTCCGTCGCCACGGTTGGGCGCGAGATGCGTCTGGCGCAGGCCTGGCTGCAACGCGAAATGTCAAAATCATAGCCACCGGCCACTGCTTATGAATCCAGAACGCTGGCAGCAAATCGAAGTGATCTACCAAACAGCGGTTGATTACGAACCCGATCAACGGGCGGATTTCCTGACGCAAGCCTGCAAGGGCGATCAGGAATTGCGCGCCGAAGTTGAATCGCTGTTGGCCCAGGAATTGGCAGATACGTTCATGCAGGCGCAGATCAAAGGCGTCGCGCAATTGATTACTGCCGAGCCGCAGGATTTGGTGGGACGCCACGTCGGCGTTTATCGCGTGGCCAGCCTGATTGGCGAAGGTGGAATGGGCGCGGTTTATGCGGCGGTGCGGGTTGACCAACAATTCGATCAACACGTGGCGCTGAAAGTCGTCAAGCGCGGCATGGATTCGGCTTTTGTGCTGAAGCGCTTCCGGCGCGAGCGGCAGATTCTGGCCCGGCTGGAACATCCGCACATCGCGCGATTGATTGACGGCGGAACCACATCCGACGGGCGGCCCTATTTTGTAATGGAGTTCGTCGAAGGCCAGTCCATCACGCGATATTGCGCGGAGCAGGAACTTTCAGTCGTTGAACGTCTGAAGCTTTTTCGCCAGGTCTGCGCGGCAGTCCAATACGCACATCAGCAACTGGTCGTGCATCGCGACCTGAAACCCAGCAACATTCTGGTTGCCAATGGCGGCCTGCCGAAACTACTCGATTTCGGCATCGCCAAAGTTTTGCAGCCCGATAATTCGCTGGCCGAGGCGACGATGACAGCGACTTCATTGCGGCTGATGACGCCTGATTACGCCAGCCCGGAACAAGCGCGCGGTCAGAGCATCTCAGCGGCGACCGACGTCTATTCGCTTGGCGTCGTGCTTTATGAATTACTGACAGGCGAACGCCCGCATCGTTTTCAATCCTACACTCCGACCGAGATCGAACGTGTGATCTGCGAAGTGGAAGTTGCCAGGCCAAGCACCGCAGCGACCAGCAGCAAGGCCCGTAGCAAGACTGAAGGGTTGGCCAAATGGCGCAAACAGCTTGCTGGCGATCTGGACAACATCGTGCTGATGGCGTTGCGCAAGGAGCCTGAGCGCCGCTACAACTCAGTCGAGCAATTTTCCGAAGACCTGCGCCGCCACTTGGAAGGCCAGCCAGTCATCGCCCGGCAGGACACATTCGGTTACCGCACCGGCAAATTCCTCCGGCGGCATAAACTTGGCGTGGCGGCAACGGCAGTAGTAATGCTTAGCCTGATCAGCGGATTGGGCGTCGCCAACTATCAGGCGCGTCGCGCAGAGCGGCGTTTTCAGCAGGTGCGTGAACTGGCCAACACCTTTCTGTTTGATTTTCACGACCAGATCAAAGACTTGCCCGGTTCGACCAAAGCCCGCGAATTGGTCGTTAAAACGGCGCTGAAATACCTGGACAGCCTGGCGCAGGAAACATCGGGCGATGCGGCGCTGGAATGGGAACTGGCGCAAGCCTATTTGAAGGTCGCAGACGTGCAGGGCGATCCGTGGCTGCCCAATCTGGGCCACACCGCTGCGGCGATGCAAAGTTATGGCAAGAGTCTGCAACTGGCCCAAAAGCTGGCCAAAAAAGATGGTGGCAATCTTGCCGTACGCCGCCTGCTTGGCCGGAGCTATTTCAAACTGGGCGCGTTGCAATCGGAGACGGGCGATAAGGCAGTGGCAGGCGCGACCTTTCGTCAGGGCGTGGGGGACGCGGAACGTTTGGCCCAGCAGACCAATGACGAGAAGGACATCACACTGGTCGAGGATTTTTATGCCCGGCTCGGCGACACGCAATTGGACACAAACGACGTAGCGGGCGCGCTGCAAAGTTACCGCCAATCCCTGCAGATTAGCGAGCGCCGCGCCGTGACGCATCCAAGCGACCGGGCACAATCCGCCGTGTCCATTAGCCACAGTCATCTGGGGGAGACACTGGCTGCGCTGGGCGACTTAAACGGAGCGATGGACAATTACCGGCAAGCTGCCGAGATCGACGTTATGCTTGTGCGACAGCAACCGACAAGTCGCTTCTATCGCCGTAGTTTGATTGTTGTTTATAACTGGCTGGGAGGTCTGTCGGGTAATCCATCTGTCATCAATGCGGGTGATCGAGCCAAAGCGCAACAACTCTACCGGCAAAGCCTGGCCATCGCGGAATCCATAGAGGCGGCAGATCCTAAAGACGCCTTGGCGAAAAGCGATCTCAGCAGCGTTTATCAAAAGCTGGGTGATGTTTTGACCGATGATCGGCCCGCGCAGGCCGTCGAGTTCTATCGCAAATCGCTGGCGATTTATCGCGCCCTGTTGGCTGAAAGCCCGGACGATTTTCGCTACCTCCGCCGCATGGCAAATACAATGCGCCGCCTGGCCGCGCCGCTGCGGCAAAAGGGTGACCGCCCTGGCGCGCTCAGCGCACTGCAGGACGCAATAGAACAGTTGCAAAAGCTCGCAACGCAAAAGCCTGGGAACAACGAACTCAACAATGACCTGCAAGCGGCGTTTCTGGCTCGCGCTGGGCTGTTGCTGGAACTGAATCCGGAACTGAATCCGGAACTGAATCCGGAACTGAATGATGACGCTGGCGCGCTGGCCGATTATCGCCAAGCCCTGGCTTTATCCGGTACCGAAAAAGCCGCCCAATCAACCAACGTCTATGCTGTGTGGCGTCTGGCCGATGCCAACGCGGGGCTTGGCCGCTACTACGCGACGCTTGCCACCCGCCCGCATCTTTCAACCGAAGCGCGCCTGGCTGCCTGGCGTGAAGCGCGCGCCTGGGATCAAAAAGCGCTTGATTCATGGAATCAGTGGAGCCAGCAGCACGAAGCAAACATCTTCATTCACAGCCAACAAACTCAAGCCGCCCGCAACCTCGCTCAATGTGAAAGCGCGTTAGCCAAGCTGCAAGCCACTCCGTAAGCGCTTTTCCATTTTTCATCCATCCGGCTTCTTCTGCCGCAACTTCTAAGAAATATTTTTTTAGCGTGAGCGATTTGCGCATTTGTTTTCGCCTGTCCGGGTGAAGGCGAAAGTCGCCGGACAAAAACGCAAAGCAATTTGCAGAACAACTAACTTGGAAAAACGAAGGAGAACAATCATGAAACGAAATATCTTATTGGCACTGACCACCATCACAATGACGTTCGCGCTGCTGTTTTCAGCCGCCGGACAAGTCAAGCAGAGTGCCCCTCAGGCAGCGCCGAAGCCGGACACAGACTCTGCGACACACAGGCGAGTGGCGCGCACACTGCTGCCTTGCAAGAACACAGGCGGCCATCAGGACGTGTCGAAAAACATGCAGGTTACAAACATCAGCAGCAAAACGATCACGGCCAACACTCTGGTCTATTACAGCGCAACGGATGGCGACAAAGATTCGGTCTATCCCTCGTCAGACATCGCGCCTGGCAAGACCGGGGTTATCCACGGCAAGGCCGGCCAGAACTACACCTGCCAGGCGTGGGCCTTCCTGCCATAAGGGGAGTGGCCTTTTTGGCAGCAGGCCAGACCTGCACAGCAGTCATAACGTCAGGGAATAAGGGGCACTCAAGCGGTGCCCCTTATTCATGCCCGGCGGTTTCGGCAAAGCGCCAGTCGCCAATTGATCAAACGCACAACCGTACTGCGCTGAAATAAGCGCAAAGGAGACAGGATGAAAACCAATCTTCGGAAACAAAATGTTTGGGCTGCGCTGGCCTTTGCCGTCGTGGCTTTTATGTTCGCGTGCGCCTCGTCCGCGCAGGCGGCCACCTTCGTCGTCACCAACACCAATGACAGCGGCCCTGGCAGCTTGCGCAAGGCGATTGATGACGTCAACAGCACTATCCCCGCCCCGCACGTGATCAATTTCAATATCCCGGGGGCAGGCGTGCATACGATCAGCCCGCTGACATCTTTCAACGACATAAATCGAACTGTAACGATTAACGGTTACTCGCAACCGGGTGCAAGCGTCAACAATCAGCAGACGGGCAGCAACGCGATTCTTTTGATCGAATTGAACGGCGCGAATATGTCCGGCAATGGCTTTGTCATCAATGTTGCCAATTGCGTCATTCGCGGTCTGGTCATCAACCGCTTTAGTAGCGCCGGAATTTTCATCCAAGGCCCCAGAAGTCCTGGCCAGGATGGCAGGGCGGCCACCATCACGGGTTGCTTTATCGGGACAGACGCGGCCGGTAGCGGTGCCCTCTCCAATGGAGCCGGCATTGTTATTGCTGATTCACCCAACAATGTTGTCGGAGGCATCTTGCCCCTGTATCGCAATCTGATCTCTGGCAATAATCATCCGAGCAGCTCAGGAATAAACATTACTTTCACCCTGTCTACTGGAAACTGGGTCACCGGAAATTTGATCGGCACTGACAAGTTGGGGGCGGGAGGTCTCGCCAACACCCGCGGCATCCTTATTGACGGTGGTGCGTCTCAAACTCTGATCGGCGGCGATGTGCCGACTACGCGCAATATCATCTCCGGCAACACTGGCTCCGGCATTTCCTTCAACAACTCTCATCAAAATACCGTCAAGGGCAATTTCATCGGCACTGACGCGATTGGCACTTCCAAGGTCGGCAACAATGACGGAATTGATCTTTCTGGAAACTCCAGCGGCAACAAAATCGGAGACCCTGTCTCCGGAATCGGAAACTTCATTTCAGGGAATACCACGATTGGCATCTTCTTTGGCAATGCGACTGGCAATCAGGTAACCAATAATTTTATTGGGACCAAGACAGACGGCACCAGCGCGTTGGGTAACGGCGGCGACGGTGTAAGTTTTGGCGGCAATGCGGCCAATAACGTCATCGGCGGCACGACCTCAGGCTCCGGCAACGTTATTGCTTTCAATTTCGGAGGCGTTACCTCGACTGCTTCGACCGGCAATGCGATCCGCCAGAATTCGATCTTCGCGAATTCTCAATTGGGCATAGACTTGGGAGCACCCGGAGTCACTGCCAATGATCTGAATGACGGCGACACTGGCCCGAACAATCTGCAAAATTTTCCGGTCATCATTTCCGCCTTCACCAGCGGGTTCGTGACGACGATCAGTGGCACGCTCAACAGCGCCGCCAACACGCAGTTTGTCCTGGATTTCTTCGTCAATTCGCAGTGCAACGCTTCGGGCAATGGCGAAGGCAAGACGTTTATCGGTTTTACCAACGTGACCACCGTGGGCAACAACGCCAGCTTTAGCCTGAATGTCCCGGTGCTCCCTCTGGGCGCGGTAGTGACCGCCACCGCCACCGACCAGCAGGGCAACACCTCGGAGTTTTCAGGGTGCAGGCTGGTCACCGCCAACAACTGCCCCGTCATCGCGGTCAATCCGGCCAGCTTGCCGAACGGGCAGATGGGGGCGCAGTACAACCAGATGCTGACGGCCAGCGGCGGCGCGGCTCCGTACATCTTCACAGTCACCGCGGGCGCGCTGCCAGGAGGGATGGCGTTGACAACCGCTGGTCTGCTTTCAGGCACTCCGGTGATGTCCGGGAATTTCAACTTCACGATCACAGCAACTGATGCGAACGGCTGCTTCGTCACGAAAGTGTATGCACTCACGCTCAACAGTTGCCCGGTCATCACGGTCAATCCAGCCTCGCTTCCGGTCGGTACGCAAGGCGCAGCCTACAATCAATTGCTGACGGCCTCGGGCGGCACCGCGCCCTATACCTTCGGCCTCGGTGGCTCATTTCCCGCAGGAATGTTGCTGACTGCCAACGGCACCATTACTGGCACACCGGCCACGAGCGGAGCGTTCAACCTCACTGTCTTTGCCACCGACGCCAATGGCTGCACGGGCAGTCGTAATTACACGTTGACGGTCAATCCAGTAGTTGGCGGCAACGCAGGCTTGCAGTTTTATCCGCTGTTGCGGCCAGTGAGGATTCTGGATACGCGCGCGGGCCAGGGCAATTGCGACAACATCAGCACACCCATCAATGGAGGCTCTTCGCTTTCAACCTTCGCGCGGCTGACTTGCGAAGGCATCACCATCCCGGCCAATGCTCAAGCCATCGTCGGCAATGTGACCGTGCTGAATCAAACGGCGCAGATTGGTTATATGACTGTTTATCCCGATGGGCAGAACGCGCCCGTGGTGGCAAATATGATCTACGGGCCGAACGGGATTCTGGCTAACAACTTCACCGTCGGCTTGGGAGCCAATGGCAACTTCAACATCTTCGCCGAACGGACGTTGGATGCGGTCGTGGATGTCAGCGGGTATTACGCGCCGCCAGCAGCGGGCGGGTTGTATTACCACCCGCTGTCCAAACCAATCCGCTTGATGGACACGCGAGCCAATCAGGGCAACTGCGACAACGTCAATACGCCGATCCTGGCAGGGACAAGCTTGACGACATCGGCGCGAGTGACTTGCGAAGGTCTGACGATTCCAGCGGCTGCGCAAGCCATCGTCGGCAATGCGACAGTGCTGAACGGTTCGGGGCAGACGGGCTATTTGACGCTGTATCCGAACGGCGTGGCCGCGCCGCTGGCGGCGAACATCATCTACTTTCCGGGGCAGATTCTGTCGAACGCGTTCACGGTATCTTTGAGCGCGAACGGCGAATTCAATATCTTCGGCGAGCGGACGATTGATATTGTGACGGACGTGGCGGGCTACTACAGCAACCAGCAGGTGGATGTGAACGGGACGGGATTGTTGTTCAACCCACTGGCCGCGCCTGTGCGATTGCTGGACACGCGAGCGAACGCAGGCAACTGCGACAGCGTCAATGCGCCGATCAACGGAGGAAGTTCTTTGACGAAGCTGGCGCGGATGACTTGCGAAGGACAGCTCATTCCGAACAACGCGCAAGCGATCATCGGCAACGTGACGGTGATCAACCAGACGGGGCAGGCAGGGTATCTGACGCTGTATCCGACGGGTCAAGCGGCTCCGCTGGTGGCGAACATGATCTACCAGCCGAACCAGATACTGTCGAATGCGTTCGTGGTGGGGCTGAACGGTACGGGCCAGTTCAACATCTTCGCGGAACGGACGCTGGAAGCAATCGTTGACGTGTCGGGCTTCTTCGCGCCGTGAGGCGGATTATCCGGGAAGACGAAAAGCGGCAGACAGGCGCAAGGCGTTTGTCTGCCGCTTTTCGTTTTGGCAGATGCGAGGTCATGGTGTTGTCAATGTTCTATTGTGCGAAAAATGCCTTCTTGACAGATTTCCGGCGACAATCACAGAATTGCCTGCTTTTAGAAGTCGGCGGCGGTTTGCGCCGTGACGAATTACCCGGCAAACGCCAGTCGAATATGCCAACACCGCCGCCCAATGAAATCACCCCGCTGTTGCTCCGCTGGAGCCGGGGTGATGAAGTCGCTCTCAGCCAACTGCTGCCCGTTGTTTATCAGGAACTTCACCGTCTGGCGCAACACTATTTGCGCGGCGAACATCCCGAGCACACGTTGCAACCGACCGCGCTGATCAATGAGGCCTACCTGCGTCTGGTCAAACAGGATTTCCCCGAATGGCAAAGCCGCAGGCATTTTTACGGCGTCGCGGCGCAGTTGATGCGCCAGATACTGGTCGAACACGCACGCGCGCGCGCGGCGGACAAACGTGGGGGCGGCGAGCAGAAGTATTCACTCGATGAAGCCTTGACCTTTTTCGAAGATAAGGCCGCCGAACTGGTTGCGCTTGACGATGCGCTGAGCGCCCTGGCGCAATTCGACGAACGCAAGGTGCGCATCATTGAGTTGCGCTATTTCGGCGGCTTGAGTTTGGAAGAGACGGCCGATGCGCTGGGCATCTCGATTGCAACGATCGGTCACGAAATGCGGCTGGCGCGCGCGTGGCTGCGGCGCGAAATGGAACAATGAAGCCAATCATGAAACCCGCCCTAAACCCTGAACGCTGGCAACGCGTCGAAGAGCTTTTTCGCACCGTGGTGGATCGCCCGGCGGCTGAACGCGAAGCTTACCTGACGCGCGTCTGCGGCGACGATCAGGAACTGCGGCGCGAAGTGCTCTCTTTGCTGGCGCGAGATACGGCCGAAGACTTCATCCGGGGTTCGATCCTCAGCGCCGCCCTCTCGGTTGCCGCCGAGCCGAAAGATGATCTGACCGGAGAGCGCATCGGCCCTTATTGCCTGACGCGGTTGATTGGGCGCGGCGGAATGGGTGCCGTCTACGAGGCGGTGCGCGACGACGAGCAGTTTCAGCAGCAGGTCGCGCTCAAGATTATCAAGCGCGGGATGGACACAGACTTCGTGCGCGACCGTTTTCTGCGCGAGCGGCAGATTCTGGCCTCGCTTGACCATCCGCACATTGCGCGTCTGTTCGACGGCGGCGCAACGCCCGACGGCTTGCCTTACTTTGTGATGGAGTTCGTTGCCGGCGAGCCGATCACGGACTATTGTCGCCGTCATCAGCTTTCGCTCAATCAGAAGCTCAAACTTTTTCGCGGCGTTTGTTCTGCCGTCCAGCACGCGCACCAGAAGCTGGTTATCCACCGCGACCTGAAGCCGAACAACATCCTGGTCACTTCCCCTGCTGATGGAAGAGCTGACGGAAAAGCCGGCGGAAAAGCCGGCACGCCCAAATTACTCGACTTCGGCATCGCCAAACTGCTCTCGCCCGATCCGAGCCAGGCCCACACGCGAACCGAAACGGCGATGCGATTGATGACGCCCCATTACGCCAGCCCGGAACAGGCGCGCGGGCAGGTGGTGGCCACGACGACCGACGTGTACTCGCTCGGTGTTGTGCTTTATGAACTGCTGACCGAACGCCGTCCGTATGAGTTCAAGACCAATTCGCCCGCCGAAATTGAGCGCGCCATCTGCGACACCGAAATCGAAGAGCCGAGCAAGGCCGTCAGCCGGATGAGCGACGCATCCTCTAAGCTGGCTGGCAAACTAGCCCGCCAGCTCGCGGGCGATCCGGACAACATCGTCATGATGGCGATGCGCAAAGAGCCGGAGCGGCGCTATCAATCGGTGGAACAGTTTTCCGAAGACATCCGGCGCTACCTGGCGGGACTGCCGGTCGCGGCTCGCAAAGACACGTTCGGCTATCGGGCCAGGAAGTTTGTCCAACGGCACAAGGCCGGAGTGGCCATTCTGGCGCTGCTATTGATTCTGGCCGTCGTGATGACCGTTCAGGCTGCGCGCATTGCCCGAGAACGGGACCGCGCCAATCAAGAGGCGGCTACGGCTCAAGCCGTAACGCAATCGCTGGTCGCAATGTTTGAATTCGCCGATCCGGGCAACACACGCGGAAATACCATCACGGCCAAAGAACTGCTGGATCAGGGTGCGGAAAAAGTCGTCCGCGAACTGAAACACCAGCCAGCGGTGCAAGCGAAGCTGATGGATACGATCGGCGGGTTGTATCAACGCATCGGCGTGTATGACCGCGCGCAGCCGTTGCTGGAAGAGGCGTTGAAGCTCCGGCGTCAAGTGCTGGGCGCGGAGCACTCGGACGTGGCGGCCAGCCTGAATCATCTGGGGGAAGTGGCCAGTCTGAAAGGCGATTATGCCGGAAGCGAATCGCTGTTCCGTCAGGCACTGGCGATGCGGCGCAAGCTGCTGGGAGAGCAGCATCAGGACGTGGCCGAGAGTCTGAACAATCTGGGGCACTTGTTAGTGGATCGGGGGAAATTCAACGAGGCCGAGCTAATGCTCCGGGAAGCGTTGGCCTTGCGCCGCAAGCTGCTCGGTGAAGAGCACGCTGAGGTAGCCATTAGCCTGAACAATCTCGGGCGATTGATGAGCGACACAGGCAAGTTTCATGAGGCCGAATTGTTGTATCGGCAGGCGCTCGCGCGGCATCGCAAACTGTATGGCGCGGATCATCCGTCCGTGGTCGGCGATCTGAACAACCTGGCCGCAATGTTGCAGGAACAAGGAGATTTCAAGGGAGCGGAGACCCTGTTCCGCGAAGCGCTGGCGATGCGCCGCAAGTTGCTTGGGGAGGAACACCCGGAAGTGGCCGTGAGTTTGGCAAACCTGGCATCCGTGTTGCAGGACCTGAAAAAGTACGACGAGGCGGAGCAACTGTACCGGCAGGCGCTGGCGCTGCGGCGCAAGCTGTTCGGCGAAGAGAACCCGAGGCTGGCGACCACGATGAACAACCTGGCGACCTTGTTGCAGGATAAAGGAAATTACGAGGAAGCCGGAGACCTGTTCCGGCAGGCGCTCAGCATGCGGCGCAAGCAGTTGGGGGATGAGCACCACGAGGTGGGCACGAGTCTGCACAATTTGGCGGCCTTGTTGTACCACCGGGGCGAGTACGAAGAAGCCGAGAAAATGGAGCGGCAGGCGATTGACACTTATCAGAAATCACTCAAGCCGGACCATTGGATGATCCATCGAAGCCAAACGAACCTTGGCGCGTGCCTGATTAGACTCAAGCGCTACCGCGAGGCCGAAGAACAGTTGCTGGCTGGCTACGCTGGGCTGCAGGCCGCCGACCGGCACGCGCAGGCGCAGAAGGCTGCCAGCCGGCTGATCGAACTCTACGAATTATGGGGCAAACCCGAGAAGGCCATTCCATACCACACGCTGCCCAAAGCCAACTAGAAAACTTCAGGGCCATTGAAGAAGCAATAAACATTAAGTCTTATCAGAAACAGGCTTGGCGCATGGAGTTCAGGCTTCAGCCTGCAGTTTGTCAGGCAGCCTTTAGGCTGCCTTGAGTGCGGCACGAACAGGCTGAAGCCTGTCATACAAACTGCAGGCTGAAGCCTGAACTCCATGCTTCGGCGTCGGCAAGCGTCAGAAATTTTCCGTCCGCGTTTTTCCTCTTGTCCAAGCCCTGCCTGCCCGAATCAAAAAAATAATTCCCGCGACCAGCAATTTCCGCTTTCTTTTTCGCCTGTGTAAATGAGCAGCGAGGTTTGCTGCTTTCAAACAGGAGCAGGAGATCGTCCGGCTTGCCGGAGGTTTTCGTGAACATAAGTCCATTTACGAAAGGAAATGCTAGAAATGAAAAAACAAATGCTTTACCACATCGCAGTATCGGTTCTCTTTCTCGTTTTCGGGGGCATCTCGGCTTCCGCGCAATCTCATGAACAGTTGATGACGGTTCAAGTTCCGTTCGACTTTCAGGTCGGTAGAACGCTGCTTCCGGCAGGCAAATATCTCATCAAACGCGACTCACAGAATCCGCAGATTCTGCAGATTCAATCTTCTGATCAGAAGATTTGGGCGCTCGTTAATACTTTCCCGCTCAGCCCGTCGAAACGGCAGTCCGGGACGAGCCTGATGTTTAAGGGGTACGATGATAAACATTTTCTCTCTGAGGTGAGATTCTCATCAGAGGGTACCGGGTATTTGCTGATCGAATCAAAGGCTGAACGCAAACTGGCGCTAGCGGCGCGCACTCACGACCAAATGATTTCCGGCAAGTAACACTTCGCGGGCACTCAGATGCGCTCGGGCAACGAGCAGGACTGTTTGCTCCCGGGCAAGTCTGTCGTGTGCTCAGGTCGAACATCACCAGGGTGATCGCGGAGGTCACTTTTCCCTGCCGCTACCGGGCGCAGCGGTTTCCGAAGAAGCAACAGAAAACAAAAGAGGAGTTTTCATGAGACATTATCTACGCAGAATCAGCATCAGTCTGATGACACTTGGCCTGATTGGACTCCACGCCTTGACGGCGCTGGCGACTCCACAGTCCTTCCATCTGGTCGAGCACGGCACGTTGACATTTGCTCCGGACGGGACGGTCACCGCGATTGGAACGGCAATCGCGACCCACTTCGGTCGCCTGGCCGTGCATCGCACGTTCACGCTTACGCCGTCCCCGGAGGGATCGGACTTGGATCTGAATGGGCAAGCAACGCTGACAGCAGCCAATGGCGACCGGCTCAAAGCCTCCATCAAAGGCACGCTTGATCCGCAAACCGGACATGCCCATTTGATTTACAGATGGAAGGGTGGGTCGGGACGGTTTGAGAATGCTACTGGCACGACCATCTGGGAGGTCGATGTTTATGCCGATCAGACCTACGACGTCGTTGCGCACGGATTGATCAACACGACTGAAGATCGTCGTGACTGACGATTGAAATTGAATGAACTTGAACCACTGAACCGGCGCATCGCGCCTCTCTTGAGACCGGGCAATTCGTTGCCCGGTCTTTTTTTAGTTCGCATCAGTCAAAGAAAAATCTTTTCACGGCCAGCAATTCACCCCTGATTTTTCGCCTGTGTGATTAGGCGATCACTCGGTACCGCACTTTGCAACAAAAAAATTGGCGAGCGGAAAAAGACTCGCTACCCAACTTTCGAGAAGGAGCAGGCATGATTTACAGCAAACACGTTCCACATACCTTGAATATCGCCGCGCGTGGGGGAGCGCGCTGGCGGTACTGGCTCGCCGCCTGCGCGATCATCGCAGCGGCGGCGGGTCTGGTGCAGGGCAATCAGCATTGGCAGCTTTGGCATCTGGGGCATCTGTGGCCGAGCCAGACACAAGTGGCGCAGGCGGCGACGCTTAACGGCGAGGCCGCAATCCAACAACTCAAAACCGACGGCGGTTATGCATCGCTGGCGACAGCAATGGCGGCGGCGCGCTATCAGATCAACGCCGCGCCCGCCCAATCCTCCTTGTCCGGTCAACCTGGTGCGCCATTTTACGCCGACAATCCAGGGCAGCAATTGCGCGCTACCTTCGCGTCCGATGAAGTCCGCGTCAGCGCCACATCCAAGAATCCAGATGGCAAGGAATCCAACGACATGGGTGGCGCGGAATTGCGTTTGCAACTCGCCGGTTATGGTTATGGCGAACCGTTGATTGCCGTCACAGCGGGCAAGATCACCGCCAACGGCGACCGCATCGCGATCCGCAAATCCGCAATCGGCAACCAGCCTGGGCCTCAATCGGCCATCACCGAATGGTATGTGAACAAGCCCGAAGGTCTGGAGCAGGGCTTCACGATTGCCGAGCCGCCCGCGAGCAGCAAGTCCGGCGAATGGTTGCGCGTGGCTCTGTCAATGGGTGCCCCGGATCGTGGCTGGCGCGTCAGTGTGCGTGGCGACGGGCAAGGCGCGGTTTTTGAACGGCAGGGCGACGGGTTGCGGCTCGGCTACGATCATCTGCTGGCGTTTGATGCGCAGGGGCGCACGCTGCCTGCGCGAATGGAACTCGAGGGCGGCATGCTGGCGCTGCTGGTGGATGATGCGCATGCCGCTTATCCGCTGACGATTGATCCGATCCTGGTGCAACAAGCAAAACTGACGGCGGCGGATGGCGCGCGGGCGGATAACTTCGGCTTCTCAGTCGCCCTCAGCGGGAATACCGCGATCATCGGCGCGCCGCTCAACGACGTGACCGAGCCGGATCAAGGCGCGGTCTATGTCTTCGTGCGCAACGGGGCAAGTTGGACGCAGCAACAAAAACTGACCGCCAGTGACGGCGGGGCCAATGATCGCTTTGGCGCTTCAGTCGCGCTCAGCGGCGACACCGTGGTGGTTGGCGCGTCGAACAACGCCATCAGCCCGAATCTGAATCCAGCGGCCTACGTCTTCACCCGCAGCGGCACGGTCTGGGCGCAGCAACAGAAACTGAAAGCCAACGATGGCGCGGCCGGTGACGGGTTCGGCTCCGCCGTCGCTATCAGTGGCGACACTGTGGTGGTGGGCGCGCCGACCAGCGACATCAGCGCGAATTTGGCGCAAGGCGCGGCCTATGTCTTCAGCCGCAATGGCGCGGGCCCACCTGTCTGGACGCAGCAACAGAAATTGATCGCCAGCGACGGCGCGGCCACTGATTTCTTCGGCGGCTCAGTCGCCCTCAGCGGCGACACGGTGGTGATAGGCGCGTCGAACGACGACATCGGCGCGAATGCGGATCAAGGCTCGGCCTACGTCTTCAGCCGCAGCGGCGCGGTTTGGACGCAGCGGCAGAAACTGACCGCCAATGACGGCGCGGCCACTGATTTCTTCGGCTTCTCAGTCGCCCTCAGCGGCGACACGATGGTGGTAGGCGCGCCGAACGACGACAACGGCGCGAATGCGGATCAAGGCGCGGCCTACGTCTTCATCCGCAATGGCGCGGCCCAACCTGTCTGGACGCAGCAACAGAAACTGACCGCCAGCGACGGCGCGGCCAATAGTTTCTTCGGCCGCTCGGTCGCGATCAGCGGCGACACCGTGCTGGTGGGTGCGCCGCTGAACGATATCGGCGCGAATGACTTTCAAGGCTCGGCCTATGTCTTCAACCGCAGCGGCGCGGTTTGGACGCAGCGACAGAAACTGACCGCCGCCGACGGCGCGTCCGGTGATTTCTTTGGCGGCGCGGTGGCCCTCAGCGGCGACACCGTGCTGGTGGGCGTATTTGCCGATGACATTGGCGTGAATGGGAATCAAGGCTCGGCGCACGTCTTCGTTATTTGCGCGGGCAACTTTGTTCCGCAACAGCCACTGACCGCCAACGACGGTGCGGCCAATGATCAATTCGGTGGCTCAGTCGCCGTCAGCGGCGACACGGTGGTGGTGGGCGCGTCGTCCGACGACGTCGGCGCGAATGTGAATCAAGGCTCGGCCTACGTCTTCGCCCGCAGCTTTACTGCCGGCGGGGCGGTCTGGGCGCTGCAACAGAAGCTGACCGCCAACGACGGCGAGGCCGGTGAGGGATTCGGCAATGCCGTCGCCATCAGCGACGACATCGTGCTGGTGGGCGCATCGTTTGACACGATCGCCACGAATGCGCAGCAAGGCTCAGCCTACGTCTTTGTCCGCAGCGGCGCGGGCTGGACGCAGCAACAGAAACTGACCGCCAACGACGGCGCGGCCTTTGATCAATTCGGCTTTTCGGTCGCTGCCAGTGGCAACACCGTGACGGTGGGCGCGCCGAACGACGCGGTCGGCGCGACTGCCAACCAAGGCTCAGCCTACGTCTTTGTCCGCGGCGGCGCGGGCTGGACGCAGCAACAAAAACTGACCGCCAACGACGGCGCGGCCGGTGATCTCTTCGGCCGCTCGGTCGCCCTGAGCGGCAACATCGTGGTGGTGGGCGCGCCGTTTGACGACATCGGCGCCAATGCGGATCAAGGCTCGGCTTACGTCTTCACCCGCGACAGCACGAAGTGGACGCAGCAACAGAAACTGATCGCCAGTGACGGCGTGGCCAATGACCGCTTCGGCCCCGCGGTGGCGATCAGTGGCGACACCCTGGTGGTGGGCGCGCCGAACGACGCCATTGGCGCGAACACCACGCAAGGTTCGGCCTACGTCTTCATCCGCAATGGCGCGGCCCCACCTGTCTGGACGCAGCAGCAGAAACTGACCGCCAACGACGGCGCGGCCAATGATAACTTCGGCTTTTCGGTCTCCTTAAGCGGCGACATTGTCGTGGTGGGCGCGCCGTTTGGCGACATCAGCACGGCTTCGCTTCAAGGCTCGGCCTACGTCTTCACCCGCGATGGCACGGCCCAACCTGTCTGGACGCAGCAACAGAAACTGATCGTCGAAGGCGGCAAGGCCAGTGATATCTTCGGCATTTCGGTGGCTCTGAGCGGCGACACCGTGGTGGTGGGTGCGGTTGGCGCGAATGTGAATCAGGGCTTGGCCTATGTCTTCGTCTGTCCCGCCATCATGCCCAATCCGGTCACGTGCGTTTCCGCCGCCAGCTTTGCCGGAACCGCATTGGCCAGCGAATCAATCGTGGCCGCGTTCGGCAATGGATTGGCGCAGGCCACTGAAACAGCGCGGACGCAGCCTTTGCCGACGACGCTGGCAAGTGTCCGCGTCCGCGTGCGCGACAAGGCAGGCGCGGAGGCGTTTGCGCCGCTCTTTTTCGTCTCGCCGAAACAGATCAACTTCCAGATGCCGCCGGGGTTGGCGACGGGCAACGCGATCGTGACAGTCCTTCGCGACAACGAAACCGTTGCCTCGGGCGAGGCCCAAATCGAAGCTGTCGCGCCGGGCCTGTTTTCGGCGGACTCGAGCGGGCGCGGCTTATTGATCGGGTTTGCGCTGCGCGTGAAAGCCGATGGCTCGCAGAGCTTCGAACCGGTCGTGCGATTTGATGAAGAGAAGAAGCAATTCGTCGCCGCGCCAATCAATCCGGGGCCTGAAACCGATCAGGTCTTCCTGGTGCTGTTTGCCACGGGGCTGCGGAATCGCATCTCGCTCGGCAACGTTGGCGTGAAAATCGGCGGCGTCAGCGCGGACGCGCTTTACGCCGGGCCGCAGGGATCGTTTACCGGGCTGGATCAGCTCAACGTGTTGCTGCCGCGCAGCCTGGCTGGTCGCGGCGAGTTGGACGTGGTTGTGATGGTTGACGGAAAACAGGCGAATACGCTGAAGGTCGCAATCAAATAAGAGGGCGTACCCGGTCAAAAAATAATTCTGGCGATCAGCAATTTCTGCTCTCTTTTTCGCCTGTATAGGTGAGCAGCGAGGTTCGCTGCTTTGAAACAGGAGTAGGAGATCGTCCGGCTTGCCGGAGGTTTTCGTGAAGACATGTCCACTTACGAAAGGAAATACAGGAATGAAAAAACAAACGCTTTACAGCTTCGCAATGTCAGTTCTCGTTCTCTTCTTATGGAGTCTGCCGGCTTCCGCGCAATCATCGGATGACGTGACAACATATCAGATTCCGTTCCAGTTTCAGGTCGGTGAGAAACTGCTCCCGGCAGGTCAATACCTCATCAAACGTAATCCACAGATGCCGCAGATGATGCTGATTCACTGCCTTGAGCGGAAGCTCTGGGTGGCCGTTCAGACGATTCCGCGCCAGTTGCCGGAATATCCAAACCGGTCGAGCCTGATCTTTAAGAAGTACGATGGGGCGTATTTTCTCACTGAGGTGAAGGTGCTGGGACACGGGAACGGATATGCGCTGATCAAGTCGAAGACTGAACGCAAACTGGTACAGATGGCGGAGACGAAAACCATCCGCGCAATCCACAGCGACGCCGGACAAACAACTGGCCACGACTAACCGCGCGCATCGCGCAAACAAAGTAGACAACTTATCAAAGGAGATAATCATGCCTAAATACGTCATCGAACGTGAAATTTCCGGCGTCGGGAACTTTTCACCACAAGACCTACAAGCCGCTTCGCAGAAATCCTGTAATGTTCTTACAAAGATAGGCCCGCAGATTCAATGGCAGCAAAGCTACGTCACAGCAGACAAGCTCTATTGCATCTACATTGCGCCCAATGAGGCGGCGATACGCGAGCACGCACAACAAAGTGGCTTCCCGGCCAACCGGATTTCGGAAGTCAAATCAATGATTGATCCGACAACAGCAGAGTGAGCATCAGCGGCCTGTTCCCGCCACTCAGGCGAGTGGCGGGGAGCGCCTTCTAAGCGGGGCGTTCGGCACTTCGTCTTTGAGGCGAGCATTTGAATTTGGGGTAAACACTAATTATGAGGAGTATGTTATGGCTATTAACGAAGAAAAACTGAATCAATTTTTGGGAACCTGCATTACGGATTTCGGCGCGACGATGCACGCCGGATTGGTCGTCATTGGTGAAAGTCTCGGTCTTTACAAAGCGATGGCTCAAGCGGGCAGACCGCTTATGCCCGCCAAATTAGCCGAGCTAACGGGAACAAACGAGCGTTACGTGCGCGAGTGGCTGAACGCGCAAGCGGCGGGCGGCTACGTTTCCTACGATGCGGCGAATCGAACCTATTTCCTCTCGGAAGAACAAGCCTTTGCGCTGGCCGACGAAACGAGTCCGGCTTATATGCCCGGCGCGTTTCTGCTTGCCGTTTCCGCACTTCGAGCCGTGCCACAACTGACCGAAAAATTTCGCACGGGCGAAGGCCTGGGCTGGCACGAACACGACGCGGGGCTTTTTCGCGCAACTGAAATATTTTTCCGTCCCGGTTATGCCGCGAATCTTGTCAGTTCGTGGATTCCGGCTCTGGACGGTGTTGAAGAAAAATTGAAAGCCGGGGCGAAAGTCGCCGACATTGGTTGTGGGCTGGGGGCTTCGACCGTTTTGATGGCGCAAGCGTATCCGAATTCAACTTTCGCCGGCTTTGATTATCACGACAAATCAATCGAAATGGCGCGTGAACGAGCCGTAGAAGGCGGAGTTGGCGAGCGAGTTTCGTTTGAAGTCGCCAAAGCAAAATTTTTTTCCGGAAGCGACTACGATTTTGTTACTTACTTCGATTGTCTGCATGACATGGGCGACCCCATAGGCGCAGCCGCTCACGTCCGGGAATCTTTGGCTTCGGACGGAACGTGGATGATTGTTGAGCCGTTTGCCCACGACGATGTGAAAGACAATCTGAATCCAATCGGACGCGCCTTTTATTCGGCTTCGACGCTGATATGTACGCCCGCTTCGCTGTCGCAGGAAGTCGGACTGGCGTTAGGAGGGCAAGCGGGTGAAGGGAAGATGCGAGATGTGATAACAAAAGGCGGGTTTTCACGTTTTCGCCGAGCAACAGAAACGCCTTTTAATTTGGTGTACGAGGCCAAGCTCTAGTCATCTGGCAACAGTTGGCTTGTATCGGGAAACGTGCCGAACAGGTCATTGGGCGTGAGGGCGTGAGTAGCTACTTTCTTATTACGTTGTCCGTTAAAAAAAATAGCGGGCTTGCGGCGCTTTCGCCCCACGTCAACTCCGCCGTTCGCCGCTGTCAAACAAGGAGGAAGAATGAATTTTATCAAGCACATTTCTCATTCGGTGGTTTTTGCCACGGGCGCAGGCGCACGCAAATTGCGGTGGATTGCGATTTGTGCGCTGCTTATGGCGGCGGGTGTGGCGCAGTTCAATCAACCCTGGCAGCGCCGTGCGCAAGCGG
>JBBQVH010000120.1:0-25393 GCA_038211695.1 Blastocatellia bacterium | reverse complement strand
AACTGAACTTTGACTGGGGATTGAACGGCCCTGATGGCAACTGTGGAGTTGGCGTTGACAACTTTTCCGCGCGGTGGATGCGCACAGTGACTTTTGCCGAAGGCGTCTACCGCTTCGCTGTCGCTGCCGATGATGGCGTGCGCGTTTTCATTGACGGCCAACTGAAGTTTGACCGCTGGCAGGATCAGGCAATCACGCAAACCTTCGATGCACCGCTCGCTGGCGGCAATCATCAAATCCGCGTGGAATACTATGAACATTGGGGAAGCGCCGTATTGAAACTAACGTGGCAACAGCATCCCTGCTTTGCCACCGTGCCGACCGAACACTGGCGCGGCGAATATTTCAACAACAGCAATTTGACCGGCCCGCCGCAGATGATTCGTGATGACGGCAATGGCTTTTTGAATTTTGATTGGAACGTGAAGAGCGCCAGCCCGGTTTGCGGCTTGAATACCGATGATTTTTCAGCGCGCTGGTCGAGAAAAGTAGTTTTGGCAGCGGGCGTCTATCGCTTCACGGTGACGGGCGATGACGGCGTGCGGCTGTTTGTGAATGGCAAAAAGATTATTGACGAATGGCGCGACCAAACGCCTGCCACCTTCACCCGTGAAGTTTTTCTGCCCGCAGGCAATCATCGAATCGTGTTGGAATATTACGACCACACAGGCGGGGCGACGGCGAAGCTGGAATGGCAGAAGGTTGAAGTGAAGCGGTGATGAAAAAAAGGCATGGAGTTCAGGCTTTAGCCTACCGGTTTCATTTGATATGTCTTCAGTGAAAACCAGCAGGCTAAAGCCTGAACTCCATGCCTTTTATGAGATCATAGATTCCCTGTTCTGAATTCTTCAGCAATGTGATCGCAAGCCCGCGCGGTGATCGCCATCATCGTCAGCGTCGGATTCTGGCAGCCAATCGAAGCGTACGCCGCGCCATCGGTGACAAAGACGTTCTTTGCATCCCACGTCCGATTCCACGGGTCGAGCACGGAAGTTTTGCGGTCGCTGCCCATGCGCGCGGTGCCGACTTCGTGAATGCAGAAGCCCGGAGGCGCGGGCGTCGAACTGCGATACTGGGTAATAAATTTGGCGGCGTCGGCCATTTCCAGAATGGTTTCCAAAGCGTCTTTGGCAATCGCTTTTTCGTTCTCGCCGTGTTTGCAGTCAACGTGCAAGACCGGAATGCCCCAGGCGTCTTTCTTGTTCGGATCAATGGTGGCGCGGTTGTCTTTGTCTGGCAGCATCTCGCACCACGCACCCAAACCCCAGGTCACTTCGTTCTTGGCTTCGCGCACCATCGTCTTGAAGTCCGGGCCAAATCCGGGAATCTGCCGCCCTCGGAAGAAGTTTGTGCTGACGCGAACGCCGCCCTGCATGCCGTAACCGCGAATGAAATTGGGATTCTTGTCCGTGATGTTGCGAAAGCGGGGAACGTAGATTCCGTTGGCGCGCCCGTCGGCAAAATCATATTCGGTGCCCAACAACTGCGGCACGATGCCGCCCGCGCTGATCGAATACATATGATCCATCAGGTAACGGCCCAAGGCGTCCGACGAATTGCTGAAGCCGTTCGGATGCTGGCGCGATTTCGAATTCATCAGGATGCGCGTGGATTCCAGCGTCGAAGCGCACAGCACGACTACCTTGGCGTACTCTTCGCGTTCCTGTTTGGTCACTTGATTGACGACGCGAACGCCTTTGGCATTGCCGGTGTTGGTGTCCACGATCAGTTCGCGAACAACAGAGTTTGGTTTCAGCGTCATCCGGCCCGTTTTAGCGGCAGCGGGCAAGGTTGAGCCGGGACTGCTGAAATACGAATGCGTCGAACAGCCACGATCACAGTGTCCGCACCAGTGACAAGCGGCGCGGCCTTGATGCGGTTTGGTCAGGATCGCCGCGCGGCCGATGATGACCTTGCGATCATTCCATTTCGATTCGACGGATTTTTTCAGCAGGTGTTCGCCGCAGGTCATTTTCATCGCCGGCAGGAATTTGCTGTCGGGCAGTTGCGGCAGGTTTTCATACGAACCACTGATGCCGACAAAGTCTTCGACCTGGTTGTAATAAGGCTCCAGGTCTTTGTAGCTGATCGGCCAGGGTTGGCCATAACCGTCGCGTTCGGCGGCTTTGAAATCAAGGTCGCTCATCCGGTAAGACTGGCGGCCCCAGGTAATCGAACGCCCGCCGACGTGCCGCCCGCGAATCCACCAGAACGGCTTGTCTTCGGGCGTGGTATAAGGATTGTCAACATCGTCCACGAACAGATGATGCCCGTATTCATTGGCCGCATAACATTTCGATTGAATCGGCTGGCGCGGCGCATATTTCGCGCCTGACGCCAGGCCGCGATATTTCAATTCATAAGGCTCGGTGTGTTCGCGGAAATCTTTTTCTTCATCGAGCTGGCGTCCGGCTTCCAATACCAGCACGCTCAGTCCCTTTTCAGTCAGGACTTTTGCTGCCCATCCGCCGGTCGCTCCTGAACCGACGACGATTGCGTCATACACTTTGCGTTTCGATGTCTGCATTGGTGCTCTCTCCTGCGGAAAAGGTTGGGCAAACTGTCAGTTTGCCGGGTGTTCTCGAAAGACGTCTTTGATGGAGGCCAGGCAAACTGACAGTTTGCCCAACCCTCGCGGCGTGATTTTCATCCATCCCAAGCCAGTACGATTTGAAGGCGTCACGAGCCTTCAAACTTCTTGACCACCAGCGCCGAATTTTTTGATCCGAAGCCGATGCAGTTGCACAGGGCGGTTTTGATTTCAGCGGCGCGCGCAGCATTCGGCACGTAATCCAGATCGCATTCGGGATCGGTTTCTTCCAGGTTGATCGTTGGCGGCGCAAAGCCCCCGTTCATTCCGCCAATCGTCGCCATCAACCCGGCAGCGCCCGAAGCGCCTTGGGGATGGCCGATCATGGACTTGGTCGAACTCATCGGAATCTTATACGCCAGATCGCCGAAGGCATTCTTCACGGCGCGCGTTTCGATGCGGTCGTTCAGCCGAGTCGAAGTGCCGTGCAGGTTGATGTAATCAATCTCTTCGGGCCGGACGCCTGCGTCTGCCATTGCCATCGCCATCGCACGCGCAGGTTCAACGCCGCTTTCGTCAAGCTGGACGCGATGATGCGCATCGCAAGTCGAACCATAGCCGGCAATCTCGGCATAAATGCGCGCGCCGCGATTCAGCGCGTGTTCCAATTCTTCCAGTACGAACAGGTAACCGCCTTCGCCCAGCACAAAGCCATCGCGGTCGCGGCTGAACGGACGCGATCCGCGGGCCGGTTCCTGATTCCACGAAGGAGTCAGAACTTTCATAACGCAGAAGCCGAGCATAAAGCTATGCACCAATGGTGCGTCCACTCCACCGGCCAGCACCGTGTTGATGCGCCCCAAGGCAATGTTCTGAGCGGCGTAATTGATCGCGTCGGTTGAAGAGGTACAGCCCGTCGAAACCAGATGGCTGAAGCCTTTGATGCCGAAGGGCATTGAAAGCTCCGAAGGCAATGAGCCGGGCGTTGCCGTTGGGATCGTGTAAATGCTGGCGCGCTTGGCTTCGTTGGCGAAATAGTAGCGGTACTGCTTTTCGATAAAGCCCAACGATGCGCCACCGCTACCCAACACAATGCCGATGTCACGTTTGTCATCCAGGCTCATGTCGCGCGGTTGCAATCCGGCATCGTTGAAAGCCAGTTCAGCCGCCGCAATCGCATACGCGACAGCATGCGAAACGTGCTGCCGGTCTTTGGGGGAAATGAACTGATCCGAATCGAAATCCTTGATCTCCGCCGCAATCTGCACGGGCAGATCATCCACCTCAAAACGCGTAATGCGGCTGATGCCGCTGCGGCCCGCTTTGATTGATTGCCAGAACTGTTCTTTGCCGATGCCGATGGGGCTGACGCAGCCGATGCCTGTGACGACAACACGCCGCAGCGTTTTTGGTATTTGCATATGTTTTGATCTCATTGTGAAGAGGGTTTATTGGTGCGATTACGCCGCGCAGCTTACCGCGATTGCGGCGGATTCGCCAAATTAAGCGCAGTCTTGAACTATTACGCTGGCAACGCTGCCTGCCGTTACAGGAAATCTTCAGTGGTGCGAGCGGCTCGCCACAGTTTGCGGCGCTGATTTATACTGCGTGCGCTTTAAACATCATCACCTTTCTAATTCAAGGAGCCACGAATGAGACCAACCCGTCTGACTGAGTTTCTGGAAAAGATGGAACCATCCAGCGTCGCCGTCTTTGCCAGCGCGCACGAAATTCGCCGCAATCAGGACACAGATTTTGAGTTTCGCCAGGACACGGATTTTTATTATCTGACAAGATTGAATGAGCCTGACTGTGTAGCTGTTCTTTCGCCGTCGCATCCCGAACACAAATACGTGCTGTTTGTCCGTCCGCGCAAACGCGAAGAAGAAATCTGGACTGGCATTCGCACCGGCGTCGAAGGTGCAATTCGCGAATATGGTGCGGACGCAGCATATGACATTGCGCAGATCAACGATATCCTTCCGAAGTATCTGCAAAACGTCCACAAGCTTTATTACCGCCTTGGTCATGATCAATCTTTCGATCTGAAAGTCATCAGCACGATCAAACATATTCGCGAAAGAATCCGCACTGGCGTCTTTGCGCCCAACACCATTACCGATCCCGGTGCCATCGTTCACGAAATGCGGTTGCGCAAAAACGAAGAGGATTTGAATAACCTGCGCCGCGCCGCACGGATCAGCGCCGAAGGCCACGTCGCCGCAATGAAGCACTGCAAACCCGGGATGTACGAATACGAACTGGAAGCCATCATCGAATACATTTTTCGCAAAAAAGGCGCAACCGGCGTCGGTTACCCTTCGATTGTCGGCTCCGGCTTCAATACGACGATCCTGCACTACAACACCAACAACGATCAGATCAAAGATGGCGATATGGTGCTGATTGACGCGGGCGCTGAATACAACGTCTTCTCCGGCGACATCACTCGCAGCTTTCCCGCCAACGGCAAATTCACCAAAGCCCAGCAAGCCATCTACGAAGTCGTCCTGAACGCCAACCAATCCGTCATCCGGATGGTCAAACCCGGCGTCAGCTTTATGAAGCTGCACGAACACAGCGTGGATGTCGTCACGCAAGGCTTGCTTGATATTGGCTTGCTGTCGGGCAGCCTGAAGGACAACGTCGAAAAGAGAGCCTACGAAAAATTCTTCATGCACCGTACCGGCCACTGGCTGGGAATGGACGTACACGATGTGGGCCGCTACAAACTGGACGACGATTGGCGCACGCTGGAACCAGGCATGGTCTTCACGGTCGAGCCAGGTGTGTACATTGCCGCCGGAGCCGAGAACGTGCCGGAAGAATTCTTCAACATTGGCGTCCGCATCGAAGACGACGTGGTGGTCACGGATACTGGCTTTGAAGTGCTGACCACAGGCGTACCGAAATTGCCGAAAGAAATTGAAGCCACAATGAAGGAATCAGCGATGGTGGCGGTTTAACCCAAACACATAAAACAGGAGAAACGAACGTGCCTTTTGACATCAAACGGCTTAGCGACTTCGAGCCTGGCGAAGAAGAGATTTACGAATACCAGGACGAACTGCTTGACCTATTCGTCAACTCGCCCGAAGGTAAAGCCCGCCTACAGGAAGACGACGGCATGACCTTCTGGGCAAGAAGCATTATTGAGTACGGCTACAACTACGTCGGCGTCGCCCTCCATAAAATGGATGCGAACCATATGGAAGAACTCCTGACCGAAGTCTTCCCCCGCAAAATCTCGCTCGCCGCGCCCGAAGACGCGGACGAAGGGCTGCCGGCAATGATCGCCTTCTGGGAATACCTGAAGCGCGAATACCAACTGGCGAATGCTGACAATATTCTTCGCTATTTGCGGGCCCTGAAACCGAAAGACTTCCATGCCTGGATGAATGACTCTTCCCGTTTCGGGATGGCGAAATCATTCATGATGATGGGCCGAGGCGCCGGTTTCGACATGTCGAATAAAGAAGGACTCGACACCTTCATGACTCTGTACAATACCAACCTGTTGTCATCCGGCGGCGGTGGCCTGCCGCTGCCCGGCGGCGATTTCCCCCTGCTCGGCGAAGGCGGTTTGATTTTGCCGCTCGGTCCCACCGGCAAAACGAAAAAGGAAAGAGACAGAGCCAAACACCTGCGCAAAATCGCCCGCGCCTCGCGCAAGAAAAACCGCAACCGCAAGTGAAGATGTGAGAATCAAAGTTGCTGTTCTCCAGCAAGCACGATAAATCCCAGGCAGCGGCGGACTTTGGCACAAGTTCTGGTCAGGAATTTAATGATCGAATCACTGAATGGATTGCTCGCTGGGGCGCTGACCGCTCGCGCATCGTTGTTCGATGCGCGTCACGAAGCGGCGTTCCGGCTGTTCAATGGCTTTACCGAAGGCTGGCCAACGCTGGCCGTTGACCTGTATGCGCAAACGTTGGTCTTGCACGATTACGCCGAAAAGCCGGAACCAGGCCAAGCTGTCATTGCTGCTGCACAGCAGTTTTATCAGTCTCGCCTGCCTTGGATCAGCGCCGTCTTGCTGAAAGCCCACCACGCCAATGATGCCAAAGCGCGCAATGGCACTTTGCTGGCGGGCACGACGCTGGCGCGTAAAGTCCGCGAACCCGGCGTTTTTCCAGGCCCGTGGTATGCCGTAGATTTGCAATTGAACCGTGACGCCAGCCTGTATCTGGACACGCGCGGTCTGCGAGCCTGGATACTGTGCAACTTGGGCGCCCAGCGCGTGCTCAATACCTTCGCCTACACCGGCAGCCTGGGCGTTGCGGCGCGGGCGGCGGGCGCAACGCGCGTGGTTCACCTGGACCTGAACCGCAACTTCCTGAACGTGGCAAAGACTTCGTACACGCTGAACGGCTTCCCCATTCACAAATCTGATTTTCAAAGCGGCGATTTCTGGCCGCAGATCAGTCGAATGATTCACGCTGGTGAACAGTTCGATTGTGTGCTGCTCGATCCGCCTTTTTTTGCCGCCACCGGCAAAGGCATCGTGGATATGGAAAAGAATTATGCCCGCCTGATAAACAAAGTACGCCCGCTGATTGCCGACGGCGGCACGCTGATCGCGGTCAACAATGCGCTTTTCGTCAGCGGCGCGGATTACCTGCGGTCGCTGGAAACGTTATGCACGGACCGCTATCTGACGATTGAAGAATTGATTCCCGTCGCGGAAGACTTCGCGGGATATGACACGACCCGCGTGGCAGCAGGCGTGAGCGACCCCGCGCCATTCAATCATTCAACCAAGATCGCCGTGCTGCGCGTCCGCCGCAAGGATTCGATACGCGATCAGGTCGTTACGGAACGGGGAGCGTGAGTGACCTGCGTTTGTCGGAAGAGGCCATTGATCAAGGCTCAGGTCGCTCACGCTCCCCGTTCCATAACGAAAACGCTTCTTGTGACTACCGGTGACCGCTGGTAGGATTCCTCCCCAAGTTGTCCAGGCATCTCAATCCCGAATCGAAAGCCCGAACGAAAGTAGGTACAAAAGTGATTCGTAAATCTTTGCCGACCGCAGGCAGGCAAGGCACACTGATATTGTCTGCCTTGCTCGTCGCAATCTTGTTTCCGCTTATGAACATCTCCGCGAATGACAATGATCCCTATCGGCAAACGCTGACCAGCGTTGCGCGCAACGTCCATCTGGACAGTTGGCAGATCACAAACGGCAATGTTGACTTGAAGACTCGCGTGCAATGGTCCGTGCGCAAATACACGTTGCACGGCGGCAAGCAGGAAGGCGTGGATGTGATTGTGGTCAACAACGGCAAGCTGACCTTCACCGTCGTGCCGACACGCGGGATGAATGTGCTGCGCGTGGAAAGCGGCGACATCCGGCTGGGTTGGGATTCGCCGGTCAAAGAGGTTGTCCATCCGCAGTTCATCAATTTGCAAAGTCGCGGAGGATTAGGCTGGCTGGAAGGGTTCAACGAATGGATGGTGCGCTGCGGACTGGAATGGGCTGGCCATCCCGGCAAAGACAAATTCATCAACAACACGGGCGATGAAGCCGAGATGGATTTAACGCTGCATGGCAAAATCGGAAACATCCCGGCGTCGGAAGTCGAAGTGGTAATTGATCGCGCGCCTAGCCCGCGCATTCGCATTCGCGGGCGCGTGGACGAACGAATGTTTTACGGCCCGAAGCTGGAACTGTGGACGGAGATTTCGACCGAGCCGGGCGCGGACACCTATCGCATTGAAGACGCCGTGACGAACTACAGCGCCTATGAACAGGAATTCCAGATCATCTACCATTGCAATTACGCCGCGCCTTTGCTGGAAGGCGGTTCGCGCTTTCTGGCCGCAGCCCGTGAAGTCCGCCCATTCAATGCACACGCAGCAAAAAGCCTGAACACATTTGGCGAATACGTCGCGCCGACCAAAGGCTTCGTCGAACAGGTTTACGGCATCCTGCCCTTCGCTGACGACAAGAACCGAACGACCGTGATGTTGTGCAATGCCGCCGCGGACAAAGCCGTTTCAATGAACTATGCGATTGATCAACTGCCATATTTCACGCTTTGGAAAAACACGACCGCGATGGAAGAAGGCTACGTTACGGGGCTGGAACCGGGCACGGGCTTCCCCGCCAACCGCAGCATCGAACGCCAGGCCGGGCGCGTGCCGAAGCTGAAGCCAAACGAGACGCGCCGCTTCGCGATTGATGTCGGCATTCACGCTGGCAAACAGAGCGTTGAACAAACCGCTGCGCAGATCATCAAGCTGCAAGCCGGGCGGCAAACACAACTCAATCCACAACCGATTAAACCTGAATGATTGGCCCGAATCAGGCGAAAAGCCGAACAGGAGGAAACCTTTGTCTGAAGAAAAGAAAGACTTCACCGTCGCCGAATTTACCGAAGCCGTGCGTGGGCGTCTGGGCAATAATGCCGGATTGGACGCCGCCATCAAGATCGTGTTTGACGACGGTGCCGTCGTTTTGATTGACGGCAAATCCGTGCCGAACTCCGTCAGCAGCAGCGATGGCGCGGCAGATGTCACCTTGCGATTGTCCATCGAAACGCTGAACCAGCTTTACCGCAAAGAACTCAACCCGATGATGGGCGTGATGAGCGGCAAGATCAAAATCGAAGGCAACCCAATGGCGGCGATGAAATTGGACAAGCTGTGGAGCTAGCCTTATCAACCCACTGTTTGTTCAACTGTGGCCGAAATACCCGGTTAATCAGATTTTTCAGGAGCGTAAAAATATGTTTGAAACATTGACCATTGAAGATAACGGCAAAGTCACATTGCCTGACGCCGTGCAGACGCGCTATGGATTCAAACCCAGCACGCCTATTCGTGTGATTGAGACTCAGAGTGGAGTGCTGCTAGTGCCGCTCACCGATGCGCCAATGAATAAAACGCTCCAGGCGGAGCTGGAAGAGTGGCAGGCGCTGGCTGCTGAAAGCCTCGCGCTGTTTCCTTACCCGGATGAACAGCCATGAACATTGGTGATTTGCATTGGATTGAGTTCCCGGCGCGTGGCGGTCGTGCACAAACTGGCCGCCGTCCTGCCATAATTGCTCAACAAGCATCTACACTGCCGACCGTCTTGGTGATCCCCCTTACTTCTCAGCAGGATGCGCTACGCTTTCCCGGCTCTGTGCTGGTTGAGGCCAATAAAGAGAACGGGCTGCGGCATGACTCAGTCGCATTGGTCTTCCAACTCACCGCAGTTGACAAACGCTATATTGCAGACCGTCTTGGCCAAGCTTCCGGCCAGGTGATAGATCAAATCTGGGAAGCTTTCGACTCACTGACTGGCCGCCAATAAGCTTCAGGTAATTGGTCTGCAAACAATTCACCCATAAAGCGCAGTCACTTCATCGTCAGCTTGATTGCCAATAGAGCAGCCATCGTTTCAATCCCATCCCATAAGTTTTGCAGGCGGATGTTTTCGTTCGCGCTGTGCTGATTATTGTCGTGGTTGGCGATGGGAATGCCGATGCAGGGCGTCTTCAGCGCGTCCGTGAAGATGTAAAGCGGCACGCTGCCGCCCAGCGTTGGCATTTTGATGACCAGCCCGCGCGCGCTGGCGACTGCCGCGATGATGGCTTGCGAGATCGGCAGGTCCATCGAAGTTTTGGAAGCGTTGTATCCGCCCTGCCGAACGACTTTGGCAATCTTCGGATATTTCAACCGCGTGGCATCGTCGGGATCGGCTTCAACGACATGGTAGCCCTGCGCGCGGATGTGTTCGATAACACGTCCCACTGCCGCCTGATGATCCACGCCTTTGACCAGGCGAATGTCGAGCGAGGCCGTCGCCGTCGAAGGCACCACATTGCGCGCTGTCGCGCCAACCGATGAACTGACCATTCCGCGGATGTTCAGCGATGGTTGATTGATCAGTTCAATCAGCTTCTTCCCTGCCCCTTCGCTCCACCCCAGACCCAGCTCGCGTTTCAATAACGCTTCATTATCCGGCGCTTCGGCAAAGGCGCGCATTTCGGTTTCGCTCAATGGTTCGATGCCGTCATAAAAGCCTTTGACCAACACTCGCCCGTCGTCATCCTTCATCGAAGCCAGCAGTTTGGCCAGCATTAACGCGGGGTTCGGCGCCCAATTGCCGTAATGGCCGCTGTGCAGTTCGCGGCGCGGGCCGTACACGGTCACTTCAAATCCGGTCACGCCGCGCGCGCCAAAATAAACCTGCTGCTGTCGCGTCTGATCCACCGGCCCATCGCAAATTAGCCAGGCGTCGGCCTTCAGCAAATCACGATATTTTTCGACGATATTTTCCAAATGCGGCGAACCGGCCTCCTCTTCGCCTTCAAAGAAGAACTTGATGTTGGCGTTGATGGCGATCTTGCTGGCTTGCAATGCATCGAGCGCCGCGCAGATGGCCAGGATTGGCGCTTTATCATCGCCGGTTGAGCGTGCATACAGCCGCCATTCGGGATCGAACTTCTCGCCTTTGGCCGGGAATGGAATGTCCTTGCCGCCCGCTTCTAGCAAAGCTGATCGCAAGGTTGGTTTGAACGGATCGCCGCCGACCCATTTGGCTGGCTCAACCGGCTGGCCATCATAATGCGCGTAAAAGATCAGCGTGCGGGTTGCGCCGGGCGTGAGGATTTCGCCGTAAACAACAGGCGGCGCTTCGGGAACTTCCAGCAACTGCGCCTTCACGCCTCGCCGTTCCAGCATCTGCGACACGGCTTGCGCGTTGCGGCGAATGTTCGGCGTGTCCGATGCGACATTTGGAATCGAAAGCAGTTGGACATATTCGGCAATGATTTCGTGTTCGTGCGTTTGCCGGTATGTTTTTGCGGCACCAACCGCAGACAAAGGTGCGGCTGGCGAGGTTTGCGCGAAGCTTTGCGCCGTCAGAAACAACGACAAGGCAAACAGAACCAGTTTGGCTTTCAATGGAGTCTCCCGAATTGATGAATTTCAAATTTTAGTTTTGGAATTTGAAATTTGAGATTGAAGATTCTCAAGAATAATTTCGGCTATTTGCTGCCGCTGCCCACTCACCCCGTCAGGCAATCCCTGATCGCGGCAATACTGCAAATTGACCAGCGCCAGCTTTAGATTCAGATCATCCAGCGGAACCAGATGCGCCTCTTCCAGATCATCTACGGCATCCGGCGCTGTGAAGTTCAGCGGACAAAAGTCTACTTCCGGCTTGCCGTCTTCGGCTTCAATCAGCAGTGGCAGCCCCTGCGTGCGGCAGATCAGCGGGCGCGATTCGTAGATCGAACAACGATCATTCACCAGCAGTGGGCACGCGACCGGTTGCCTTTCGGCTTCACGTGTTATTACTTCGCGCGCCTGGGATTCAATGACTGCGCGAGTTTCCTCTGGTAATGCCTCGATCGCCTTGTGCACGGTCGCGGCTTCGACAGCAAAGACAGACAAGTGGTGATGGCAGCATCCGCTGCACCCGGAGCGACAAGCCAAGTGTGATGCGTAACGCGTTGAAAGCCTGGCGG
The DNA here is from genome assembly GCA_038211695.1 of Blastocatellia bacterium. GTDB lineage: Bacteria > Acidobacteriota > Blastocatellia > RBC074 > RBC074 > RBC074. The sequence continues at coordinate 13,405 of JBBQVH010000120.1, read as the reverse complement.
CCAAACGATCCACTTGTTCGATGAATTGACGGTATGCGGGAATCACGCGGGCATTGTAGCGTCAGACCGCAGGTGCAGAGCAAGACACCTGCAATTCGCTGAAACATCCCGCCATCAACCCACGTACAGGGCGATGCAACGGCATTGATTCTGGCAACAATTTTCCAACGTTTGATAAGGAGTGCAAAGTTATGGGTGAAGCAATTGGCAAAATAATCTTCGTGGTTATTGCACTGGTGGTCATTGCCACGGTCGGATCGCTGGTGCTGTCCGTGCTTGGACTGGCGCTGGCACTGATTCCGCTGCTGATCAAGGTGGCGTTCATTGGCGGGCTGATCTATCTGGCGCTGCTGGTGGTGCGCAAACTCAGCAGCCCGTCCGCGCAAAGCTACTGACACGAAGCCTAAATCATCTTCAAACAGCCGTCTGCGGTTCGCTTGCCAATCTTGTCTCCAAACGCATTGGCAGCGGGCGAATCGCAGGCGGCTTTCGTTTCAGGGTGCGGCGAAATGCGTTTGCGCACATTCGACCAGCACGCAAAGCTCGCTGAACCGTTCGATCAGAAAGTCCGCTCCTGCTTCGGCCAGTTCGGTTCTGCCGCGAAAGCCAGGGACATAACCGCAGGTTTTCATCCCCGCTGCCTTGCCGGCCATCACGTCAAATTTCGTATCGCCGACCATCAGACACTTTGAAGGTACAACGCCACACTGCCGAGCCGCTTCCAGCAGCATCATCGGCGAAGGCTTTCGCTCTGCCAGGCTATCGCCACCAAAAATCACGTCGAAATGTGAGCGCAGGCCCAGCCCTTCCAGCAGGGCAACCGTGAAGTCATACGGTTTATTGGTCACGATTGCTTTGGGCAGATAGTCGAACGCGGCAAGGGTTTCTTCGACTCCTGAATAAACACGAGTTTGATCCAGCAGGTGTTCGCGGTAATGGCGCAGAAACACTTGCAGCGCCTGATCCGTTTGTTGCGCAGGTGGCGGTGAGTCTTGTGTCGCAGCCAGCGCGCGTTCAACTAACAGACGCGCGCCTTCGCCAACAAAGTTCAGGACACGGCACGACGACAACTCTTCGCGGCCCAGTTCAGCCAACATCAGATTGACCGAATTCGCCAGATCGGCGCGTGAATCCACCAAGGTGCCGTCCAGATCAAAAAGCAGACATTGATAACTCATTACGTCTTTTGCAAAACCTCAAAAAAAGAATAGCATCTCGTTTAACAATCGTCTCTCCAAAAACTCAAGTCTAGCAGATCGAGAAAGGATCAGGATGTCCGTACCACTTTCGACCGAACACAAATTCACCAACAGTTTGATTCACGAAACCAGTCCTTACTTGCTTCAGCACGCGCACAATCCGGTGGATTGGTACGCCTGGAATGGTGAGACGCTCGAACGTGCCCAGCGCGAAGACAAGCCAATTTTGCTCTCCATTGGCTACAGCGCCTGTCATTGGTGTCACGTCATGGAGCATGAATCCTTCGAACACGACGCCATTGCCAAGCTGATGAACGACAACTTCATCAACATCAAGGTTGACCGCGAAGAGCGCCCCGATCTGGACGCGATTTATATGAATGCCGTGCAGATGTTGACCGGACGCGGCGGCTGGCCGATGACGGTCTTTCTGACGCCGGAGGGCGTGCCGTTTTATGGCGGCACTTATTACCCACCCGTGGATCGCGGGGGGATGCCGGGCTTTCCGCGCATTCTGATTTCGATTGCGGAAGCCTACCGCACGAACCGCGACGAAATTGCCAAGAGCGCCACCAGCATCCTTGACGAATTAAAACGCATGGACGCAGTAAAACCGCAGGAAGGCGAATTGAGCCGGGAAATTTTGGATCAGGCGGCAAGCAATCTGCTGCGGCTGCTTGATCCGATCTATGGTGGTTTCGGGCGTGCGCCGAAGTTTCCGCCTTCGATGACGCTGACGTTTTTGCTGCGCCAGCACCATCGCACAAAACAGCACGCAGCCCTGGATGCCGTGGAACTGACGCTGAAAAAGATGGCGAATGGCGGAATGTATGACCAGCTTGGCGGCGGGTTTCATCGGTATTCGGTGGATGAAAAATGGCTAGCGCCGCATTTCGAAAAGATGCTGTACGACAACGCGCTGCTGTCGAGAATTTATCTTGACGCGTTTCTGGTTACGGGCAACGAGTTTTACAAACGCGTTGCCACAGAAACGCTGGATTATGTGCGACGCGAAATGACCGATGCCAGCGGCGGGTTCTACTCTTCGCAGGACGCCGACAGCGAAGGCGAAGAAGGCAAGTTTTTTGTCTGGGCGCGGCAAGAGGCTGAAGCCTTGTTAGGCACAGAGGACGCGAAGCTGTTCTGCCGTTATTTTGATGTGACGGAAAACGGAAACTTTGAAGGCCACAACATTCTGCATGTGGACGAAGAGGCAGAAACAATCGCCAGGGTGTTGGGCGTGACTGTTGACCGTTTGAACGAAGCCATCGCGCGCGGCAAACAGATTCTGTTCGAAGCTCGCGAACATCGCATTAAACCATTCCGCGACGAAAAGATGCTGACCGCCTGGAACGGGCTGATGCTGCGCAGCTTTGCCGAAGCAGCCCGCGTGTTCGACCGAAAGGATTACGCGGAAGTCGCCGTCAACAATGCCAGCTTCTTGCTGAAAGAGTTAAAACGAGCCGGAACATCTGGGAGCCGATTGCTGCGCACGCACAAGGACGGCGCAAGCAAGCTGAATGCCTACCTGGAAGATTATGCCTATCTGGCCGACGGCCTCCTGTCGCTGTATGAGGCAACGTTTGACGTCCGCTGGTTTGAAGAAGCGCAAGGATTGGTCCGCACGATGATTGAACAATTCTGGGACGAGACAGACGGCGGCTTCTTCTTTACTGGCCTAGACCACGAAGCGCTGATCACGCGCAGCAAAGATTATTACGACAACGCGATCCCCGCCGGGAACTCGGTTGCAGCGCATCTGCTGCTGCGGCTGTCGCTGCTGACCGGCGAGCAAGAATATCGGCAGAAGGCAGAGCAGATATTGAAACTGCTGGCCCCGGCGATGCTGCGTTCGCCCAGTGCATTTGGGCACCTGCTCTGCGCGCTGGATTACGATCTAAGTTCGCCTTACGAAATTGCGATCATCGGCTCGCCTGAAGCCAAAGACACACGAGCAATGATTGACGCAGTCTTCAATCGTTATTTGCCAAATAAGGTTGTTGCGCTCGCCGCTCCGGGCGACGTCCAAGCCCCGCGAGCAATCAAGCTGCTGGAAGGACGCGGGCAAGTCGCGGGCAAGGCCACGGTTTACGTTTGCCGTAATTTCACATGCGATGCGCCGGTTACCGATCCGGCACAGTTCAGCGACCAACTGAACCGCTAAGCAACAAAGGTGGGGCGGTTTGCCAAATCAACCCGCCTTCCTTAATTCTCCAAAGTGTTCTCCCAACGTGTTCTCTATCGAAATTCCTGATCCATCCTTGGTCTTGTTGATCGGCTCGTCCGGCGCGGGCAAATCTACCTTTGCCGCGCGCCATTTTTCGCCGACTGAAGTAGTGTCATCCGACCACTGCCGCGCGCTGATTTGTGACGATGAAAGCGACCAGAGCATCAATGCGCAGACCTTCGCCCTGCTACATCACATTGCCCGGCTGCGTCTGGCCCATCATCGGCTGACGGTAATTGACGCCACAAATTTGCAGTACCGCGCGCGGCGTCCGCTGTTGCGAATGGCGCGAAGGTTTCGCCTGCCAACGGTTGCCATTGTCTTCAACATTCCGCTGGCCACCTGCCTTGCTCACAATCAACATCGCCCGCAAAGAAGAGTTGCGCCAGAGGTGCTGCAACTGCATGCCGATCAACTGACCACAACACGAGCACGGCTGGAATGGGAAGGTTACGAACGAATCTACTGGCTGGATGAAATGAAGATGGCTGAAGTTGAAGTCGAAAAAACCGGCGAGAAAATCAGGGCAGGCGCCGGCAACGCATAAACCTAACTTGTTGATAAATATTAAAATTGGGCAGTTTCGTGGAAGAAGCTGGCGATTGGGACTGTTACGTCTGTGCCTAGCAAAAAATAGCTAGGGGCCAGGGTGGGCTGTCGGTGAACTTCGGCACCAGGCTCAACGATGGCCCGCTCCTTGTTATTTGCTCCCGTTTTTGCCCGGTTCTCTTTGGTTACTTTTTGTTACCCGGTAGTTATTTTTCGCTGGCCGATATGGTTGCCGTAAATAACTTCCTAAATTCTGCTGTAGCTTTTCGCAGCTCCAACCATTGATCGAAGATGTCGGGCGTTTGCAGCCAGACATTAAGCCATTGCGCGGCCTCCCCCATTTCACTGCGCTGGCGACCGGTCAGTTTCGTGGACTGCGAAAGCGCAGTGGTTATTTGTTTCAACCGTAATCCCGCTTGCCGCGCATAACGAACCCCTTTTCGATCTCCCGCGCGCTGATACTCCCTGTACAACCTATCAATTTGCCACAACGAACTTTCGGCTTCTGCCAGCGTCCCGCATTTGTTTAATCCACCAAACAGGTTTTCGTATTTATCGTCAGGCGATTCCATGCGAAAAATCTGCTCAAAGCGGATGGGCAGGTCTTCGTCGTGCAGAATCCGCGCAATCTCTGCCGGAGCCATTGCTCCTCCCTCACCAAACTCTTCCACCAGCGCCTGGTTGATGATGGCGATTTCCTGCGCGGTGACTTCACCCATCGCCTCGCGGTCGTAAATCTCCAGAACCATCTCTTGTTTGGTTGGGCGTTTCATTTGGTGGTGGCCAGTAGTCGGTGGTTGGTGGTTGGTGGTTGGTGGTTGGTGGTTGGCGACATTCCAACCGACCACTGACCACCAATCACCGACCACCATTTGTCTGCTTGACGCTTTCGATAAAAATTTCGTTCAGCGACGGTGCGACCAGTTCAAATCGAGTAATACGCGCGCCCTGATTGAGCAAATGTTGAAGCAAAACCTGCGGATCGCCGTCGCCTTGCAGTGTGACTTCGGTGTAATCGCGGCGGCGTGAAATTTGTTTGACCGCCGGGTAGGCATTGAGCGCGGCGTCGAAATTTTCTCCGTCAATGGCAATGTGGCGCCAGCCGAAACTGCGCTTCACTTCGCGGACTGAGCCACCCAGAATCTTCTGCCCCTGATTGATCAGACAGATTTCGTCGCACAACTCTTCTGCCTGTTCCATCAAATGAGTTGAAAAGATGATCGTTTTATTTTGCTGTCGAAGCTCTTGAACAATCTCTTTCAGCAGGGCGGCGCTGATTGGGTCAAGACCTGAAAACGGTTCGTCCAAAATAACCAGGTCAGGCGAATGCAGGATGGTCGAGACAAACTGAATCTTCTGCTGCATGCCTTTCGACAGTTCTTCCCATTTTTTATGTTTCCAGGCAGTCATCTCAATCCGTTCCAGCCATTGGTCAATTCGCCGTTCGGCTTCGGCGCGCGGCATTCCTTTCAATTCGGCGAAGAAAACCAGTTGATCACCCACTCTCATCTTTTTATACAGGCCTCGGTCTTCGGGCAGGTACCCGACGTGTTCCTGCAAAGCGGCGGTCATCGGTTTACCGAACAGACGAATCTGGCCGGTGTCAGGCATTGTGATGTTGACGATCATTCGAATCGTCGTTGATTTGCCTGCGCCGTTTGGCCCCAACAGGCCAAAAATGCTGCCTGTTTTGACTTCAAGGGAGAGTTTTTTGACGGCGGCGAAATCGCCATAGTTTTTGCTGACTTGGGAAACGGAGATCGCGTTTAGCATAATAGTGTTTGGGGTGTTGTATTAATGCGAAGCGTTGAAAGCCCGCGCATGCTACGTCAGGCTATGAAGCGACTCAAGCAGGTAAGTCAAAGGATCAACGCGGGCAAACGTGGGCCGAGACAAATTTGTTCGCGGCAATTGCCTCGACGCTGCTCGCCGCGCTCGGCTATAATCCGGCTCCGTTCGAAATCCCCAAGTTCCACGAGTTCACCAATTTCACCGAGAAAGCACGAGCAAGAATCTGATGGCTAGTTTCCGAATCAGAACGCCCGCCGAATATCTGAAGCTGTTATGGCGGCGGCGCTATTTCGTTTTGATCCCGTGCCTGATTGTTACCGGTGCACTGGCATTTGCCATCAGCAAATTGCCGAACGTCTATGAATCCAAAACCTCGATCATTGTTGATGCGCCGAAGGTTTCGGCCAGCTACGTCCAACCGGTTAATCAGATTGATTTGAACTCGCGCTTGAACTCGATTCAGAAACAGGTTACCAGCCGCACCGAACTGCAACGGTTGATCAATCGCTATGGCTTGTATCCGGACTTAATCGCCCGCGGCACACCCATCGAACTTGTGATTGACGAAATGAACCGGTTCATCTACGTCCAGCCGTACAATGCGCCTTCAGGAATCTACGGCTTTCAAATTTCGTTTCGCGGCCCCGACCCGCGCACCATCCGCGATGTGACGGCGGAACTGGCCGCGCGCTTCATTGACGCGAATTCGGACGAAACGCGCCGTCAGGTCTACACCACGATTGACCAACTGGAAGGCCGCATTGGTGAAGTCAAAACCGAACTGGAAAAGATTGAAACCTCGCGCGCTGGCTTCCTCATTAAAAACCCCGACGCCGTGCAAGGGCAGGAACAGAACATGCTGGGCCAGATGAATTCTCTGAGCCTGATCCGTCAATCGCAGCAGACTTCGATTGACGCGCTGCGCAACCAGATTGCGATGAGCGAGCAGGTGCTGGGCAATCTAAAAACGCAGGAAGCCGTTGAGCCGGAACCACCATTGGCCGCCGGGCAAACCGAAGGTCAGTTGCGCGCGAAACGCGCTGATTACGAGGCCCAACTGAAACAACTGCTGGTCACATACACGGAAAAATTCCCCGAAGTGTTGAAGCTGCGCGCCCAGATTGAATCGCTGAATCGCGAGATGGACGACCTGAAAAACAAGACCGAGCAGGAACGCCTGGCCAAACGCGCCGCCCGCACCGCCAACCCACAAGCGCAGGGTCTGGAAATCAAGATCGCCGCTGACAAACGCGACCTCATTCGCAAAGAAGCGGAGTTGGAGCAGACCAACCGGCAATTCGCCGAGTTGCAAAGCCGTTTGCGCAGCACTCCGCTGCTGGCTACCGAAGCGACCAAGATCGAACGCGATTACAGTACGCTGCGCAAACGGTACGAAGACCTGCTTTCGATGCGCGACAACGCAAAGTTCAGCGCCAAGGTCATCAATGATTTCAGCGGCGAGACTTTCCGCATGAGCGATCCGGCAAACCTGCCCGAAGCGCCCGTTTCGCCGAAACGAAATATGCTTTACCCAATGGCCCTGGCGATTGGCCTGTTGACGGGCTTGATTGCGGCGGCGGCGTTTGAACTCCGCGCGCTGATGACCATCCGCGATGCGCGCGATGTGTCACACTACGCGCGCCTGCCGCTGCTGGTCGCCGTGCCGAAAATCATCACCGAACAGGAACGACGCTGGCGACCGGCTATCAATGCCGCAAAGATTTTCGGGCTGGCCGTGCTTGTCCCTGTGATGGCGGTTTTGCTTTATCAGGCAATTAAACTTTCACGTGTGTTGAATATGGTGACGGGAAGTTATTAACAAAATGCCGCTGCACTTGTATCCTAATGTGCATTCGTCCGGCTCCGTGCCTGCTGAATGGCTTCCGGTGAAAGGTGGCGCGATCAAGTATCCAGTGCGAAATCAGGCAGTGCGTTCTTACCTGCGGCAGTTACTTCCTGGAAAATGGCAGAAAGTCATCAAGCAAGGCAGCATCGGCGAGGTACATTATTTTGAGCACGAGTCGGGACAAGTAACAAGTGTAAAATTCTTTCCGAATCAACTTTTATGAATAGCAGTATTCAACTCAAAAACTTGCTTTCTGAAACTGGAAGAGTGCCAGACCGTCAATTAGCTCCTTTTGCATTGATTAGTCTTGGTGTTCTTGAGTCCCTATCAAACGGCCTGATCAGCGCGACCGATGCGGTTCGACTTTTTTTCAATGCCGAGAATTGCCTGTTCGTCCAAAAGTTCATTGAGGAGAAGATTGCCGACGAGGTGATGAGCCGCGGGGTTCAACTGCCGGATTTGTTTGAAGCTCTTCCAGCCGAAGACGCACACCGCGAGTTTCGTCGTGAGTTGGCAACAATGCATTCTCTTTGCCTGAAGCTGCTTGAAGAGAAGCGGCTGGCTGCTTAAGATTTCCGGGTTATGTACTTATAGCTTTTATATTTATTTATGGCTTTCAGCGACTATAAAAATATCGCGCAGGTTCAAAAAGAATTCCTGGTTAAGTACCAGGAAGAGAATTTTATTGCAGCGCAAGAGATTGAACCATCCGCACTCTTTCTAAAAGAGTTTGAATTCAGTCTGGAAAATATAGACGTTTATACCTCGGAAGGCGCGCGCGCCGAAGCGGTGATCTTCCCAATCTTGCGTGAGGTTTATAAGAGCTACCACGAAAAATATTCCCTCTGGATTCAAAAAGCCATCTCCTACAACGAACGACTGAACGGGACGCCGGATTATCTGATCGGAACGAAATCCGCGCTTGGAAAGACAGTGTTGGAAACTCCGTTAGTGATCGTTGCGGAAGCGAAGAAGAACGACTTCGAGCAAGGATGGGGACAATGTCTGGCGGAGTTGATTGCCGCGCAAAAGATCAATGCGGATGCCGGATTTGCGGTCTACGGCGTGGTGACGGACGGAAAGCTGTGGGAGTTTGGCAAGCTGAGGGAAGACGTTTTCACGAAGAACATCGAGAGCTACACTGTGGATCATCTGGCTCATTTGTTCGGTGCGCTGAATTATATTTTTCAGGCTGTTTCCGAAAATATTCCCGGAAGTTCGATTTAACGGCATCAAGTATGTACTTGCAATTTTACGGTCTTCGTGACCTTCCATTTAGCCTGACGCCCGACCCGCGCTTCCTCTATTTCACGGCGAGCCATCGCGAAGTGATGGCCAATCTGCATTACGGCATTCAGCACGGCAAAGGCTTGATTGTCGCGACGGGCGAAGTGGGGACGGGAAAAACGACGATGCTGCGCGCGATGATTTCGCGGCTGGATCGTAGCGTGCTGACCTCCTACATTTTCAACCCCGGACTGGAAGTTCCGGAGATGTATCAGCATCTGGCCACGGATTTCGGTTTGGGACCGTACACGACGAAATCCGATGCATTGCAGAAGCTGGGGCGGTTGCTGATGATGCGCCATTCGCGCGGATTGCGGACGGTCTTGATCGTGGACGAAGCACAAGGATTGTCTCGCGAATTGCTGGAAGAGATTCGGCTGCTGCTGAACTTTGAAACTTACACTGAGAAGCAATTGCAGATCGTGTTGACCGGCCAGCCGGAATTACGCACGGTGCTGAACAGTCCGGCGCTACGGCAGTTGAAACAGCGCATCAGTTTGCGTTGCGAAATCAAACCGCTGAAGGCTGATGAGGTTTCGGGCTACATTCGCACACGGTTAAAAGTCGCGGGGGCAACGCGGCTGGATTTGTTTACGGCAGATGCGGTGGCATTGATCTTTCGCGCATCAGAAGGCATTCCAAGATTGATCAACAACATCTGCGACAACGCGCTGCTGAATGGTTATGCGACCAACGCGCGAACAATTGGCGCGGATGCCATTTCCGAAGTTGCCGAATCGCTAGATTTGCTGGAGCCTATGATTGAAGTTGATCCGCGCGATGTCATGACCAACGCGCTGCCCCCATTGCCAGTGATGCCGCCCATCACACAAGAAGAAGAGACAAGCTGGCAGCCAGAATTGAGTAACTTTGATTCCCCACGCGCCGTTGACGCAAAGCTTGAATCAAGACCGGCGCGCCGTAGTCCACAGAAAGAGCAGCGCCGCCAACAACAGGATTCACGACCGAGACCGAAGGAACCAACGCAATTCAAAATCATCACCTCACAATCGCCACAGGCTTCGCCGCCTGATGATGATGTTGAAGACAAGCTGAAGACCGGATGAGCAAAGTTTTCGAGGCGCTTCAACGCCAACAACAAAACGAACAGAAGAATGATGCGCCCAGAGACCCGTTGGCAGCAGAAACCGGCTCGTCTGATGCTCCGCACCAAAACGGCGTGAATGGAACACCGGGGGCAAATGCAGATGACAATGGCGGACACTTTGAATTGCCATCCGTGATCGGCGCACCGATTGGCCCGCGCTCAAATGAAGGCGCGCTTTTCCCTTCCCATCATCAAGAAGCGGCAGTGACTGTTCCCAACGGTGCGCCAGTTGAAACCAAAGCTCCCACAGTCCGTCCACCACGTCCGGCGTCCTTGCCTGCGCCAGCAACAACAAACGGCAAAACAGCCCATGAACCGGCACGGCCAGCAAGTTATGCACGGCGCGCGAACGATCAAGCGCGCACTGCGCCACCGGTCATTCGCCGCACGCCCGTCGAATCGCCACAATCGCTGCCGCCTGCGTCTCCTGCAACAGTTCCGGAAGATCACGAAGCCCAGATGTCGTCGCAGACAACAGAAGCGCCCGCGCTGCCTGAAAAACCTCTCCAGCGGCAACGTGAAATTCCAGTCGAACCAATTATTCAATCCGGAATTCATCCGCGCCTGATCCTGCTGACTGATCCGCAAACGCCGGAATGCGAACAGTACCGCACGCTGCGTACGCAGCTTTTCCACGCGGCGGAAAAGAAGCCGCTTCAGACTGTCACCATCACCAGCACACTGGCCGGAGAAGGCAAAACATCAACGGTCATCAATCTGGCGCTGGCCATCGCGCAATCCAAAGAAAAGCGTGTGTTGGTGATTGATGGCGATTTACGACGTCCCAACGTGGCGGCCTATCTGGGCATACGAGCCAAAACGGGGTTGGGGGAAGTTCTGAACGGCGAGGCTGAACCGCTTGATACAATCTTCACGCTGGAAGGCTACGAACTCTACATCCTGCCGGTCAGCCGCGAGGTTGCCAATCCGACCGAACTGCTATCCAGCGAACGCTGGGCAGCGATGATTACCGAACTGCGCCGGTACTTCGATTTCATTCTGGTGGATTCGCCGCCCGTCATGCCGTTCGCTGATGTGCGGCTGCTGGCCAATCACACCGATGCAGTAATGTTGGTTGTGCGCGCAGGCATGGCAAGCTACGACACGGTTGAAAAAGCGATTGAGGCGCTGCCCAGCGGCAAAATGCTTGGCGTGGTGCTCAACGGTGTGGAACATATCGAAGAGGCAGGGTATTACGACTACTATTACGATTCGCAGCGCGGGCAGCGCCGCTCAGTCTGGAACAAGCTGCTGCACCCCTTGCGGAAAACATCCCTCGGAAGAAAGTGGAAGCTGTAAGTGCTAGCTCGTGGCCTCTGGCTAAAAACTGTAACGCTTATTCTGGTCGAAGCTGGAATCGTTTTCTCCGTCGTCTTGCTGGGCCTTTATCTGCGCTTCCCCAAACGTTTTGATTCCATCCTGATTGAACAGCGCGGCCTCTACAAAATCGCGCTGACCACCATTGTCTGCCAATTCATCTTCTATCTGTTCGACTTGTACGATGTTTCCAAGCCCAGATTGCGGCGCGAACTGTTGACGGATTTGTTTCAAGCGGTCGGCGTCGTGATTGCGGTGCTCGGCCTGATCTTCATGCTGCGCCCGACGATGTTGATTGGTTATCAGGAAAATATCGAGGGGTTGGGAATTGTCCGTTACGGTAACGGCGTGCCCGCAATGGCGATGATCCTGGCGCTGGCAATGATGATCTGCTGGCGGCTAGGGATTCACTGGGTCATGCGCCATCCGCGTCTGGGCGACCGCATTCTGATTGTCGGCACAGACACGCTGGCAGTCGAAGTAGCCCGCGAAGCCATGCTGCGCCGCGACCTGGGCTACAAAGTCGTCGGCTTTGTTTCAGAAGACCCGACGTTGGTCGGCGAAAGTCCTGGCATTCAGAAATCCGCCGGGCAGAAAACAGCCGGACCAAAAGTGTTGGGCGTGGTCAGCGACCTGAACCGCATCGTCGCCGAAGAAAAGATTGATCGTGTGGTGGTCGCGTTACAGGATCGGCGTGGCCATATGCCCGTGGATCAATTGTTGAAGCTTCGCCTGCAAGGCAGCGCTGCCATTGAAGAAGGCACCGCGCTGTATGAAAAACTGACCGGCAAACTGAGCGTTGAGATGCTGCGGCCAAGCTGGATTATCTTTTCCGGCGGCGGCAAACGCAGCACCGTCTGGGGCATTATGCGGCAGTTGTTCAATAGTGTAGCCGCACTGCTGGGGCTGTTGCTGTCGTCGCCGATTGGGCTGATCGCGGCCATCGCCATCAAGCTTGATTCGCCCGGCCCGATCTTTTACATGCAGGAACGCGTCGGCAAGAATGGCCGAAGCTTTAAGATTATCAAGTTTCGTTCGATGCGCCAGGACGCTGAAATTGCCGGGACAGCGCAGTGGGCGGTTGCGCGCGATCCACGCATCACTCGCGTTGGCAGCTTCATGCGGCGCACTCGCATTGACGAGATTCCGCAGTTTTTGAACATCTTGCGCGGCGAGATGAGCTTCGTCGGCCCCAGAGCCGAACGCCCGCAGTTCGTCGAACAGTTGACCGAACAGATTCCGTTCTATTCGCAACGCCATTTGGTCGAACCGGGCCTGACGGGCTGGGCACAGGTCAATTATGGCTACGGCGCATCGGTGGCAGACGCGATACAGAAATTGCAGTACGATCTTTACTACATCAAAAACGTCTCGCTGCTGTTCGACATCTGGATTATGTTCAAGACCATCAAGATCGTGCTGTTTGGTTACGGGAGGTAGAGGGTAAGCTGTTGAGAAATCATTTCACCGCAGAGACACAGAGAAAGCAGAGGAAACGCAGAGGAGGGCAAGATGAAAGTCAACGATTTGACTGGCATGATTATCGGAGCAGCGATAGAGGTTCATCGCTCGTTGGGGCCGGGGCTGCTGGAATCGGCTTACGAAGAGTGCCTGTGCAGAGAGTTGATGCTGCGAGGAATTAAATTCAGGCGACAACTTCCAATCCCGCTCGAATACAAAGGCATCAAGTTGGAAAAGGGCTATCAACTCGATTTGCTAATCGAGAACACAGTCGTGGTCGAGATAAAGTCTGTTGAATCCATTCACCCCATCTTTGAAGCTCAGGTACTGACTTACATGCGTTTGGGCGATTGGAAAATTGGCCTGATTCTCAACTTTAATGTCGAAGTTCTCAAAAACGGCGTTCGCCGCTTTGTATTAGGTCTGGAGAATGATGCGGAAGCAGAAATTACTTGAACTTTCTCTGCGCTCCCTCTGCGTTCTCTGCGCCTTGTATGTTCCTTCTGTTGTCCAATCGCGGTATTTTGGACACGTCCCTGAGCTGGTAGACCGTTTGCGTCTTGGTTCTTGAAACCGCCGCAGAGCTTTGGTCGCCAGTTCAGTTCAAAAGAAACTCGAAC
>JBBQVH010000119.1:0-25514 GCA_038211695.1 Blastocatellia bacterium | reverse complement strand
GGTTGGACGATTATGGCTGAGCCAACGACGCCACCAATGGCGATGGCAGTCTGGCTCGGCTACATCAACCTCGGGCTGGCGGTCTTCAATATGATCCCCGGCTTTCCGATGGATGGCGGGCGTGTGTTGCGCGCCATTATCTGGCAGGTCACCGGCAATGCCGTACGTGCGACCCGCGCGGCTTCGCTGACGGGGCAGGCCATCGCTTTCGGTTTCATCATTCTTGGGGTATTTCGTTTCTTCGGTGGCGCGGGTTTCGGTGGTTTGTGGATCGCTTTCATCGGCTGGTTCCTGCTGACTGCGGCGCGCGCCAGCTACGCGCAAATTGAGTTACAGGAAGGTTTGCGTGGAGTGCGCGTCAGCGACCTGATGGTGCGCGACTGTGCGATGGTGGATGGCAACACCAACTTGCAAACCTTCGTCGAGGAATATCTGCTGCGCACCGGCCAGCGCTGCTTTCTGATTTCCGAAAAAGGCACAGTTGCAGGTCTGATCACGCCGCACGAAATCAAGGGAGTTGAGCGCGCGCGCTGGCCGTTCACCCTTGTTTACGAAGTGATGCGCCCGCTCGACCAGCTTCACACGGTGCCGCCGGATACTCCGGTGGCCGAAGCCCTGACGATTATTGGGCGCGAAGATTTGAATCAATTGCCCGTGGCCTCAAACGGGCGGCTGGAGGGAGTGATTTCGCGCGACCAGATTCTGCGCTATCTGCTCACCCGCGCGGATCTGAAGATATGAGCAATAGACTTCGAACAAGACTGTGAAACAAATCGAAGCGCGCCTGGCAACGGCTGCCGATTGAGGACATCGTGAGTATTCCTTCTTCAACTGTGGCGATGAGATTACCCACCGATGACCAGTCAGTTGATCATCAGGTTCAGCAGGCGACGCACGCAATGGAGGCGGCAGCGGTCACCAAAAGCTTCGAGGTTGATCCGGCGTCTGGCCTGAGTTCAGCCGAAGTAGGCGAGCGACGCACGCGCTACGGGGACAATGCGCTGCAAACCGCTCACTCGCGCGCCACGTGGCGCATCCTATTGGATCAATTCAAGAGCCTCGTCGTCGCCTTGCTTGCCGTCGCCGCCGTTGTCGCATGGCTGACTGGTGATAAAGTTGAAGCGGTCGCGATTCTGGTGGTGCTGGGTCTGAATGCGCTCATCGGGTTTGTGACGGAATGGCAAGCCGGGCGGGCGATCAATGCATTGCGCCTTTCTTCGCACACCACGGCGCGCGTCCGGCGCGAACAGCGCGAAGCCATGATTGATACCGCGGAACTGGTGCCCGGCGATGTCGTAATCCTGAACGCAGGCGACCGCGTGCCCGCCGATTTGCGGTTGCTGGAGGCTGCAAGTTTGCGCGCTGAAGAATCAGCCCTGACCGGCGAAAGTGTTCCGGTTGAGAAAGCCATTGCCCCAGTCGCCGCCGATGCGGTGCTGGCCGAACGGTGTTCAATGCTCTATCTGGGCACGATGATCGCTGGCGGGCGTGCCGTGGCGGTTGTCACCGCGACAGGCGCGCAAACCGAAATGGGGCGCATCGGTCATCTCGTGGCCAGCGTGCCTGATGAATCAACGCCGCTGGAACGCCGTCTGGATGAGCTTGGCCGTCGCCTGGTGATGCTGGTGCTGGCCATTGCCGTCATTGTGATGGTGACAGGCTGGCTGCGTGGTGAATCATGGTGGGTGATGATCGAAGTCGGCATCAGCCTGGCGGTTGCCGCCGTGCCGGAAGGTTTGCCGACAGTTACGACGCTGATCCTGGCGCTGGGCGTGTTGCGCATGGCGCGCAAGCAAGCCCTTGTGCGGCGGTTGTCGGCAGTCGAAACCCTGGGCAGTACGACCGTCATTTGCTCTGACAAAACAGGCACGCTTACAGAGAATCGAATGACGGTGCGCGAGTATCAACTGGCCAATGGCAGCGCTGTAAAACTTGAAGTTCAAGCGCCGGCCAATGACGAATTGTTACGCCGTGCAGTGCGCGCCAGCGTACTCTGCAACGAAGCATCCTTTCACCCTGATGCAGCGCAGAAAGAACGCGCGACTGGTGATCCCACCGAAATCGCGTTGCTGGTGGCCGCACATGAACTGAAGGTGGATGTCATGCGCATGCGTTCGGAATATCCGAAGTTGGCTGAGCGGCCTTTCGATTCGGACTCCAAACGGATGACGACAATTCATCGTGTAAACGACGGAACGCGCCTCGCGCTGCTCAAAGGCGCGCCCTCGGTTGTACTCGATGCCTGTTCTGATTACGCGGAAAGCGTAACCAACTTGAAACCGCTCGACGCAGCAGCGCGGGCGCGCTTTCTTGCTACGAACGAAAAGATGGCCGATCACGCTTTGCGCGTGCTGGCGCTTGCTGAAAAACGGCTTGGTCAGGGCGGCCCTCAGGAAGTCGTGGATGACGCCGCCGAAGCAGAGAGCACAAGCGGCTACACCCTGCTCGGCTTTGTCGGGATGATTGATCCGCCACGCGCGGCAGTGGCCGATGCGATCCGGCAGGCGCATGCCGCCGGCATTCGCACGGTGATGCTGACCGGCGATCAACTCAACACGGCGCGAGCCATTGCGCGTGAACTCAGTTTGAGCGAAGACGTGGAACCTCTTGCGCTGCACGCGCGCGAACTGGCTGATGCAAGCCATGAGCGCCTGGCTGAAATGACGCGCACGGTCAGTGTGTTTGCGCGCGTTTCGCCCGAAGACAAATTGCGCATTGTCGAAGCCTTGCAAAAAGCCGGTGAAGTCGTGGCGGTCACCGGCGACGGCGTCAACGACGCGCCCGCGCTCAAACGTGCCGACATCGGCATTGCGATGGGCGAACGCGGCACCGAAGCTGCCAAGGAAGCCGCTGATGTAGTGCTGGCTGATGATAACTTCGCCACCATCGTAGGCGCGGTTGCAGGCGGACGGACGATTTACGCCAACATCAGCAAGTTTGTCCATTTCATGTTCAGCACCAACCTCGGCGAAGTTGTCATGATCTTTCTCGCCATTGCCATCGGGTGGCCGCTGCCATTACTGCCGCTGCAAATTCTTTGGGTCAATCTCGTCACCGATGTTTTTCCGGCGCTGGCGCTGGCTGTCGAACCGCCTGCGGCGGATGTCATGCAACGGAGCCCGCGTTCATCACAGGAATCGTTGTTGTCGCGCTCCTTACTGATCCTCATCGGCTGGCAGGGGGTGATGATCGGCGCGTTTGGTCTGGCCGCTTATGGCTGGGCACTCAACGTTTATGGCAGCGGCCCACACGCCCGCACGATTGCGATGCTGGCGCTTGTCGGCCTTCAGCTTGGGCATCTTTTCAACTGCCGGTCGCGCACACGCTCAGCGCTGACAGGGCTTTTCAGTAATGGATTCGTCTGGGGCGCTGCCGCCATCGTGGTTGTGTTGCAACTGCTCGCTGTCTGGTGGTCGCCGTTGGCTCGTGTATTGCAAACCGTTTCACCGAATGCAATGGACCGGGGGATCATCGGCCTGACAGTGCTAACCCCGGTTGTCATTGTGGAGATCACGAAGTTAATCGCTCGCCGTACAGCCATAGAAACTTAGAATAGCGTGTTAGGCCCCACGCTGCGTAATGAATGCAGAATCAGGATTGAAAAGGCGCGGTTGGAGCAAGCGCCAAAACAACCATCACACCCGCCCCTTTCTTTCCGAAACTGTGCAGTATTGGACAGCACTCTATCCCGAACTAGCGGATCATCGGAGTGTTTCAATCACCACTCAAACCGATCCTTCCGCAAGGAGGCGATCAGTTACAGGAGGCAAATATGTGGAGTAAAGATGAGGTCAAAGGCAAGGCGCGCCGGAAAGCCGGTGAGTTGATAGAGAAGGCGGGCAAAGTTATTGCCGGGTCCGCGGTCACAGGCTTTCTGACGCTGACGCTGCTGGGCATCAGTGCGTCATTGAGCGGTTGCTCCGCGGCAGGCAGCCCACAAGCGACGGGCAGTTCGACGCCGCAAGCCCAAATCAGCAATGCGGCGCTGGAAGAGAAGATCAAAACCAATCTCAACACCGATGCACAACTCAAAGCTTCGAATCTGGATGTGAAGGCGAACGTGGATCGCAATGAAGTCACGCTCTCCGGCACGGTCGAATCGGAAGTGGTGAAGACCAAAGCTGTCGAATCAGCGAAGAGCGCGCAAGCTGGTTTGACCGTCAACTCCAAGATCGACGTGGATCACAGCTGCTGCGGATCAGAGGGGGGGCATGGGCGAAAAGAGGGGATGCCGGGAATGAAGCGAATGCCGGGAAAAGAGCACAGGCCGTAATGAAATTTCGGGCTGAGTTACTACGAGCGGCTCAGCAAAGTCGAGAAATCAATCGCGGCGCTGGAACCGCTGGCCGGCAACTCTCTGAGACCGTGAGGCGACTGGCCGCAGCGACCGCGAAATCGTCCATCAACTAAGCGCCTGAAATGCAATCCCGAAAGGGAACAACCAGACAATCCAATTTCAACAAGGAGAAAACATGAATACGAAAAGCAAACAAATCAAAGGTAACAAGGTGACCGCAACGGTCAAGACCTTGGCCGCAGGCGCTCTGCTCATAATGGCCGCTGGGATGCTGAGTCTGCCGATCCTGGCCCAGGATCACAAGGGGCACGAAGGCATGGCTGGCCACAAGGCAATGGGGAAGGATGTCATCATCGGCAAGAAAGGGCAGGTGCATTTCGCCACTCAAGTCAAAGCCGGTGACACCGTCCTCAAGCCCGGCATGTATCAGGTGCAGCATGTGATGGAAGGCAGCGATCACGTCATCGTCTTCAACGAGGTGGGGATGACTGCGGGCTACAAGATGGGCAACACGCCCCTCGGCAAAGAAGTCGCTCGCATCAAGTGCAAGGTTGAGCCGGTCACGAAGAAGGTGAGCAACACGCAGATCACGCTGCGCACCAACGCCGCTGGCGAGAAAGAGATCGCCGAAGTGCAGGTCGCGGGCGAAGCCTTCAAGCACCTGATCTGATTGGGCACATTCTGCCTGCGTCTGCTGCTTGAGGCCGACACAGGCAATCAGTAAAAAGGTGTCAATGGCTCAACATGATGAGAAATTCGTGAAAATTGAAACTTAGCATTGCGTGCCAGCCCTCACGCTGCGGCTGTGAATGTTCAGCAGCTTCCGGTATTGCCTGTGCTCATAAAAAAAAATCGCCGCCGACCAACAGGTCAACGGCGATTTTTCTTGCAGCATCTTGCGCTACGGCATGATCACCAAGTGATTCACGACTTGGGTAACACCGGGCGCACCCCAAGCCGCAGGCTGAGCTTCGATTTTTCCCAGCCACGAATGCACGCTGCCAGTTAGCGTCACAACGTTATTGTTGGCCTCTATTGGTGTCATTCTCATTGGCAAAAACGCAAATTAATTTCCGGCATTGTTCAATACTGAACCGCCATTTATTGCTCGCTCGCCGATGCTTGTTATGAAACAGCGAATCGTTTTGTTTATCGAGTCAGCATCAAAAAGGAGATTCAAGGTGAAAGTTAAAGAAATTATGACTGCAAAGGCGAAGTCTTGTAACCAGGACGCAAATCTGGCCGCAGTGGCCAGGGTCATGCGAAAAAATAACTGCGGCATGCTTCCGGTGGTGGATGACGGCGGCAAGGTAATCGGCATGATCACTGATCGTGACATCTGCCTGGCTGTGGGGAAGAAGGATCACGATGCTTCACGCACCAAGGTGAGTGAAGTGATCTCAGGCAAGGTTTATGACTGTGCTCCCAGTGATGAGGTGAAGGAGGCGCTCAAAACCATGCGGAAAAAGAATGTGCATCGCCTTCCCGTACTGAGCCGTACCGGGTCGCTGAAAGGGATTTTGTCAATTGACGACATCTTGCTTCATGCGCGCAAGGCCAAGGGGAAGAAGAGCCAGAAGTTCAGCTACAAAGATGTGGCCCGCACGTTTCAGGCGATTGGCAAATCTCGCAACCCAAAGCCGGTCAGGTCACAGCCAGGAAAGAAAGATGCGGCAGTGGTATAAACAAAGGCGTTGTGCGGGCCTTACTCACGACAATGGCGTGAGACGTCATAACACGCCAGGCGTTCGGTCGAGATTGTGCGTCCCGTGCTGCAGAGCAGCCACGCACAAAATAAAATGTGGCTGAAGAAACGAGGCATAGATATGAAACAGCGATTGGCATTCCTGATTATTTGCGCCGTGATGTGTTCGACGTTTTACTCGGCACAGGCCCGCCAGACTGGGCAGAACAAAGATCAAGTCGCTCGTGGCAAGAAGCTGTTCCTGAGTTATTGCGCAAGCTGTCATGGCGTGGACGGTTCTGGCGACGGAGTGGTCGCGCCGACTCTCAAGCAGTTGCCGCCTGATCTGCGCCGGATTCAAGCCAGGCAAAGCAAGTTTCCAGCGGAAGAATTGCGCAAGAAAATCGCCGGCGACCTGACATTACCCGTACACGGCCGGAAAGACATGCCGGTATGGGGACTGATCTTAAGTCCGTCCGACATCAACAATCTGGTGAAATACCTGGGATCCATTCAGCGGGGCTTCGATTCACAGCCCGCAGAATAAGTGTTGAGAGGCTTTAGCTGGCGGCTATTCGCTCTCTGATTAAGGTACCGGCTAATGAAGCCAATTGATATTTAAGCCGGGGTCTCCTGAAGGTGATCGACAAGTATGAGCAGTCGTCATCCGTTGGCAACCTTCTTCGCGCTCGCCTATGGCATCTCGTGGTTGCTCTGGGCACCGCTGTGGCTGCCTGCGTTCGGCGTCTATGGTCTGCCGGTCTTTCCTTTTCACCATGCACTCGGTGCGTTGGGGCCGATAGCCGCAGCGTTTCTCGTGTCCACGATTGAGGTCGGCCTCGCGGGCATTGGCGATCTCTTACGGAGGATGGGTCTTTGGCGCGGACGGCTCGGCTGGGTGGTTGTCGCGCTTCTTGGTCCGTATGTGCTCCTCGCTCTTGGAGTAGTTGGGGCGGCGGTATTCAATGGGGAGAGCGTATCGCTGGCTGGCCTGGGCGGCTCACGCGAGTTTCCTCAGCTTTCTGCGCTCGGATTCTTTGCTTACAACATGGTGGCGTTCGGCTACGGCGAAGAGGTCGGCTGGAGAGGATTCGCGCTTCCACGACTGCAGACTCGCCACTCCGCTTTCGTCGCGACGCTTCTACTCACTATTGGATGGGCGCTCTGGCATGCGCCGCTCTTTCTCTACCGTCCCGGCTACATGAGCATGGATGCGGCAGGCGGCGCCGGTTGGGTGTTCAGCTTGCTGACGGGGTCGGTATTGCTCACCTGGCTCTACAACGAGAGCCGTGGCAGCCTCATGGTTGTGGCACTCTTCCACGCGGGGATTGACGTGGCTTTCACTTCCAATGTTTCGTCGCAGTTCGCGATCAATGCCGCTGGGGCGCTCATTACGATCTGGGGAATCATTGTTCTCCTCGCGGCAGGTCCGGGTCATTTGGCAAGGTGCGGCAAGATGGTCCGGCTGTACAGTGGCGGCACCGTCACCGGTGTTGTTCATCGTGACAGCAAAGTTGGGGCGACTGCCGCATAACTTGATGTTAGACAGAAAGCAGCAACGAACATGCGGTCGAAGATGATTCTATTCATAAGCCTCGGACTGGCGGTACTCATTGCCGTTGCGCTCTTTTATGGCGCTCGCCGCTGGCAAACCGCGATGGATGAGATGCATAAGAATCTGGATGCCGCACGCCTTCGCATCAAACCCAAGACATACGACGTTAAAGAACTTGAGAGGTTACCTGCGCCAGTGCAAAGGTACTTTCGCGCCGCACTTACCAGCGGACAACTCATAATCTCAGTTGTCAATTTGGAGCAGACCGGCACCTTCAACATGAGCGAAACTGGCGAACAATGGAGGCCGTTCAGTGCGACCCAGCAAGTCATCACGCAGCGACCGGGCTTCGACTGGGAAGCTCGCGTGATGATGATGCCGGGCATCGCGGTGCGTGTGCATGACGCCTACATCGAGGGTGTAGGCATTCTTCACGCATCACTGTTCGGACTGGTCTCTCTGGCGAATCAGCGTGGCACGCCGGAGGCTGCGCAAGGTGAACTGCTGCGCTTCTTCGCCGAAGCAGCTTGGTATCCGACAGCGCTACTGCCAAGCCAGGGTGTGCAATGGGAAGCGGTGAACGATACGTCCGCCAAGGCAACGCTGAGAGACGGCGAAACCATCGCGACCTTGCTGTTCCGCTTTGGTCACGACAGCCTGATCGAATCGGTGCGTGCCGAAACGCGCGGGCGCACTGTTGCTGGGACAACAATTTCAATCCCGTGGGAATGCCGATTGAGTAGCTATGAGCTACGCGACGGTATGCACATCCCGCTCGAAGGCGAAGCGGCATATCTACTTCCTGAAGGGCCGAAGTCTTACTTCCGTGGTCGCGTCACAAGACTAAGCTATGAATTCGCGCAATGACCGAACCCAATTGAATCACGGCCTAACAACGAGTTGCAGCTAGCGACATTCCGCCGCTGAACCGGGGCGTTAGGCAATATTGAACCAAGTAAAACCATGAACAAAAGTATCTCAACAAGCAGGTCTCCTTTGATATTCTTTTTGTTGGTTTTCACTTTGACTATTCCATTTTGGGTGCTTAGCACTATGGTCAAAGTCGCAGGACTTCCAGATAACCTTCCCGTGACCGACATTGGGGCCACTTTTGTCCCGCTGATCGCGGCTTTGCTCCTTGTTTACCGGGAAGAGAAATTTGGTGGCGTCAAGCAGCTACTGAAGAGAGCTTTCGATTATCAGAGAATCAAGCAAAAGCTCTGGTATGTGCCCATCATTTTCCTGACGCCTCTTTTATACCTGCTGACCTATGGGGTAATGCGCCTGATCGGGCTACCGCTCCGAGCCGAATGGCATATCCCACTTCTGACACCGCTGCTTTTTGTTGTGTTCTTTATCGCCGCCGCGGGTGAAGAGTTGGGCTATATGGGATATGCCATTGACCCCCTGCAAGAGCGGTGGAGTGCGCTAACAACCTGCCTGATTGTGGGGCCGTTGTGGGCGCTATGGCATTTCCCATCGATGATACAAATAGGCCAGACGCCAGCGTTGATGGCGTGGGGTTTTCTCGCTACGGTGAGTTTCAGAGTCCTGTATGTCTGGCTTTACAACAACACGGGAAAGAGCGTATTTGGGATCATCGTCTTTCATGCCATCGGGAATACCGGTAGGAGTGTCTTTCCTGGTGGTCGTTCATCTTACGAACTGGCTGACGGGGCTGTTGGCTATTCGATCATTGCGATCACGGCTGTAATCGTAACGTTCTTATGGGGGGCAAAGACATTAGCTCGGTATAGGTATGCCTCATCGGTTTGCCGCTAATTCAGCCTAACGTTTGGTTAGGTGGCTGCCCAAAGCACCGATCTTCTCGCTGTGAGTTGTGCAGTTGAGGAGCGAGGTTACAAAGAGAACGATGACACCAGATGCTTCACTTCGCATTATCAAGCTCCTTCACACAATCGTTTGGGCTTTCTTTGCTGGTTGCATCATCGCCATTCCGATCCTAAGTTTTATACGCCGCTGCAACCAAGCCATCGTGCTCATTGGCGTTGTGCTGATCGAAGTATTGATCCTTGTCGTGAACCGAATGCGCTGCCCGTTAACCGGAGTGGCGGCAAGGTACACCAGCGAGCGCACTGACAACTTCGATATTTACCTTCCTATGTGGATCGCCCGATATAACAAGCTGATCTTCGGGCTACTATTACTGGGCGGAGCGTTGTTTACCCTTGCCCGCTGTGCTGGCTGGCTGGGCTGAGCAGCGATCTAATTCAGGGGACGCCCAACCGAATTGGACACTTCAAAAGAAGGACAAAAAACCATGCCAAGAAGTCATAAAGAACGACATCGTACCGAACGCGTTGGCTGGCTGCGCGCGGCGGTGTTGGGTGCAAACGATGGCATCGTATCAACCGCAAGCCTGATCGTTGGTGTTGCGGCTGCTCACGCCTCCGGCAGCGAAGTCTTAGTTGCCGGAGTTGCGGGCTTGGTCGCAGGAGCCATGTCCATGGCGGCGGGTGAATACGTATCGGTCAGTTCACAAGCCGATACTGAGAATGCAGACCTCAATCGAGAGCGCAAAGAGCTTGAAACCGACAAAGAATTTGAGAAAAAGGAGCTTGCATCAATCTACGTTGCACGCGGTCTGGCACCGTCGTTGGCGAAACAAGTTGCTGAGCAACTGATGGCTCATGATGCCTTGGGAGCGCATGCTCGAGATGAGCTTGGTATCTCCGAGAGTTTGAGTGCGCGACCGGTTCAGGCGGCTTTCGCATCGGCGGGTTCGTTTGCAGTTGGCGCAGCGATGCCGCTTCTCACTGTGCTTGTCGCACCGGCGTCCAGATTAGCGATCATTGTGACCGTGGTGTCACTTTTCTTTCTTGCGGCGCTGGGTGTGTTGGCGGCTCGGGCTGGCGGAGCGCCAATTTTGAAGTCGGCCATTCGAGTTACGTTTTGGGGAGCGCTTGCGATGGGACTTACTGCGGTGGTGGGCACGTTATTCGGAATGGCTGTTTAAGAAAATGGTTATCGCCGTTTCTTTCTACACGAGGAGTTGAGCCATGAACAAAACACAATCACGTCCAATCCTGAGCCGTCGTAACTGGATAAAGCTTCTGGCTGCGGCTGGTGTCACCGTAACAGGTGGGTATGCTCTTTTCGAGTATGCGCCGTGGCTGAATTATGACCAACAGGCCGCCCAAGCTCGGCGACATTTTGAAAAGGACGCAACCGGGTCAGCACAAATGCGGGAACTCGTCCGTTATGCCACGCTGGCCGCGAGCGGGCACAACACCCAGCCGTGGAAGTTTGCCATCAAAGAAAATGCCATCGAAATCCACCCGGACTATGCGCGCCGTTTGCCAGCCGTTGACCCCGGTAACCGTGAACTATGGATAAGCCTGGGCTGCGCGCTGGAAAACTTGATAGTGGCCGCCCGCACTGCTGGATACGCACCCGAAGTAACCTATCCTGATGCAGCGGATTTCATTCATGTTCGTTTGGCGGCGGATACCCCGCAGGGCAGTCCACTGTTCGATGCGATCCCGTTGCGCCAGAACACCCGTTCAGAATATGACGGCCAACAGGTTAAGACTGCCGACCTTGACCAAGTGCAGGCTTTGCCGCTGGAGCCAGGCGTAGCGCTGCATTTCGTCACCAATCCTGCCGAGCGAGAGACTGTGCTGGAGTATGTGAATCAAGGCAACCTGAGCCAGTTCGCTGATCAGGCATTTGTTGATGAGTTAATTACCTGGCTGCGCTTCAACAAGAAGGAAGCCTTGGCTTCGCTCGACGGCCTATACTCGCGCAGTACGGGGAATCCGCAAGTGCCGCGTTGGCTTGGAAAGATGTTTGTGGCTGGCGCCAAGCCGCAAAAACAGACTAACGCAGATGCCAGGAAATTACGCAGTTCTCCCGGCGCGGTTGTGGTTGCTTCGGAATCGGATGATAAGACCGCCTGGGTACGCACGGGGCAGGTTTATGAGCGCCTGGCGCTGAAGATGACCTCGTTGAATATTAAATCAGCTTTTCTGAACCAGCCGATTGAAGTTGCCAAACTCCGCTCGCAATTCCAGCGTGCGATAGGGCTGAACGCGTCTCTGCCGCAATTGTTGGTGCGCTTCGGCTATGCGGATGTGATGCCACGTTCTCTGCGCCGCCCGATTGAAGAAATACTTGTGTAACCCGGACTGAACCTCTAAAAGCCTGGTTTGGAAACTGCCCCCTAACCAAGACAGGGTACGACCTGCCAAAATAACAAGCGTCCGGCTCCATTGATTGAGACGAATCAATGGAGCCGGACGCTTGTTACAAGGACATTCGTTTCAGTCGTTAGCGGAGCGGCTGCAAGCCAAGGATCTGCGACAAGAGCGTGCCCAGGATGCTATACCTGCCATTAGAATAACGGCCATATTGATAGCGGCTGCCGTAGCCATCTTCATAGCCGCGACGGAAGCCTTCACGGAAGTAGTAGTTGTAGTCGTCCTGGTCCACGTAATAGCCACTATAGCCGTAGTTCGCGTCCTGATAGGCATAGGAATCCTGGTAGCTGGAAGCCCAGCGATCCTGCCGATCTGCCTGTCCGGCGCGGAAGCCCTCAGCATAGCCGTTATTGACACTCTGCCGGAGCAAGTTCACACCATATTGATTCGTCTCGTAGTAGCTGCCGCCACGATTGTAACGATAACTTGGGGCCGTATAGAAGTACGGATCGTTATTGTAGTTGTGATAACGATCATTCCGGATGCGGATTTGCTGCTGACGCAGGCGCTGTTGGTACTGTTGCTGATAACGATACTGCGCCATGCGATTTTCCTGCTGTAGCCGGGCCGTTTGCTGTCGGGCGACTTGCTGCTGGTGATCCAGATGTTGACGGTATTGTGTCAGCCGCTGCTGCTGCTGCTGAATGAGCTGCTGCTGACGCTCTTGCGGGAGATGCCCTTGCTGCGGTTGTTGCTGCTCGCGCTGTCGCTGGTTTTGCTGCTGCTGCTGATCTCGCTGTTGCTGCTGCTCTCGCTGTGGTCGCTGTTGTTGCTGTTGTTGCTGTTGCTGTTGCTGTTGTTGTTCTCGCTGTTGTTGTTGCTCTCGCTGCGGCGGCGGCTCTCGCTGCGGCGGCTGTTTCCGTTTTTGTTTTGCTTCTTCTTCCTTCTTTTTCTGATCCTCTTGCTTTTTCTGATCTTGCTGGTCTGGCGGTTGTTGCTGGGCGTTGGCCGATATATTCATTCCCACAAACGACACCGCGCCGATTACAGCCGCCACTCTCATTCGGTTCAAGATTTTATCTTTCATATATGCTCCTCAAATCATGCAGTCGCTCTCACCCAATATTTATCTGGGCTCGAAGCGATGCACCTTAAACTTCATCCATGAACTCAATCCATATTCAGCATATGCCCATTAGCGAAGGGGCGCTGTTCAATATGAGACAGTTGCCGACCATCTTCACCATTAGCAAGCTTCACTCCGATGATTGTCTTTTATTGAACAGCGCCCCTTCGCTAATGGGCTTACCTTAATTGGGCAAGCAGAGCGGAGTTCACTCTCTGCTTATCACCGATAAGAGAAAATAACTATTTGCAGATCACAGATAACCCATCTGTATAAGGAGATAACATGACGTTCAATAAATCGCTTCGTATGATCAGCCTGTTGTTAGCATTGCTGTTCAGTTTTAGTCTGGTTGTAAACGCTCAGCGGAATAATCGAGGTGGCGGCCGCTGGGAGTATTTAGGCGAGTCGCACGTGGATGGAGCAAGGGATCACGATAACATCCGCGTGAATGCGAATGGAGGATTCCGGGCGATTCAGTTGCGAGTTCAAAATGCCTCCATTGAATTTCAAAAAGTGCTTGTCCACTTCGAAAACGGTGGTGACACCGAGGTCGAAGTGCGCGATCAAATCTCCGCTGGCGGTAAGACGCGAGCCATTGACCTGCCTGGCGACCAGCGCAGGATCAAAAGTGTCGAGATTTGGTATGGCAAGGGAAATTGGGGATCACGTAAACCGGGATTAAAACTCTACGGACAACGCTGAGGCTGAAGTTCTGACAAGCGGCGATGCAGTAACTCAAGCAGGTGAGCAAAAATATTTCAGGCAGATGGAATCATCAACAACTCGGTAGGATTATGCTGGATGAATCTGTAATGCCGGAAAAACTTTTGCTCACCTGTTTATAGTTTCCCGGAGACTTGTATGCAGGAAGCCCCAACAGAGGCATTATCCAAACAGCCTGAGCAGCCTGACAAAGGTGAGCGCGGTCTGACCAGCCAGGAAGCGAAAGAGAGACTGGCCAAAGTCGGTCCCAATGAGCAGGCCCCTGCAAAGCGCGCAGCGGGCTTGATCCAGGTTCTGCTCCTCTTTGCGAATCCATTGGTGATCATCCTGCTGATCGCCAGCGCTGTCTCAGCCTTTGTTGGAGAGGTCGTCAACGCCTCGATCATCGCGTTGATGGTGGTGGTCAGCATCGTCATCAACTTCTTTCAGACCTGGCATTCGCAACGCGCCGCTGAAAGATTGCGTGGTCAGGTCGCGCCGACGGCGAAGCTGCTGAGGGACGGTAAATGGAGCGATCTGCCCTGGCGCGAAGTGGTGCCTGATGATGTCATCAGCCTTTCCGCCGGAGACCTGGTACCTGCCGATGCGCGACTGCTGCAAACGAAAGACCTGCACGTCAATCAAGCCGCACTGACGGGAGAATCGCTGCCCGTCGAAAAAGAAGCGGCGGAAAAAGGCGCGGTAATCGTAGTTGCGTCAGAGAACGCTGCCAATGATCGCCACGCGGTCTTTCTGGGCACTTCGGTGGTCAGCGGAACAGCGACCGCGCTGGTCACGGCGACTGGCCCGGCAACGGCCTTTGGCGATATTGCCGCGCGCCTTGCATCCAAACCGCCAGAGACCGAATTTGAACGAGGCACCAAACAGTTCGGTTATCTGATTATGAAGACCATCGTTTTTTTGGTCTTCTTTGTGCTGCTGGTGAGCATCGTGCTGCGGCACAATCCGCTCGAATCAATTCTCTTCGCGCTGGCGCTGGCGGTGGGATTGACGCCGGAATTTTTGCCGATGATCACGACGGTCACGCTCGGGCGAGGCGCGCTGCACATGGCGCGGCAAAAGGTCATCGTCAAACATCTGGAGGCGATTCAAAACTTCGGCAGCATGGATGTGCTGTGTAGCGACAAGACCGGCACGCTGACCAGCGGCGAGATGACGCTCAGTCAGCATCTGGATGCGCTCGGCAATCCGTCAGAACACGCGCTGTTACTCGGCTATCTCAACGCCACTTACGAATCCGGCGTCAAGAATCCGATCAACGTTGCCATTCTTCAGCACGACCCGCTGGACATCAGCGCATATCGCAAGCTGGATGAAATCCCTTTCGACTTCGAACGGCGGCGGCTCTCGGTCGTCACGGAAGCCAAGGGCGAAATTCTGTTGATCACCAAGGGTGCGCCGGAAAGCGTCCTGCCTTGTTGTTCCTACTACGAAGTGAATGGACAGACGCATCCATTGGACAATGATGCGCGCGCCAAGTGTCAGGCAATCTATGATGGCTTGAGTTCGACAGGGTATCGCGTGCTGGCGGTTGCTTTCCGCTCTGTCCCGCAACAAGCGGCCTATCGCCTGGCTGATGAAAAGGAATTGGTGCTGGCGGGCTTTCTCGCCTTCTCTGATCCGCCGCTGGCAGATGCGGCTGAATCGCTCGAAGCATTGCGCCGCGATGGCGTGCGCGTGAAGATTCTGACCGGTGACAGTGAACTGGTCGCCCAGCATATCTGTACGCAAGTCGGGTTGGATGCCAAACACATCGTGCTCGGAGACGAACTCGACCGCTTGAGCGATTCAGCGCTGGCGGCTGTGGCAGAGAAGACGATTGTTTTCGCCCGCGTCTCGCCGGTGCAGAAACACCGCATTATTCTGGCGCTCAAAGGGCGCGGCCATGTGGTGGGTTATCTCGGCGACGGGATCAATGACGCGCCTTCGCTGCACACGGCTGATGTCGGCATCTCGGTCTCTTCTGCGGTTGATGTCGCCAAAGAGGCCGCCGATATTATTCTGCTGGAACGCAGTCTGCGCGTGCTGCATCAGGGCATCATCGAAGGGCGCAAAGCCTTCGGCAATGTCATGAAGTATCTGTTGATGGGTACCAGTTCCAACTTCGGCAATATGTTCAGCATGGCCGCTGCAGCGATGTTCCTGCCATTTCTGCCGATGCTGCCGACTCAGATTCTGCTCAACAATTTTCTCTATGATCTGGCCCAGATCACGATTCCCACCGACAACGTGGATGCAACTTACATAGACAAACCGCGACGCTGGGATATCAAAATGATCCGGGACTTTATGCTCTACATCGGCCCGATCAGTTCGATCTATGATTTCCTGACCTTCTACGCGCTGCTGAAAATCTTTCACGCTTCCGAATCGTTGTTTCACACCGGCTGGTTTGTCGAATCGCTCGCGACACAAACGCTTGTGCTCTTTGTCATTCGCACCGCCGGCAATCCGTTCCGCAGCCGCCCCAGCCTGCCGCTGGCGATCACCACGGTGCTGATCGTAGTGGTTGGGATCGTGTTGCCGTTTTCTCCGTTGGCTCAGGTGTTCGGCTTCACGCCGCTGCCAGCCATGTTTTTCCTATTTCTGGGTGGAACGGTAATTACCTACTTGCTGTTGGTTGAACTCGTCAAGCGTCGTTTGATGGGGCGGCGAGAGCGTATCCACCGGCGTCCATCACGATTGAGGTAAACAGGGGAGCACACCCGCCTCTTTTCTTTCCAACATTGTGCAGTATTGGACAGCACTCTCTTCCGAACTGGCCGATCATCAGAGAGTTTTACCAAACACTCAAACGATCCTTCCGCGGGATGCGATCACTTACCAAGGAGACGCGATGAGAATACTTGTAGCGATAGATGGCTCTGAACATAGCGAAGCGGTGGTTGATGAAATCGCCCGCAGGGATGTTCCGGCAGATAGCGAGGTGCGAGTTATTTCGGTGGTCGAACCGCCCAATTTCCCGATAACCTATGCGGGAGGCGGTGTTGATATGCAACTCTATGATGTGATGGAGAGTGCTTCACGCGAAGGCGCGCGTAAGGCAGTCGAAAAAGCGGCAGCCAATCTCCGGGCAGATGAGAAGAGCCGCGAACTCAGCGTCACGACGAAAGTCCTCTCCGGCTCGCCAAAGGTAGTCATCCTCGAAGAAGCCGAAGCGTTCGGCGCTGATTTGATTGTTGTCGGCTCACACGGCCACGGCGTGCTCGAACGTTTCCTACTCGGTTCGGTCTCGCAGGCGGTCGCTTTGCATGCCAAGTGTTCGGTCGAGATTGTGCGCAGCCCGAAAACGCAGACGAGCGAAAGTAAGTAGCAATGATGAAAGCGTACGCCAGTGAAATGAGTGATGAAGAAATGGCTACCGAAAGGTGGGAGAACGAAGGCGGGCACACTGAAAGGAGAAATTCATGAAAAGTGGAATAGGTTTGTGGATTGACCATCGGCAGGCTGTGATTGTGACGATCGCAGGTGAAGGGGAAGAAGTACGACATATCGAGTCAAACGTTGAGAAACACGTCCGATTTTCTGGTGGTTCGCCTGGCCAGGCTCCGGATGGACCGGCAGAAGATCAGCAAGACAGAAGATACGCGGGCCATCTCAGCAAATACTATGACGAGGTGATCGCGTCTATTGGCGACGCGGAATCTATTCTGATATTTGGACCTGGCGAGGCCAAGATCGAGTTTGAAAAACATCTTGAGAAGAAGGGACTGAGTAAGCGCATCGTTGGGATTGAAACAGTTGACAAGATGACTGATCCGCAGATTGCAGCCAAAGTCCGGCAGCACTTTCTAAAAAGGAGATAAACGATCCATGGCCAGGAAAAAGAAAAAACCGTTGATTGATATGGGCAGAGTTGAAAGCGAGAAATTTGAGCCAAGCGAAGAGGTGCGAAACGAATTTGATGAAGCTGCTCAACTCGGTTTGGCAGGGCCGTTAATTGAAAAGTTGCGCGAGCATCACTCGACTTCGCCTGCATTATCGGGCGGTGACGTTGACGCAGCCTGGGAAGATGCGGATGTGGGCGAAGAGTCTGTCGGCGGCGGAAACCCGACTCCTGATCAAAGCGTCGTGGAAGAATTGGGTAAAGCCATGGGGCTGAACTATGAAGACGGCGAGCCGCTGCATACGACCGAGAAAGTAGAGGCCAGGGATGAACATCGCTGGGAACTCGACCCGGCTTCATCTGAAGGCTTTGACGAACGAATGAAGCACGAAGGGGAGTTTGAAGAAAAGTGAGGTGATACGCGCGCGCGATCATTCGCCAGCGCTGCGCCGATCTTCATTAAACCCTCACGCAAAAATAATCCGGCGTTATCCAGCGTAGAGGTAGACCTGTGTGTCTGACCCAGTGGTTGGACGCACAACGAATCTGGGGCAGGCCTTTGTGTTTGCCCTCGGTTGTTTGAGCGCACACCGAATCCGGGGCAGGCTTTAGTGTTTGTCCCGGTGGTTAAGCGCAAACCGAATCTGGGGCAGACACACAGGTCTATCTCTACGCTAAAAATGCCGCAACATTGAAAGAGGAGAAAATCATGCAAGCTGAATCATTGAAGGAAACCATTCGCACCGGAGCCGAAACCATCGCCGCGCAGGCGGGTGTCCAGGCCACAAAGATGAAAGATGCGGTGAAAGAGACTGTCACCAATGCCGTCGAAGACGGAGTCGCTACGGCAAAGCGCGTCGTCAAACGCAGCCGCTACGCTGCCGAAGATATGATTGATGACGCTGAACATCAGCTTAAACAGCATCCGTTTCGCGTGGTTGGCATTACGCTTGGCATCGGGATCGGCTTGGGCGCATTGATTGGAGTGCTTGCCACTCGTCAGAATCGTTCTTCCACCTCGTAGGGCGTCATTCACTGATATGGGCGCAACTAACCAGCGCGTGTTGACGATCAACAGCGGCTCATCCAGCCTGAAAGCGGCGCTGTATGAAATGGGGGAGCAAGAGTCGCTGATGCTGTCAGCGGAGGCGAGCCGGATCGGCATCCATAGTAGCCAGAAGGGAAGCCAGAGGGGCAGCCAGAGGGGCAGCCGCATACGGATCACCGCTGTCGGCGGCGCGATTTTGCTCGACCGGCAGCACGACTTGCCCGACCACAATGCCGCGCTCCGGGCAGTGTTTGACTGGCTGGCGCAGCACGATGCCGGCCAGCGACTGGATGCGGTTGGGCATAGGATTGTGCATGGCGGGCATCGTTATCGTCAGCCGCAGAA
Organism: Blastocatellia bacterium; assembly: GCA_038211695.1. Lineage (GTDB taxonomy): Bacteria > Acidobacteriota > Blastocatellia > RBC074 > RBC074 > RBC074. Next base: position 6,747 of record JBBQVH010000119.1, on the reverse strand, counting down.
GATCACGCCGGAGTTACTTGCAGCGTTGCAAGAGTTGATGCCGCTCGATCCGGATCACTTGTCGCAGGCGATCAACGGGATCGAGTTTGTTGAACGCCGCTTTCCTGCCTTGCCACAAATCGCCTGCTTCGACACAGCCTTTCACCGCCAGATGCCAACGGTGGCGCGAATGTATGCGCTGCCCCGTCATTTTTATGACAAAGGCATTTATCGCCTCGGCTTTCATGGTCTTTCCTATGAATACATCACGGAGCAGTTGCGCGCTCTGGACGGTGCTGCGGCGGATGGCCGCGTGATTGTTGCTCATCTGGGCAACGGCGCGAGCCTGGCCGCGATCCGTGGTGGCCGGAGCATTGATACGTCCATGGGCTTTACGCCAGCCGAAGGGTTGGTGATGGGCACGCGCGCGGGCGACCTTGATCCCGGCCTTCTGCTTTACCTGATTGAAGAGAAAAAGATGACGATTGAAGCGGTCAAGACGCTGATTAATAAGCAGGCGGGGTTGCTGGGCGTTTCAGGCATCAGCGCGGACATGCGCGACCTGCTGGAACGAGAAGCGACTGATTCGCACGCTGCCGAAGCGATTGACCTGTTCTGTTACCGCGCGAAAAAATACCTGGGGGCATACGCGGCGGCGCTCGGCGGGGTAGAGATACTCGTTTTCACCGGCGGGATCGGAGAGCACGCCGCTGCAATCCGCGAACGCATCTGCGCCGGTTTAGAGTTTTTGGGGATCAAGATGGACGCGGCGCGCAATCAAGCCGCTGCGCCAGTGATCTCCGGCGATGACAGCCGGGTTAAAGTCCGCGTGATCAAAACCAATGAAGACCTGATGATCGCCAGACACACAATCAAGGTCACCCAGGACCATCCAGGCTGATCGGGCGCGGCCAGCGCGTGATGAGCAGCACGAGAGGAACAGACAATGAAAGCGATCTTTTTCAGAGCACTGGCGGTTTGGTTCGTTTTGATCGTCGCCGAATCCATTCACGGCACGCTGCGCGAGCTTTTGCTGAAGCCCTATGTCGGCGATTTGCGCGCCCGGCAGTTTTGTCTGTTTACGGGAATGCTGATTATCCTTGGAGTTGCTTATGCGTTCATCCGCTGGATTCGGGCCGATACCACAAGGGCGTTGTTGCTGGTGGGGTTGATGTGGGTAGTGCTCACGCTGGCCTTTGAATTCAGCGTGGGGCTGCTTGCGCTGGGCTATTCATGGGAACGAATGATTGAGGACTACGACATCAGACGCGGGGGCTATCTCTCGCTCGGAATGATCGTGCTGTGGCTCTCGCCCCTCATCGCGGCAAGGCTGCGTGGGATAAGGGCGCGACAAGGAGGAGTGCTGAATGTTTGATTTCAATAAAAAACTTTCGACTGCGGTGGTGTTAAGCGGAATTGCAACAGCGGAGCAGAAAGAGCCAGCAAAAGGGCCGCTTGCGCCTGAACTGCTCAATCGAATGCAGCGTTACTGGCAGGCCGCAAACTATCTGACGATCGGCCAAATCTACTTGCGCGAAAACCCGCTGCTGCGAGAACCGCTGACGCCTGAGCACATCAAACCGCGTTTGCTCGGCCATTGGGGCACCTCGCCCGGCTTGAGCTTCATTTACGTGCATCTGAACCGGCTGATCAAAGACCATGACGCCAACGTCATTTACATTGCCGGCCCCGGCCACGGTGGCCCCGCGCTCAATGCACAAGCTTATCTGGAAGGAACCTATTCCGAAGTCCATTCCGAAATCACATCGGACACCGACGGGATGCGGCTTTTCTTCCGGCAGTTTTCAACGCCGGGCGGCGTTCCCAGCCACTGCGGCCCGCACGTGCCCAACTCCATTCACGAAGGCGGCGAACTGGGGTATGCGCTGCTGCATGCGTTCGGCGCGGCGTTCGACAATCCCGATCTGATCGTCGCCTGCGTCGTCGGCGACGGCGAGGCCGAGACCTGCCCGCTGGAAGGAAGTTGGAAGGGCAACAAGTTTCTGAACCCCGTGCGCGACGGCGCAGTGCTCCCCATCCTGCATCTGAACGGCTACAAGATCGCTGGCCCCACCGTCGAAGCGCGCACCAGCGATGAAGAGTTGTCGCTGCTTTATCAGGGGCGCGGTTATCAACCGCACTTCGTCGAAGGGAACGATCCCGCAACTTTGCACCAGGAGTTTGCCGCCACGCTCGATCAATGCTACGCCGAGATTCGTGCGATTCAGGACGACGCGCGACAGAACGGATTCAGCCGACGTCCCAAATGGCCGATGATCATCCTGCGCACGCCCAAAGGCTGGACCGGGCCGAAAGTGGTAGACGGCATTCCCATCGAAGGCACCTTCCGCGCGCATCAAGTGCCGCTGTCTTCGGTTCGTGAAAATCCCGAGCATTTGCAGATACTGGAAGCGTGGATGAAGAGCTACGAGCCGGAGCGTGTATTCGGCGGCGGCGGTCAGTTGATACCGGACTTGGCAGAGCTTGTGCCGGAAGGAAGCCGCCGGATGGGCGCGAATCCGCACGTCAATGGCGGGCGCTTGCTGGCGGCGCTCAATCTGCCTGACTTTACCGATTACACGCTGGAAGTCCCCGGCCCCGGTCATGTCGTCGCCGAAGCGCCGCGCAAACTTGGCGAATTCTTCCGCGACATCATCAAACTCAACCCGACGAACTTCCGCTTGTTCTGTCCCGACGAAACGAATTCCAATCGGCTCAACGCCGTCTTCGAAGCCACTACGCGGTGCAGTGTCGAAGAGACCGTCTCGATTGATGACCACCTCAGCCCCACTGGCCGCGTCATCGAAGTGCTCAGCGAACACTGCTGCGAAGGCTGGCTGGAAGGCTATCTGCTGACCGGGCGGCACGGGCTGTGGTCGTCTTACGAAGCCTTCGCCCAGATTGTTGATTCAATGGTCACGCAGCACGCCAAGTGGCTGGATCAATGCCAGGAACAGCCGTGGCGCAGGGACATCGCCTCGCTCAACATTTTTCTTAGCAGCCACTGCTGGCGCAACGACCACAACGGCTTCAGCCACCAGGCACCCGGCTTTGTGGACAACGCGCTGGCGCGCAAGAGCGACGTGATTCGCATCTACTATCCGCCGGACGCCAATTGTTTGTTGAGCGTTTTCGATCACTGTTTGCGCAGCCGCAACTACGTCAACGTAGTGACCTGCGGAAAGGATTCTCAACTTCAATGGCTGACGATGGATGAAGCCAATCAGCACTGCTCACGCGGCGCGTCCACCTGGCAGTTCGCCAGCAACGACGAAGGCGAGCCGGATGTCGTGCTGGCCTGCGCGGGCGACGTGCCGACGATTGAAACCTGCGCGGCTTCGTGGCTGCTGCAAAAACATCTGCCGGGGATCAAGGTGCGCGTGGTCAACGTGGTGAATCTGGGCACGCTGATGAGTCCGAAAGAGAATCCGAGCGGGATGGACAACCTGGCTTTTGAAGAACTGTTCACGGAATCCGCGCCGGTGATCTTTGCTTATCACGGCTATACGTGGGCGATCCACAGCATGGTGCACGGACGCGCCAACGAAGCGCGCTTCCACGTGCGCGGTTTCCGGGATGAAGGAACCACCACCACGCCGTTCGATATGGTCGTGCTCAATCAAATGAGCCGCTACCATCTGGCGATTGAAGCCTTGAAATACATCCCGCGGTTGCGGTCGCAAGCGTCAGACTTGATTGATGTCTTCAACCGGAAACTGTACGAGCATCAGATTTATACGCGACAGCATTTTGAAGACTTGCCGGAGATCAAAAACTGGCATTGGACAAACGATTTCAGCGACCCGATTGGGCCGCCCTAGTTGGCCAAAGGGCAACCCCACAGGGCGTCGTTCACTGATAGTTGAGCGTGCGAAGGCTCTCTTCGTCGCGTAGCGGCCCGACCAAATACCCGCAAGCGCGCAGAAAAAACGTCGAGCGTGTGAAGGCTCTCTTCGTCGCGTAGCGACGGTTTGAGTTTAGGCCGGCGTTTTAACGCCGGTAACGTGGAACGAATAATCCCCGCGTCGCGCGAGCGACGGCTGAATTCCTTGTGCGAGCTCGGCCCTGCTTTCAATCGTCGCTACGCGACGGGGGACTCCTTGCTCGCTCAACCGGCGTTAAAACGCCGGTCTAAGTTCAAACCGTCGCTATGCGACGAAGAACTGGCAGACACAGCGAAACTGCTCCCGGAAGGGCATCGCCGCTTCCGCACATCAGCGCGGCAGAGCCGCCAGCGGAAACTTTCACGCAATTTGATTGCCTCAGCGTGAATGCCGGTCGTATACTCCGCGCCGCCCCGGCTCGAAAGAATAACCCCGGTAGTATTCGCAACTAGTGCCTCTTCAAGCCTTAATTTGGGGGTTGCTGCTGGCAGATTGAGTTGGGAAACCGTACGCCCCGAAACCATCAACCCCAATTCTTAGCCTTGAAGAGGCACTAGGTAGTATTAGGCATCTTCTAAGGCTAAGAATTCATGTTAGAAATTAGGAGAAAGACTATATGGCATGGGAGCATGAGAAATCAGGAACAACCATCCTTCTCGACATCTTGAGGAACGTGCTGATCTTAGCTGCAACGGGCTACGCTGTTTTCTTGATTTGGAGATGGAACTGGATAATTGCCCTGATTGCAGCCATTCCAGTCTATATTGTCATGCTCAATGTTTTTGGCTTTCTCACTCTGCCACTTTACGCTTTCACTCCAGAAAACAGACTGAAGGCCAAAGCCTTCAAAGCCTTTGATGACGGTGATTTTGAAAAAGGCAAATCCATGACCGATGAGTTTACCGAAAAGTTCAATGTGAACGTTCCCAAGGAATCTAGGACTGAGAAGCAAGAGAATTCCTAACAAGCGGTTGCTGGCGACGGCCTATGGCCGCGCCAGAACCGCAACGTTATGTGGTAACAAATATTTATGAAATTGCGAGTAGGATACAAAATCAGTGAAAGCCATAGTGCTGCCGCACAAGTCAATATCCCAGACACCTGCCCTGCCTGCGGTAGAGTCGTTGTTCTAAATAAACTGAATACAACCTTCAATAATTCAAAGAAAGAATTACAGCTTATAGCACAATGTAATTTTGCTGAATGTCGCAGTTTTGTCTTGTTATGGTATGACATTCCGGTAACGCCACAAGCAGCCCATCTTAATTGGTCAAAAATAGAGCCACCTGATCTGACCCAAGAATCATTCCCGCAGTATATTCACGATATTTCACCTGATTTCATCTCAATCTTTAAAGAAGCACATGAGGCCAAAGAGCGTAATCTGGTTCAAATCGCAGGACCAGGCTATCGTAAAGCATTCGAGTTTTTGATAAAAGATTATGCAAAATCACAAACAACTCCAGATAAGCACAACAATATCGAAAACCTCTTCGCTGGGAACGTTGTAACTCAATATATTTCCGATACTCGTATTCAGGCTGTCGCCAAAAGAGCGTTATGGTTAGGAAATGATGAAACCCACTATCTAAGAAAATGGGTACAGCAAGACATTAATGATCTGATCAATTTAATAAAATTGACAATCCATTGGATTGAAATAGAGCAACAATCAAAGAACTATGTAAACAACATGCCAGACTAACCACCACCTAACATTCATTCAACTGGAGCGGCTTTCTGTAGCCAATGGGTTTGGTAGCGAAGAATGTCGCCCTGTGAACGTTGTCGTTCAGGTGCGACACGAAGTTGCGTGAGTCGCTGTTATGATTGCTAACAAGCAAAGGTAGCTCAAGAATAACTCGAAGTAGCTTGAGACTGACAGAGCAAATGGCAAGGCACATCCCGATGTTCTGCCATCGGGATCCTATCGGGATTAAGAAGCCCTGAAACAATGTCTCCTCATCCTTCGGGATGTTTGCTCAATCGTGAGAAGCGGCGGCGACTGCCAGCATCAGGAGCGGTTGGGACCAGACACCAGCAGATAGCGGATACCAGACACCGGTGACTACTATTAGATACCTTCACTGCCGCAGAATTCATATTAGGCGCAGAAGCACGCGACGAAAATATCGATAAGTATGGCAAGTAAAATAAGAGAACTTATCCAAGATCTAAAGAGAGCCGGATTTTATGAAATTCCAGGTGGTAAAGGATCACATCGTAAGTTTACCCATGTTAGATACGCCGGTGCTGTAACCATCAGCGGAAAGAGCGGTGACGACGCTAAACCTTATCAAGAAAGACAAGTGAAACAAGCAATAGAGGAGGTAAAATAATGAAAAAGAGTAATCAGTATCATAAGTGGGTCGAGTGGAGCGAAGAAGATCAAACTTATATTGGGAAATGCCCTGATTTGATCACTGGAATTCATGGAGATAATCCAGTCAAGCTATATGGTGAGCTATGCGAAGTTGTTGAAGATGTAATTCGTCATTTTCAAGCTGAGGGGCGTCCGCTTCCTAGCCCTCACATTCGGCCTATGCAGGAAGTAGCATAAAACTCGAAATACAGATGAGGAGCGAGGCTACAAAGGAAACGATGACACCAGATGCTTCACTTCGCGTGATCAAGCTCCTTCACACAATCGTTTGAGCCTTCTTTGCCGGCTGCATCATCGCCATTCCGATCCTCAGTTTGAAGACCGCATACTGATTGTCTGACGGAACGGATGGCACAATAATAACTGATGTTACGCGATGAAAGGTTTTCAGGCAGACTTGACAGATGAATGCTGAACATTTCGACCTTTACACCGACTATTTAATTAGTTCTCCAGGCGGTCCAACAACGGCGACAGGCTTGTCGGCTTTGCTTGATGGGC
>JBBQVH010000118.1:0-26157 GCA_038211695.1 Blastocatellia bacterium | reverse complement strand
ATTTCGCTGAATTAAGTTACTACACGATCTATGAAGCGAATGACGATTATACTGCCTGGTGATCCAGGTCGCTGCGTTTCGGGCAGGGGATCAAAATCCCTTCGTCAATAATCTCTTCAAGTTCCCGGCCTTGCGTCTCTTTGATGAACTTCAAGAAGCTGTCAATACGGTCTATGCCCTGTTCATCGAAACCAAGATCCTTCAACAACGCCTCGCTGGCACGCAGTGAGATTGGATACGGGAGTATGCGGAATTGAAATCTGCCGACTTCATGAAGTTTGTTGATGGCCGTGTATAAATCTTTGAGTACCAGGAATGAAGTTAATAAGCAGTCGTGTTGTCCCGTGCTGGCCCGCATCAGTAAAAAGCAGAAGTCTGCGTTGTACCGTTCGACAAATCGGTCGAAGTCCGGTTGAGCAAACATGCTCGCCGGAACTTCAGTGGCTGGGAAAGCAGCCAGTGAACCTTTCATCCCTCCGCTTTCGATCAGGTTAGTAATCGTTTGTTCCAGAATGTCGAAAGCTTCCATTTTGCCGATGTACCCTTGCGCACCTGCCTCCATCGCTGCGCGACGAATCTCCAATTCGGTGTTGCTGGAATAGAACAGGATGGGCGTCTGCCTGTCCAGCGCGCGGATCAGTTTACAGAGTTCCAATCCCGTGCCATCCGGCAGATTGTAATCCAGCAAAATCAGGTCAAAATGCCCGCCCCGAACCTGCCGTAATCCGTCAATCAGGTTTTCGGCAACAATTGCCTGATATCCGGCGATCTTCATCATTTCACGAATGTATCCCGAAATATCCTGGTTATCTTCCACGCAAAGAATACGCGGTGAGGATATAAAAGCCATTGTTTCCAGCCTCCTAGTAAGCCTGGGGTAGCTACTGTCTGAAGTAATTAAGTTCATCGGCAAAAACAATCAGGCATAGACAGCAGGATGAACAAGATTGCTCAGGATTATCTGCGAAGCCTGTCATTATTGGAGATTGAGTTATCCTGAAAAATCCTGTCAATCCTGTCTATGTCCGTTTTATTTTGCCGACCAACTTACTTGAAAGAGATACGAATACTCTAGTGGACAGTTTCGGAAGTCCTCCTCCCATTTCCGGGCTTATTTTCCTTTCCCACATTTTCCTGTCTGAGCAGTGGCCAGCGGACAGGAAAATGTGGGAAAGGAAAATAAGAACAGGGAGCCGAAACTTCTGAAGTCTTCCACCAGGCTTTGTCTCTTAAGACGGCGATCGGGTGTAGGAATCAAGCTTGATAATCGTTTGGGGTGCAAATTTGCCAATAACAACAACCGTGCGATGAAAAGATCGCCCAGTTTGGGAATGTTGCCAACTTACATTCTGACGCCCTGGCTTACAACAATCGCGCAAAACTGTTCAGCCCAAAGGCGAGTTGATCCTCTCCCATACAACTTTACACCGTCCTTGCCACATCGCCTTCTGACAAAAGCAATTCTCTGACCAGTTCCGTTTCGCAGGAGAGTTTTACCGCGCTGCGGTCGCGCGCCCAGCAACGTATTTTTCAATCCAGGCAAATTCGCGCCGCATTTTATCCAGTTGGTAGCTGGGCACCAGGATGCCGTGGCCTTGATCGGGATAGATCACCAACTGCGTTGGCACACCCAATCGCTTCAGGGTTCGATAGCTTTCTTGAGACTGCCCCAGCGGCACGCGCTCATCCTTTTCGCCGTGAAAAATCAGCGTCGGGGTTTTGGCATTGGTCAGGTAAGTGAGCGGTGACTGTTCGTCGAACATTTTGCGAGCATCCCAGGGCGTGCCGCCGTGTAACCGTTCACGTTGCGCAACAATGTCCGCATTGCCCCAGTACGAAACGGCATTGGACAATCCGGCGCCGTATGCCGCGCATTTGAAGCGGTTCGTATGGCCAATGATCCAGCCGCTCATATACCCGCCGTAACTCCACCCGGCGACGGCCAGTCGGCTTTCATCCGCGATGCCGCGTTTCACCAGATCGTCCACGCCGCTCAGGATGTCTTCGTAATCTACCTTGCCGACCAGTTTGGCGTTCGATTGGGCAAAGGCCGCGCCGTAATTGGACGATCCGCGGAAGTTGGGCAGAAACACCACGTAGCCGTTGGCGGCATAAACTTGTGGAAAGCCACTCCAGCTTGCGTTGAAGCTTTTGGTGTACGCCCCTTCCGGCCCACCGTGGATGTAGGTCAGCAGTGGATAGCGTTTGCCGGTTTGATAGCCAACCGGGTACACCAGAACGCCTTCGATCTCTGCCCCATCATTCGATTTCCATTTGATTGCGTCCACCTGGCCCAGCGCAAATTCCTGCGCTTGTGGGTTCAATTGCGTCAGGAAGACCGGAACCATGATTCGCGCCGCCAGCAGCGCAACTTCGGAAGGGATGCGCGGGTTTTCGTGAACGAAGGCGATGTTCATGCCATCGGGCGTGATCGAAAAACTGGGATTGACGCCATCGCTGCGCGTCATTGCGATGGGCTGTTCGTCCCCAATGGCCATCGTGTAAATCTGTTCGTTGACGCTCAATCCGGCATTGAAGATGAATCGCTGGCTGTCGAAGGTCCAACGATAACTGTGAATATATCCGTCGAATTTTTTCGCCAGCACGCGCGGCGGCATAGTCCCCGCAGGGCCACCTGATGCCGGAATCAGGTGGATGCGATCCGGCCCGGCGTTGGCGTCCCCATCCGAATGCGCCAGATAAGAAATCCAACGGCCATCGGGCGAAAAGCGCGGCTCAGCTTTAGCGCCGTTGCCTTGCGTCAGAGGTTTGAGCGATGCCGTGTCTACGGTTGGCGATTGCCAGGCCACAGGCGCAACAAAAACTTCCGTCGTATTCGTGTCCATCAGCTTCGGCGTGGCGCGCGCAGTGAAAACAATCTGCTGCCCATTCCAGGCCCAGTTAAACCCGGCGATGTGTTGTTTGCCTTTGGTCACTTGCCTGACCTGCTGCGTGGCGACTTCGACCAGCCACAGTTGCGCATAGCGGTAATCTTCGTCCACGACCACGGGCGGCTTGGTCTTCGGCTTCTCTCGGGCTTCTTCGGCGATGAAGGCGATGTAGCGTCCATCGGGCGACCATTCAAAATCCAGCACTGGCGCTTTGTGCGCGGTCAGCGGCGCAGGCTCGCCGCCTTGTGCATTGACCAGATAAATCTGCGCGCCCGCGTCATTACGATCCGAGGGGCGCTCCGACAAAAAAGCGATGCGGCGCAGGTCGGGCGCCCAGCGCGGGTGATCGTCGCGCTTCGGATTTGAGGTCAGCCGGACGGTTTCGCGTGCATCGTTGACCATCCAGATGTCTGAATTGTACCGATCGTTTTCGCGATCCCAGCTTGTCACGACGAAGGCAACGCGGCGACTGTCCATCGCGATTTGCGCATCGCTGGCGCGGTTCAGCGCAACCACATCATCCGGCGTCATCGCGCGCTTGGTCTGCGCGGAAGCACTGAAAACAGAGAGCAAAACCAAGCTCAAGGTGAATGTAAAACGATGAATCATTCTCTTCTCCCGAAAAAGCATGGAGTTCAGGCTTCAGCCTGCTGCCTTTGAATAAGCGATTCTTGAAGAAAGCCAACAGCCTGAAGGCTGAACTCCATGCTCTTTTCAAATAATCTACTGCAGATTTAGCGGCCATTGGCCGGATTTGATTGCCTGCTCGAACTGCCGCACGGCATCGGTCAGTGATTGCTGAAAAGTATCCTTGAACAGCGTTTGATAGGCGTCGGGATCGTGGATGTATCTGCCCAGAAAACCTTGAAAGCGATCCGCGCCCTGCGTCTGTTTCAGGTATTCCAGAAAGTACCGTTGCGCCGGATAGGCAAACCGCGCGTTCCAATCAGGCGCGCTTCGATCCATGCGTGCCGGATCAATATATTTCGTCAGGTCTGTACTCCTGGCTTTTTCCAGAAACTCCGCTTGCGAAAGATAAGACGTCTGGTTTCCAAACCAGACTGCGATCCCTTCAGAAAACCAGGCCTGATCGGTCAGCTTCAGTGAATTGCGAATTGTCGTGTTCTGGCTGATGACGGCGTGCGACAGTTCGTGGCGCAGAAATTCGGCGACACTGAAATTCTTCTCTTTCAGTTTGGGCGTGATATAGATCGCATCGCCCGTCCCCAGCGTCACCCCGCCCAGCGGTTTGACGTTCATCCACGGCCAGGCGCGCGCGCAATCGCCCCAGTTTTTGCAGGCAATTACTTTCACCCGATGGTGAAACTTCAAGCCGTGAAACGCTTCGGCCTCGGCCATCATTTGATCCACCTGCTGATAATCGCCCGGCTCCGGCTCGTTTTTATTGAAGTAGACATCGGCGTGGGCATAGCTGGCAGAACTGTAGCCCGGTTTGACCGGCGACCACGGCAGCAGCGGGCCGAATGGGAATGCCATCAGCAATAAAAACAGCAGCGCCGCCGCCAACCCGATGAATGATCTTCTTTTGATACTTTTCATTGTCCTCTTTTGATACTTTTCATTGTCCTCGCGTTTTTTCCGAAGTCGAAATTTCGCCGTCAGATTCAGCCTCAGCCGCCGCGTTCTGTCAACGGGCCGGCATTCGCGAACAGATGCGTTGATAACCCTCAACAGACTTTCATCGTTGCAGAAGTGCAGGTGGGGCGTGATCAGGATTCTTAAGCAGTCGCCCCTCTCGACGGCAGCACCATGAAAATTGAACTGTTTGGCAAGCCACCAGCTTGCCGGACAGATATAATCCTGGCTTGATACTCACATCCATTAACAACTCTGACAGCTTCAATGATGTGCCTGGCAGCGAAGAGACGCTGCCCAATCCGGCATTTGCGGCGGCTTTGCTGAACTGGTACGACGACGGAGAAATGCGAATGCCCTGGCGCGGCAGCCGCGATCCCTATCGCATCTGGCTGTCAGAAGTCATGCTGCAACAGACGCGCATCGCAACGGTCGAAGGTTATTACAAACGGTTTCTCAAACGCTTCCCAACAATCAAAACATTAGCCGCAGCCTCGCTCGACGATGTGCTGAAATCCTGGGAAGGGTTGGGCTATTACGCACGCGCACGCAACCTGCACCGGCTGGCGCAACAAGTCGTGGGAGAATTGAAAGGCCGGTTCCCCTCTTCCGCTGAAGCGTTGCGGCAACTGCCCGGCATCGGGCGCTACACGGCGGCAGCCATCGCCAGCATCGCGTTTGATCAAGCAGTTGCCGTGCTGGATGGCAACGTCATTCGCGTGCTGTCACGCTTGACAGACCTTGCTGAGGAAATCAGCCAGCCGCGCGTTGACCGGGAGCTTTGGGATTTGGCCGAAAGCCTGCTGCCATCAAAGCGTCCCGGCGATTACAACCAGGCATTGATGGATTTGGGCCGCGCGGTCTGTGTGCCACGTCGGCCTGACTGCAATCATTGTCCCGTGCAAAGTTTCTGCCTGGCGTTTGCGCGCAACACGCAAGCCCTGCGTCCGGTCAAAAAGAAGAAAGCGCCTTTGCCGACAATTCGCGCGGCGGCGGCAGTAATTCGTGATGCGGAAGGGCGTATCTTGCTGGCGCAACGTCCGCCGGATGGCCTGCTGGGAGGCCTGTGGATGTTGCCCGGCGGCAATTGCGAACCGGAAGAGAACGACACGGATTGCCTGCGCCGCAGCCTGCGCCAAAGCCTGGGAATTGAAATCAGCGTCGCAGAAGAGATGGCTTCCGCCGCACAAACCTTCACGCACTTTCATCTGTCGCTGCGCGCTTTCGCCTGTCAGTTGATAGCAGGCGTGCCACAAAGCGCGACCGGAACGAATCTGGTCTGGGCATCAGCGGCGGAGTTGGCGCAGTACGGCATGGGCAAAGCGGATCGCCAGATCGTCAACGCGCTGGCTGATCCATCGAAATGCCGGCAGCCACGCTTGTTTGAAGAAGGATGATCGCTGGCCTGTCAGAGCGCGCCGCCGCCAATCTTTCAACGGCAACCCTGAGAAGGATTCAGCAAATGGTCGCAATAAAATATACTGCGGGAACCGAACCGGCAGCCGCTTCGTATGCCGGTTCGACCCAAATCCAAACTGTCGTTCGCAAAGGAGATCACCATGAAAAAACTTGTTAGCATTCTGGGCCTTGTTGCCCTTCTCACCTCTGCCCTGATGGCCGCGCCCCAAGCGACATCCAAAGCCGTAGAAGACATGACCGGCAAATGGTCAGGAAGCTTCCTTATCACGATGGATGGAGAAACGAAGGACGATACGGCCTACATGGTTTTGAAACAGACAGGGACAGCCTTGACTGGCACTGCCGGCCCGAGTGCCGACCAACAATGGGACATCCAGAAAGGCAAGATTGAAGGCAGCAAAGTAACGTTTGAAGTCAATGCTGACGGGCCGACGCTGAAGTTCGAATTGACGCTGGCAGACGGGCATCTGAAGGGCAATGCCAACGCGGAGCTTGATGGTAAAGCGTTGAAAGCCGCCGTTGATGTACAACGGAAAAAGGAATAAGCAGGCCTGCGTTCTCCCCTTCCCAAAACAATCACACAGGAGGTCTATCCCATGCTTGGCATCAGCAGAGTTTTTCTTTTAATGGCGTTCGTCGTTGTGGCTATCGCGCAATCGCCGGAACCGCCGATCTCAGACACCCGGCTCTCAATTCACACCCTCGTTCGCGAAGATATTTTCGCGGGCTTTTTGACCGACGACATCGCGCGGCTTACTCGAGGGGAAAAGAACGTTGACGTGCTGCTCGAAAAACGCCCCGCCGCAAAATCCGAGTTGTTAGCCTGGAAAGGTGGCGCGGCGCTTTATCGCGCGGTGTCCGCTTACGAAAACAAACGCACTGAGGAGTTTCAGCAAAAGTACCAACAGGCACTTGATCTGTTCTCTCAATCTCGCCAGGTTGGTCCGCAGAACCCCGGAGCCGCAGCCGTCATTGGCGGCAGTTATGTCGTCTTTGCCGACCGGCTGCCAAAAGAGAATCGCGCCGCCGCCTGGGCGCAAGCCTACGATGCGTATCAGTTGCTGTGGAAACTGCAGGCGCCTGCCGTCGAAAGGTTGCCCGTGCATATTCGTGGGGAGCTGCTTGGCGGGCTGGCCCAATCGGCCCAACGCACGGGTCGCGCCGAAGAAGCCACGCAATACGTTGACAAAATCCTGACCGTGATGCGCGATACGCCGTATGAATCTGTGGCCAAGAAATGGAAAGCAGACCCCAAGGCTGCTGCCAGCGCCAGCATTACCTGCCTGAATTGCCACGAAGCCGGTCGCCTCGCTCCACGAATGGCTTCACTCGACAAATAAGCAGCGACCGTTCGCAAAAGAGAAACGCCGCGAAACTTCATATGACTTCCCTCTCTGGCACAATCGCCACTGACGGAAAGTAAGAAGCTTCGCGGCTTTTCTTTATCGCGATTGTGACGAGCGAGCGCACATTGTCAGGGCTTCGCTTGTGGTCTTTCAGAGCCTGCCGCCGGGGCAGAGCCTGCCGCCGGGGCAGAGCCTGTCGCCGGGGCAGAGCCTGCCGCCGGTTGCGGGCGGGGCTGCGCGCCGTTGCCGTACTTTTCGATCTTGCGGGTTTTCATGTTGTACACGTCGCCCGCCGACAGCACGTAATAGGGTTTCTCCCAGGGCTGATAAACATGCGTGTTGTCGTGAATCGCCACTTTCCAAGCGCCCATCACTTCAAAGCGATCTTGATTGACGATGATGGCTGTACCTTCGGACAGACCTATGCCCAGCAGGTTGGGATATTTCTTGATGACCGGGATCAGATCGTCCCAGCGCAAGCGCGTGTTGATGTGCTGATCAATGGCCGATTTGCGCAGGAAGTTGAAGCCGTGTTCGTGCTCTTTTTCCGGCGTCATCATTATGTCCGGGCCTGCGACGGCTCCGCGCACCAGATAATCGCCCTGAATGGTCGCGCCCGCCGATGAACCGGCAATCACGCCTCCGCGTTCCAGCACTTTGTGAAATTCGCGGTAGGTCAACGTGTTCATATACGAATCCACGATGTTCCACTGACGACCTCCGTCAAACCAGACGGCGTTGGCGTCTCTCAAGATTGAGGCGAACGCTTCGGTGTCCGCAACTTTCGGATCGTGCGTATGCAGCATCCGGACGTTCTTCAATCCGCGCTTCTTCCACGAGGCGACCACGTCTTCTTCTTTGTAGGCCTTGATCTCGCCTGTCGGAGTCTTGTTGCCACCAGCGGTTGGCACGATGACGAACCTGGCATCGGGGCCACCGGCAAGTTGAATGAACTTTTCGATAATGCCAGTGTTGTTGGTCGAACCGCCGCCGACAATGACCAGCGTCCCTTTGGCGGGGCCATATTCTGGCGACTCCTGAATGGCAGCGCTGGAGGCTTGATGAGCGCTAAAGCTTCCCAATGCCACTAGCGCCAATAACAATACGCTGAATAAACTCCAAACAAGCTGCTTCTTCATGAACTCTCCTGACCGGTTTTCAGATACGTGTGGAAACCGCGTTCGCCGTTCGGCCTGCTTGCAGTACGCCTGCCACAAAGCGGAAAGACGAACGCACAACTTGAGGTATAGATGACACGGTCAGCTATACCTTCCATCCCGCCTCGGAGTAAAGCGTGTCTGTAAAATCCTGCAAAAATTCTTCCCGGCTGCTTATTCGTATCTGAGCGCGACCAGCGGATCAACCTTCGCCGCGCGCCGTGCCGGAACGTAACAGGCCACAAGCGCCACAGCGACGAGCGCCGCCGCCACACCCGTAAATGTCACCGGATCAGTCGCACTGACATTGAACAGCAACGTTTGCATCAGACGCGTCACGCCCAGCGCCCCGATCAGCCCCAACCCGATGCCGACCAAAGTCAAAACCATGCCCTGCCCCATGACCAGCTTCAATACGTCGCTGGCTTGTGCTCCCAGCGCCATACGAATGCCGATCTCCTGCGTCTGTTGAGCGACGGTGTACGAGATCACACCGTAAATGCCCGTCAGTGTCAGCAGCAATCCGGTCGCGCCAAACAGCGCAAACAGCAGGGTATAAAATCGCGTCTGCGCCACCGTGTCGGAAATCGCTTGCGTCAGCGGCTGGACCTTCGTCACCGGCACTGTCTTGTCGCCGGAGCGGATGGTTTCGGTGAAGCTCTTGGTTAAAGCCGCTGAGTCATTCGAGGTGCGCACGAAGAAATTGCCCCAGCCCCAACTGTTCTGCTGGAACGGCAGGTAAATTTCCGGCGTCGCCGCTTTGATCAGACTGCTGTGATGTACATCGCCAATAACACCAACAACTTCCCATCGTTCCGGGTCGCCATCATTCTGATTCGCGCCGATGTTCGTGATGTATTTGCCGATTGGGTCCTCGTTCGTGAAATAACGACTGGCAAGCGTCTCGTTGATGATGGCGACGCCCACGCCTCCGCGCTGATCTTGTTCGGTGAAGTAGCGGCCTTTCCGCAATGGAATCCTGATCGCCTGAAAATACTCGGCGGTGACGCTGCGGTTGTTGGCCGTAGGCTCCTTGCCGGGTTCGGGTTGGGGACGGCCCTCGATGCGGAAATCGCTGCCCACATTGTCGCCGCTGAACGGCATCGGCGCACCGAAGGCGGCGCTTTCGACACCGGGCAAGGCCTTCAGCCGGTCGAGCGTTTGATTGACGTAGCCCAATCGCTCTTCGTGTTTTTCATAAACGTTGCGGGTCATACTTACCTGGCCCGTCAGCACATTCTTCGGGTCAAAACCCGGAGGCACATTCACCAGCGACCCAAAGCTGCGCATCATCAACCCCGCACCGACCAGCAGCACCAACCCCAGCGCGACTTCCGCCACCACCAGCGAATCGCGCCACCAGCGCAGTGCGCCGCCGCTTGTTGCGGTCTTCGATCCGGCTTTCAAAACTTCGTTGATGTCCGGGCGTGCCGCTTTGAACACCGGAAGCAAACTGAACAGCAGCGCGGTCAACACAGACACCGCCAAGGTGAAGAGGAGCACTCGCGAGTTAATCTGCACTTCCGCCAGTCGCGGCAGTTGCTCCGCGCCGTAATACTTGATCGCGCTCAAGCCCCAGACCGACATCAGCAATCCTGCTCCACCAGAGAGCAACGCGAGTAGCAAACTTTCGGTCAGCAGATGGCGCGCAATCCGCCACGTTCCCGCGCCCAAGGCGACGCGCAAGGCCAGTTCCTTCTGCCGGACGCTCGCCCGCACCAGCAACAGATTCGTCACGTTCGTGCAGGCGATCAGCAGCAGGAATCCCACCGCGCCCAGCAGCACCCACAAAGCGCGGCGCACCTCACTCCCCACAATCTGTTCACCCACGGGCACCAGGTAAGCAGTAATGTTGCGGCTGCTTCGCGGATATTGCTGCTCCAAATTCGTGGCGATGGTGGTCAAATCCGCCTGCGCCTGCGCGAAGCTCACGCCCGGCTTCATCCGTCCAACCGCTTTCAACACCTGCGCGCCACGCTGATCCAGGTTTCCGCCTTCTCCCGCGATGGTGGTCAGGAGTTCGACTTCCTTTCCGATCAGCGGGAACTCGAAACCGGGCGGCAGGATGCCGATGACGGTAAACGGCTTGCTGCTCAGCGTCAGTTGCTGCCCCAGCGCGGCTTCGTTCCCACCCAGGCGTGTTTGCCAGAATTGATAGCTGATGATGGTGGCTCCCGCAGCGCCTCGCTTCTCTTCCTCCACCTGGAAATCGCGGCCTCGCAGCAGGTTGACTTTGAGGAGAGATAGGAAATTGACTGTCACACGCATGGCGGGCACGATTTCGGCCCGCTCTTCATTCAGCAGAATGACGCCGTTGGACTTGTACGCCGCAATCGCTTCGAAGCTCCGATTCTGTGCGCGCCAATCCTGCAATTCCAGGTAGGAAACAAACCCTTCCGAGCGTTTGTCTTTGGCCGTTCGCCAGATCGCGGTCACCCGATCCGCTTCGGCGATGTGCGGCGGATTCAGAATCAGCGCATTGATGACGCTGAAAATCGCCGTGTTCGCGCCGATGCCCAACGCCAATGTCAGCACGGCAATCAAGGTGAACCCCGGTTGCTTCATCAACATTCGCGCGCCGTAGCGCAGGTCTTGCCACAAGGTCTGCATAAATTCTCCTGATTTTTATCAGTCGCACCTCAGCGCGATCATCGGATCAACTTTCGTCGCCCGCCTTGCCGGAATCCAGCAA
The DNA here is from genome assembly GCA_038211695.1 of Blastocatellia bacterium. Lineage (GTDB taxonomy): Bacteria > Acidobacteriota > Blastocatellia > RBC074 > RBC074 > RBC074. Next base: position 15,056 of record JBBQVH010000118.1, on the reverse strand, counting down.
GCCAGCAAGGCAATGGCCATCAGCAATAACGCGATCAAACTGAACGTCAGCGGATCGGTCGTGCTGACGCCAAACAGAAAACTCTTCAGCAGATGAGTTAAGGCGAACGCCGCTGCCAATCCAATGGCCAGACCGATCAACACCAGCGTCATTCCCTGCTGCACGACCAACCGTAAGACCGAAAACGTATCAGCGCCCAGCGCCATACGAATGCCGATCTCGCGTGTGCGCCCAGCAACGGCATAGGCCATCACGCCATAAATGCCTGCGGCGGCTAAAATCAAAGCTACCAACCCGAAGATGCCTAACACACTGCCGGCCAGGCGCGCGGGCAAAAGAGCGATGCCCAGATGCTGACGCATCGTCTTCACATCGAACAGAGCCAGGCTTTTATCCAGCGCAGTCACTTCGTTGCGGATCGCCGACAGCGAATCCGTCGGATTGCCGCTGGTGCGAACAATCAGCGTCGGTGAAGAAACGTAACTTTGCACCATATTTATATAGAAAAACGGCGTCGCGTCTTCGCCGAGCGAGGTGTATTTGCCGTCTTTTACGACGCCGACAACGGTCAGCGAAGGTCCATCGTTGACTCCCTCGCGCACGGAACCCATTTGAATTCGTTTGCCGAGCGGCGGCTGTCCTGGCCAGTAACGATGCGCGAAAGCTTCGTTGATCAACACAACGCCGGGCGCTTCGGCGCGATCCTGGGCGTCAAAGGCACGGCCTTGTAACAACGAAATCCGCAGCGTTTCAAAATACCCGGGCGCGACTGTGCCGGAATTGATTTCCGTGCTTTCCCCTGGTTGTGCGGTATAGCCTTCGATGGTGATGCCGCGCCGCGACCCGCCCAGGCCCAGCGGCAATTCATCCGTCAAACTTGCTGAGACAACGCCGGGCAAAGAACGAGTGCGCTCAAGCAATTGCGCGGTGAAAGTTTTTCCGTGCGCTTCGTCATAGCCCTGTTGTTCCAAATCCATTGTCGCCAGCAGCAGATTGTCCGCATCAAAGCCAGGATCAATCGAACTGGCGTTGCGCAGGCTGCGCAAAAAAAGACCAGCGCAAATCAACAGCAACAGTGACAGCGCGACTTGCACGACAACCAGAGCGCCGCGCAACCGCCCACGTCCGCTGCCTGTGCCGCTGTCGTCTTTGAGCGCGACAACGACATCGGGACGCGAAGCAGAAAACGCCGGCGCCAGCCCAAACACAATCCCGGTCAGCAAAGACAAGCCGAACATAAAGCCGAACACGCGCCAATCGGCGTGCAGATTGATTTCCAATGGAATTGGGGCGGGCGGTTTGAAAGCCATCAACAAATCTGTGCCCCACGTGGCCAGCATCAATCCGGCACCGCCTCCCAGCAACGCCAGCAACACACTTTCGGTCAGCAATTGCCGAATCAAACGACCGCGTCCCGCGCCCAATGAAAGCCGGATGGCGATTTCTTTGCGCCTGGCCGCTGCGCGAGCCAACAGCAAATTGGCGACATTGGCGCAGGCAATCAACAACACCAATCCGACCACTGTCATCAGCAGAGCCGTGAAAATCACCAGTGGAGTGCGCATACCTGGCATCACCCGCGCCTCGCTTTCCGGCACCAATGAAATCGCGCGTGACTGGCGGCGAATATTTTCCCACTGCTGCGGCCATTCCCTGTAAAGCTGTGCCGAGATGAGATTGAAATCGGCCTGAGCCTGCGTGACCGTGACGCCTGGTTTTAAGCGACCCATCACGAACACTCCTCGATCGCCGCGCTGGGTCAGTTTCCGGCTGCCGGGAACAAGCTGATCCATCATCATTGCGGGAACCCACCAATCCACGGCGATGCCGCGCAATAATCCGCCGTAATTTTTCGGCGCGACCCCGACAATGGTGAACGGATGTCCATTGAGTTTGACGCTGCGCCCGACCATTGCCGTATCGCTGTCAAAGCGTGTTTTCCAGAGTTTGTGACTTACGACAGCGACCGCCGCCGCTCCGGGTTTCTGATCTTCTTCCGGCAAAAAGCCGCGTCCCAGCGGGAGCTTCAGGCCCAGCACGGTAAAGTAATTTCCGCTGACGGTTTCGCCGAAGGCGCGCTCGTTCGTTCCATCAACATTGAGGCTAAGCGGTTGTGGCTGGTAGGCGACCAATCCCGAAAAGCTTTGATTGCGGCTGCGGAAATCCACGAAATCGGGATAAGACGATCCGCCAAAATCTCCGCTGCTGAAATCGCTGGTATACACCGCCGCCAGTTCTTCTGGTTTGTCCACCGGCAACGGGCGCAACAGCAGCGCATTGACCAGACTAAAGATGACGCCATTCGCCCCAATGCCCAGTGCCAGCGTGATCACCGCGATCAATGTGAAGCCAGGGTTTTTGAATAACATTCGCGCGCCGTAGCGCAGGTCTTGCAGTAAAGTTTGCATGGTCTTCCTTCTTTCTATTCGTAACGAAGCGCCACCATCGGATCCACCTTCGTCGCGCGCCGCGCTGGGATGTAACAGGCCACCAGTGCGACCACAATCAACAGCAATGCGATTCCGGCAAATGTCATCGGGTCAGTTGCGCTGACTCCGAACAGCCAGTTGGCCATCAACCGTGTCAGCAGAAAAGCGCCAACCAATCCGCTCGACACGCCAATCAATGCCAGCTTCATTCCCTGCCCGATGACCAGGCGCAACACGTCGCCGGTTTGCGCGCCCAGCGCCACACGGATGCCGATCTCGTGCGTGCGCTGCGTGACGGCATAACTCATCACGCCGTAAACGCCGACCAGCGCCAATGCCAGCGCAACCGAAGCGAACAGGCTCCACAGAACCAGATTCAGCTTTTCAGTGCTGATGGATTCATCGCGAATCTGTTCCATCGTGCGAATGTTGTAGATCGGCTGATTCGGATCAAGCGCCAGCACCTGTTGCCGGACGGAAGCAATCAGCGCGTTGGGATCAAGCGTGCTTTTGACCACCAGCGTCATTCCATTGAGCGGCAACTGTTCATATGCGAAGTAGCCTTGAACAAAGCCGCTCGCGCTTTTCAGATCTTCCATCCGCACGCGTCCGACCACACCAACGACCGTCATGATTGGTGCACGCGCCTCAGTGCCTCCGCGAATACGCTTGCCAACTGGGTCTTCGTTCGGCCAGTACTTTTTGGCAAAGTCTTCATCAATGACGATCGCATTCAAACCAATGCTACGGCGCTGCTCTTCGGTATATTCACTCAAGTCCCGGCCCACCAAATGCTGGCGGTTATCCTGCTCGTTGAAAGCGCGGCCAGATTTCAGCGGAATGCCCATGGTTTTGAAGTAATCGGGGCTGATCAAACAAGCTTCCACCGTTGGCGTATCGCTGGGCGGAGGAATTGGTCGGCCTTCCACGGTAAATGATGTCTGCCATCCGTTATTGCCCAACGGCAGGCCCGAAGCGATGGCGGCGGATTGCACGCCCGGCACCGCGCGCAGGTTTTCCAGCAAACGCTCATAAAAATCTCGCTGCTGTTGTTGTTTGTACTTTTGTTCGGGCAGCGCGATGTTGAGGCTCAGCAAACGGTCATAAGAAAAACCGGGATTCACCTGATGCAGCCGGTAGAAGCTGCGAATCAGCAATCCCGCGCCGACCAACAGCATCAATGCCGCGGCGATTTCCGTCACGACCAGACTGCTGCGCAGCCATTGCCTGCGCCCGCTATTGCCGCGCCCTGCTTCTTTCAGGGTTTCGTGCAAATCCACTTTGCTTGTCTGCAACGCCGGGATCAGGCCGAAGACCACGCCAGTCAGGATTGAAACCAGCAGCGTGAATAGAAGAACGCGGCTGTCCAGACCGACTTCCTGCGCGCGCGGAATGCCGTCCGGGTTAATCTTCAGAATCAAATCAATGCCCCACACGGCCAGCAACAGTCCGCCGCCGCCGCCCAGCATGGCCAACATCACGTTTTCGGTCAGCAGTTGACGGACAATGCGCCAGCGGCCCGCGCCTAACGCTGCGCGCACGGCCATTTCTTTCTGGCGCATGGTTGCGCGCGCAAGCGTCAGGTTCGCGACATTGGCGCAGGCGATCAACAGCACGAAGCCCACCGCGCCCAGCAGCGTCCACAGCCGTGCGCGCACATCGCCAACATAATTTTCCAGCAGCGGGATAATGCGCACGCGATTGCCTTCGTTGCTGTCGCGGTATTGCTGCTCCAATCGGGCGGCGATGTTGTCCATCTCCGCGCGGGCCTGATCCAGCGTTACGCCGTCTTTCAATCGCGCCACGCTGTACAAGCCCGGATGATTGCCGCGTTGCTTCCATCCCGGTTCGCCCGATAGCTGCCCGACCGGAACCCAAATTTCGACGCGGCTGGGGAATTTGAAGTCCGCAGGCATGATCCCAATCACGGTGTAGCTTTTGTCGTTGAGCGAGATGGTGCGATTGACGATGCTCGCATCACCATCGAAGCGCCGCTGCCATACGCCGTAGCTGAGCAGCACGACTGGCGGGCCGCCCTGTTTATCTTCCTCTTCGGTGAACACGCGCCCTTGCATTGGCTTGACGCGCAGCACGCCGAACAGATTGGCTGTCACTTGCCCGGCGCGCAATTGTTCCGGTTCGCCGTTGCCTGTCAGGTTGTAGCTGCCGCGATTGAACACCGCCATGCCATCGAAAGACTTATTCTGCGCGCGCCAATCCTGATAGTTCGGCCACGAAATGGACATCCCATCCATTTGGCGGCTGCGCTCATTCATCAACACCAACCTGTCGGATTGGTCGTACGGCAACGGTCGCAGCAGCACGCCATTGATAACGCTGAAAATTGCCGTGTTCGCGCCGATGCCCAGCGCCAGCGTGATGATGGCGATTAATGTGAAGCCGGGGCTTTTCAACAGCATTCGCGCGCCGTAGCGCAGGTCTTGCCAAAGTGTTTGCATAACGTCGCCTATTCGTAACGAAGAGCAATCATCGGATCTACTTTTGTTGCGCGCCGCGCTGGCAGGTAGCAAGCAGCCAAAGCCACCAGTGTCAACATCGCTCCAATCGCAAAGTAAGTGGCAGGATCAGTGGCGCTGACGCCATACAACAGATTTCCCATCAAGCGCGTGACTGCAATGGAAACAATTAGCCCAATCGCCACGCCCACCAACACCGTCTTCATTCCCTGCTGAATCACCATTCGCAAGACATCGGCAGCATTTGCCCCCAGCGCCATGCGAATGCCGATCTCCTGCGTGCGCTGCGTCACAGTGAAGCTCATCGTGCCGTACAGCCCGACCAGCGTCAGCGCCAGTGCCATCAGCGCAAAAATGCCCAGCAGAAACGTATTGAAGCGCGGCACGGCCAATGCCTCATCACGATAAGCGGCCATCGTCTTGACAGCGGTCAGCGGCATTTCCGGGTCCAGCGCGCGGACTTCTTTGGTGATTGCAGCGACCAGTGTTTCCGGATTGATCTGGCTGCGCACGATCAATGAAACGCCTGCATTGGCGAATTGAGCCTGCGGGACATACATCTCAGGTCGCGCCGCATCGCTCAAGGAACGGTGGCGCACGTCGCCGACAACGCCGACGATTTCTTTCGGATCATCGCCGCCCCAGCCCATTTTCAAATGCTTGCCAATGACAGATTCGCCATTCAGATGCAGGCGGACAAACGCTTCATTGACCAGCGCGACGTTCGGCGATTGCGGATTGTCGCGCGCCGTAAATGCGCGCCCGCTGTTGACGGGAATGTTCAGCGCTTCGAAATAACCCGCGCCGACAAAGCGCAATTGCGCCACGGTCGTTTCGCCCGGCGCATTGGGCCGTTCGACCACATTGAAGTTCGTGTTGTTATCCATCGCCGTCAGCGGCACGCATTGCGCATAACTGACTTCGCGCACGCCCGGCAGATGTTTGACGCGTTCGGTCAGCGCATCCAGGAAGGCGTTGATGCGTTCCGGTTTCGTCTCGCCGTCGTCATACCGTTTGCCCGATAGCACCAGTTGCGCCGTCAGCATGTTGTCCGTGTTGTAGCCCGGATTGACGCGATTCAATCGCAGCAGACTGTTGACCAGCAGCCCCGCGCTGACCAGCAGGGTCATTGCCAGCGCAACCTGGCCGGCGACCAGCGCGCCGCGCAATCGGCCACGTAATTTGCCGCCTGCGCCGGCGCGCCCGCCGTCTTTGATCGCGTCAAACACATTGGCTTTCGTCGCGGTCAGCGCTGGCAGCAATCCGCATAAAATGCCGACCAGCGCCGACGCCCCGAACGCGAACAGCAACACACGCCAGTCCGGCGAAAGCCCGGTCAAGCGCGGCACGTCCGCGGGCAGCAACGTCACGATTCCCGCCACCAGCCACATCGAAAGCAAAACGCCGGCTGCGCCTCCCAATCCAGACAGCAACAGACTTTCAATCAGCAGTTGCCGCACAATGTCCCAACGGTTAGCACCCAGCGCCGTGCGAATGGCCATTTCGCGTTGCCGTACGCCCGCGCGCGCCAGCAAAAGATTCGCGACATTGACGCAGGCAATCAGCAACACGACGCCAACCACGCCCAGCAGCATCCACAGCATCCTGCGCACGTCGCCGATAAACAGGCTGCGCAGCCCGACGACGCGCACCGCCAGCTTTTCATTCACGCCGGGATTGTTGCGCTTGATTGCGCTGAGAATAGTATCGAGTTCGGCCTGTGCCTGTTGCAGGCTGACGCCTGGCCGCAACCGCGCGACCGCGCCGCTGTAGGGCCGGTAGCCGCGGCTGCCGTTGACCGAACCTTTCTGGTTCGGACTGCCGTTGACCGCCGCTGTGATCCAGAATTCAACCGGTTCTTTCCGGACAGGGAAAAGATTGGGCGGGGTGATCCCGATGACTTGATATGGTTTTTCGTCAATTACCACCTGGCGGCCAATGATCTTTTGATCAGCGCCGAAACGGTTCCGCCACGCCGAATAGGTCAGCATCACCGGACTCAGACCTTCACTGGTTCCGGGCTGGTCTTCCTCCGTGGCGAAGGCCCGGCCGAGATAGGGGGCCACGCCCAGCGTCTTGAAGATGTCTGCTGAAACCACCGCCCCTACAGCACGAACCGGCTCGCCGTCACTTTTCAGCGTCACTTCATCCGTCGCGACGATTGCCATCGAAGAGAACGAGCGGCTCTGCGACCGCCAGTCTGCAAAATCCGGGTAAGACGCGCCGAAGCTATCCGTCTTATCCTGCCGGAACTCCTGCACGGCAACTACGCGGTCTTCGTCTGCGATCGGCAGCGGCCTGAAAAGCGTTGCATTGATCACGCTGAAAATCGCCGTGTTCGCGCCAATGCCTAAAGCCAATGTGAGGACTGCGATCAGCGTAAAGCCAGGTCTTTTCAGCAACATTCGCACGCCGTAGCGCAGGTCATTCAACAGACTTCCCATTCGCCCTCCATGCCTAAAAAGATTGGTGATTCAAAGTAGAGTGATTCAAAGTAGAAACGACACTTCTGGTTTGTGAATCCACTATCCAACTGCCGTGCCAGGGCGAAACAAAATGTAAATGCTGAGCAGGCGAGGCTTGCCCAAACCAGTCAGGCAAGAATGATGAATGATGGTGTTCAGTTGCGGAATCAGCGCATCCCAAAAACGAACCCGATGCCGCCAGCAGTTCACTGTCGCCCCCTGTTCGCCACGAACTGATTGCGCCTGCGCTCAGGCCGAACGTATACTGCCCGCCGTTTCGTCCAAACAACTGTTTCTTCGCAACCGCGCCCGGAGCCTCATCTTCCCGTAAGAAGAATTCGAGACACGCTCTGGTGCGCTAACCCCGACCAAAAGGAGAAAAGCTCATGTTCTGTCGCAACCGGTTTGCCCTTCTCTGTGTACTGTTCGCCGTCGGCATCAGCATCGCCTTCGCCCAAACGCCAAGCCCTCAACCACAGCAGGCAACACAGCAGGCCAAAGACTCAGTTCCGGACATCGCTGGTGCGTGGTCGGGAACATGGGGAGCCTACAGTCCGTCGCAAGGAACCACGCCGCCCAAAAGCATCTGCAAAGACCTGACCGCCAAAGTCGAGCGCAAGGACGATGTCTGGCAGGCAGTCTTTGAAGGCGATTGCGGACGTCCCTACAAGTACACGATCAAGATGGAAGGCCGGCAGATCGGCAAGGTTGTCATGTTTAAGGGGACCACCGACCTGAGCGCAAAAGACGGCGGCGTCTTCGATTGGATTGGGCGAGCAAACGACAAAGAGTTCGTTGGGTTCTTTACCAGCGCCTACTACACCGGGACGTTCAATCTTGCGCGGGCAAAATAAAGTGAAGAAGAACGCAGGAAGCAATTGTGTTTCCGGATTGACCCTTGATCCATCTTCCAATAGACTTCGCCGGTCGCTGAGCTTTTCCTTATTGCTGCAGGCACTTCACATCATAATTCTGCAGAAGGTTTTCGGAAGTACAATAAGCTTTTTTCTCTCACTAACATCAAAAGCCTATTTCTAATTGCTCCTGCGATAGCATCTCATACCGTACCAATCTCTACTGCGCCTGATTGGGAAGTATAAGACGCCTTTCACCACAACGACTTTCATACCAATTCCGCCTTTAACAATTAAGGCCAATCTCAGTGTATTTAATAACTGAGGCGGCCTGTGAAAGGCATAACTATAGAGAAGTCATGTCTAAAGTTATCAATCGTTTTTTCATTCCGTTCGTTGTATTCTGCGTAATAGCTGCGCCGATCCGGGCTTATAACCTGTGTCCTGCCAGCAGCGAAGAATATTCGTTTTACGTTGCTCCCAATGGTAATGACTATACAGGTAATGGCTCTCTTGCATTCCCCTGGAATTCGCTTCAAAAGGCCAGGAATTACATCCGGGATAATCATTTAAATATAAATATGACGGGCGACATTGTTGTCTACGTCCGAGCGGGCAAGTACTACGTGGACAGTACCATTGAATTTTCAGACAGAGATTCCGGTTCCAACGGCTTCAACATTATCTACAAAAACTACGATAGAGTTGGCAGCCCGGAATTTATCGGCGGTGAACAAATTTCAAACTGGACCCGCTTTTCAGGCGACATCTATAAAACCTCCGTCGGCGCCGGATGGAAGTTTTACGCGCTTTATGAAAACGGGGAACCAGCCAGAATGGGGCGCTATCCCCGCTATGCCCCGGATGGGACCTTTGCCAATTCACAGGCTCCATATCTGTTCAGCGAAGGGGTGGAAGGTTCCCGAACCATCCTTCAATATAACCCGGAGGACGTTGATCCCAGCCGGTGGAATTTAACAAATGCCCGGGTTCATATCTGGTCTGGCGGAGAGCATGACTGGTTTTCAGATACCGTACCAATCGCCAGCATAAATACAGCAACTCATCAAATCATACTGGCTCAGGAAACCAGGTATCCTATTACTCTGAATGGCAAAGGCTCGCGGTTTTATATTCAGGGTATTACGGTAAGAACCCCATCCAGAAAGCTGGCTGAAGAATTCGGATGGGCGATAAATCAGATTAACCGCTCCAAAACCTATGTCCCCTTGTTAAGTGGCCCGGGCGAATTTTACCTGGATGCCGCCAAAGGCGATTTATATTACTGGCCAAGGGGCAGTGATATAAACAGCCAGATCATCGTTGCGCCAAAAGTGAAACGGATTATTTCTATTATTGGCGCTTCAGAAATCGAGCGCGCTCATCATATTCAATTCGAGGGACTGACCTTCGAATGCACCGATTTTACAGACTGGTACAGATTTGCCTGGGTTCGCTCCGGCGATTCGGGAGAGGGACATCGCTTTCCTGAATTTGACCGTCAGATTGAAATGCCGGCAAACCGGACAGGAATGGTGTATCTGGAAAATACCGACCACATTACCTACAAATTTAACCGGCTAAGGTCTGCGGGTTTTTCAGCGATTTACATGCTTTATTACAATCAATACAACCTTATCTACGGAAATCTTTTTGAACGGCTGGGTTATAACGCAGTTACGATTCAAGGCCGTTATCCCGGAGAAGGCGACGTTTCCAAGTACAACGTGGTCTCCAACAATTACATACATCATATTGGCGAGATGGTCGGGCATGCTGCGGGCGTGGAGGTAACGAACAGCGGCCATAACGAAGTGTCTTACAGCACCATACACGATGCCCCACGTTATGCTGTTCAATGGAGAGGCCGTCCCAATATTCCCAAAGACGCAATCTACCTGCACGATAATATTTTCAAGTACCTAAAAATATACAACTGCGGCCAGGACAGCGGAGACACGGCTCCTATTTATGGCTATGGCATCAGCAACGAAAGCCCTTATCTAACCAACACTGTCGAACAGGTAACCGTGGCCGATACCTATGCACACCCCTCCATGAAAGACATCGCGCCAAACGGAATATTTATGGACAATTGCTCTTACGGACAGGTATTCAAGAACGTCAGAGTCACCAATGCCCAGGGACATTTATTCCGTAACAATGAGTCCGGAAACCATAGCTTTACCAATGTGAACTGGAATCCCGGTTTTCAGGAGTCGCTGATGGATTACAAGAATATCGGGGTTAAGAGCGACTTTCCATACTCAATAACTCAGTAGCTGAAATTCGTCCGCCCGCTTGCCCGGATGCTTGCAGCCGCCTGACAGTTTTGCCACGCCTTTCAGTATTGCGGCCAAAGCGCCATTTCATTGATCTTCATGCATTCACCGGTACGCCCTTTCGCAGGGCTGCGGCAATGACAGACAACTCATCCTTATCCATCTACACCTATAGCTACGTCTGGCACCCTGATTGCCGGACGATTGCTTTGCCGCGTCGGAATCAATGGGCGCGGCGGGACTGAAAACTTATAAGGGAATGATTTCAAATGAAGTTACTATACTCGGCGCTTCTACTCTGTCTTGTCTTTTTCTCCAAACCATACGCAACCTTTTTCCCACTTGCTCAAACAAGCCTCGCGTCATACGCACCTGCGGCGACAATGCTTGCTGGCAGCGGGGCCAATGTCCTGACCCAGCACAACGACAACTACCGGGCAGGCGCCAATCTCAACGAAACCGCACTGAACACGGCCACCGTCAACGCGCTTAGGTTCGGCAAGCTGTTTTCGCGCGCGGTTGACGGATACATTTACGCGCAGCCGCTCTATGTCGCGCAGGTCAACATTCCCGGTCAGGGCGCGCGCAACGTGGTCTATGTGGCGACCGAACACAACAGCGTTTACGCCTTTGACGCCGATGCCGCTGACGCCAAAGCCCCTCTGTGGCAGGTGAATCTTGGCGCGCCGGTTCCCAGCACGGACATTGATCCCGATTACCATGACCTGACGCCGGAAATAGGAATCACCAGCACGCCGGTCATTGATCCGGGCAGCCAGACCATCTACGTCGTGGCCAAAAGCAAAGATGCGAGCAATGCTTACCACCAGAAGCTGCATGCGCTTGACCTCGCTACGGGCCAGAACAGAATGGGCAGCCCGGTCGAAATCTCTGCACAGGTGCAAGGCATTGGCTTGGGCAATGCCAACGGCACCATTTCCTTCGACCCGCTGTTAAATCTGAACCGTCCCGGATTGCTGCTGCTGAATGGTGCGGTCTATCTGGCGTTCGGCTCGCACGGCGATATTGGCGATTACCACGGCTGGGTACTTGGTTATGACGCCAAAACGCTGGCGCAAGTCGCCGTTTTCTGTCCCACGCCTGACGGCAAAGAGGCGGCAATCTGGATGAGTGGTCAGGGACTGGCGGCTGACGAAAATAACAACATCTACTTTGTGACCAGCAACGGCACCTTCAGCGCGCAGAATGGCGGACGTGATTACGGCGACAGCGCGCTCAAGTTGAGCACGAATGGCGGGCTCTCGGTGGTTGACTCTTTCACGCCACACAATCAGGACGTTCTCTCTGAGATTGACGCCGACCTGGGCGCAGGCGGGCCGGTTTTGTTGCCTGGCGTAAATCGCCTGGTCTTCGCTGGCAAAGACACCGTCTTTCGCGTGCTCGACACGAACAATCTGGGAGGCTTCGATCCCCAGACCGATCGGATTGTGCAACAGTTCCAGGCTTCCATGGACTCAGCGCTCGGTGCACCAGTTTACTGGAACAGTCCCAACAACGGTCCGGTCATTTACTACTGGGGAGCGGGCGATTATCTGAAAGTCTTCAAACTGATTGGCGGGCAATTTGAAACTTCGCCTGCATCGCAGAGCACAGTGGCAGGCTTGATTGGCATTTCAAACAGTCCGCCCATGTCGCTCTCCGCGAACGGAAGCAACGCCGGGTCCGGCATCCTTTGGGCAACCTCGCCCGTGGAAGGCAACGCCAACGATGAAACGGTGAGCGGCATTCTGCGCGCCTTCGATGCCGCCGACGTGTCCAAAGAACTTTGGAACAGCAAGCAAAATGCCGACCGCGACGACATTGGCAGCTTTGCCAAATTCTGCCCGCCAACGGTCGCCAACGGCAAAGTATACGTCGCCACCTTCTCGGGGCAGTTGCAGGTCTTCGGCTTGTTGCCAGCCGCCTGCAACGTCTCAATCGGGCAAACCAGTCAATTGGTAACGGCAGGCGCTGATGGTGGCAGCGTGAACGTACTTGCTGGGACTGATTGCAATTGGCTGGCAGCCAGCAACAACGATTGGATCAAAATCACTTCCGGCGCGGAAGGCAGTGGGAACGGCACAGTCAACTTCTCGGTGGCGCCAAATCCGAGCGGCAACATGCGCAGCGGCACGATCAACATTGCAGGCGTGGGTTTCACTGTCACGCAAGCGGGCTTGGCAACAATGGTCTCAGCCGCCAGCTACGAAGGCGCGCCATTGGCCGGCGAATCAATCGCAGTGGCCTTCGGCGCCAATCTGGCAACGGGTACTGCATCTGCCGGCGCAAGCTTGCCAACGACACTGGCGGGGGCCACGATCACGGTGACCGATGGCACTGGCGCAAAACAACTGGCACCGCTTTTCTTTGCCTCCCCCAATCAAATCAATTACCTGGTTCCCTCCGGCCTGGCCCTCGGCACAGCCCTTTTCACTATCACCAGCGAGGGCGGCAATATCGCCACCAATGCCGTACAGATCGCCAGGGTCGCACCCGGCATCTTTTCCGCAAACGCCACCGGACAAGGCTTGGCGGCAGCGGTCGTGCTCCGCGTCAAAGCGGACGGCACCCAAACTTATGAACCGGTTGGCCAGTTCGATCCGGCACAGAACAGGTTTACCGCGCTTCCCATTGATCTGGGGCCGGATATGGGAAACGCCAGTGATCAGGTCTTTCTGATTTTGTTTGGCACCGGCCTGCGCAATCGCACGTCGCCGGCCAATGTCAAAACACAGGTCGGAGGAGTTGATTTGCCGCCCGCATTCGCTGGCGCACAAGGTAATCTTTTTGGCGTTGATCAGATCAATCTGCAGTTGCCACGCAGTTTGGCCGGACGTGGCAGCGTGGATGTGGTGGTAACAGTCGAGGGGCTGAACGCGAACGGAGTAAGCATCGCGATCAAATAACGCGCATCCCCCTTGATAACAAACAATGCGAGCCGGACAGGAATCCAAATTCTGCCCGGCTCGTGTTGTCTGGCTCGTTTTGTGTGCAGCACCGTGAAAGAACTAAGTAGGCATAAAAAATTAACTTCCCGATGTGGGACAAGATGGCATCTTGTCTCACGACAGACGATGCGCCGAAACCGGGAAGTTAAAATTTTACGCTCACTAAGCCGCTTTTGCCGCGCGTTGCTTCAAAATCTGATCCGCCATCACGCCCAGCAGAATGACGGCTCCCATGACGGCGAAGTTCAGCGAAGAATCAATCTTCAGCAGGTTGACCAGATTCTGTAACACTTGCAGCAGGATCGTTCCAAGAATAATTCCAATAACGGAGCCTTCTCCGCCGCGCAAGCTGCATCCGCCCAGCACTGCGGCGGCGATGCCGTAGAGTTCATAAAAACTTCCATGCGACGAAGGAGAAATGGAATTGGTATAGAAGGCGATCAGAATAGCTGAGATGCCTGTCAGCAGGCCGCAGATCACATAAGCGGCGGTCACAACGGCTTTGGTGTTGATGCCGGAAAATCGCGCCGCATCTTCGTTGCGGCCCACGGCGTAGAGGTAGCGACCAAAGACCGAACGATGCAGCACGATCCACATAATAATGCTGACGACGACCAGCACGATAAATGGCGCGGGAACGCCAAACAGACTTCCAGTGGCCAGGCTGCGCAATCGTTCGAAGCCTTCCGCATTGCCGAACCCTTTCGTTTCGTCGCTTGCGATGAAACGCGCCAACCCACGATAAAAGAGCAATCCACACAGGGTGACGATAAAGGGCTGGATTTTGACGCGTGTAATCAGAACGCCATGTAACAATCCCAGGCCCATCCCAATGCCCAGTACGGCAATCACGGCCAGCACGCTCGGCCAATGCCAATCCACCAGCATAAACGAGAGCAGGACGCCAAGCAGCGCCATCTTTGACCCAATCGAAAGATCAATGCCGCTGGTAATGATCACCACTCCGACCCCAATGCTGAAGATGCCGTACGCGCCAATCAGCCGCGCCGTGTTCTGCAAATTGGCCGCCGACAGAAAGCGCGGGTTAAGGATCGAAACCACCGTGCACAGGACAACGAGCAGGATAAAGATGCCTAGTTCTTTTTTCATGTTTGATTGAGAGAGGCTTGTGAAGCGATTCGGCCAATCGCTTCACTTTCTTGTATAGACTTTAAGAAAAGAACCCAACTACGAATAAACACAAATGTTCACGAATAAAAACATGGGATGAGACAACGCCAGACTTCCCGGTTCCAAATTCCCCATTCGTGTTCATTTGTGCCATTCGTAGTGAAAAACATTTTCTTGGAAACTAAGTTGGTCAGCAAAAGAAAACGTACATAGACAGGATTAACGGGATTTTTCAGGATAATTCAAACCACAATGGTGACAGGCTCTCCGAACAATCCCGGGCAATCTTGTTAATCCTGTCTATGCCTGATTGTTTTTGCCTGTGAACTTATAGCTGTCATTTCCCGAAGATTGAAATGTCAAAAGCTGAATTCTTTTGCACATCGGCGTAGAGAGTTGGCGACAGATGCAAGTAATGCAAGACATCAGGCAGCCATTGCGGCAAGGGCGAGAGGTGAGAAGACGTTTGG
>JBBQVH010000117.1:0-26265 GCA_038211695.1 Blastocatellia bacterium | reverse complement strand
TGCTGGCGTCCCAAATCCTGCCGCAAATCCAACCAACCTTCCTGGCCGCCCTGGCCGCGTTGGCCAAAGTCTTTCGCCGGTTGCCCTGTGCCTGCGTCCAACGCGTAAAGCCGATTGCGGTAGCCAACGAAGATTCGCTTCTGATTACCTTCCTGCCAATACGTCAGGCCGCGATTGCGCATCTTGCCGGAGCCTTTGCGGCCTTCGTTCGGATCGAAGCTCCAAATCTGTTTGCCGGTTGCGGCGTCCAGCACCACCACGCGCAGCTTCGGCGTTGTGGCATACAGCACGCCATCCACGACGATCGGATTGCATTGATTCTCTGAGCCGTTGAACTCATCGCCCGAATCGTATTGCCAGGCGACTTGAAGTTGATTGACGTTTTCGCGCGTGATCTGCGACAGGGTCGAATAGTGGATGTTCTCTTCGCCGCCACCGAACTGCGGCCAGCCGCGATATTGCTGCTTAGTTACCTGCGCCTGCGTGCCGTAAACAAACCATATGCAGGCCAGCGCCAAGCCAATTGCGATTCCAAATTTCAGTCGTTTCATTTTTGATTGTCCGGGAAGTGAGATTCTGCGACGGACGCTGACTGTAGAGGCGCGATGGCAGGATTTCAAGACAGAGCTTTCGCAAAATGGCGAGACAAAGCATGGAGTTCAGGCTTTAGTAGGCATAAAAAATTAACTTCTCGATGTGGGACAAGATGGCATCTTGTCCCACGACAGAGGATGCGCCGAAACCGGTAAGTTAAATTTTTACGCTCACTTAGCCTGTCTTGATGCTCCCCAAGACAGGCTAAAGCCTGAACTCCATGCTTTTCTTTGTGTGCCTTCGTGGGCAGAAAGACTTTTTCTTGGGGTCTGTAGAGTTGACACGCTGCTAACGTCTGGCCGCTGGCCGCGCCGTTCGCGCGTAACGCAAACCGACTTTGACCAGAATCGGCTGGTCGGGTTTGACGGCCACGCGGTAGATGGTTTGCGGGCCGGGGTCTTCCTGCGTCAGTTGCCGCGTAGCGTCCGCACCGGCATCGCGTTCGGCGCGCGTCCAGGTTTTGCCCACGCCGCCGGTCATTTCGAAACGTTCGGAGGCGGCGCCCCAGGTCTTTTCCCACCGGGCGACTTGTTCGTTTGATAGCGGCAATTCCTTTTCGCTTATGGTGACGCCTTCCAACGGTTGCGGCGTAACTAGAACAATCAGGCTTTCGCCGGTCAAATCCAATCGTGTCGGTTTCAGCCACATATAATTCGGGCGGTCGTCCTGCGCGGGGATTTCGATGATGCGGCCCGGCGCAACGCGATTGTCGCCGCCGCGCGTGCGCGTGGTGGGGAAGATCAACATCGGCTCGCCCGACGAACCGTTGGCATACTGTTCGCGATCAATGACGTACAGGTAGCCCGCGCGCGGCGATTCAAAACTGAAGCGGATGCTTTCGCCCAATCGCAACGGCGCGTCCGAAGCCACCCGCTCCGGCGTCCATTCCGCCGCGTCCCCGCCCTGCTGCACGATCATTCGCACTTCATCGTTTGCCCGCGAAGGCCGCAACCGCCAGATGGTCAGCCCCAGTTGCGCCACGCCTTCCGCCCCCGCCTTCGGTCCAAGCAGTTTGGACGATGTGCGGCGATACCCCGCGCGTTTGGCCGCCGCGCCTGATTTGCCCGGACGCGCTTTCAGAAACTCTTCGGCCACGATGCCGCGCGACTCGTCCGGTTGCGCTTTCACTTTGCCCTTTGTTTGTGCCGTGACGGGGATGGCCACCGTCAGACAGAAAAACAACATCAGCAGACAGACACAATGCTTCATCAGATTCCTCCTGCTCACTAAACCGTAATTTGCGCCGCCTGTCCCTCGCGGTTCTTGAAAATTATCCGCATCAAACCTGGGAGCGCAGTCCTTCCAGGCTGCGTGGCTTGGCTGGCGCGTCTTTTCTTTTCCGAACGGTCTTCCTCACCAGACCCGCAGCCTGGAAGGACTGCGCTCCCAGGGGGCCATCTCGATCATTTCCAATTCCCAATCAGACCCAATCACAAGGGAGAGTGGCTCGCCCCTTCTCACTTCCACTCTCCCTGCAATACGAACGCCGCCCAGTAATACGGCGCTTGCCACTGTTTCTGCCGCCACATCTCGACCTGTGCGCTGCGCAACGCCTGTGCCGGGCGCTCGCCTTCTTTCAGCATCTTCCGGTAAAAGCGCGGCATTAGTTCCGATGTCGCGCGGTCGTTGACGTTCCACAAACTGACGATGACGCGCGCGGCTCCGGCGTACTATGTAGCAGCGGAATTCGCTGGTAGCAGATGCCAAACGGCGGCCCGCATCCGCTTCCTGTCGAAGTTGGCTGGCCGCGGATCGCCAAAGCCTGACACCCTCCCTTCTTGCATAAGCGGGCAGAGAGGGATTCGACGCCATCGTTGCGCAAGAAGGCAAAACAGTTGGCCGATAAGATTGAAGCAAAAGGCTGGGAAGTCGGGGCATCCTAAACCGCAGCTCTTCCTTAGCTCTTCCTTGCGACTGGTGACACGGTTCAAGCGGCGGTGTATTCGGTGTGGGGTCTGACCTTCGGTTCCTGAAAGCCAAGCACGATTTCATTCTTCGAAAGTCCGGCGCGTTCCAGGTCGCGGGCAATCACCAGATCGGTGTTGTCCGCCTGAAGCCAGACTTTACCGTTGATAATTTCCAGGTGAATGACGAAGCGATGGACGCGGCGCGGGCCGTCAAAGCCGATAGCCGTGATGGCGTAGCTGTCGCGCTCGCGGTCAAACATCAGCTTGTATTCAACACCTTGGTCATTGGCCGGGCCCATAAATTCCAGAGCTTCGGTCAGAACTCTTTCGACGATGTCGCGGTATTGAGCTATTCGATCCATCTTACAATCTCCTGTCTATCCGGGTTAAAGACGAGTAACTTGATCTGCTCGCTGGAGCATAAGTCCTGGTTATCAGGGTGGGCGAAGACATCGAGAAAAACGGCTTCACGGATCGCTAGAAAGAGGATGCGTTCTGGCTCTTTCTTTGCCAACGCCTTTCGATAAAGAAGGAACTGCCCAAGAGCCGAATAAAGATCGGTTAGTTCTGATTCGCTAAGAAAGCTTTTGACCTCAACGGCAATCTTTCGCGCGTCTTTTTCCGCAACCAGAAGCTGCTCAGCACCCAGGTCAATTTGAACGTTGGTCGTCGCCCATTCAAGCCTGAGCAAGTCGTGAGTAATGTTCCACCCATCGTTGATCAGCGCATTCCTGACGTGCTCGTGATAAAGGTCTCTTGCAGGCATTGTTCGCTCCTCGCTTGGCGCAGGCATTGTAACTGTGAATCCAAACTGGACTCAAAGGAAGCGTGTTGTTCCTACGACCACTAAAGAAAAACACGGGGGAGACAGAATCGTCTCGGCCCCGTGCTTTAGTGAAAAAGGTAGATGAACTCTATCCGCTTACTTACCTTCCGCTTTCGCAGCCTTGGCGAAATCGCCGGCTTTGAAAAGGGAGACTTTGGCCGGATCAATGTGTTTGCGCATGGCAGCGGTGATCTGGTCAGGCGTCAGGGCCTCGACTTTCTTTTCGAAGTCCGCGTCGAACGCCAGCGTACGCCCCAGGAAGGTGTAGCCGAGCAGTTTGCCGGAGAGTTCGGCGTCCTGCGCGCGGCTGACCTGGCGCGATTGCAGCCAGCCCGTTTTGGCGTTGGCGATCTCTTCCGCCGTGAAGCCGTCTTTCAGGGCGCGGGCCAATTCTTCCTTGAATGCCTGCTCCAGCTTGTCGCGGTTTTGCGGGGCGTAGATGGCGAAGGCCAGGAAGTTGCCTGTCTTGTCCAGTGCTCCGGCGGCCAGTTGCGAACCGACGCCGTAACTTAAGCCTTCTTTCTGGCGAATGCGGACGGCCAGACGCGAATTCAAAAATCCTCCGCCAAGCATGTAATTGCCCAACACCAACGCCGGATAATCGGGATCGTCATCGCGCAGATTCAAGTTCAATCCGGCAATGAAAAAGGAGTTGGCTTTGTCGGGCGTTTCGAAGTTCTGGTTGACTGCCGCGACGTCTTTGAAGTTGTCGGCGATGCGCGTGAAGGGCATCTTGCTTTTCCAGCCGCTGAACAAGTCATTGGCCAGTTTGGCGACTTCCTTTTCGTCAAAATCGCCAACGACGGAAAGCTCTCCGTTACCCGCGCCGTAAAAGTCCGCATAAAACTTCTTCGCGTCATCCAGCGTCGCGGCTTTCAGATCGGCAATGGTTTCGTCCGGCGTCGCGGTGTATTTGACGTGCCCTTTCGGATACGGATGCATATGGCGCTGCATCGCGATCACGGCGACTGCCTGTGGGTCGTTGCGCTGCTCTTCGATGCCGGCAAGCTCTTCCTGTTTGAGTTGATCGAACTCCGTTGGCGGGAAAGAAGGTTCGCGCAGGATTTCGGCGACCAGCTTCATGACCGCAGGCAGATTTTCGCGTGTGGTTTCGATGCTGACGTTGGCTGCGGTTGTGCCGCCGCCAACATTGACGCGGGCTTTCAGGCGGTCGAATTCGTCTTTGATCTGCTGGCGTGTGTGTTTGGCCGTGCCGCGCAATAGCATTGATCCCGCATGGTCGGCAGCCGTTGCGCGATTCATCAAACTCTTTTCGTCGCCGAAGCGCAGATTCAAGTTGGCGACGACCGTCGCGCCGCGCGTCTTTTTCGGCACCATGCTGTATTTGATGCCACCGGCGGCGGCGCGAATCGTGCGCGATTCAATGTTGGCGGGCGTCGGATTGAACGCTTCGCCTTCGGCTATCTTGGCGTCGCCCTTGTAATCTTTGACCAGGGCCAGCACGTCCGGATTGGCGGGGACTTCGGAGCGGTCGGGTTTCGGCGTTGGAACGAATAATCCCAGCGTGCGATTCGACTGCTTCAAATACGTCGCCGCCACGCGCTGCACATCTTCGGGCGTCAGTTTGCGCAGGCGGTCACGGTTTATGAAGATCAACCGCCAGTCGCCATAGCCGATCCATTCGCTCATCTCCAGGCCTACGTCTTCGGACGAGTTGAGTTTCAATTCAACATCTTTGATCAGGTTGGCGCGGGCGCGCTCAACTTCTTCTTTCGTGACGGGCGTTTTGGCAACTTGTTCAACCACATCCAGCAAGGCGCTGCGCGCATCGTCCAGCGACTGTTCTTGCCGAAGCTGTGCGCCAACCATTAGCAAACTGGGTTCGCCAAAGATGTAAGGGAAGTTGAAAACAGCGGCGGCCTTCTTGGTTTCGACCAGTGCCTTGTGCAAACGGCCAGAGGGTTGATCGGCCAGAATCTGCATCAGCACGCTGGCAGCAGCTGCGTCAGGATGCGAACTGCCTGGCACGTGATAACCAGCGACCACCAACTGCACATCGCCCACGCGGCGCACGGTGACAGCGCGTTCGCCATCCTGCGTTGGCTCTTCGGTGTAAATTTTCGGCAGCACGCGATCCGGCTTGGGCAGCTTGGCGAAGTATTCATTGACCAGCGCCAGCGTTTTGGCTTCGTCAATCTTTCCGGCCACCAGCAGCACGGCGTTATCGGGTTGATAGTATTTTTTGTAGAAAGCCTGCAACCGTTCGATGGGCACGTTTTCAATGTCTGCGCGCGCGCCAATCGTGGATTTGCCGTAGTTGTGCCACAGGTACGCCGTCGAATAAACGCGTTCGATCAGGATGCTGCCCGGATCGTTTTCGCCCATTTCATATTCATTGCGAACGACGGTCATTTCGCTGTCGAGGTCTTTTTTGGCGATGAAGGAATTGATCATTCGATCCGATTCCAGGTCCAGCGCCCACTTCAAGTTTTCATCGCTGGCGGCAAAGGTTTCGAAATAGTTGGTGCGGTCGTACCACGTCGAACCGTTCGGGCGCGTGCCGTGCGCAGTCAATTCTTCGGGAACGTTTTTGTGGTTCGGCGTGCCCTTGAAGACCATGTGTTCCAGCAAGTGCGCCATGCCAGTTTCGCCGTAATTTTCGTGCTTTGAGCCGACCAGATAAGTGACGTTGACCGTCATCGTTTGTTTCGATTGATCGGGAAAGAGCAGCACGCGCAATCCATTTGGCATCCGGTATTCAGTGATGCCTTCAACTGAGGTAACGCGCGTAACGCCCGGCGGCAATGCGGGAGCGTTCTGTCCCCAGGCCGGGATGTTGGCCACGATGTTAATTGAAGCAAGTGCAGCCACACCCAAGAGCAGGCTGACGCTAACTTTTCGCAGATTCATGTTTCCTCCAAAAAATACCAATGTTTGTGCTGAACTGGCCGTTGAAGCTGTAACAAAGACGCGTCCCGCAGCAAATCCTATCTCAGGCTTGCGAAAATCGGGCGGCGTTCTTTTACACGCTTCATGTTTGCTTCTTTTTGATCACGGTCGGCACGCGAACGATACCTTACCCATTCCTGCTTCGCCAAATTGTGCCAGTTACTACGTCTGTGACAGCCATCACAGACCCATAACGAAAGTCTCCCTACAGTAAGTTCAAATTCACGCAGTGTCTGATTGGGGCAGTGTCGGGTTTGGGTTGATCGCTGAAAAGGAAGTCCATCAACTAAGGCTGGCCTGACAATTGCGATTCATCCGGGTGCGATTCGATTTGGCAGTGTTTGGTGCGAAGAATTCCCCGATCTGGACTGGAATCGCGCGATCAGTGCGTAAGTTTACGCAATCAACCTATTGCCCATCATCATTCGCAACTGCGGCAGGACTTTGCACAGGGAGTCTTCAACCACAGCTTTGTCTCCCAAATTAACCGGATGTTCAAAATTGGACTGCGGGGCACTGTTAAGCCGCTTATACATTTTTTGCAAACAAGGCGTAGATCAAAAACTCGCTCTTTAGTTTGCAAAACCCAATGGCAGTTTCATTGACGAAAACCTGAATAAACCCGGGAACAAGCTCTGCAAGCAACGACCCAATGCTTGCAGAAGGGGTAGCTTATGAGAACTCTCAAAATCCTTTTCATTGCGGCCTTCTGTCTAGCCCCGCTATCGCCGCTGATTTCCACACGGGTGGCGGCACTGACGGCGACAATCATTCAAAGCAGTTCCGACAAAGCCAAAGCAGGCAAGACATCGGGTAGCGCCTCTCAATCAAAACAGAAGGCAAAGCCCAACCAGCCTGTAGACCCCAGCAAGTATGTTGGCAGCGATTCCTGCGCGGAATGTCACGGCGCCGAAGCCACCCATTACGCGCTAACCGCGCACAGCAAAACCAAGCTCATCAGTGAGAAAGTGGATATGCGCGGTTGCGAAGCCTGCCACGGTGGCGCACGTGACCACTTGGGCTTTTATCTGAACATCCAAAAACTTAATGAAGCAGGCAAAGAAGCTGAAGCAACCGTGTTGATGAACGACACGGAAAAAGCCGCCGCCGCCAAGATGACTTCATTCAAAGAGCTTGGCTCGGCAGAAGCCTCCGCGCTCTGTTTGAAGTGCCACGAAGGCTCTCAGGGACGCGCTGAAGAGCGATTCAATTACCGCCGCAGCGAACACTCGCGCCATGGCGTTTCCTGTCTGGATTGCCACTCTTCACACGCACCGAAGCGGACGGAATTCCTGCTGAAAGGCTCTGAGCCTGGCATGTGCTACACCTGCCACGCCGAACAGAAAGCCTCCTTCGCCAAACCGTTCCATCACAAAGTGCCCGAAGGCGGGATGAAATGTTCCGACTGCCACAACCAGCACGGCGGCTTTATGAACAAGTCGTTGCGCAATTCGGTCAATGGCGACATGGGCTGTGTTAAATGCCATGCTGATAAACAGGGGCCGTTCGTGTTCGAACATGCGCCGCTGAAAGTTGAAGGCTGCCAGGCATGTCACACGCCGCACGGTTCGACCAATCCGAAGCTGCTGACGCGAAACACCGTCAAGTTTCTCTGCCTGGAATGCCACTCGAACACGCCTGCCATTGTCGGCGACGGCGGCGGCGTCGGGCCGGGAACGCCGAGCTTCCACGACATCACCAATCCGCGTTACGCGAATTGCACCGTCTGCCACTTCGAGATTCATGGGTCGAACAAAGACCCGTTCTTCCGCTAAAAGGAAAGGAGACCCGTCATGAAAAACAGAAATCACAATCGAAAACTGACAATCGTAGGATGGCTCTTCCAAACCTGTCTGGCAGTGGCAATGTGGGCGGCTATGCTTTCGTTTGGCGCTGTCTCTTTCGCGCAAAGCAGCGTCGAAAAAAGCGAAACCAGCCAACAAGCCAGAGCGCCTGAGAGCGAACTGGAACGCGCCAAAGCCATCGTTGCCAATCCCAAAGACAACAAACCCAGCAAGCCGGAAACTGGGCGGACGTGGGGCGTTTATTCAACAACCAGCACGCTCGAACTCGGCTACCGTTTCGTTGACACCAACGGCAGTCGTGATCGCTACCTGTCGGACGTCAATGTCCGCGATGGTTTTCGCGTGCTCGAATCTTCGCTGGACATGCGCGCGCAACCGGGCACCGGACTGTTGTTCGACTTTCTGAAAGCGGACGTAAACAACGCGGGCGGAGATCAAAGCCAATACTTCTCGCTGCGAATGGATAAAACGCGATGGTATGGATTTGACGGAAAGGTCAGACGGTTTAACTACTATCGTTCGCCCGGCCCCAACTTCGCGCTTGGCTTCCGCAACAGCGATCTGCGGCAGCAGGTCTCGGATTTCAATCTGAAGCTCCTGCCGCAGCGTCCCGTCAGAGTTCATCTAGGCTACGGCCGAAGCAGCGCCAAAGGGCGTTACAATCCCACTTACAGCTTTGAACGCGACCTGTTCCAGTTGCTGGGCGAAACGCGATGGGAGGCCAATGATTTTCGAGCGGGCATAGATGCGACCTATCGGAAATGGGATTTCGGTTTCGAGTCGCTCTATCGCGGTTTTCGCAACGACCCGAACATCACATCCAGGCCCGGCGTTGATCCGGGCGCGAATCTGGGCACGCCGCCACCAGTCGGCGCAATCAGCTTTCTGGACCGCGACATCCCGTTGCGCTCGCATTCGGTGGTGACGCGAGCCAGCGTCAAAGGCTCGATTGGCGAGAGCCTGCACGTGGTTCTGCGCGGACTGCACGACGAAGAGCGTATGCGCGCGCCTTATCTGGAAACAGTCAAAGGAACCGCCAGCAATAACGCGAATATTCTTTCGCAGGTTTTCATAGCTAATGGCAATGTCAAAAGGCCGAACAACGTGGTTGACGCAGGCATCACGTATGACATTAACAAGAACTTTTCGCTCAGCGATTCCTTCCGCTATACGTCGTTCCGAATCCTGGGCGATATGAGTAGCGCGCAAACGAGGATTCAACAGCCGACGACCGGAGCACAGCAAACTCTCATCACACTCGCAACGGGAAACACACTGACGGATATGACCTCTTATTGGAACACGCTGTCGCTGGACATGCACTTCACTCGGAAGTTTTCAGCCAATCTGGGATGGCGCGCCCAGCAGCGCGACGTCACATTGAATAAAGTCTATGTTTCGCCTTCGCCGAACATCAACTCCGCTGAAAGCGAATCAGTGGCTACTCACGCCTTTATCGGCGGCCTGCGTTTTCGTCCGACAGAACGAAGCAGCTTCATCTTCGATGTTGAGCATGGGACGAATAACAACGCCTTCGTGCGCATTAACCCACTCGATTTCACGCGCTATCGCGTTCGCGGGCAGTTCCACGTGACAAAGAGCTTGCTGTTGATAGGCGCTTACACTCAGACGGATCGCACCAATCCTACTCCGCAGGTCGAAAACCAGTCGAACGCCAAGAGCTATACGGCGGCGATCAACTGGGAACCGAAGCCGCGTTTGTGGGTAGACGCTGGCTACGATTATCACGATCTGTTTTCGACGGCTGACATCCGCTACTTCCTGCCGGGAAGCAAAGAGACATTCGGAAAATCTTTGTACTACGCCAGACTGAATTCCGTCTTCATCAACACTCGATTGGGGCTGACCAATCGTCTTGATCTTTTGATGAACTATTACTACATCATGGATCGCGGCGCGCCAGCGGTCACGGTTGGCGCCAACGACTTCGTTTCGGCTTTGCCCTTGCGACGCCATAACCCGGAAGCGCGGCTGGCCTATCGGTTCACTAATAACGTAACCGGCAACCTGAGCTACCGTCATTACAGCTACAATGAGCGTGATTATTCAGTGCAGGATTACCGGTCGAACATCCTGACCACCGGCTTGCGCTTCACTTTCTGATCACACCCCTTTCACCAAAGGAGAAAATTTCAATGAGTTCGTTTGTAAAAAAAACAGTAGTTGCCGTATTCGCCACGACGGCGCTGACATTTTCGCTTGCCGCGTCAATGTCAACACCCAATGTCATGGCCTTTCAAAGCGTGAAAAGCCTCTACGCTTCCAAATGCGCGGTCTGCCACGGCAATGACGGCAGCGCCAACACGGCAAAAGGAAAAGAGTTGAAAACCCGCGATTTCCGCTCGCCAGAATTCAAGAAAATGACGGACGCCAAGGCGCTGGAGGTCATGATGAAAGGCAAGGGCAAGATGGAAGCCTATGAAAAGACTCTCGGCAAAGAGAAACTGGTAGAGCTGCTTGCCTACTGCCGTGAGTTATCAAATAAATAGTACCCATTTGAAAATAGGTACTGAGAGCTGGCCGGGCTGGCGGTCTGTGTTTTTACGCCTGAAACAACTGGCAATAACACAATCCGCCAGCCCGAATTGTTTTATCAGGAGAAACTTCAGATGGCAGGAACAACAACAATTCTGGTAGCCATGATCTTGATCAGCATCGTGCTGATCGGTTGGTTGGTGCTGCGGCCAGCCATTACGGCGACGCGCGGCGGCAAGATTCTGGCCTTTGTCGCGCTGCTGATCTTTCCGATCTTGGCCGGGGGGATGGGCGTCAATGAACACATCCAACATTCCAAGACAACTAACTTCTGCCTGTCCTGTCACGTGATGGAGGATTATGGCAAGAGTCTGCATGTGGATGACCGAAGCTTTATCCCGGCAATCCACTTTCAAAACAATCTGGTGCCGCCCGATAACGCCTGCTTCACCTGTCACACAGACTACACGATGTTTGGCGATGTCAATGCCAAGCTGCGCGGATTGAAGCACGTTTATGCCTATTACATCGGCAAACCGGCCAACCCGATCAAATTGTATACGCCGTATAACAACCGCGAATGTCTGCATTGCCATTTGGGCGCGCGTTCATTCGAAGAGTCAGAAGCGCACACCAAAGACGCCGAGATGATGAAAAAGATGAAGGCCAATCTGATCGGTTGCACGACCAGTGGCTGTCACAACATCGTGCATAACGTCGGGAAGCTGGATGAGGCGACCTACTGGAAGGAGACGAGCAAATGAAAAATCATCTGACGCGACTTGAAAAACGGTTGCGCATCGCTGGCAGCTTGATTGTGGCGGGATTGCTGGTGGAACTGATCACGTTGAAGTGGTCGCACCCAACTGCATTTCTCTTCTTCCTGTTGCTGGGTGGCAGCCTGATGGCGATCGGCATGCTGGTTTATCTTTACTCCATTGTCTCTCGCAGAGACCTTGGCCCGTAAAAGGAAAGCCCGGCATGATCTCTTCCAACGGATCATGCCGGGCTTGTAACGAGGGCTTCAGACTTTTTACTTATTCGCCGCGCACGTCAATCTCGCCATCTTTCAAATCAACCGTGAAGGTATTGAACGCCTTCCACAGATTGGTAATCGGCAGCTTGATCACCTCGTCAATTGTGCGTTTGAGGAAGCGTGCGCCGTATGCCGTGCTGAAACCCTTCTCGACAACCTTGTCAAGCGCGGTCTCACTCAGTTTCAGCATCTTGCCTTGCCGCTCCATCTGACGGCGGATGCTCCCAAGGTAGAGCAACGCGATTTGCTTCACTTCATCTTCGGTCAGCAGCGAAAAGACCACGATCTCGTCAATGCGGTTGCGGAACTCTGGCGAGAAACGCGTTTCGGCAGCGCCCAGCACCGCGCGTTTGACCTCTTCAATGTCGGCGGGCGTCTTGTTACCGAAGCCCAGCGGTTTCATGTACTTCTTGAAATTCTCCGACCCCAGGTTCGAAGTCATGATGATAATCGCGTCGGACAGATAAACCTTCTTGCCGCGCCCGTCCGTCAGCCAGCCTTCGTCGAAGGCCTGCAGGAACAGGTTCAGCAGATACGGCGATGCCTTTTCAACTTCGTCGAGCAGCAAAACCGTATACGGATTTTCGCGCAACCGTTCAGTCAGAATGCCGCCGCGTTCACTGCCGACAATGCCGCGTGGCATGCCGATCAGCTTTTCGATGGCGACGGTCCCGTCCTGATATTCGCTCATATC
This sequence comes from Blastocatellia bacterium, assembly GCA_038211695.1. Lineage (GTDB taxonomy): Bacteria > Acidobacteriota > Blastocatellia > RBC074 > RBC074 > RBC074. The sequence continues at coordinate 13,997 of JBBQVH010000117.1, read as the reverse complement.
AATCCGCACCATTTTGCTTTCGTCGCCGAACATTGTTTCGGCAACAGCTTTGGCCAGTTCGGTCTTGCCGACGCCGGTCGGCCCCAGAAACAAAAGCACACCATCCGGTTTGTAGAAGTTCTCTTTCAGCGGCCCTTTGTTTAACCGCAGGCGCTGCGACACGGCTTTGACCGCAACCTTCTGGCCGATAACGCGGCGGCCCAGCGTCTCTTCCAGCGTGCTGAATCGGTCGCTGGTATCACGGAAGATCAAATCTTTCGGAATGCGCGATTCCTGCGAAATCACATCAATGATGTGCTCCGGTCTAACCTGCATGACGCTTGGTTCGTTGATCTCGACTTTTACTGACGCTGTGTCCAGCCAGCCGATGACTTTGTCCGGCAGATGCAAGTTGCGAATGTACCGCGGAGCCATCTCCAACGCGGTATCAATTGCCGCATCGGTGATCTGCACCGAATAGTTCTTTTCCAAACGCGGGCGAATACCGTTCAGGATTTGCCGCGTTTCAGTCAACGTCGGCTCGTCAACTTTGACCATGCGGAAGCGCCGGGCCAGGGCCTCGTCATCCGCGATGTACTCTTTGTATTCGGTGATTGTCGTCGCGCCAATGATGCGAATTTCGCCGCGCGCCAGCGCGCCTTTGAACATGTTGGCGGCATCGCTGGATGCGCCCATCGCCGATCCCGCGCCCATGATCGTATGCGCTTCGTCAACGAACAGAATCAACTCCGGCCGCTCTTTGACTTCGGCGATGATTCCTTGCAACCGCTCTTCAAACATTCCGCGCAGCATGGTGCCGGCAACCAGGCCAGCCATCTGCAACTGCACGACGTGCGAATTGCGCAACCGGGCGGGGACGTTCTGCGGGTCCAGTTCGATCAATCGCGCCAGGCCTTCAACCACAGCGGTTTTACCGACGCCGGGTTCGCCGACCAGCATTGGCGAATTGGCACGTTCGCGATGGCAGAGGATTTCGACCATCTGCCGAATCTCCTGCTCGCGGCCAATCGTCAGCGGAAGTTTGTCCTGCCGGGCAAGTTTGTTCAGCGAAACCCCAAAGTGTTTCAGGTAGGGCGGAAGATCGTACTTTTTGCGCAAGACTTCGGTTTGCTCTTCGCGTGTGCGGACTTTCTGCGTAATCGCTTCAGTCGCGTAAAGCGGGTCCACGCCCAACCGGCGCAAAATGTCCGCCGGAATCCCATTTTGATCGGTGAAGAGCGTGGCGAATAGATCGTAAGATTCGATCTGCTGGCGGCCTTGCGCGCGCGCGCGCTTCAATGCGCGGTTAAACAGGTCACGCGTGGTATCGGCAATGTACATCTTCTTGCCGACGTACTGGCGGCTTTTGGTCAACTCCTGTTCCAGCAAATGCGACACCGCACGGGGATCAATGCCGACGGACTGCATCGTTTCGCTGAACAGTCCGCCTTCAATATCGCTCAATGCAGTGAAGACGTGTTCGACCGAAAGGAAGTTGTGATCACGGCCCTTGGAAACTTCAATCGCACGATAGATCACCTTCTGCCCGGTCTCAGAAAATTTGTCGGTCATTGGCCCAAGATCAAACACAGCATTTACCTCTCTATGAAAAACGGCCATGAATTGCAGGCCGCCGAATCCCACCTTCAACTATAAATCATCAATCCTGACAGCACTGACTGCTGGCATACCTTTTTTTCCTGTCGTTTCGAGTCGCGGTGAAGTTCGCTCGACCGCGCATGTAAGGAGAGCGCGGTAAAGCTACTTCTCACTGTCAGGGCTGTCAAGCAAAGCTTTTTATCATTTTGCCAGGCAAATTTGTCGATCGTATCTCAGGGGTTGATAGCTGGTGGCTGGTTGCTGGGAAGATTTCGCTGCCCGCCAACCACCAGCCACCGATCACCATTTTAGTGATCTTCCCCCGGCATCTGTGCCGCCGCCGCTTCGGGCAAATCCGTAATCGCCGCATCGGTTGTGATCAGCAATCCTGCGATTGAAGCCGCGTTCTGCAACGCCGTGCGGACGACTTTGGCCGGATCCATAATTCCCGCTTCCAGCAGATCTTCCATCCGCCGCGTCGCCGCATTGAAGCCGACGTTCTTCTTTTCGGTGCGCACTTTGCCGACGATCAGGCTGCCGTCCTGTCCGGCATTCTGCGCGATCATCCGCATTGGCTCTTCCATCGCGCGGCGCAGTATTTCAACGCCGGTCTTTTCATCACCCGCAACTTGCCCTGAAGTGATCATTGCTTCCAGCACCTTGGCCGCGCGCAGCAACGCCAAGCCGCCGCCAGGCACGATGCCTTCCTGCGCCGCCGCCTTGGTTGCATTCAACGCATCTTCGACGCGCATCTTTTTCTCTTTCATCTCCATCTCGGTTGCCGCACCGATCTTGATGACAGCGACGCCGCCGGCCAGTTTGGCCAGCCGTTCCTGCAACTTCTCGCGGTCGTAATCAGAAGTCGTGTCTTCGACCTGACGGCGAATGGAGGCGATGCGCCCCTGCAAATCCGAACGTTTGCCCGCGCCTTCGATAATCGTGGTGTTGTCTTTATCAATAATGATCTTTTTGGCCGAACCCAGGTCTTCAATCGTCACGCTTTCCAGCTTGATGCCCAAATCTTCGGTGATCACGCGCCCGCCGGTCAGCGTGGCCAGGTCTTCCAGCATGGCCTTGCGGCGGTCGCCAAAGGCAGGGGCTTTGACTGCCGCAACTTTCAGCACGCCGCGCAATTTGTTAATCACCAATGCCGACAATGCTTCGGCTTCGACGTCTTCGGCGATGATCAGCAGGCTGCGGCCAAGTTCCGCCACTTGCTGCAGGATCGGGAAAAGTTCGCGCAGGGAAGAAATTTTCTTTTCGTTAAACAGAATCAGCGGGTCTTCCAGCGTCACGTCCAACTTGTTTGGGTCGGTGGCGAAGTAGGCAGAGATATAACCGCGATCAAACTGCATGCCTTCGACGATGTCCAGCGAGGTTTCAAGTGTCTTGGCCTCTTCGACCGTCACAACACCATCTTTGCCAACCTGCTCCATGGCCTCTGCCAGCAGTTCGCCAATCACGCGATCGCCATTGGCGGCGACCGTGCCGACAGCGGTCAAATCCTCTTTGCCCTTCACCGCCTTCGACATTTTTTTGATTTCGGCCACGGCGGCTTCGACACCACGATCAATTCCGCGCTTGATGGCCATTGGGTTCGCGCCCGCTGAGACGTTCTTGAAACCCTCGCGGAAGATCGCCTGCGCCAGCACAGTTGCGGTCGTTGTGCCATCGCCTGCCACATCGTTGGTCTTCGATGCGACTTCGCGCACCATCTGCGCGCCCAGGTTTTGATACTTGTCTTTCAGTTCGATCTCTTTAGCGACGGTCACGCCATCTTTGGTAATCAGCGGCGAGCCGAATTTTTTATCAATCACCACATTGCGCCCGCGCGGGCCGAGCGTCACACGCACGGTGTTCGCCAAAATGTTGACGCCTTCCAGCATCGCCTTGCGAGCGTCTTCCCTGAACTTCAGTTCTTTTGCCACGATTGGGTTCTCTCCTTGAGAAGTGTCCGACAAGCTGCCAGCTTGTCGAGGGGTTTCCAGGTGCGGTTGATTGCGGAGTCAACGGCAAGCTGGCAGCTTGCCGGACATCGCTGCCGCGCTTTCGCTTTTAGCTCGCCCGTCCCACGCGTACACGAGCCGGACGCAGCAAGCGATCTCCAAATTTATAGCCGGTTTGATATTCGGCAATGACCTTATTGTCCTGTTCAGCATTGACGGGAACGATCTCAACCGCTTCGTGAACTTCCGGGTCGAAATCTTCCCCTTCAGCAGCAACGGGCGTCAGTCCCAAGCCCAGCATTTTTGATTCGAACAGGTTGGCAGTTGCCCTGACGCCTTCCAGCAGCGCGTTAAAGTCGGCATTGCGTCCTTCGCTCTTTTCCGCCGCCGCCAATGCGCGCTTCAGGTTATCCAGCGTGTCCAGCAAACCGGCCACCAGATCGCCGCGCGCCGCTTCCAGCTTCTGTTCAGAAGTGCGGTTAATCCGCGCGCGAATCTCATCGGTTTCGGCTTTCAACTGTTCCTGCGCTCTGCGGTATCGGTCGGCGAATTCGCTGACTTTGCGTTCTGCCTCGCCGCGCTTTTCTTCCGCCTCTTTCAGTTTTACCTGAAGCGATTCAACTTCTGCAGACAAACCGTCTGGCAAACCGTCTGCCTGGTCTTGTTCCTCAGCTTCGACGGTTACTTCGCCGTCGGCTGTCACACGCCGCTTATCCTTCACCGGGACCTCATTTTCTTGCGCGGCTTCAGCCGCCGCAGGGCTTGATTCCTGATTTCTCGCGTTTGAATTCATAACTGCCCAATTCACCTTCTCAAGATTGCTGGATTGACCAATATTCAAAGACGCGCAATCTACCATCGCGTTTGTAGACAGACAAGGAGCGGGGAAAACGGCGCGACTGAGGGGCAGGGAGATTTCACATACATGTCCCTCAGTCCCGCCGTCATCCTGTCACTGACCTTGCAGTCTCTGTCGCAAAGATCATCTGCCCGCTCTCCAAATCTCCTTTAACCACCAAACTGTCACCCGGCTTGATCTCGCCGTTCAGCAACTTCATCGCTAACGGGTTCTGGATCAGGCTTTGAATCGCGCGTTTCAGCGGGCGTGCGCCATACGTCGGATCGTAGCCTTCGCGCGCCAGCAATTCTTCGGCTGACGCATCCAGCATCAGCGTGATCTTGCGATCCGCCAGCATTCGCCGCAACGCTTCAAGCTGAACTTTGATGATCGAGCGGATTTGATCAATCCCCAGCCGCTTGAAGATGATGATGTCGTCCACACGGTTCAGAAACTCCGGCTTGAACTGCTCGCGCAATTGCTCCATGACGCTCGCGCGCATTGCCTTGTCATCACCGTGCAGTTCTTGGATCTCTCGCGATCCCACATTTGAAGTCATGATGATGACGGTGTTCTTGAAATCCACTGTCCGCCCCTTGCCATCGGTCAACCGCCCGTCATCCAGAATTTGCAACAAAACGTTGAAGACATCGGGATGGCCTTTTTCGATTTCGTCAAACAAGACTACCGAATAAGGCCGCCGCCGGACAGCTTCGGTCAACTGCCCGCCTTCGTCGTAGCCGATGTAGCCCGGAGGTGCGCCAATCAAGCGCGCAACCGAATGCTTCTCCATAAACTCCGACATATCCAGCCGCACCAACGCGTGTTCGTCGTCGAACATGAATTCGGCCAGCGCCCGCGCCGTCTCGGTTTTGCCCACGCCGGTCGGCCCCAAAAAGATGAACGAACCGATGGGCCGTTTCGGGTCCTGCAAGCCCGCGCGCGCGCGGCGCACGGCGTTCGCCACCGCGACCAGCGCATCGTTTTGCCCGATGACACGCATTCCCAGACGCTCTTCCATCTTGACCAGCTTCTGCATCTCGCCTTCGAGCATTTTCGAAACCGGCACACCCGTCCAACGCGCGACAACTTCGGCAATGTCTTCTTCCGTCACTTCTTCTTTCAACGTCAAGCCGGACTTCTGCAATTCTTCCAGCTTCGCGTGATCGGTGTCGAACTGCTTCTGCAATTCAGCGATCTTGCCGTAACGAATCTCCGCCACGCGTCCATAATCACCCGCGCGCTCCAGCTTTTCGGCTTCGACCTTCAACTCTTCTATTTTCTCTTTGGACGAGCGAATGCCTTCAATGACCTCTTTCTCCGACTGCCATTTAGCCTTCATCGCGCCGGACTTTTCGCGCAGGTCGGCAATCTCTTTTTCGACTTTGGCCAGACGCTCTTTTGAAACGGCGTCCTCTTCGCGAATCAGCGCCTGCTTTTCGATCTCGCGCTGGATGATCTCGCGCTCGACTTCATCAATCTCGGTCGGCAAAGAATCAATTTCAATGCGCAGCTTTGACGCAGCTTCGTCTACCAGATCAATCGCTTTGTCCGGCAGGAAGCGGTCTGTGATGTACCGGTTCGACAACGTTGCTGCCGCAACAATCGCGGAGTCCTTGATGCGCACGCCGTGGTGCGTTTCATAACGGTCTTTCAACCCGCGCAGAATGGCGATGGTGTCTTCCACCGTTGGCTCGCCCGCGTAGACCTTCTGAAATCGACGTTCGAGTGCTTTGTCCTTTTCGATGTACTTCTGGTACTCGTTTAATGTTGTTGCGCCGATACAGCGAAGTTCGCCGCGCGCCAACGCGGGCTTCAGCATGTTCGCCGCATCCACCGCGCCTTCCGCCGCGCCAGCGCCAACCAGCGTATGCAATTCGTCAATGAAGCAGATCACCTGCCCTTCGGCCTTTTCGATCTCGCGCAGCACGGCCTTTAAACGCTCTTCAAACTCGCCGCGATATTTTGCGCCCGCCAGCATTGACCCCAAATCGAGCGCCACCAACCGTTTGTTCTTCAACGTTTCCGGCACGTCACCCGACACAATGCGCTGCGCCAAACCTTCAACGATGGCGGTCTTGCCGACGCCGGGTTCGCCGATGATCACCGGATTGTTCTTCGTCCGCCGGGACAGCACCTGAATCGTGCGGCGAATCTCATCGTCACGCCCAATCACCGGATCAAGCTTGCCTTGCCGCGCCAGTTCCGTCAGGTCGCGCGAATATTTCGCCAGCGCCTGATAGCCTTCTTCGGCATTCTGACTGGTCACCTTCGCCCCCGCGCGAATCAGTTCAACCACCTTCATCAAGGTTTCGCGATTGACCCCGTGCGAGCGCAGGATTTTCCCCGCATCCTGCTTGTCATCGGCCAAAGCCAGCAGCAGATGTTCGGTCGAAACATACTCGTCCTTCAGCTTATCGGCCTCTTTCTGGGCCTTATTAAAAGCCTCCGTGGTGCGAGTGCCGTAATATTTCTGGCCGAAGCCGCTGACGCCGGGAAACTTTTTGATCGCGGCTTCAACTTCCGTCAGCATCGCCTGCACGTTCGCGCCGATCTTGCCCAGAATTGGGCGCGTTACGCCTTCAGGCTGTTCGAACAGGGCGGCCAACAAGTGTTCAGGTTCGACCTGCTGATGATTCTGCTTCTCGGCCAGGGCCACGGCGGATTGAATCGCTTCGTGCGCTTTTAGTGTGAATTTGTCTGATGAATACATGCTTTCCTCCTTCTTTCCTTTTGGCCGAGAAAAACTTTGGGCTTCGGACTTTCTCAAGTCCGAAGCCCTTGCGGTCAATCACCAGCCTCCATCCCCCTCAGCTTCTTTCTTTTATTCGTCATTCTTACCTTTAGCTGACGACGGCGTGCGCTGCGCCTGTTTCTGTCTTCACCGTCACATTGATGTTGCGGGCTTTGACCTCTTCGCGCTTCGGCAGTGTGATAGACAACACACCATCCTTGAACTCGGCCTTCACTGCTTCCACATTTACCGTTACCGGCAGTGTAAACGTGCGTGAGAAGGAACCATAATTGCGCTCGACACGATGCCAATTGCTCTGATTGCCTTCCTTCTTCACGTCCTTCTCGAACTTGCGTTCACCACTTAGAGTCAGCTTGAAGTTTTCAACCGAAAGATTGAAATCCTCTGCCCTTAATCCCGGCAGATCGGCTTCAATCACGATGGCGTTCTCATCTTCAAAAACATCCGCCTTCGGCGACCATTTGTTGGCAGCGGCCTCTACCCCACTGAAGATATTCGGGATTCCGCCACCAAAAACCCGGTTAAGTTCCTCCTGAACACTCTTCAAGTCAATAAATGGGTCACGCTTTACGACACATGTTGCAGCTCTCATTTTTCTTTTCCTCCTAAAAACCGTGCTTGAGTTTTCTTTTTGTCCCTTAAAGTGCGCATCGTACCTCTCCCTGAGCGCTGCGAAAATATAAAACTTGAGTCTCTTACTGTCAAGAACCTTTCTGAAATATTTTCACGTCTCTATATTCTTCCGTGCTTGCAACAATTAGTGGCTTGTGGAGAATGCCAACCAACACCTGACACGACACTCAAACGGTTACTTCTCGGAGGATTTTCAGATGAGCATCAATATCTCCTGCCGCCGGTTTGCAGTCTGCTGTAAGTTTTTGCAGCAATTCTCGGTTGGCCTGAAAGCGGCTGAAAATGACTGATTTATCCGAAAGAGTTTCTGCGCTTGATGGCCAGACCATCTGAGATGGCGAAAATTGCGTGAGAAGTCAAGAGCCAGAAGATAAACTCCGGGGATGAGACCCCTCAAGAGTTTAACTTTTGAAGCTTTCCGAGACTTGCTTGCCAGCGCCTTCAAGCAGATTCCGGACCCGCGTGATCCGCGGCGAATTACCCGGGAAATGCCGGCGGTGCTGATGAGCGCCTTTGCCATGTTCTTTTTCCAGCATCCGAATCTGCTGGAATATCAGCGGCGGATGAAGAAGAAGAATGGGCGCTCGAATCCGGAACGGGTCTTTGGGATTGAGGAGCTCCCTTCGGATACGCAGATGCGCGAGATTCCGGACGGAGCATCGCTTGAGCCGTTGTTGGGTGTGTTATCTGAGGTCTTCGAGCGGATGCGGCGAGTGGGTTGGACAACCAAGTTCGTGACCGAAGTCGAAGGGCAGAAAGTTTACACGGTGGCGTTGGACGGAAGCCAATATTTCAGTTCGACGAAGATCGAATGCCCGGCTTGTTTGCGGCGCGCCGACAAGCAGGGCGAGATTCATTATTCTCACGTCGTGGTTGGGGCGACACTGGTGCGTGCCGGGAGTCACGCCATCCTGCCGCCGGATGCCGAACAGGTGCGCAATGAAGACGGGCAGCAGAAGCAGGATTGCGAAATCAATGCTGGCAAGCGGCTGGTGTATCGGATTCGCCAGCAGCATCGGCAACTGAGCCTGTGCGTGATGGGGGACGATCCGTATGCGCACGAGCCGTTCGTGCTGAACTTACGCGAACTGCGGATGGGATTTGTACTGGTGGCCAAACCGGCTTCTCAGGTGGAATTGTTTGAGTGGGTCGAGGAGCCGGATCGCTTGGGCGAGTGTGTGCGCGGGAAATGGGAAGAAGGTCCGGCCTGCAAACGCCGTTACTTCGAGTACCGGATCGCGCATCAGGTACCGCTCAGCCAATCGGGGGAAGTGCTGGTTAATTTCGTCGAGGTCCGGGAACGGAACAAGACAGGCAAGGTCGTTTACCACAATAGCCGGGTGAGCGATTTTGACGTGAGGGAAGAGAATGCCGCGACCATCATTGGGATCGGCCGCTCGCGTTGGAAGATTGAGAATGAACAGTTCAACGTGCATAAGAATCACGGTTACGAATTGGAACATAACTACGGACACGGCCAGCAGACGCTCTCAATGGTCTTTTATTTGCTCAATCCGCTGGCGTTTGTGGCGCACCAGGTCCTGGAGTTGGGCGACCGGCTCTACCAGCAATGCCGTGTCGGGGAATCCCGTCGCGGCCTGTGGAACGTGTTGCGCGCCCTGTTTGGTTACGTCGCGGTCGAGAGTTGGGAGGGACTACTGCTGCATCATTTGGAGGCTGAGAGTCCATAAAGCGAACGTCCGCTCAGGCCGGAGCGATTCACGGGAGCGGCCAAGGCAGTCAACCATTGCAAATCAAAAGTCAGGAGCCAATCTCACCGGAGAGAAATCAAGCTGTCGCATTGCGGTCGTCTTCAGAACGAAAAGCAGAAGTGTCCGCAAACTGATCAATCACCGAATCGCTCCGAGGTACCTGAGGTCTCTCATCACACGGGGCCGGGATTTGCTGTCGGGAATGGGTCCGCCTTGCTCATTGCGCCGGCTGCCCACTCGCACCGAGCTCAAGTGCGCCGTATCAGGGTCTTGCGCGCCGAGGCCGCTGCCGGAGCGGATCAATAGTGAGCCATCAAGCGCGAGTTTTGCGCACAAAGTGAACTCGCGGCGCAGATCACCCAGCGGCTCGACGCCCAACAGAGTTGCGATGTCGCTATCTCTTTTCAGTTCCGGAGCCGCGACATTCAAATCAGTTTTTTGACTGGCAAGCCACGCCAAAAGATCAGCCGTCGAGGTCAGATCGTAAGCGGTCATACGCCACTCGGCGACCTTCACCCGGCCATAACCCCGGCGCTTACGCGCTCCCAACGTGATGCCGCCATCACTCAGGCCTTGTAGCGCAGTCGCCAACGCGCGTTTTAATTTTTGGGCGTGGGCTTCCTTCTGCGTCTCGTCTTTCGACTGACAGATCAGCAGTTCGAAGCGCAACTCGAAAGTCGTTCCGGCTTGCCACAGGTGCAGATTGAAAAGATGATCTTTCTTCGCCGTGCGCGAACCGGGTTCGAGTTGGACACCCTCCCGCATCTCAACGCCGAAAGTGCCCGGCTTGCCTAGCGCATCGTCAATAATCAATGCGCTCTGCTCACCTTCGTCATCCTCGCGGAAGCCCCCGAACAGCATCGTGGTTAAGCTTTCGCGCTCAGCTTGTACCGCCGCTTTATTTTGCTTGTCAGGCAATCCTTTGAGATAGCCTCGCTCGCGTGCGCGCAGGTAACTGCGCAGCGCACCGGCCAGCGACGCGCCAGTCAGAAGCGGGGACTTCCCCTCGGCAGGATCAACCAACAGAGGCATATCGGTTTGATCGCTGGCATCGCCATTGCCGAAGTGCGCAGGCGTTTGCAACACCAGATCGCCACTAATCACAATGCGCTTCACAGTCCGGCGCGACTTCAAGCCTGACCAGCGTGCTTCTCTCATCGCTGCTCTCCTTTCAACTTGGCTGCGCGCGCCAGCACAGCATCAATCAGCCGCAGCAGATATTCATTGCGCAGCTTGCCAAGTTCGGGCGCAACACCGGCTACAGGCCGCAGATATTCTTGCCTTTCGAGGCCGAGTAGTTTTTCCCATTTTTCGCGGTCTGCAATCTTCTGTTTATCATTGAGCCAAGCCCATAATGGTTGCCCTTCAATTTTCGCCCGCTCCCATTGGCGGCGCGTGATATGGCGCTTCTCCACGCTCTTAAGAAACTCTTCGATGCCCTGCGTTTGCGGCGCCGTTTGCAACAATGCCTCGTGAACGCAGCGGCGGAGCCGGGAAAGTTGCGAGCGATGTGGTAAGTCATCTTCTTTGAGTCCGCTGGTCAGTTCATTTGCTCTGGCAACAATCTGACGATCCAGGCGTTGTCGTAACAATCGTTCGGCCATTCGCCGCGCTGTCTCTCTACTTGTTGGCAAGAGGGAAGACGCAATTGTCTTTTGCTGAGATGGGGTAGTATCAATCGTTAGCTGTTCTTCCTCATTCCAGTTGATTGCCATCCGGCCAAAACCTTCGGCGCGCCGCTCGCCAATCCTTCGTTTTCCAAATCGCGCAACTTGTTCACGTCGCAGCTTGTCGGAGCAAATACATACGTGCTGCCCATCCGCAGAGCGACGGCTTGCGTTAACGGCAACCCCCACCTGCGATTGAATCCGCCAACGACAAGGCTTTGCGCGAACGCCTGTACGAGATTCAATTCGCCGCCCAGCCGGTTCTTCAACATCGCTTCCAAAACGCCGCTATCCGTTGAGAACTGTCCATTGCCATCACGGAGCAAAGCGTCGCTCATCAGAGTGACGATTAGTGTGCCTCCGCTGTTGTAAGTAAGCGCGCCACTGACCTCGCGCCAACTCGTTTTCAGAATCTGCGCGGCTTCGAACTGAGCGCGCCCATAACCGCCGCTACGCGAACCGCCGAGTCGTGTTTCGCCATTGAGCAAAGCCTTGAGATTTTCGGCGTCGTCGTCGTGGTCACACAGAATCACGGCTTCAAATGTTTGCTCGGCGGCCAGTGCTTCGTAGCGATAAACCGCGCCTGAATCTTCATCAGGTCTGAGTAGCTGACCCTGCACCAGGCGTGGCATCGCCCTCCCAAAGTGTGGAGTGCGCGCGGTATGCACGGCCAATTGACGTGATGGATTGGCTAGCCGCACTTCGTCGGCTGACAACCAGCAAAACGGCAAAGCGACACTTTGTTCCTGCTCAATCTCGTCAATCTCGCTATCGAGCGCGAAATCGTAAATGGGCGCGGGATTAGTTTTTTCGCGCTTGGCAACTTCGTTTTTGTCCTGCTTCCACGAAAGCGGGGTCGGCAAGCAACGATTGTTCAGCCGGTCAAGCGGATAACCATTGAGATAGCGTGTTGCGCCGCTGAAGAACAGTCTTTGCACAACGTCGCTGGCAGCGTCGAATGGTGACTGCGGGCGCTGCTGAATGTATTTGCCGATGATTGCGCCACGCAAAACGCTGCCCGGCAGGTAATCGAAGGCAGTTGCGCTGTTCGGGTCTCCATCCAACGTGGTGACTAGGACTGGCTCCAGAAGCTTGATTCGGTAGGGGATGACTTTCATCGCCTCACCTCCCTGTCGCTAACGAATTCCCTGAAACGCTGGAAGTGTGTGCTGGTTTCGTCATGACCATCTGCATCGCATAAGCTGGCAGTGAGTAGGCCTCGCCCGCGATTGCGCCCCATGCCAGCGCGACGCAGGCCAAGCGCGCAGGCAGCTAGCAGGCCCAATGCCATCTCTCGCTGTCCACACTTGGATTCGTCATCGTCAAGATCAACTTCTGCAACCAAGGAAGTTCCGTGCAAAAGGACCCGCATCGAACGTAGGCTGCCCCTTTCCGGGGCATCGGTCTGTGCATCAACAGCGGTCTGCCGGCGAATCGAAGTCAGCGATTCCAACACTTCCGTTGACGACAACCCGCGCTTTCCCTTCGACTGTTCGTAAGCTACTACGTCTGCAATCAACGCATCGCGCAAATCATCTGGCAATCGTGCCGCGCTAAATTGCGTCAGCGCATCGTCAGACAACGTGCTGCCTGCGCGCCCGAAGAGGTATTGCGCGCCCTCTTGCAAAACGGACTGTTTCGCCCCAGACAGATGTGCTTGCTCAAGCGCAAACAGAATGTTGGCGCATTCTTCAACAAGCAGCCCTTTGAGCGTGCGCCCGCGCAGGTAAGGCAGGCCGTATTCGTCGTGCTCCACTTCTTCATCCACCAAGCCAGCCACGCCGTCGCCGCGTCCGAAAGTCGCATCACTTTCGAGTAGCAGATGCAGCCGCATTTTCATCAGCCTTGCCTCCTTCCAGTGGAATAAACCAATCAGCCATTTCGACAGCATCGAAGTAGCCGCAGAAGCCCCCTGCCCAACCGGTCTTCTCAAAATCTTGGTAGCCGGAAAGGATATCCGGTAGTCCTGGCTTGATTTTAAACATCCTGAGAAATTGCTTGACCGCTTCTGGGCCATCGCGGAGCGCATCGCGCAAAGCTTTGATCTTGTTGCGCCGCCCGAGCCATTCGTCTTTCTGAAATGCCGCGACCCCTTTTTGCACGACCTGCCACGAACGCTGACGCTCTTTTGGGTTGTCGTCCAACGTCACCGGGCGCAAGCTCAATTGACCGGCAGGAGCGGTATATTCGCGCTCGCGGATTTCTTCAGCCCCGCCTGATAGACCACTTAACGCGAAATGCCAATCAAGACAGGAGCCGGTCAATGCATGCTTGCGGCGATAACGCTTGGCTGACTGGCACAACTCTTCCGCCAAATCATAGGCACGCGCGAACGGATAGTGAGCTTTGACGATGGCAATGCCGACGCTGGCTGTGATCTCGCCCCGGCATTTTTCACGACGGGCAGTCTCTTTGCGAAAACGCCGCAGATACTCAATTGCCAGCGACAAACCAAGACGGCCATCGCAAACGAAGGTTACGTCATCGCCACCGAAGACAAGTGGGCGAAACGGCAGATAGAGTTGGTCAGTTTTCCGGTCTCGTGAAAGTGTGACAGCCAACTCTTCCTGCAATGCAGGATGTGGATGAGAGATTTGCCGCCTTCAATTTTGGGCTTGTGCAACGTGGCTTCCAGCGCCGCCAGCGCTGCATCTTCGACTGCTTGCGAGAAGTCGCGCAAATTATTGATGAGATCACGATTGTCTTTGGCTTCTTTGAGAATCTTATTAACTGATGTTACGCGATGAAAGGTTTTCAGGCAGACTTGACAGATGAATGCTGAACATTTCGACCTTTACACCGACTATTTAATTAGTTCTCCAGGCGGTCCAACAACGGCGACAGGCTTGTCGGCTTTGCTTGATGGGC
>JBBQVH010000116.1:0-26743 GCA_038211695.1 Blastocatellia bacterium | reverse complement strand
GCCGTTGGGGTAGATGGTCAAATAGCCCGCTTGTGGCGAACCGTTAATAACCGTCGCATTGCCGACAATCGCTTGTGCCGCCGCCGGGATGGTCACTCCCTCGCAAGTCTTTCGCGCCTGTGTGGCAAGCGACGTGCCCCCAGGGATCGGCGCGTTGACGTTGTCACAGTTGCCCTGTCCGGGCCGCGTGTCGAGCAGGCGAATCGGCGTCGCCAGTGCGTGGTAATACAGGCCAGTGGCGCTGGGTGGAGCGTAATAGCCGCTGATGTCCACGACGGCGTCAATCGTTCGTTCACCGAAGATGTTGAAGTTGCCTGCGGCGCTTAGACCCACGGTGAAGCTATTCGAGAGAACGCCGCCCGGCCCGTAGATCATATTGGCAGCCAAAGGCGCGGCTTGTCCGTCGGGATAGACCGTCAGATAGCCCGTTTGCGCTGTCTGGTTAATGACCGTGATGTTGCCGGTGATGGCCTGGGCATTTTGAGGAATGGTCAGGCCTTCACAGGTGGAACGAGCCTGTCGGGTGATTGACGTGCCCGCCGCAATCGGCGTTGAAACGTTATCGCAATTGCCCTGCCCCGCGCGCGTGTCAAGCAAGCGGATGGGATAGGCCAGCGGGTAATACTGCAACCCGTTGGGACTGCCCGATTGCGTCACCGTGAAGGTTTGTCCCGCAACCAGAATCGTGCCCGTTCGCACATTGCCCGTGGCATTGACGCCAACGGTATAGGCCACGGTGCCGTTGCCGGTTCCGCTGGCGCCGCCCGTGACCGTGATCCACGAATCGTTGCTGGCCGCCTGCCACGAACAGGTATTGGCCGCCGTCACCGCCACTTGCCCGTTCCCGCCATTGGAGGTAAAGCCCTGGCCTTGCGGACTGATGCCGAAGACGCAGCCCAGACCGGAGGTCAGCGTGTAGGGACGAACACCCGTACAGTTGTTGGCGTCTGTCGCCGTCACCGTGAAGGTGAACGTGCCCGTCTGTGTCGGCGTGCCGGAAAGCACACCGGCGGAACTCAAAGTCAGGCCCGTCGGCAGATTGCCTGTCCGCGTAAACGTGTAAGGAGCCGTGCCGCCGATGGCCGTCAATGCCTGGTTGTACGCCGATCCCGAAACTGCCGCAGGCAAGGTCTGCGGTTCAATCGAAATCTGCGGACACAGGTTGATGACCAGCGTGTAGCTGCGGCTGCCGGTGCACAGATTCGCATCGGTTGCCGTCACCGTGATGGGGAAGCTGCCCGCCTGCGTTGGCGTGCCGCTTAAGATACCGCCGCTGGTCAGCGTCAAGCCCGCCGGTAAATTGCCGCTCGTGACGGCAAAATTATAAGCTCCAGCAGGAGCTGCCGAGAAAGTAGTTGATGGATACGGCCCGCCAATCGTTCCGGTTGCCAGCGTTGATGGTGACAACACAATCGTCGGGCAACTGATCACGACGCTGTACCCCTGGGTGCCAAAGCAGGTGTCAGGATCGGTCGCCCTGATCGTGAAGGTGTAAGTGCCAGGCAAAGTCGGCGTACCGCTGATGACGCCCGTCGAAGTGTTCAGCGACAGTCCCGGTGGCAGCGAACCATTCGATACTGAGAAGACGTAGGTGGCAGCCGGACTTGCCGAAATCGTCTGGCTGTACGGATCAGCCGCCTTGCCGCCCGGCAGCGTCGTCGGTGAGACGGTGACTGTGCGGCAGTTGATGATGATGGTGTACGCCTGAGTCCCAGTGCAGCCGTTCAGACCGCCCGCGCCGGTCGCTTTGACCGTGAAGTTGTACGTGCCGATTAGCGTCGGGGTGCCACTGATGACGCCCGTTGAGGCGTTCAGCGTGACTCCGGGCGGCAGCGAACCGGTCATCACGGTGTAAGTGTAGGTGTCAGCCGGACTGGCAACTACGGTCTGTGAGTACGCCAAGCCGATCGTGCCCGTCAGCAGGTTTGCGGGCGTGAAGGTGACGACCGGACAGTCAATGACGATGGTATAGGTCTTCGTCGCCGGGCAGTTGGTGTAATAAGTGGCCGTGATCGTGAAGGGATAGCTGCCAACCGCCGACGGGATGCCGGTGATCGCACCGGAAGTCGCATTCAGCGACAAGCCGGGTGGCAGAGCGCCCGCCGTTACCGCGTAGTTGTACACGCCGCCCGGACTGGCCGTGACCGTTTGGTTGTAAGCATTGCCATACGTGCCGTTGGGCAGGGTGGCAGGCGTAAAGGTGATGGTCGGACAGGCGACGACCAGCGTATACGATGCGCTGATGCCTGTGCAGCCATTGCCGTCGGTCACCTTGACGGTAATGGTGAAGCTGCCTGCCGTTGTCGGTGTGCCTGAAAGCTGGCCGTTCAGCCCCAGCACCAAGCCCGGAGCAATCGTGCCCGAATTCAGCGTGAAGCTGGCCCCGCCAAGCGCCCCGCTCTGCGTGAAGCTCTGATTGAACGGCGCGCCAACGGTCGCCGTCGTCACCGCAGGCGGCGTGACATTGATCGTTTGGCAGTTGATGACCAGGTTGTACGTTGGACTAATGCCCATGCAACCGTTGGTGTCCGTCACCTTGACCGTCAGCGGGAAGGTGCCGAATTGCGTCGGCGTGCCTGACAGCACTCCGGCGGTTGAAAATGTTAAGCCCGTCGGCAGCGTGCCCGAATTGAGCGAGAACGTAAACGGCCCAATCGCGCCTGTCTGCGTGAAGGTTTGGCTGAATGCCGTGCCCACCGTTCCCGTCGTCACCGCAGGCGGTGTGACGGTGATCGTTTGGCAGTTGACGACAAACGTCGTGGTTGCGCTGACGCCCATACAACCGTTGGCATCCGTGACTTTGACCGTCACGGGGTAACTGCCCAATGCCGTAGGCGTGCCGGAAACCGTTCCATTGGCGGCCAGCGTCAATCCTGGCGGAAGCGATCCCGAATTGATCGTGAACGTCACCGCGCCGATTGCGCCCGTCTGCGTGAAGGTTTGGCTGAACGCCGCGCCAATCGTTGCGGTCACCACTGCGGGAGGCGTCACTGTGATGACTTGGCAGCCAATGACCAGCGTGTACGACGGGCTGATGCCCATACAGCCATTCACATCGGTTGCTTTGACCGTGATGTTGAAGCTGCCTGTTTGCAGCGGCGTCCCTGACAGCACTCCGTTCGTACCCAACGTCAACCCTGTCGGCAGCGTGCCGGTGTTCAGCGTGAAGGTAATTGCGCCGAGGCCCGCGCTCTGCGTGAAGGTCTGGCTGAATGGCGTGTTGGCCGTGCCCGTCGTTACCGCAGGCGGCGTTACTGTGATGGTCTGGCAGCCGATGACTAGCGTGTAAGTCGGACTAATGCCTGTGCAGTTATTGCCGTCGGTGACCTTGACCGTGATGGGGAAGTTGCCCGATTGCGTCGGGATGCCGGACAAGGTTCCGTTCGGATTGAGTGTTAACCCCGTCGGTAGCGTGCCCGAATTGAGCGTGAAGGTAGCCCCGCCAACTGCGCCCTGCTGCGTGAAGCTCTGGCTAAAAACACTGCTGACCGTGCCCGTCGTTACGGCGGGAGGGGTGACGGCAATGTTCTGGCAGGCGATGACCAGCGTGTAGGTCGCGCTGATGCCCATACAGCCGTTGGCGTCGGTAACTTTGACGGTGATGGGGAAGTTGCCGGATTGCGTGGGCACGCCGGAAAGCACGCCGTTTGACGCCAGCGTCAAGCCTGTCGGGATCGTGCCCGTGTTGAGCGTGTAGCTGACCGCGCCGACACCGCCTGCCTGCGCGAAGTTCTGACCGAATGCCACGCCCACTGTCCCCGTCGCGACCGGCGGCGGATTGACGGTGATGGTCTGGCAAGCAATGACCAACGTATAGACCGTACTGGTTCCCGTGCAGTTGTTGCTGTCGGTCGCGGTGACGCTGATGGGGAAAGTTCCCTGCACCGTCGGCGTGCCGCTCAAGTTCCCATTCGCCGTCAGAATCAAGCCCGCCGGCAACGTGCCGGAAGCCAGCGTGAAGCTGACCGCGCCGACGCCGCCCGTTTGCGTGAAGGTTTGGCTAAACGGTGTGTTCACCGTACCGGTCGCCACTAGGGGTGAAGTAACAGTGATTGGCGAGCAGTTGACCGTCAGCGTGAAGGTCTTGATGCTGGTGGCACCGCAATTGTCCGTGGCCGTGACAGTGACCGTGAAAGCTCCCATCGGCCCGGCGTTCGCAACGGTGATGACGCCCGTCGCGGTGTTGACGCTGAAAGTCCCCGTGAAGCCGGGTGCCGTTGCTGTAATGCCGGTGATGATGCCGTTGTCGGTGGGCGCAACCGTTGGATTGATGGTTGTGCCCGCGCCTGAATTGACACTCGATGCCGAATAGTTGCCCTGCACCGGCGCGGTGTTGGCCGTCACATTGATGATTAAGTTTCCGTTTGTGGTCAGGCCGCCACCGTCCGTGACTTTCAGCACAACAGTGTTTGCGCCCAACGTTGCCGTACAACCAATGGCGACGGTCGCCGTGATTGTGCCGCCGCTGTTGACGAAGTTTGTCAGCAGAATGCCCGCTGGCGCGGACTCCATCACCACAATCAAATTGCCGACAGGCGTATTGATGTCGTTAACCGTCGCAACCGTGACGCCGGGAGTGGTCGAACCCTGTGAAAAGCTCAATCCCACAGCGGGCGTAATCGTCGGTGGCGTATTGACAGTCAGCAAGAAGGTCTTGATGACACTGTTGACCAAGCCGCAGTTATCCGTCGCCGTCACCGTCACCGTGAATGTTCCGGACGGGCCAGCGTTGCTGACGTTGACCACGCCAGTCGCCGGATCAACACTGAAGCTGCCGGTGAAGCCCGGCGCGGATGCTGTGATGCTGGCAATCGAGCCGTTGTCGGCCGGCGCGGCGCTTGGCGTGACCGTCGTGCTGGTGCCGGGATTGATCGGCCCGGTCGCCGGGTAGTTGCCCAAAACCGGGGCGGTGTTGGCCGCCACGTTGACGGTCATGTTAACCGTCGTCATGTTGCCCGCGCTGTCGGTCGCCTTCAGCCCGACCGTGTTCGGGCCAATCGCAGCGTTGCAGCCCGCCGCAACGTCGGCGTTGATCGTGCCAGTGCCGTTGTTCGTAATGTTGCTGACCGTAATGCCCGCAGGCACCGAAGTCGTCATGACAACCACGCTTGACACGGGAGCCAGAATATCCGTCACCGTGGCAATGGTGGAATTCGTTGCGGGTGAGCCTTGTGTGCGCCCAGGATTGCCTGGCATCACCAGCAGACCGTTGCCAACCGGCGTCGTGTCAGTGGAGCTATTGTTATCCGGTTCGGGATCTTGGGGAACCCCTGGGAAATTGTCGGTAATCGAAACTGTGTTGGTGACTTGAACCACGCCCGCCGGCAGCACAGCGTTGACGTTGACGGCGAACTTATGCGTCCCCGACGCTCCACCCGCCACGTTACCGACGGTGATCGTGCATGTCGTTCCACCAGGCGAACCATTGGCGCAAGACCAGACGGACGGCGCGCTGGCCGCTAAGTTGAAGGTCGTGTTGGTTGGAACCGTCTCGGTAATGACCACGCCCTGCGCGTTTCTGCGGCCCACGTTGCTGTAACTGACAAAGTAGGTGACTGTTCCACCCGCCATCGAGGTTACGCCATTGTCAGTCTTGACCACTGCCATATCCGGGAAGGCGACGATGGGAATTGAATCGGAAGCCGGCGTCGCCGGAGTAATGCTGTCCATGTAGCTGGCCGTGTTCAAAACCTGAGTAACGCCGATGCCGACCGGGTTGACAACGGTGACCGCAAAAAAGATCGAACCAGCGCCGCCAGCGCCGATATTCCCAACCGTGTATACACAGCTTGTTCCCGCCACGCTGCCGTCAGGACATGACCATCCAGGCGAACTCCCTGTCGCATAGAAAGTGGTGTTGGCGGGCACCATCTCAGTGATCGTGGCCATGGTTGCGTCTTGATCGCCGGTGTTCGCAAAGTTCAGTTGGAAGGTGGCCACCCCGCCGGGCTGAACCGATGTTTGGGAGTGTGTCTTGCTGAATCCGACCATCGGCGCGGTGACATGCAGCGTGAATATTGCGTCCTTTGTCGCGCCGCAACTGTCCGTCGCCCGGATCGTCACCGTGTAGTTCGAATTGTTTAGTGGAGCGCCGCTGACCATAAGGACGCCAAATCCGGGCCCGGGGACGTTACTGACAAAAGTGATCGTGCCGGGGAATCCTCCATTGTTAAACACCGTCAGGGGATTGGGAGGGAAAGTCCCGTTGTCGCTCGGCCCCGAACTTGGGGGAATCGTTGTGCTGCCTCCGGCAGCGACACTGACAGGTGACGGATAGGTAAGCGTTGGTGGTGGGTTCGGGTTGACCGTCACTGTCATCATCACTGTGGTCGTCAACATATTACTGTCGGTCGCGGACAGGCTGAAGGTGGCAGTCGTGGCAGTACAGGTCGTGGATACGTCAGCCATCAGCTGGCCAGACATGCTGGGCGAAGTCGGATTGAGCGTGACCGTTACTCCGTTACTTGTCGCCGTCGTGCCGCCATTGATCTTGACGGTTAAAGTGTTGGCAGCATCTTCCACATCGCTGACATTGGCAATCGTCTGGTTTGAGGGGGCGCTTCCGGCGATTGCGCCTGCCCCAAGCAGGGCGATTGAAGGCGGAGAATTGATCTTCACCTTGAAAGAGGCCGATGTGGTGACGCCGCAGTTGTCGGTTGCATTAATTGTGATCATCGGCGTGGCGCCGCCTGGCGTGGCGTTGCTTAATCTGACAGTTCCAACCGGTTGGGCGGGGCCTCCCATGCAGTTGTAAGGGGCAGTGCCGCCGACGATGCAGATGTCGCCGCTGTACCCGCCCAAACTCCCAACCGTGAGACTTGGGACACTATTGTTGTCGCTCGGTCCGCCGGTCATGGGAACGGGGGAGATCGCCAGCGACCCGCCCTGGTTGATCAGAGGCGGCGTCATCGGATTTGGATACATCAGCACTGGCGCTAGGTCGGCCGTGACGGTGACAGTTATATTGCTGGTCTTCTGCAATCCATTACTGTCTATTGACGAGAGTGTGAAGCTAGCGGTGGTGGAGCCACAGGCCGCCACCACGTTAGCCGAGACATTGCCACTCGAGTTCGAGATGCCGCTGATGGTTACACCGTTGACTGTCGCGGAGGCCCCCCCATTGACTGATACGGTGAGGCTGCCGGGAGTGTCGAAGTCATCACTGACTGTGGCAATCTGAACTGGATTCGTATTGCTAGGATCGCCGCCCGCAATCCTTGTGACTGCACTGGGGGTTATCGTCGGCGCCCCATTCACTTTCAAAACAATTGTGGGAGATATATTCGCTGCGGGTGTGCATCCGCCAGGATTATTATTGTTGGTTGCCTGAATAGTAATCGTGATAGTACTGCCCGCGGGTGCGGCGTTGACAATCGAAACACGTCCGGTAGCGGAATTAACTGCAATGCCGCCAGTGTAACCAGGGGCGCTTGAAAACGAGATTGAAGTGGCATTTACCGGCCCGTTGGTGGGGTCAATTGTGATCGAGTCGCCAAAATTGACTTCTCTGGGGTTATTGGGCGCCACAAGATCGTAACTCAGCGTTGGGTTAGGGCATGCCGCAAACGGGATAGCAGACGATGACGGCATCAGTTCAGGAAACTTGAAATAATCGAAAGCCCAAAGGCTACTGCCTGAAATGAGTGAGACTGCCGGGACATCTGTCATCTGCCTGGCCTTGACCGTACCAGAGGTAGATCTCGCATTCGGAGATGAGGCAGCCTGCGACAGCTTCTCGCTGGATGTCATCCGTAATAATCGTGGCAGCGACGAGTTGGATGCCACGACGACGACAGACCCAACGACCAGCGTCAGGGCGGCGAGGCAAAGCAATAACGTGGCCGCGCGACGGGCGGCGGATTGGGCAACAAGATTCTTCATAACTCTCCTCAGGAAGGCCAGTCGGGCGCGAATGAATGTAATTAGGTATGACGTATTCACGGTGAACTCCTTGTAAAAGAGCATGGAGTTCAGCCTTTAGGCTGGCGGAAACCACAGGCTAAAGCCTGAACTCCATGCTCTTTCTGTCCCAATTCCGTCTATTGACAGCTTGGGATCAAGACCGGCACGACGACGGTTGCGGTATCGGTCAGCGTCAGTTTGTGCAGGTTGTGTCCCTGGCTAAAGGCTCCGGCGCTGGCCGTTGCGTTCGGGTTGAAGTTAATGACGGCCCCGAAAATCGCCTTTTCATCCACCGTGTACAGCTTCATCCAGCCAGAGCGGCCTGCCGGAAGGGCCGTGGTGAAGCGGGTGAACGTACGCGGGAAGCTGTTTGAAAGTATGGATCGGAACTGGCAGCCGCCGGTCGCCGTGAAGCTGTAGGCATTTTCGGAATCATCGTAAAGATTACCGAAGAAGCTGCCCACCGTAGCGCCGGTGGAAAGCATATTGCCGCCCACCCGATCCAGAATCAGCATCGTCGAGTTGCCGTCGTTCGGACTGGGAATGTTGTCCGCCGCCAGGATGTACGGCAGCCGGTTGTAATTCATCCCGTCAAAACGCAGCGTCGTTGTCGTCACGTTCGGATCAGCGCCGGCCGGGAACATCATCGAAGCCGCGATGGCTTCCGCTCCCAGATTGGCCCTATGGCCGGTGGAGAACTTGACGTACTCGTCACCGATCAGTTCGTTGAACACACGCGGCATGCCGGTGGCGTCTTCGACTGCGACCGCCATCAGGTAGCCGGTGTTGCCCGGATCGAAGTCAGACGCCAGGAAGACCGTGGTCTGGTTCGGTGTCAGGCAGATGAAGGCATCGAGAACGGAACAAGAGGAACCGTCCACGGCGAACAGGTGAACTGTCACTCGTTCGGTGGTCGAGGTGTTGGTGATCGCGACGCGCGTGTTCTGCGTGTTGGCGTTGACCGCGTCTGACGTGTAGACCGGGTAGAAGAGGACAGAGCCTTCCTTCTGATCGCTGACTTCAGACAACGCCGGGTAAGGCAGACCGGGCGTCGCAGTTGGCGGCGTGATGAAGGTGCTGGCCGTCGCAGTGTTGTTGGCTGGATTCGGATCCGGCAGGCAGTTCATCGTCGAGATCGTCGCGGTGTTGACCACGGTGATCGTCGGATGCTTGATCGGAATCCGCGCCACGATGACGATCGTGCCGCTGATCGGGAAGTTCGTCCCAACCTGATTGGCCGCGCCCAGAGTCCCCAGATTCGCCTTGACCGTCGTCACGCCGCCCGTCGTCGTGATGATGAAGGTCGTTCCCGGCACCGTCGAAGTCGGCGTACCCACCACCGTGAAGCCTTTCGGCAGTGTATCCACCACCATTGTGCCTGCGGAGTTGGACGGCCCGGCGTTCGTGAAATTGAGGGTGTAGGTAATGTTCGACGGGTTATTCGTCGTGCTGTACACCGCTTGGGCCGGCCCGGTCTTCGTGATGGACAAATCGGACTGCGCCTGCGCCGTCGTCGTGACCGTCGAGGTGTTGTTGGCCAGGTTCGGGTCAACGTCCCAGACAATCGCCGGATTCGGATTCGGATTCGGGATACGCGCCGTGTAACTGACCGTTGCCGTGTTGGTCAGCACCGTGTTGCAGGTGACGTTGGCGCCGATGCGAATGATGATGGTCAGCGTGCGTGACGTGCCCGGACTGGTCAGGCCGGGCCAGGTCACTTTGATCGTGCCGTTCTGGCCGATGGCGGGACTGGAAGGATCCACCACGCCGCCTGCGCTTGGCGTCAACGCCACCAGGATTGTGTTCGGCGGCAGCACATCGGTAATCATCACGTCCAGGGCGCAACTCGGCCCGTTGTTGGTCGCCACGATGTTGTAGGTCAGCGTGTTGCCTGAAGTGACAACCCCCGCAGCCGTCTTGGTAATGGACAGGTCTGGCCGCGCAACCACGGTTACCGGATCAATCGCCATGGAATTGCCCGCCACCGGATCGAACGACATTGAAGTCGCCGTCACCGTGTTGTTATAAATGCCCGGTGCCTGACACGGATCAATCCTGACCAGCAGCCTGACGATGGCACTGGCGTTCGGCAGCAGCGTGCCGCCGGTACAGGTAATGACGCCGCCTGATCCAATCGCGCTCGGCGTACAGGTCAGCCCCGCGCCTTGCGTCACGTCAGGAACCGCAGCCAGCGTTTGCCCGGCGGGCAGTGTGTCAACCACTTGAACCATTGCCGCCGTGCTCTGGCCGTTGTTTTTGACCGTGATCGTGTAAGTGAAGGTATTGCCCGCCGTGTTGGTCAGTGCAACCGTGTCGTCCACCGTGTGCGTTTTGGTCACGGCCAAATCCGACGTCGGCGAAACCGGCGTCGTCAGCGTTGTTGAGGCACTGACTGGCTGGTTGAAGTTATTGGTTGTGGCATTGATCAACGCGGTGTTGACGATGCTGACTTTGGTCGAAGCATCAATGAAGACAGTGATGCTGATCAGCGCCATATTCTGCGCGCCCGCCGGATCGCCCGGCGTCAGCGTGGTATTCGCCGACAGCAGCGGCGCGATACAACTGAGATTGCCGCCGTTGCCATTCGGATCAACGATGCCGGTTGGCGCGGAGCAGTTGAAGGTCGTGCCGAAGCCGCCCGATTGGTGAACTTCGACGTATTTGACGTTGTTCGGCAGGATGTCCGTCACGCGCACGTTGCTGACATCACTCGGTCCGTTGTTGGTGACCTTGATCTGATAGGTGAGCTGCGTGCCCGGAATGACCGAACCCACCGGAGCGCCCGGCGCAACCGCCGGTGTCGAAGCGGTGACCGTCTTGACGATCGCCAGATTCGATTGCTGAATGACCACTGTGCTGGTGCCCAGCGAGGTGTTGTTGCCGGAGTTCGGATCAGGCGTGCTTGAATTGATGCGCGCCGGATTTGGAACAATCACGCCGCCCGTGACTGACTGATCCACCTTCACCTGGAAGGTGATCGTCTCTTCAACGCCGCAGACAAATTCGCCCTGCACCGTCGGCGGTGGGCCAGGCGAAGCATTCGGAATACAAAGAATGCTGCCGTTGGGGCCGCCCGCCGGATTGTATGAACAAGCCGCGCCCGCAAACACGCCCGTGCCGGTAATCGAACCAGCCACAAACGTCGTATTGCCCGGCAGAATGTCCGTCACCGTCACGTTGAGCGCATTGCTCGGCCCGCTGTTCAGCACGCGCAAGCGATAGGTGATGTTCTGTCCGGCAACCACCCCAGCGGGCGGCAGCGGACTGATGACATCTTTAACAATCTGCACGTCGGCCAGTGTGTGGACGACGGTGCTGGCCGCGCCGAAGTTATTGCCCGGCACCGGATCGGTTTCAGGCCCCGTCAATTCAACCATCGCCGTGTTATTCAGGTTGGAATTGTCGGCCAGATTCTTGGCCGCCATCACCTTGATGACGATGACCACGACGCTGCCCGCGGGGAAATTGCCCGGCACGCCAGCCGCATTCTTGCACGTCACGACCTGCGCGTTGGCCGTGCAGGTGAAATTGCCCGGCCCGGTCGCGATGAAGGAAACGAACGAAGTTCCAATCGGCAGGTTGTCAGTCACGACAATGGTTCCGGGCGCTGCGCCCCCGGCCACATCGCTGGGGCCGTTGTTTTTGACCGTCAGCGTGTAATCCAGATTCTGCCCGGCGATGACCGTGGAAGGAGCCGTTTTCACCAAGCTCATATCGGCTTCGCGGCGAACCGTCGTTGATGTCGTCGCCGTGCGCGGACTGCCCGGATCGGTCGGCGAAGTCACCGTCACCGTGTTGACGATGAACGGAGGACTGACCGGCGTGCTGGACAGGACTTTGACGACCAACGTCACCGTCGCGCTTTGGCCCGCAGGCAGTATGCCTCCCGGCGTCGCGTTGCAAGTGACGATGCCCGGCGTCGCGCCATTGTGCGTACAAGCCCCTGCCGGGCTGAACACGCCAGTGCCGCTGACGGAAACGAAAGTGGTATTGACTGGCAATGGGTCGGTCAGCACAACGTTCTGCGCATCGCTTGGCCCGTTGTTCGCTACCGTGATGGTGTAGGTCAGGTTCGTTCCTGCAACCACCGGATCAGGCGAATCAGATTTCGTCACCGACAGCGTCGTGCTGGTGTTGACGGTCGTCGTGGTCGTCGCTGAATTCGGAGTCGGTCCCGGATCGCTGGTCGAAGAAGCGACCGTCGCCGTGTTCGTAATGATCGAGCCGCCTGCCGCGTTCGAATTCGTTTTGCCGATCAGCGTGATCGTCGCCGTACCGCCGGCGGGCAATGTCGCCTTGGTACAGGTAACCAGGCCTGCGCTTCCCACCGGAGGCGTTGTGCAAGCAATGCTGGCGTCGGTGCTGGCCACTGACACAAAAGTCAGCGCCGCGGGCAGCGTGTCTGAAACCACGATGTTCTGCGCGTCGCTCGGCCCTGCGTTGCTGATGGTGATGGTGTAGGTCAGGTTGCTGCCTGCCGTCACGGGGTCAGGCGAATCGGTTTTGGTGATACCCAAATCCGCCGAGGTGTTGACCAGCGTGCTGGTGGCGTTCTGCGAATTGTTCGACGGATTCGGATCGGGCGTCGCAGGAGTGTTGCCGACAGCCGTCGAAGTGATTGTGGCCGCCCCCGCAACCAGCGTCCCTTGCGGGATGTTGGCCGGAACGCGAACGTTATAAGTAATCGTGCCCATCGCGCCGACCGGCAACACGCCAGCCGCATTCGCGCCAAACGCATTCGCATTCGGCGTGCACAGGAACTGCACGCCCGGCGATGGAACGAAGCCGTTACAACTCAGGCCCGGCGCGTTGATCGCACCGACTCCAATCAGATTGGCCGCAATGGTATCGGTGATCTGCACGCCGACAGCATCGCTCGGCCCGTTGTTCTTGTAGTTGATTGTGTAGGTGATCTGCCCGCTACCCGGCGCGGGGCCGCCCGCAATCACCGAAGGCGGCGCGGAGGTCTTGGTCAATTGCAGATCGGCATTCGGCCCGACAGCCGTCTGGGTCGTCGCCGAGTTGTTGGTCAGGTTCGGGTCCAATCCGGCCCCGATCGCCGCCACGTTCGCCGTGTTGGTGATGAAGCCGATGGGCGTGCCCGGATTGACCGAAACAATGTAAGTCAAAGTCGCCTGATCGCCAGGCAGCATCGCCGTCGAATTGGTGCAACCCGCGCCGTGCAGTGCAGCCAGCGTGCAACCGACGAACGGCCCCGTGCCGACCAAAGAAACATCAGTCGTATTTGTTGGCGTGGCATCCGTCACTGAAACGCCGCCAATAGAAGCCACGCTCGGCCCGTTGTTCTTGACCGTGATTGTATAGGTAATGTTGTTGCCCGCCGTCACGGCGTGAGGCGAATCGGTTTTGGTGACGGAAATATCCGTCTGCTTGTTGACTGTTGTCGCTTGTGTGGCACTGGCCGTGCCGGGGTTCGAATCGCTGTCCGTCCAGGTAACGGTCGCTGTGTTGCTGATCGCGCCGATGCCTGGCAGCGTGTTCGGGTTGACGTTGACGACTACGGTCAACGTGGCTGAAGTATTCGGGGGCAGCACATCCGGCAAACAAGAAACCGTTGTCGCGCTGTGCGAACAGTTCGAAAAAATGCCCGTCCCATTGAGCGAAACAAACGTCGTGTTCGCCGGTATCGGATCAGTCAGCGTTACGGCTTGCGCGACGCTGGGACCGGCGTTCGAGACTGTGATGGTGTAAGTCAGGTTGTTGCCTGCAACCACCGGATCAGGATTGTCAATTTTGGTAATGCTGACAATGGCGTTGGTGATGATCGTCGTCGTGACGCTGGAAGAGTTATTGCCCGGCGTCGGATCGGTCGTCGCCGACTGCACCGTCGCGGTGTTGGTACGAACGGCGGCGGCGGAATTGGCCGGAGCCAGCGCCGTAATCAGAAAGGTCGCCGTTTCGCCCGCCGCCATCGTGCCTTTGGTGCAAGTAACCGTGCCATTTTGATTGGCGGGCGGGCCGGTGCAACTGAAGCCGCTGCCGACGGTCTGCGAAACAGAAACGAACCCGATGCCCAGCGGCAGCGGATCATTGACGACGACAGTTTGCGCATCGCTTGGCCCGGCGTTATTGACCACCAGCGTGTAGGTGAAGGTCGCTCCACCGGCTGTCACGGTCGGTGCGCTGGTTGTTTTGGCGATTCCCAAATTCGCTGAAGTATTGACCAGCGTGCTGGTCGGGCCTTGCAGGTTGTTGGACACGTTCGGATCGGGCGTCGCGTTCGCCCCCGTGGAAGCAATGTTGGCCGTATTGGTAATCAATGTCCCAGCAGGAACGCTGGGGCCAACTGCAACCGTGTAAGTAATCGTGGCTGTCTGGCCGACTGTCAACACACCGCCCGCAGCCGTCGGGCCGCAAGTGATGGTGCCGCCAACTGAAACGGCGCAGCTTCCGGCAGGTGCCCCAAGGCCTGGCGTCCACGTTGGGCCGGCAGTCACCGTCGTGTTCGCCGGAACGTTGTCAGTGACGACGACGCCGTTGGCATTGCTCGGGCCGCTGTTGGTGACGCTGATCGTGTACGTGATTGAGCCTGTACCAGCGGTCACAGGGCCTGCGCTGGCAGTCTTGGTCAACTGCAAATCGGCGTTCGGCCCGACGCCGGTGTTCGTCGTGGAAGAGTTGTTCGTCAGGTTCGGATCGCTGACCTGCGCGCCGACTGTGGAGACAATGGCAGTGTTATTTATAAGGCCGGGAGGTGTTCCGGCATTGACCGTCACAACGAAAGTGATCGTTGCCGAATCGCCCGGATTCATGACTGCCGCATTCAAACAGCCGGCTCCGGTCAGAGCCGCCAACGTACAAGTGGAGAAAGCGCCTGTCCCTACAACGCTGACCGGTGTGGTATTGGCCGGCACGGCATCCGTCACGCGCACTTCGCCGATGGCGGATTGGCTGGGGCCATTGTTCTTGACGACGATTGTGTACGTGATGTTGTTGCCCGCAAAGACCGCGTCCGGCGAGTCCGATTTTTTGATCTGCAGGTCGGTGCTGTGAACGACGGTATGCGTGACCGGCGTGTTGTTGTCAGAGAATGTGTCTTCCGGCCCGCCCAAAGTATTGGGATCTCCGGCAGCGGCGATGTAATGAGTGGGATTGCTGGTGATGGTGTTGCCGACCGCAAGCGTCGAATTGACCATGACAGTGAACTGAAGCTGGAACACCTGACTGATGCCCGGGGAGCCAGAGACAAACGTCCGGTTCAAGTCATTCGGCTGACATGTAATGGCACCTGTGCTGCCTGCCACCGGCGTCGCGCAAATCCAGTTCGGCCCATTGACAGGCTGCTGACTAATCGAGGAAGAAACAAACGTCGTGTTGGCCGGTGTGGAATCGGTCAACAATACGCCCACATCGTCAAACAAGTCGTCGTTGGTGACGGTGACGGTGTAGGTGATCGTGCCAC
Source organism: Blastocatellia bacterium (assembly GCA_038211695.1). GTDB lineage: Bacteria > Acidobacteriota > Blastocatellia > RBC074 > RBC074 > RBC074. The sequence goes on along the minus strand of JBBQVH010000116.1, from coordinate 11,418 downwards.
CAGCAGCAACCGTGCTGCCACCCGCAGGAGAAGCCGTCTTGGTAAAGCCCGAAAGGAAGCTCGCCACATTGGCGTCAAGGGCTATAGGTGCCGACGAGGATGCAGCCCGCGAAGCGTCTTCTGGCTTCGGTAGCGGGCGCACACCAAATGCCTTGCGCCCAAATGCATTGCGTAATGATGCGGGCGCATATGAAAGGATAGTCGAAGCAATCTGGCTTGCTTTTCTCTGGGCGGGTTCAATGCCCAACCTGCTCGCAATTGCTTGCGTCGCGGGCGTGGTACAGACGATCAGTGCGGCTAGTACTATCAACGCGATAGTGGGTAACAACGCACGGCGAAAGAGGGATGTGGGAGTGTGTGTAGTCTTCACCGTAGAGTTCTCCTTACGTACTTCTTGGAACTGAATACAGGTAAGCTGCTTCCGTTTTGCTTGCGCGTCACATTACGCGTCACAACCGGCAGGCAACCCTGTGAATGAATTTCTTAGCTTGTCGTGAGGTGGGAAGCATCAGTTCCCACGTTTCAAAGATCAGTAACGCAGGTGGCTGGTGTGACCCAAGGGCGATCCGCGCTTGGGTCACACCAGCCGCTTATGGATATTTGACCACAAGGCGAAAGGCTTTGCGGTAGTAGTAATAGGCTTCTCGGTACTTGCCTTGTGAGGTCAGCGTGGCACCCGTGGATAATTCCGTCGAGGGATTATAAACGGTTACCCCCGCACCGGCTGCTGCAACCTGAGCGTTGTAGGTGTCTATCAGAATCTGACGAACAACTTCCAGATAACCTCCACGGCTGGCTGGAAGCTGAAACAGCCCCACGGCGGCAACCGTGGTCGGGTCAGCAGCCATGTTGCGCTCAATGGCCGATCTAACAGTCAGCGTCTGGAATGAACCAAGCTGAGTGCTGAGCGCCGCCTTGTTGTTGTTGCCATTCGTGACGATGTGATTTTCCGCGTTGGTCAGTTGCGTGCTCAGCATTGCCTTGTTGGCATCGTCATTGTTAATACTGAATACCAATTGATCCTTCACGTAATTTGCGGCCAGATAACCGCCCCTGGTTTGCGCATAGACTGTGTCCCGACAACACCAATCTGTGACATAAAATGCCACCTTGGCGGCGGCATAAATCGCATCAGGAATAAGACAGACCAGACGGAAATTTCCCCCAAAAACGAATGCTAAAATCGTTTCATTGCAGGCATCTTGCGCCAAGTCCCTCACCAATTCAGCCGCCAACAATACAATCCCAGCGGCATAAGCGACCTCAGCCGGTTGCCCATCCGGGATATTCAGGGGGCAGATATTGCCAGAGTAAACTGCGCCCGGAAATGGATCGGACGGAATATTAAACGTGTAAACGGCAGGCACGTCGTTTGGATGCGTAATGGGGAGAGTCGTCGTAGCCAATTGGCTAACGCTCTCTTTTTTGCTGGCATAGGCCTTGGTGATCAAGTCTTTTTGCCGCGTCACTCCATCCTTCAGCGAACTCAAATCAACGAATCCGTGGCTCTGTTCCGGAAAATCGCTGAACTTCAGTGCCAACGCTTGTTCCCTGGCAGACTCCAGCTTACCAACGACATCCAGATGCATCACCTTGGATGTCTCGATTTGGGCAGCCAGAATGACCAGCAAGTCGCTACGGTATTGCTCGAAATTAGCTTCCGTCGCTTCAAGCATGATCGGGCGCTCAACGGTCACAGCGCGACCATTTATCTCACGCGTCACGCGCTCACGCACTCGCCCCGCTTCCCGGCTCTGTTGCGCCAGCAGGGGCGCACTCAGCAAAAGCGTAAGTAGCGCGGCAACAGTAAATCTGACGATGTTTGGGTATTTCATGGTGTGTGGCTTTCGGCAGCCTTAGTCGCCAGTCGAACTGGCTCAGAGACTGCCCTCCTTTCTTTGATTCATCCGTTGATCGGTTTGCGGCCAGCGCGCGCGATAATCATGCGACGCAACTGCGATTGAAGACTATGTCGAAGAGAGCGTCGCTTACGGATATTTGACCACGCTGCGATAGCCTTTTCGGTAGTAATAGTAGGCTTCGCGGTATTTCCCTTGTGAGGTAAGCGTGGCGCCTGTGGATAATTCCGTCGAGGGGTTGTAAACGGTCACGCCCGCCCCGGCTGCCGCGACCTGAGCGTTATAGACATCTATCAGAATCTGTCGAGCGACTTCCAGATACCCCCCCTGACTGGCGGGCATTTCGAATAAGCCCGCTCCGGCTAACGTAGTCGGGTCTTCGGCCAGGTTTGCCTCAATCGCCATTCTGACGCTGAGTGTTTGGAATGTCGCGGTTTGGGTGCTGAGCGCCGCTTTGTTGTTATTGTCGTTGGTGACGATGTGATTTTCAGCATTGGTCAGTTGGGTGCTCAGCATCGCCTTGTTGGAGTTGTCGTTGGCGATACTGATCGTCAACAGATCGTGGATATACTCCAATCGTGGAAGAATGGCTCCGGAGATTGCAGTATCGGTGTCACCGGCACACGCCTGGATGGGGTAATTAACGATCTTGGCCACGTTGTAGATAATATCAGTGACAATACAGGCTATGGCAAAGTTCCCTCCTCCGCCAAGAATTTCAATTATTTGCTGACAGAAATCCTGCGCAAGAGTTTTCACCAACTCAGCCGTTAAAGTCACCAAACCGATGGAAAAACCTACCTCTACCGGCTGTGGATTCAATGGGCAGAATGAAGCGTATTCTCGAATGGGAAAATCGCCGGGGGGCAGTGTGAATTGCGCGACCCTGGTGCCTCCCCTGGCGAAGGCCTGAGCCATCAACGACTGTAAATTTACAACTGCGGCCTTCAGGGCGGTCAGATCAGGGAACCCAGGATAATTCTCTCCCAGGTCGCTGAACTTCATGTCCGTCACTTTTTGAATCTGGGTATCTATGGTGGCAACGGTGTCATTTAGGTGCATCATCACCACCGTTGCCCGTTGAGCAGTCAAAATGACTAACAGATCATTGCGGTACTGATTGAAATTCGCCTCAGTCGGCAGAATTATTCCAGGCACATCCGCAGTCACCGTGACACCATTTATGACACGAGTAACTCGTTTAGGTTCCTGCCGTGCTTGGAGTTTCCCTTGCGCCAGCAGCGGCGCGGTCAGCAGAAAAGTCAGTAGCGTGGCAACGATAAGCCTGATGGCGTTTCGATTATTCATGGTGTGTAGCTTCGGCAGTCGGAACCGCCAGACTGAACTGGCAGGACTGCCCTCCTTTCTTGGTTTATCGGTGGATCGTTCTTAACCAATAGGATTGGCAGAAGCGCGCAGAGTGCAATGATGGGCACAGTTGCCTTCGAAGCAGGCCGTGCGTGTTTACGTGAGGGGCACATCTAACAGGTCTTCCTTGAGCGTGTTAAAAACAAGCTCGCTTTAATGAGCTTAGAGGGGTTGGCAGTCAGAGACTGCACACATTGATTACTGCGTACCCATCCAGCTATGGCACCTGTGACGCATTGTAGTTTGTAGAGGTCAGTGCACAGCACTTGCCACGATTCATCTCATCTGCGATGGAGTAGCACTGTGTCTTAAGTTTGTGCGGGTTTCTTGAACTCTATAATCCGGGACTGCTTAGTGGATGTGAGAGAAGAGTCTCAATAGACAGGGCGCAGTATACATAGCGATATTCGCTGAGACAATGCTGAAGCGCTCAAATTTACAGAAAAGTAATGCAATTAAAGTCAAAATCTATCTATGCTGAGTTATGCCCTGTTTTGGTGCTTGTAACGATTCGTTGGTTTGTAATTATATGCCCTGTTCCACCGGCCTTCAGCTAATAGAGCATTTTTAAAACGCACAGCCCGCAGTCCGGGCGAGTGCCGGACTGCGGGCTGTGCAAGGCCATCAGTGTTACCCGATGTCGCTGGCGTTATTCCGCATCACCAGCTTTGGCCGCGCCGCGTTTGCCAGCACCTGCCGCTGCGGGTGCCGCCGCTGGCGCAGCCACTGACTTCTCAGCCGCAGCCGGAGCAACCGCCGCCGCCGCCGGTTTCGGTTTGCCAATCCCTAACGCTGCACGGACTTCTACTTCGACGCGTGTGCAAAGCTCCTTGTTATCGCGCAAAGTATTCTTGGCATTCTCGCGGCCTTGTCCCAGCCGTTCACCTCGGTAAGAGAACCACGCGCCCGATTTCTCGACGACCTTCTTATCAACGCCAATGTCCACCAGTTCGCCGTATTTCGAGATGCCTTCGCCATACATAATGTCGAACTCAGCTTCGCGGAATGGCGGCGCGACTTTGTTTTTGACGATTTTGACCTTGGTGCGATTGCCGATCACAGCATCGCCATCCTTGATTTGCGTGATACGGCGAATATCCAGACGGGCGGACGAATAGAATTTCAGTGCGCGTCCGCCAGTCGTTGTTTCAGGCGAGCCAAACATGACACCAATCTTTTCGCGAATCTGGTTGATGAAGATCAGACAGGTGTTGGATTTACTGACGACGGCGGTCAGTTTGCGCAACGCTTGTGACATTAACCGCGCCTGCAAGCCAGGCAAGCTGTCACCCATTTCGCCTTCCAGTTCGGCCCGCGGGGTCAAGGCAGCGACTGAGTCAATCACCAAAACATCAACCGCGTTCGAACGCACCAGCGATTCGGTGATCTCCAACGCCTGTTCGCCCGAATCAGGCTGCGAAACGAATAGATTGTCAATATCCACGCCAAGCTTTCTCGCGTAGACCGCATCAAGTGCGTGCTCGGCGTCCACGTAGGCCGCAATCCCGCCGGCCTTCTGCGCTTCGGCGACGATGTGCAGCGCCAGCGTCGTTTTGCCCGAACTTTCCGGGCCATAGATTTCAATGATTCTGCCGCGCGGAACTCCGCCGACGCCCAGGGCGCAGTCAATGCCAATACTGCCCGTCGAAATGACCGGTATCTCTTCCTGGACGTTATCCCCCAGGCGCATGACCGTGCCTTTGCCGAACTGCTTTTCCAGATTGACCAGCGCCGCTTCCACGGCCTTCATCTTCTCACCGTTTTTATCAATAGCCATTTTTTGCTCTCCCTTTCGGTTACTCGTTCATTGAATACCATCTGCTCCAGACTTCGATCAAAGCCTGTCCAGTGGCATTTCGGTTAATGCCATACCCGCGAATTGTAACCCGCCTGATTATCTTGCCAGCACTTCTGCTGGGCCTGATCACTTGAACCGACCATCAAAAATGATGGCTGAGCTATTGGGAATATACCACGCCGCCACTCAAATCCCAGACAGTTTGACTGCGCGACGGAAAATTTCTTGCGCCGCTGAAACTTTCCTTTTCCCGTCGCCACTCACCAGGCGCAACCAATTCTGACTGACCACAAAAAATTCGGGTAGTGGTTCATGTGGGGGAGATGTGTCAGTAGCCCGACCGTGAGGGAGGGCCGCCGGACGCCAGGCCAGCCCTTGCTCACGCGCGGGCTACTGATACGTGGTTGCATCGTGCTCTCTCTCTTCACTAAGCCACTACCAAAATTCGAAAGGAACGGTGAATCCCATGAAAACATTTTCTTCGCGGTTGATCGCGTATGCGACGCTGACCTGCTTGCTGCTTTCGTTGACCGCGCTGGCGCAAGACTTCCAACGCAGTTACAGCCTGGGCAGCGGCGGTTCGATCAATGTTCGTAACATCTCCGGCGACGTGCGCGTAACTGGCTACGACGGCCAAGCGGTGGTGGTGACTGGCGTCAAAAAAGGCCGCAACGCCGACAGAGTAACCATCGAAGACCAAAGCGCAGGCAATAACGTTGATGTCCGCGTGCGTTACCCGGAGCATGATTCCGGACACTGCAATGATTGCGACGCCAGCGTGCTGTTTGAAGTAAAAGTGCCGCGCGGCGTGGCGTATCGTTACAATGCCATCTCCAGCGTCAGTGGCGACGTTGATATCGCGGGCGTCAGCGGTGAGCTGACAGCCAAATCCGTCAGCGGCGAAGTCACGGTAAAAGATGTTACCGGTTCGGTTCACGCTTCTTCCGTCAGCGGCAATGTGCATGTCGGCAAAGTAGGCGGAACCGCCAATGCAAAATCCACCAGCGGTAACGTTGAGGTTGAAATTGTCTCGCTGGAAGGCTCGGGCAATCTGGATTTCGGTTCGGTCAGCGGCAACGTCCGCGTCAAGCTCCCCAGTAATCTGGACGCCGAAGTCAGCCTGTCCACAATGACTGGTGATTTGAAGACCGACTTCCCGCTGACAATTGAAAAATCGAAATGGGGTGCAGGACAAAAGGCGAATGGTCGCGTGGGCAGTGGCGCTCGCAATTTGAAGATGTCTTCTGTCTCTGGCGATCTGAGTTTGCTGAGGCAGTAAACAGAAGTCACTTCACAATGAACCCAATCAAAAAGGCCGAAGGACAAACATCCTTCGGCCTTTTTGATTTTCCTACTGCGGGTTAATCTTCCCCTTCTTTCCTTTTCTTTCGTTCTCTTCCTGTTTCGGCGGTTTTGATTCAACCGGAGGCCGCAGAATCTTCGGATTCGGTTCGGTTCGCGCTGGCTCACGCGGTTCATCGCGCGGACGGTCGCGGATCGGTTGTGGAGTAGGAGGCTTGCTGCTCACCGGATTGGGCTTTCTTTCAGAATCCGGATCGCCCAAGGGATCAAGGTTCGGCTCAATTGCACCCGGCAGGAAATCGCCATTGCGCGCCGCGATCTTGGATAGTTCCGTCGCGTGTTTGCGGGAGCGTTCGGCGATGATCGGCTTCAGCTCATCAGGCATATCGGGGACGGGCGCGAATTTGCCTTTCGGTTTGTCTTTCAGGTAATCCTTCATGAAATCAATCCAGAAGGGCAGCGCAGCAGAAGCGCCCGCTTCGCCCTTGCCCAAACTTTTCTTGCTGTCGCTGTACCCGATCCACACGCCGCAAGTCACCGCCGGATCATAGCCAATAAACCACGCGTCGGTGTAATCGTTGACGGTGCCAGTCTTGCCTCCCAGCGGATGGCCCAGACTGTTGGCCGCCGTCGCCGTGCCTCCGGTCACAACCCCGCGCATCAAATCAACCATCTGGGCCGCGATGTATTCGCTCAAGACTTTGTATTGCTTCGGCTCAGCCTTATCCAGTTCATTGCCGTCACGGTCAACAATTTTGCGAATGCGTGTCGGTTCAACGCGCACGCCGCCATTCGGAAACGTCGAATAGGCCGAAACCATTGCTAGCAGCGGCTCTTCGGTCGCGCCCAGCGCCGACGGCAGAAATGGAGCCATCGGCGTTGGCAGTCCAATCCGCTTCACCAAATCCGCCGCATTCCTGACGCCAACTTCATCCAAGACCCGAATGGCCGGGATGTTGCGGGACAGCGCGAACGCCCTGCGAATTGGCATCGCGCCCTGAAATGAGTTGTCGTAATTGTGCGGCTCCCAACTGCCCTGCACGAACGGCGAATCATCCACGATGTCATCCGGCCTCAACCCCTGTTCCAGCGCCGCCGCATAAATAAAGGGCTTGAACGCTGAGCCGGTCTGCCGGTTGGCCTGCGTTGCGTGGTTGAATTTGCTGGTGGCGAAATTGTATCCGCCGACCATCGCCTTAATCTCTCCGCTTTTGGATTCCACCATCGCCAGCGCCGCCTGTACATCCGGCTCCGGATCAAGTTTGACCGTCAGGATTTTGGTCGCTGAATCAATCGCATCAATTTTGAATTGCGCCAGATCGCCGCGCTTGAAAATCTTCGAAGGCGGGCGCTTTAAGATTTCCGTATCAGCGGCGGTGATAGTCGCGGAATAACTGCCGAACGAAATTTTCGTGCCTTTATCGCTGACCTCTCTGACCAGCCCGGTCATGATGTCGTTAACTTCGGGCACCGCGATCCACGACGGATTTTGGTAGGTGTCAGGATTCGCGCCCTCTTTTTCGATGATGTTGTCGAATTTGACCTTCCAGCCGTGCCGCTGCTCGTATTTGCGCGCGCCTTTGCGAACGGCTTCCACCGCCCACAACTGCGCCTGGGCGTCGAGCGTGGTGTAAACGTGCAAGCCCGCGCGATACACTTCCATCGCGTCCTGCGAATGCCGTTCGACCAGAATCTTTTGCAGTTCCTGGCGGACTTCTTCCAGAAAGTAGGCGTATGGTGAACGGTCTGTCTTGCCGCGCTGATCATCCACATTCAAGCCGAGTGGCTTGGCCTTCAGGGCTTCAGCCTCGCCTTCTGAAATAAAGCTGGCATCGGCCATCGCCTGCAGCACCAGATTGCGGCGGTCTTTAGCGGCCTTCTGACGATTGATGGGCGAAAATTGCTGATGACTTTTGGGCAGCGCCGCCAGCATCGCATATTGATCCAGCGTCAACTCATTCAGATGTTTGCTGAAGTAATAATTCGCGCCCGCTTCGAAACCATAAGCTCCACCGCCAAGGAAAATCTGATCGCAATACATCATCAGGATTTGATCTTTGGTGTAAACGCGCTCGATCTGCAAAGCGTAGATGGCTTCGTTCACCTTGCGGGTGGAGGAACGCTCGCGCGTCAGGAAGAGGCCGCGCGCCAGTTGCTGCGTCAGCGTCGAAGTCCCCTGCACGCGCCGCTGGCGCATCAGGCTTTGCAAGACCGCGCCGACCAATCGCACCGGATCAATGCCGACGTGATTGTAAAAGCGCGTGTCTTCGATGGCCAGAATTGCCTGCTTCATCCCCTCGGGAATCTTTTTGTACTCAGTGGATTCGATCGGGATTCGCCGTTCCAGCGACAGTTCGCCAATAATGGTCTTGCCATCATCCGCGAAGACCTTGGTGACTTCAGGCGGACGGTAATCCGCCAGCCCATCCACGTCATCGGCGAAGCTGCTGATGCTGGTCTGGCAAGCGAACGCCACACCGGTCATCAATCCGGCGGCCACCACCAGCACAACCAGCGACCCAAAGGTTGCCGAACGTAGGAAGTCTTCGACACGAAATCTGAAGTCTGTTAGCTTATCCTGCCAAGTGCTTCCGGCTGATCCGCGACGCGGCCCATTCGGCTCGTCGTCAGGCGATAAAAAGAAGTTGTCTGACATAGCGCCGCGATTATACCAGCCAGAGGCCGTTCTAGCTCAAGGCTCAAACGCACAAGACGCCCCTGGGAGAATTCGATGAAACTGACACACCGATTGCTTTTGGCTCTGACTTTTTGCCTTGCACTTCCGTTGGCGGCAACGGCGCAAGCTAAACCTGCCGCTGCCGAAGTCGGCATCCGTGCCGTGCTGGAAAAGCAGGTCGCCGATTGGAACGCCGGAAGGCTGGAAGAATTTATGGCGGGTTATTGGCGCTCGCCGAAGCTCACTTTCTTTTCCGGCGGTCGCAAAATGTCGGGCTGGGACGCGACCATTGAACGGTACCGCAAAAATTATCAGGCCGAAGGCAAGGAAATGGGCAAGCTGCAATTCCTTGATCTGGACATTCAACCGCTGGGCGCGGGCGCGGCAGTTGTGCGCGGACGCTATGAACTGACCATGTCCGACGGCAAGAAACTCGACGGCTTGTTCACCCTCATCTTCCGCAAATTCAAAGACGGCTGGAAGATCATTCACGATCACACGTCGTCCAATCAGTAAAAAAAGCATGGAGTTCAGCCTTCAGGCTGCTGGTTCCTTTCAATGGGCATTCGGCTGAAGCCAGCAGTCTGAAGGCTGAACTCCATGCGCTATTCCTGAATAAGGTGAACCATGCGCTCAGTTCGTTTTTCGCTCAATATTACGATCATCATTCTGCTGCTCGCGTCGTTGGCTAACCCAGCCCCAACCGCCGGGCAAGGCCAGGATCAAACATTTCGTTTGATGAACATCGAACGCCGCCTGGATCAACTGCAAACGCGAATTGATTATGTGGAGCGCCTGCAGCAATCGCCGCCAAACACGCAAAGCTCGAACATGGCCACCGCCGCCGTGCTCGAATTACAGCGTCAGCAGTTATATTTGGCCGAACAGGTGTTGACGATGCAAAAGCAGATGCTGGAAATGCAGAAGAAGATTGATCGTCTGCCCCCAACGCCAACACCGGTCAATCCTGAGAAGAAAGAGAAGCTGGAAGAAAAACCAAAGCCCAAGCCCACCGCAAAACCGTAATCTCAAATCTCGAATCTCAAATCGAATTGATCCGCGCCAGCACGCGTTCGCAGGCAGCGCGGAAAGATTCCGGCGACGGCAACAAGCTCAGCACCAGAAACGCCTCGCGCGGGAAATCGAAAAAATATCCCGGATGCACCAGCACATCATCTTCCGCCAACAGCCGCAAGACCCATTCCTCTTCCGTCAGGTGACGCGGAATTTCCAGCGTCGCATACCAGCCACCTTCGGCAGCCAATAACCGGCAGGAAGTCCCTTCGACTCGTCGCGCCAGCCAATCGTGATTCGCTTTCACGCGATCCAGAATCTGCCGCTGCAATCCCGCGCGCAATTTCAGCCACTGCGGCGCAGCATGCTGAACCGGCGCGCCAACCGACAAAAAGGTATCGGCAATCAGATCAAGCCGTTCAATCGCTTCCGCACACAAACCCGCCGGCCCATTCGTCACGATCCAGCCTAGCTTCATCTGCGGCAAAGCGAGAACCTTCGAAAACCCGCTCATCACAAACGTCAGTACGTCTTTATTTTCAACCAGAGAAGCCGCACGCCGTTCGTCCTCGCCAAACGCGTAATCGCTGAAGACTTCATCCACGATCAACGCCAACGAGTGCCGTGCGCAAAGCTCATTCAGCCACCGCAACTCATCGCGTTTGATGAATGAGCCGGTGGGATTGTTCGGGCTGACCAGAATGATCGCGCGCGTCGTTGAAGTGATGGCCTCTTCAATCGAATCAAAATCAATCCGCCACCCTGCCCTGCCCTTGTTCGCCGGATCGTTGGGGTGAATGTAATCGAGTTCATAAAGCCGCAACTCAGCACCTTCCAGCGTCGCCAGGAATTCAAACAAGGGATAGCTCGGCTGCGGAACCAGCACATTGTCGCCGTGATTGGCCAGCAGCTTAAACAGGAAAGAGTAGGCTTCGCTGGTACTGGCCGTCAGATGGATGTGTTCCAGATCAACGCTAAATCCGCGTTCGGCGTAATAAGCCACAACCGCTTCACGCGCCACAAGCAAGCCTTTGGCTTGCGGTTCGTACAGCATCGCCGGAGCCTGCGCCAACGCGGGCAGAAGTTTATCCGCCGGAAACTCAAACCCCACCCGCGTCGGATTCGATTCCGTCAGATCAAGAATTCGCGCACCCGCGCGCCGCTTTTCGGCAATCAATTGCGCCAGCCGATTGGTTTCCAAATTCCATTTGAAACGGGAAGAAAACATGGGACGGGAAGAAAACATGGGAAAGATAAAATATGATGCTCCCCGAAAACTGGACAGACAATTAAGGTGTAAACTGGCTGCCAAAGGAGCACTCATGAAAAAGCAGCAACGCAAAACATACACCACGGAATTCAAAGTCAAAGTCGTGTTGGAAGCCTTCAAAGGACAGCGG
>JBBQVH010000115.1:0-26871 GCA_038211695.1 Blastocatellia bacterium | reverse complement strand
TCCCTGTCCGGCGAACAGCGCCGACTCGATCAGTTCTTTGCCCAGCAGCATCGAAAGGCCAACCAACAGCGGAGTCCACACCGCACAGGCAATGGCAAAGTAAAACGCGAACTTCCAGAAGCTGGTGTTGAGTGCGCCCGCGGCAAAATAAGTGGGCAGCCGCGCGCCGGGCAAAAACCGGCTGATGAAGATTACTCTTGCCCCTTGATGCTGGAACCATTCCGAGCTTCTCTGTACCGCTGCGTCATTGACGAACCATTTGACTGGCGCACGTTTCAGCGCCGCGCGGCCCAACCAACGCCCCGCCAGAAACAACAGCAAGTCGCCGATAAAAATCCCCAGGAAGCAGGCCAGCACGCCAAGCATGAAATCCAACCGGCCCTGCGCCACCATCACGCCCGCTGTGATGCAGGTCAGGTCTTCCGTAATCAGCGTCGCCGCCGCCAGTAACAACACAACGACCACAGCCGTGACGCCGATAAACTTCGGTAGATTCTTCGGATCAAAGGGCTGTTCGGATGCAACGACGCGCGCAGGCTCAGCCTGCGCTTTTGTCAGCGCCTGGCCCGACTCAACGCGATGAGTGAAATCCAGCAGCATCGGCGCCAGATAGTTGAAACGGTTGAAGACCATGAAATGATCATAGTCAGACACAATCAATTCGCTTTGTGGCACCAGCCGGTGATGTTCTTTCGCGGCTTCAACCGGCACCAAAAAGTCGTGCTGGCCATGCAGGATCAACATCGGCTGGTCATAACGCTTCAAGATGTCGCGCAGTGGACGTTGGTCAGAATCGTAAAAATTCCGGCTGTAGGAAACCGAAATGCTGTCGGCGTATGAAGCCGACGACAGCGGCAGCCCTTCGCGCAAGCCCCAAAGAAATCCAAGCTGCAAGCCGTGAACGGCGTGGTTCAAGTGATAATCGCCCAGCAGTTCCATTTCCTGCACGCCAATGCAGGCGAGCATTGTGATCGAAGCTACGCGCTGCGGCGCAATGTCCGCCAGGTTCAAGACCACGCCGCCGCCCATGCTGAAGCCCAGCAGGTGCGCGCGTTCAATCTTCAATTCGTCCAGCAGTTCAACAATGTATTTGGCATGCGCGCGAATGGAGTAATCGGGAATGTCGCGCGTCGAAGCGCCAAAGCCCGGTAGGTGGGTAATAATCAATCGGTGAGAGGATTCAAGCAGTGGAGCAAGCCGCTGGAAGTCATCTGCTGCGCCGGGGCTGCCATGAATCAACACAATCGGTAGTGACCCATCGGCAGACTTTCCACGGTCTTCGTAGGCGAAGCGAATCTTCTGGTTGAGATAACGTTCGCCGTCAATCGCTCGCACCATTTGCGCGCAACATTCAACGGGTGCTTTAGCGTTGTCAGAAGCCTGCCACCATCGCACGACGTGCGTAGCCAACACCAATACCACATAGGCCGCCACCAATCGCCAACGCCAGTGTCGCCACCACAACCGTAGCTTACCCGGGGAAGAGTTCATCGTTTTGTTCTTTGCAAAGTTTTGATTTCTACCTTGCCCGTGCGGCAAGGGGAGTGCGGATGATAGCGGAACTCGACGGAATTGGAACTAACCTTGATCTGGCTGAAGCTGACGGTGGCGGCATCCGTCCGGTGCATGCAGGTCGAAGACGCGCCCTGCGCGGGGTCGTGGCTGCGATGAACATCGCGCAGCAGATTGGCATCAACGAAACCTGCAGCGGCAACGCGGTTGTCAAAACTCCGCTTCCGGGATTCGATCACGTTGGCGGGATCGAACGAAGAGGAAGTCAGCGGCATTTGCCGGTCGCCGTTGCGGTCAATCAAGCGTTCGCTTCCGTTCCATTGAATAATTAGTGCTGGCAATGCCGGCAATGCCGGTTGACCGATCCCCAGCGCCAACAGCGTGAAGGGTTGAAACTGACGCAACCGGTTCTCATCCATACGCGAAATCACCTGCACAGGCGAATGACTGCCGGCCAGTTCCATCAGCAGCAATCCGCGACTGATGAACTCGCCGCTGCGGCGTGGCGCTTGGTAAAGATTTAGCAGACACAGCGACAAACCAAATTCGTTGACGCTGATCCACGAACCGCCGAAATCGCCATCGCGCGGCGCGATGGCCTGCACGCCGCCAACGTCCAGCACCTGCGGCGGCAGCGCCGCCTGGCGCGTCAACGATTCATCGCGATTACAAAAAAGCTCGTAGCCGTCCAGGTTGTGAATCCAACTGACGGTACACATCAAGCCATTGCCTGCCAGTATTTCAGCGTGGACGGCGCGACACCGAAATCCGCCGCCGGTTCAAAGCCTTGCAACCGCAGCAGCATCGCCATCAACGCGTAATGATGGACGGTGTGGCTGAGCAGAAATTGTAATTCGCGGTTGACGGAAGAATGGCTCCACGCGGATGCATTCTGCGCTTGTTCGCCTTCCAGCTTGACCAACAGCTTCTGCTGACCGTCTGCCTTCAATCCGCCAAGCCTTGCGATCGTGGCCTCGATCTTCGCCTTTGCGATTGAAATATCTGTTTCGGTCAATGGGTTTCGTTCGCGCCGGTCATAATCAATTCTGCCTGTCGGCCCGGCTTCGACGCCGAGCAGAAAGCTGTCGTAAAAATCCAGGCAATGGCGCAGATGGCCGCCAACGCCTGCTTTGGCAATGCCGTCAGGGGCGGTTGTATACAAACTGTCGTTCATCTGTTCCAGCAAACTTAACCCTTGTTCCAGCAAATGGACATTACTGCTTATCATAATTTCTTTGTTGAAATAGAAGAGGGTAATTGGACGACCGGAACGAACTGGTCGTTGACGGATCGCCACAAACTTTTGGCCAGCACCTTTCGATCATCGGCGTGAATCGAATCTTCGCCATAACTGACGACGACCTCAAACCTCGAAACCAGCAACAGCTTCAGCAAGTGCGGCGCGAAATCCATATCGCCCCACCAGCAAACGGCAGCGTGCGCGGGCGGTTCATTTGGCGGCGTGCGATAGCTGATCGCGGCATAAGAAACGGGATAACCGGCGCGCGCCGCAGGTTCCAACAAAGCCGGGCTGAAGGGCAGAATTTGATCGCCCATCGTGCTGGTGCCTTCGGGAAACAGCACCACACCCACTCCTTCATCCAGACTCTGGTTGATCAAACGAATCACGCGCGGGATGTCCTGAAAGTTTTTTCGATCTATAAAGATTGTATCCGCGCCGGTAGCCAGCGAACCCATTCCCGGCCACCCCGCAATATCGTTTTTGGCGACAAAGGTGCATTCCAGATGCGCGGCAATCGTGAAGATGTCCACATAGCTCAAATGATTTGCCACCAGGAAGAATGGCGGGCGCGGCGGCACGCCTTCAATCCGGATGCGCATTCCCAGGATTATGGCCAGCGACCTGCCCCACGAAGTCATGATGAATTTCCGCAACCAGCGCCGTAGTTTGCTTTGACGAGGCATCATCGCTTTGCCCGCGATCCAGATCGTTTGCAACACAACCGTCGCGGCAATCAAAAAGATAAGGCGAATCATGGCTCGAATCACTCTGAACACTGTTGGCGTTGTCCTCACTTTCTGCCTTAGGCTCCGAAGAACATCTTTTGTGTCTGCCTGTCCATCGCGAATAAATCAAATAGTACAAAAAAATCTATCGTCTTGAACGCACAATCAATCGCGGGCGGCCCACACACCTTCGCTCCAAAACGCAGGTAGGTGCGAAATAGTTTCGGCAGTTTGACCGTTGCCCCCACAGCAACAAAAGCAACAAAGTCTGGCGCGTAACATTCAACATCGGCTTTGGGCGGAACCTGAAACTGGTGGTGCAAATGCCCGTCGCGTTCCAACAACTCCATCGTCAGCTTGCCTTCCGCCGGATCCTGGCTGGTCAGCGAACAGCACCCGAACAGAAATCGTTTGCGGTTGAAGGCGATGTACGATGCCAGCCCTTTCCAAAGCAGAAACAATACTTGTGTGTTGCGATAAGGTTTGGCAATGCAGGCGCGGCTGAGTTCCACGGAATCTTCCAACAATTCCAGCGGCAGGTGCGAAAGGTCGAATTCGCTGGCCGAATAAAACCCCTTGGCCGCCGCAGCCATCGCGCCCGTTTGTAATCGGTAGGTACCCACGATATTGCCGCTGGCTTCTTCCACGACCATTAAATGATGGCAAGTCAGGTCGTGTTCATCCACATCGCGGCCTGTCAGAAAAGACGATTCCAGCCCCTCGCCAAGCTCCAGATTGAAGATCTCAAATCGCAACTTCAGCACTTGATCCAATTCTTCAGGGCTGCTGGCAAAGCGGACGACATATCTGCCTTCGCGCATTTCGGTTGGTGGCAGGCTGCTGCGAAAGCGTGGATATTCCTGTGCGTCCAACCTGGGGGGCAAGATAGGCAAAGAAACTGTCTGCGCAAGCATGAATCCTCCTCGTCAAATGGCACATCAAATGGCCTGCAAATGGAACCGCGTTTGTTCTGAAGTTCTATCCCGCCATTCGGCATCGGGCCGGAAATGCGACGGAGTAACCGGTGGCTGAAAAGACATGAAACTCGCTCAATGCTCTTTGCCATTCCTTCAGAAAACGATCAGCAAACTTCTTGATTAACCGCCTTTATATGAATTGTCACCTGCCATTTATTCCTTCTGGCCTGGGCAGTAAAAGTGAAAAGGTAGAGAAACAGTTTCAGCTTTATCGTTTACGAGGCGGCGTAGAGATGCGGATCAGCAATTCGTTGGAGGCAAGCGATTTCATCTTGATTTTGTAATCGCCCGCCGCCAGCGAAAAGTTCACGCGATAAGTCAGGCGAGCGGATTGTCCAGGATTGAGTTCCTTGTTCAGAGGATGCGATTCATCCGGTTGCGGCATTAAAGTAATTTCCTGCCTACGTTTTCCGGCATCCAGAATTACCAGCGTCAGCGCGGGAATGCTCAATTCGGAAGCCGTCGCGGCAGTGTTTTCAATCATTGCTTCGATCACTACATCCTGACTCTTTGAATAACTCGACAATCGTGAAGAGACCGTCGCTTTCAACTTGGCTAAGCTGGCCATGTTGGGCATGGTTGAAAGACCGGCCTGCGGATTGGCCGAACCGGAGTTATATGGCCCGCCCAGAACGCCTCTACCCGCGGGAGCTTTGGCGGTAGCGAGCGTTTTATAGCCATCGAATTCCGCCTTGTGTTGCCAGACGGCTGAATCCCAGTTCTCACCGATCTGTTCGAAGAAGACTTTGGCCATCGCAAACTGTCTGGCCATCGAAGCCATCAACGCCATCTCGTTCAACCGCGCGTTGCTGGCGCCATAGGTCGCTTCGATCTGCTTGTAACCTTCCAGCAGACGAGTACCTGAAATAACGTTCTCTTTGAAAAAATTGCCCTGCGAAAGACTGCTGTCGAAGAAGCGGCGCATATAGGAGACGATCATGTAGTAAGTGATCTCGCCTTCCTTACCGCCGATGGTGCGAGCGGAGTTATCCGTGAAAGCTTCCCACTGCCCCTTGGTCGTGCGGTGATCCAAACTTGGCAGCAGATCGGCAGCTTTGGTTTGATACAGGTAGTAGTACGTTGGTTCCAAGGCTATGCCTTCGCCAAAAATGTTATCGTAGCGATTCCATTCCCAGGGGCTGCCCTGCTCCACCGCCAGCCTGACCACATACCATTGAGGACAATAAGACCGGAGCTGGGAGCTGGTCTTGGTTGAATATTCGCGCTTCACCTTTGTCAGAAAGCGGGACATCAACTTTGCCGGATCGAACTCCAGCGCCTTTTTCGCCTGCTTCAAACGCTCCTGATATTCCTTGCCCCCGATCAGGCCTTCCATTGCGGTCCAGTCAGCGGCCGAAGTCCGCGCCTTCTTGGAATACTCAACCCAGGCGCCAGCCAGGGCAATTCGCGCCGTCATCGAATCAGAAGCTCTGTCCACCCAACTCTGCAATCGTTTGAGATGGACTTTCCACGCCTGATCCGTCGCCTTCGCTCCCGTGCCTGGCCAAGTCAGCGTCTGATAGAACACATAAAGTTTCCACTCCGCGCCAGGAAATCGCTCCTTGCTCTCTCGCGCATCAAAAGCCGCGATGTCCAGAGTTTCGAATTTTTCCTGTTCAAAGTTCTTTCTGACCTCTTCAATAAATTCTTGTTGCGTCTGTTTTTCCTGCGTTTGGCTAAAAGCAGCAGCCCCCGCCATTCTTGCTTGCCCAACCACGCAAATCAGGCCAGATAGCAGAATCATCCCAATAGATTTTGTTCTTATGGATAGCATAATGTGGCTCCTTGGTTAATCGCTGGAATCTTCCTCACTGAGAGCGCCGAGTATAGCATCCTTTGATTCGGGCGCAGCATACAGTTTCCCCCTCACGACAGACAAGAATGTCCGCACTAAGTACACGTCCAACCTCATTCAACGTGAAAACAGGCCGTTTACCAATGCCGGTAAATGACGTTGATTATAGTAAGCATTATAAAAAATCCAATTTGCACAGGATTATGGGGATTAAGGCGGAGGTTTGCGTCTATTTTACGTGTAATAACGCTTAGCTCTCGCTTTCTCCGGATAGATACGTTAGTGGCACGTTCATTGCGAACCAATCCTACTGAAAAGTGAGATGAAGCAGGTTTTGTGGAATCATTTTGGAATTTACAAGGAGGAAACATGGCACGAATAATTGAATATAACGAAGGCGAATCCGGTGAAAGCCGATCCAGTGGGGGTGGAGCCGCAGCACTGGTAGTTGTTGTTCTGATTCTCCTGTATATGTCAGGGTATATGCCGTGGTTTAACAACACTTCCACGGCTTACGGGCAAAGAGGCTATATTGCTCCTGCTTCTGCGGGAGTAACAGTTCCCGCCGGAAATATAAGTTATGTTTCGGCTGACAGATTGAATATGCGTGACGCTCCCGGGGCGTACTCAATGGTTACCTATATTCTGCCAAGAGGTACAAGAGTAACCCTGCTGGGCGATTCTTACAGAGAGCCAAATGGAGAAGTATGGGTTCAGGTTCGAATTGACACTTATGAAGGCCTACAAACGGGATGGGTTAATCGCCAGTACATTGCTTAGTAAATTACAGGTTAAAAGCAAAAGGGCCAGCACAGTGCGGGCCCTTTTGCTTTTAACAATGAATTGTCCATGTCTGACAAGATATTTGTCTTGAAGGACAGTGAAAATTGAGTACAGATCGAAATTATTCACATCGAAGAGCAGTCATGGGATCAACTTTCGTCGCCCGCCTCGCCGGAATCCAGCAAGCCAACAAAGCAACCGCCGTCAGCAAAGCCGCGATCCCGATGAACGTCAGCGGGTCGGTTGCGCTGACGCCGTATAGCAATCCAGCCATCAGCCGCGTCAGCACGAATGCCGCAACTGCACCGATCAACAATCCGATCGCGGCCAGCATCAATCCGTGCCGCAGAACCATCTTCATCACATCGCCGGTTTGCGCGCCAAGAGCGATGCGGACACCAATTTCTTGCGTGCGCTGCGCGACCGAATAAGCCATCACGCCGTACAGTCCCACCGCTGTCAGCAACAGCGCCAGCCCGGCGAACAGCGCCAGCAGCATCGCGTTGAATTTCGGTTGCGCGACGGCCACGCCCAGGTATTGATCCAGCGTTTTGGTCTGGGAAACGGGAACGTCTTTGTCCAGCGAATTGACCTCGCGCTGAATCGCGGCGGCCAAGCCGGTCGGTTCACTCCTCGTTCGAATGACCAGACTCAGGCTATCGATTGGAATCTGCGGATGCGGAACGTAATACTCCGGTTCGTAATCGCGGCTGAGCGGTTGGCGGTGCTTGACATTTTTGACCATGCCAACAATCTCGCGCCACTGCGGTTTGCCCTCAACTGAGATGCCCGGTTTGATGTGTTTGCCGATAGGGCTTTCACCTGGAAAAGTTTTTTGCGCGAAGGCTTCGTTTACAATGATGACCGGTGGGGATTTTTCGTCATCGCGTTCGGTGAAATCGCGCCCAGCGACCACAGGGATTTTCATCGTGTCGAAGTAGTCCAGGCTGATTGCGCGGAAGTGCGAACTGGGGTGTTCGCCTTTCGGAATGTGGTGCCCCTCGACCTCGAACGAGATGCTGAAAGAGTCGCCGCTTAACGGCAGTGGAACAATGGCGCTCGCCGATTCGATGCCCGGCAGAGTCTTCATTTTCGCTACCAGCGATTTGTAGAACGCTGCGGCCTGTTCCGCCTTTGGATAGCGTGCGTCAGGAATTTCAACTGCGGCAGTCACGATGTGCGTGATATCGAATCCCAAATCAACTTGCTGAAGCTTGCGAAAGGACTTCAGCAAAAGCCCCGCGCTGACCAACAAAACCATGGCGATAGCGATTTCGGCGACGACCAGCGAATTTCGTAATCGCGCCCGTGCCCCCGCGCCCGATGTCCGCCCACCCTCTTTCATTGCTTCTGTCAATTCGACCTTCGATGCCTGCAATGCCGGAGCCAACCCAAAGACAACGCCTGTCACTGCCGACATCAATAGCGTGAAGCCGAAGACCCAGCGGTCAATGTTGATTTCAGACAGCCGCGGCACGTCTTCGGGAATCATGCGGACCAGTGCTTCCGTGCCCCACCAAGCCAGCAACAATCCCAACACACCGCCGACAAGGCTGAGCACCAGGCTTTCGGTCAACAACTGACGAACGACGCGCCAACGATTAGCACCCAGCGCCGCGCGGACGGCGATCTCCTTGTACCGAGCCGTCGCGCGCGCCAGCAGCAGATTGGCGACGTTCACACAAGCAATCAGCAGCACGCATCCGACCGCGCCCAAAATAATCCACAGTCCGCTACGATAATCTGAGACGATATCCTGGTGAAATGGAATCAGCCGAAAGCCATGATGCATGTTGGTGTCGGGGTACTGCTTTTCCAGACTGGCAGCGATCAGGCTGATATCGGCCTCTGCCTGTTCGATGGTCACGTCGGGTTTTAGACGCCCAACCGCATTGATGTAGTGTGCGCCGCGCCCTTCATCATTCGCTGGTTCATTTGGGTTCGGCTTTTCCGAATCAATCGCTGAGGTCAACCAGACTTCAATAGGATCAGCTTCAATTGGGAACTGAAACCCGGCAGGCATTACACCAACGATGCTGGATGGTTTGCCGTTCAACACAACTGAACGTCCAATGATATTCGCATCCCCGCTGAACTGGCGCTGCCACAGGCGGTGGCTGATGATGACGGCACGCCCGGTGCTGCTGCCCGGCTTGCCTTCTTCAGGCAAAAACCAACGCCCACGCTCCGGCCTATTACCCAATAGCGCGAATAGTTCTGCCGAAACTACTGCGCTGCGCAGGTTAATTGGGGTAGCGATACCCGTCAGCGCCGCACTTTTCGTGTAGTAAGACGCCATTTGATCGAAAGAATGGCTTTGCGTGCGCGCATCGTAAAAGTCCGGGTACGACAGTGATCCTTTGCGTATCGCCCGCAATTTGTTGGTTTCCCACACTGCGACCAGCCGCTCAGGCTGTGGGTAGGGCAGCGGACGCAATAGCACTGCATTGATGACGCTGAAAATCGCCGTGTTCGCGCCAATGCCCAGCGCCAGCGTGATGATGGCAACCAATGTGAAGCCCGGCTTCTTCAACAGCATTCGCAGGCCATAGCGTAAATCTTGGATCAAGTTGTTCATCAGCAGTTCTCCTGAAAGATTTTTGTCTGGAACCTCCAAGTTGCGTGCCAGTGGCTGGGAAAAGATAAGTCGCTGACTGATCTATGCTTGGTCAGGAAGGGAAATGGAGGGAAAGCTGATGATTGCTCGCTTGCGGGAATTCAGCTTCCCGGAATCGGACGACTAAGAGGAACAGAATTTCTTCACGAAGAGCTATGAAGAAGCACGCAAAGGAAAAGAAGAGGCAATCAGGATCAGGTCATAGGGTTCCTTCGTAAACCTTCGTATGGCTTCGTGGAAATAATCTTTCTTGAGGTCAAGACCTTACTGTGGGCCGTATTTGACTTCCGGCTTGCCATCGAACTTTTTCGGATTGCCGGGTTGGTTGATCTTGAACTCGTTGACGGTCAGGTCTTCGATCAGACGGCCATCGAATTTGATTTCTGTTCGATAAGGCAAGGTCACGCCGGATGTCGCGCGGTAATCCGAAAACACCCACAGAACTTCATGAGCCTTCGGCGGCTGAGTGCGCGCGCGGCGCTCTTCGCGCGCGCGGACGAAGGTCGCGCGCGTAAATCGTGGATCCAGACTGGCCGATTCGACAATCACCGTTTCGCGGTACGATTCGAAAAAACCAGTGCCAAGCGCTGCCAGCAGATGCGTCGTCTGGTCGAATAGCAGCAACACGCGAAACCCATCCGGCGCTTCGGCAACAACAACATCGGCTGCGCGGCCATCCAGTTCATAAATGCCTGCATAACTCAATTCGACTTGCAGAGAGGGCGGGGCGTGTAATAACCAGCCCAACGTATAAAACGCGATCTGTTGTTTGGCCGTGCGCGATTGCATCAGCAATGTTCGTTCGATGTCGCCAACGTCAATCACGCGGCTGTCATGTCCAAATGATCGCACGCTCATCGGTGGGTCTCGCCACGCCTGATCGCCGTTGATAATCTCCGTGTACGAAAATCCGAAGCCCATCAGCGTTGAGCCTTTCCGCTTCAACCGAAACTTATCCGGCAACCAGCAATCGGCTTCAATTTTGCCGCCCATCGTTCTTTCTTTCTCTTCTACTTTGATCGGCGATTGGACGCTGATGTATCTCAAAAAGCGCTGGGATTTGGCGGAAAAAGAGAGAGTTTGTAATTCGGTTGAAGCAGATTCGAATCCCGCCGCCATTCGCGCTTGTTTGAGCAATCCCTTTGCGCGGGCGACAGAGTCCGGTTTGTCGAGCAGGTGATTTGACTTATTCGGCAGAGGGCTTTGCGAAGCGGTACCGGAGGCGGACAGAACAAAAACAATCAAAGCGCCAACCAGCGTGCGCCAATGTTTGCTGTTGGTGATTACTGCAACAACCATAATCTCTGACCATAATCTCTGAAAGCTACATTTGCTTTGGGCAGGCAATCACAATCAGTTTCGTTGCCGGATCGAGCGAACGTAATTCCACTTCCGCCAAGGCCGTCACCTGCTCCAGGTCCGCCAGACTGGAAAAGTTCGCGATCCGCACGCCGTACAAAATAAAGATGTCCGGAATCGCCCGCCCGGCATCGCCATAATCGGTCAGGCCATCCACCACTCGGCCCAGCACTTCGTTCACCTCGGCCAGCGTAGTCGCCTTGACCACCACTTTTTCTGTTGACGCGTCACGTTGTAACCGAACCACGCCCGTTCGATCAACCACACGCAGGAATTGCCGCCGCGAACGAAACAGCCCAAAGAAGGATTTAGTTCGCTGCTCACCCGTGAAGACCAGATAGGCTGAACTTTCGGCGGCTAACGTGACCGTATCAGAGTTGATGTGCATTGAACGCGCGGCGCATTCTCGGCATTGCTCGATGCTCAAGGTGGCTGCACCATTCCCTTCCCCGTCGCTGCTGCGGCGCAGTTCGGTGGTGCCCATTGCCGTGGCGCGCACCAGATTGCGGCGCTTGTCCACTTCCACTTGAACTTCGATGCTGTCGGCAACGGCTCCGGCGGCGATGGCGGCTTCGGCGGCTTCGCGGCGGACTTTCAAGATGTCTTCGGGCGAAGGGTCAACGATGTTGCGTTCCACTGTGTCGCGCACCATCGCCATTGCCACGCCGATGGGCGAGATGACTTCTGCGTTGCGCGCAATGCGGTGTTCCAATCCCATCAGCTTTGCCGTGTACGGAACCAGCGAAGCCGCCCCGCCGCCACCACCTACCAACACGACTTGATCGCGCGACAGATGGTATTCGGAAATTAGTTCTTCAATCGTCGCGGCGATCTTCTGGCAGGCTACATCAAGTACGGCTTGTGCCGCCTGGTTAGCATCGTAATCTCCATTTTCCGCAGTCAATAGCTCGAACGCGATTCTTGCCGATTCAACATTGCCGTAAGCAAAGTGCCCCGGAGTAACGTAGCCAAGCAGGTTGGCTGCACAGGTGGTCGTCAGCGCATAACGATGGCCTGTTACCGAGCGAATCACTGCGTGATCCGCTTCGTCGTCTGATGTCGGTTGTATAAATTCGACCGTCCCTCCAGCCAACTCCTCCGGTTCGGCAAAGCATGTGTAACCCAGTCCGGCAATGTGCGCGCTGCGAGGGCCGACATCCTCTAAGTCATAGAAATAGCTGTCATGCATTGCTCGGATCATGCTGCCGCCACCCACGCCCAGCGTTCGCACGTCCAGCGTGTTCAAATACATTCGATGGCCATTCAATCGAGCGGGCCGCGTCGCAGGCGCACCGTCGCGAATGACGGAAATGTCCGCGCTGGTGCCGCCGACTTCAATAAAGATGCCGTCTGAAACTCGTTCGTGCATCAGCGCGCCCGCGATGCCTGCTGCCGGGCCGGACAGCATTGTCAGAATCGGGCGGCGATGAACTTCGGCCACGCTCATCACGCCACCATCCGAACGCATAATCATCAGCGGCGCGGTGATGCCCGTTCCTTTGACGCAAGCATCGGTCATTTCCGCCGTCTCGACCATCTTCGGCAAAATGGCCGCGTTGATAATCGCCGTCCGCGTCCGCACGCGCAGACCATACAGGCTGCTGACTTCGTGCCCCGCTGTCGCAAACAGCCCCATTGCGCGGGCCTTTTCAGCAATCATGACTTCACGCTCAACCTGATCTACGCCGAAGGCTTCGCTGGCGACGACCACCCGCACGCCTTTTTCCGAAAGCTGATGGATGGCCTTCTCAATTTCGTTTTCTGGCGCGCCATTCAATCTGACAAATACCTGATGCGCGCTCAAATGCTTGCTCGCCGTCAGCGCAATCGGTGGCACAGTGGTCGCTCGTTTTGCCAGCCAACCTTCGATGCCTTTGCCGACGCCGACGACGCCGACTTCGGCCACATCGCCTTCCAGCAAAGCATTAGTCGCCTGCGTTGTGCTGTGCGCAATGAAAGCCACGTCTTCTGCCTGCAAGCCGAACTCCGCCATCGCCCGTTCCAGCGCGGTGACGATGCCCAGCGCCACGCCTTCTTTCGCCGAATGACTTGTGGGCAGCTTCAATTGCCCGATCAGTTCGTGACTTTGGGAATCAATCACAACCACGTCGGTGAAGGTGCCACCTACATCTATGCCAATGCGAACTTTCATTTCAGGTACAGCCAACTTCCAACAATCAATCCGATCAGACAAACGGCCACTTTGAACAGGATGGTTTGGCGCGTGATCTCTTCGACGCGCATGCCGACGTAGTTGGCGACCCAGACATTATGCGTGTTGGTTGGATCGCAGACGTTTTGCACCTGCGCGACGCTCATCAGCGCGGCCAGCAGCGCCAGCGGCGGCATTGAGCCTAGCATCGAAATCAACGAATAGACGCCAATGCCGATGCCGTAGGGATTCAGCGGCCCGCGATACAGCGCCAGCGGCGACAGCAAGCCAAAGAAGAGCACATACACCAACGGCGAACGAAAGTTGATGGCTTCAATCATCGGGCGCAACGAAGCTTGCACCGCTGGCAGCGTCGTTGCGTTCAACAACATGCCGATGCCGATCATCAGGATGATAGCGGGTGCGACATCTTCCAAGCCTTTGACAGCGGCACTGGAAAGCTGTTTGACGATTTCGCGTGGGCGCGTCATCAGCACGCCCAGAATCGCACCCGCAAAGAATGACGGCACGACGTGCCACTTCAATCCAATGTGCAGGGCCAGCGGCACCAGGGGCACAATCACGGCGATCAACGGCGCGGCCTTCGCTTTCTTTTCCGCTCCTTCTTCCACAGCAACCGCCCACGCGCCGTACGAACGCATCCGCCGCGAAGCAACAATCAGGAAAACGACAATGGCGGCGGCATCAATTACTGCCAACGCCACGGCAAAGCCTTTGACCGCTTGCGGGTCCAGGTTCAGCGTCTTCTGGTAAAAACCCCACGTCCCGATATTGAAGATAAAGCCCAGCGCATACGCCAGAATGAACAACACCCCAGCCAGCTTTCGCGGCACGCCGATGCTCAACATAATCGGCAGCGCCAGTCCGCCAACCATGATCACCGCGCCCAATCCGTACAGCGCCGTGAACAGCAGCGAAATTGCCACCATCATCGTCACAGCCACGGCCATCGGCTGATCGCCGCCGAATTCCGCCGCGCGTTTGATGATGCCTTCGGCAATGCCGGTCTGCATCACCACGCGTCCCAGCATCGCTCCGGCAAAAACCATCATATAGGCTTCGGCCAGTCGCGTAGTGCCTGCGGCAATTACTTGATTCAGGATTTGCGTCAGTGGCGTGTGGACAATTGCGGCAATGGTCACGGCCATCGCGGGCACCGCCAAAATGGCAGGCATGCGCCTTGAGATCATCAGCGCGGCAAAGATCAGAAAAGTGAGAATAATGAGAGAGACAGTCATGAAAAAAGAGTTTCAGGATACGCAGTCCATACCATTGCCGCTCAAGGACAGATTTATAGCGTCATCAAAATTCTATCGAATATTTGTAGGCATTCTTCCCATCTGTAAATAATCGGAAGGTGCTGCCAGCCCAATGTCTTCCGAAAAGCACTTCATTATTTCCTGATAAGCCTCACGAATCTTATTCGGGTCGCTAGGATCGTCGCTGAACATATCAGTCCAGGTTGTTTCCCAATTTCCTGCAGCCTGTTTTCGTCTTTCAATTTTTGTTCTCAGTTTTGCATCACGCCCCCAGCCCGTATAGGTTTCGTAGCAGAGGTTCATAAAACTCATACAGGCTGAGAAGAAGTTTGGCGAAAACAGTGGCGCAGCCAAATATATCTTTTTATCCAGGCTTCTTTTGAGTTGAATGGCTTGCAACGGCGTGAGGTCTTTCCAGCACCCAATGTATGTGAAGTAGCAAAGCAGGTCATTAAAATGCGGTGCAATATCGTCAAAAATCTGAAGGCGCTTCTCAATTAACTTCTGATTTCGCCATTGAAAATGCTCGAACCTTTTTAATGCGCGATTTACGTATAGTCCTATAAGCAGAATAAGGATCGGCGTGATTCCTTGTACGATCAGCTTGACGATTTCGAGACTATTCCATAGGCGAAATGTTTGATTCATAGCTTTGTGTTTTGGATGTTTTTGCCGGTAGCGAGCGACAGCGATCAATTCGCCTGGTAATCCAGCTTGAATTCAATCACGCATTCAAACGTGCGCGCCCACGGAAGATAAACGTTCAGGCCTTTCAGCCCATTGACGGTGATCGTCTTTTCGACGCCTTTGTAAATGGCCAGCCGGTGCGTGCGGCCTTTGAAATATTCGGCAAAGAACTTTTCAATCTCGGCTTTCAACTTTCCGGAAATTTCGCGATTCACTTCGTCATATTTCTGCGGCGTGAATTCATAAGTCACTTCCTGATTCTTCGATTCGCCGCGCAATCGCTGATTCACGTCCAGCCGAACAATGTCGTGATAAAGATAATCTCCTGCAAACCGGTTGAGCAGGAATTCCAGATGGGCCGCTTCAGTGCGCGCGGCGCGATCAGCGCGGTCGTTCAGCTTCGAACGGAAGAAGACGCGCATGTTGGCGTGCGGGATCGTCGTCCCCAGCGTGTTGCCGGCAGTGTTCCAGGCAGCGTATCCGGCGAAACGGTCAAATAAGTTTTCGCGCTTCAACGCGGCAATGATGCGTTCATCCGCGCCGCTGAAATGCGGTTTGGGAAACAGCAGGTCAGCCAGCGCGATGTGGCGACTCTCTTTCAACTCTTTGACCATCTTCTTCAGGAACAGGTCAAATTGTTCGTCATCCGTGCCAGGCGCATTAACGAACAACCGGTAATCGCTTTGATCGAATTCGCTGACGGGGATGCCCCCTGCAGCACGAATCTGGCTTTCGACGGTGAATTGCAGCGGATGGTCTTCGTAGGGATTGATGATCGCCTTGCTCTTTTCAGAAGAATAGATCACGGCGACCTTCAGCTTGGATTGAAACTTATCAAGCACGGCGCGGCTGACCAGCGAAAGCGAGCCTTCGTCTGCGCCATTGTAAATCGGCACTTTCGATTCCAATCCCAACGCTGTCAGTTTTGCCCGCAAGACGGCCTGATCCTGGCGATGCAGCCCAAATTCGCGCGCGTCGTCCTGCAACAGGATCAGTTCATTGACCGTGCCGGCTTTGACCAGATCGAGCATCGCCAGATTGATTTGCAGATCGCGTTTGCGCGAGGCCAGATAGTTTTCAATCACGGCGGAGCTGAGTTCTTTTTCCAGCGTCGCCAATTCACTCGTCAATTTAGCGTCATTGGCTTTTGGCGCACGATCTTTCAATTCCGCCCAGCGCGCCAGTTGATCGTGAACGCCGCGCGTTTCAGCGCTGGCTGTCGGCGCAACGCGCATAATCACGTTGAAAGCATAAACCGGCACGCGCGGGTATTTCGATTTGAACCAGCGGAAAAACTCCAGCCGCTTTTTTGCGTCTTCCAGCGAAGTCTTGTTCGTGCGCGAAGCGACCAGCCCGCCATACGCCAGCATATCCACCGAAACAATCAGCGCATCGGTTTTGGAATAATCCTGCGACCGCAGCCATTGTTCGATGCGCGCGGTGTCGCCCGGCGTAGTGAACCGGCCCAGCATTTCACGCGGCGGCATTGTCACTTTGTGGTCGGCCACGGCCCCGATCATCTGCGCGAACTGCCCGACGGCGGGACGGTCGTCAATCGGCAACAGTGTGATGTAACCAGCCGCGCCCAGCGGGCCGGGATTCATCGGCACGGGATGGAATCTGGGGTCTTGCTTGGATTTATCCTGCGAACGTGCGGGCGAGCCAGCCAACACGAATAGAAGAAGCCCGATGAAGATAGTGAGCGCGCGATGATGCATCATGATGTTCATAAAATTTGCTTTCGGGGAATGTGCGCAAGCTTGATAGCGTTGCAGGTGGTAAGGCGTCAAGCCTTTACCGAACGTCCAGGAAAAATCGTTTGAGCGTTGCCGGGTGAATGCCCAACCAATACCCGCCTCGCAACAGATACATCAACAGAACAGTCCGCCAAATGCCGTGCTTCAGCCAGCGGCGCGGAGAGATTTCCACCTTTTCGCTCAATACCGAAACGCATCCGCGCTGTTTCATCTTTTGGAAAAACTCAATGTCTTCCATCAGGGGGAAGGTTTGATACCCGTCGATCTCTTCGAAGACGCTGCGGCGTACGAAGATCGCTTGGTCGCCCGTCGCCGTGCGATACCAGCGCGTCCGCAGGTTGATCCCCCAGGCCACCAGATGTAATGACATCGGAGCATCTGCCGGAAAGCATATTTGAAAGCATCCGCCCTGCGTGCCCTGATCGGCCAGCGCCTGCCTGATCGCATCCAGCGGTTGCCGTGGCAACATGACGTCGGCGTGCAGGAATAACAAGATGTCGCCGGTCGCCATCCGTGCACCATGATTCATCTGCCCGCCTCGATTGGCTGGTTCGGCGACAGCGAAATGAACAAAGTCAAAACTGCGCGCGATGTCAGTCGTAAGATCGCTGCTGCCGCCATCAACCACAATCACTTCAATTCTCTGGCCGTAAGCCTCTGATTCGAACGCGGCCAGCGTATCGGCGATCCGCGACTGTTCGTTGAGCACGGGAATAATGACGCTGATTGATGGAAGGTTGAACAATTCAAAACCTCAGTAGATGATTGCGGCAGGTTGGGCCGGACGAATATAATCGGCCCAGCGTTGGAACAACATCAAAATGAAGAAGCCACCCAAGAGCTTCACTTATCTCCTCCCCAACATCATCGTCAAAAGCATTTTATTCGGAAGTATTTTTTAGGAGCCAGGCTGGATGAAAAATTCTGTCATCTCGCGTTTCAAGCAAAGGCGTATGCTTGCTATGCCGCCGCGCCAGCGCAAACGCTGGCTGCAAACTTTTTCCGCTCTTCTACAAACCGCCTTGATCGAACCGCGCCAGGTCGAAATCACGCACCAGCGCATTCTATTGCCGAAGCTGCCGCGCGAATTTCATGGCTTCCGCATGGTTCAGCTTTCTGATATTCACCACAGCCCGTTTTTAAGCGAGGCGGAAATCTGCGTTGCCGTGCAGCGGGCGAATGAACTGCAAGCCGATTTGATTGTCTTGACGGGCGATTACATTTCACATTCACGCGATTACGTCGCGGGCTGCGCCAGAGCGTTGGGCGGTTTGCGCGCGCCGCAGGGAGTCGTTGCCGTCATGGGAAATCACGATCATTGGACGGATGGCCCGGGGTTAGAGGCAGCATTTATCAAACAAGGCATCCGTGTCTTGAATAACGAAAACCTGCGGATCGAACGCGGCGCGGCGCACGTTTGGCTGGTTGGCATTGATGATTTAACGGTTGGCCGGGACGACCTGGCAAAAGCGTTGATTGATACTCAAGCCGACGAAACGCGCATCCTGCTTTCGCACAATCCACGGATCATCCGCGAAGCGGCGCGTGCCGGAATTGATCTGGTGCTTTCAGGCCATACACATGGCGGACAGATCAACTGGCGCTTGCTGACCGGGCGCGAAGACCGCAAAACTTATCGCTGGCTGCGTCGCCCCAGCCGCCGCTTTATGCGCGGACACACGCACCTTGGCGGGACACAGCTTTACGTCAATCGCGGCTTGGGGACGGTGGTTGTCCCACTGCGTTACGGTTGCCCGCCGGAAATCACCTTGTTCGAACTGGTTTCGGCTTAACTGCAGAGAGGAAACAATTTTCATGCTCAGAAAAAAACTGACACTTTCATTCGTGGTCTTTTCGTTGCTGACAGCGCAGATGGCTTGTAACAATGCTGGCTCTTCCGAAGCGCCCGCGGGTTCAAAATCGAAGCCACGCTTCAAACCCGGCTTCAACCTCTTTAGCCCGCAACAGGACATTCAGATGGGGCAGCAATCGGCCGCGCAGGTGATGCGCGAAACCCCAATGCTGGATGATGCGCAGATCGGCAGTTACGTCACCCAGCTTGGCCAGAAGCTGGCGTCGAAGGCCGCGGGCGAACGCTTCCCTTATCAGTTCCGCGTGGTGGCGACCAAAGAAATTAATGCCTTTGCGTTGCCCGGCGGCTTCTTGTTCGTCAACGCCGGAGCCATCATCGCCGCACGCAACGAAGGCGAATTGGCTGGCGTCATGGCTCATGAGATCAGCCACGCGGCGCTGCGCCACGGCACACATCAGGCAACACAGCAACAGATTGCGCAGACCGGTCTGGGCATTCTGGGCACCATCGCCAGCAGCGGCGAAAATCCGAACATGGGCCAAGCCGTAGGCGTCATTGGCGGACTGGGCGCGAATATGCTGTTTCTGAAGTTTGGCCGGAAGGCAGAGACACAGGCCGATCTGGAAGGCGCGCGCATTCTGGCCGAAGCCGGATACGATCCGCGCGATATGGCCAACTTTTTCAAAACACTTGAGTCACAGGGCGGTCAGCGAGCGCCGGAAATGTTGAGCGACCATCCGAATCCCGGCAATCGAATGCAGGCTATTCAAGCAGAGATTCCTAAATTGCCTGTCAGCCCGAATCCGGTTCACGACACGCCAGAGTTTGATCAGGTCAAAGCACGACTGACCGGACACTCGCCGCAGATCAGCAATCAAAGCCAGCTTCGCCGCATCGGCCCTAGTGATCCGGGCAATCTGGAATTGAAAAATCGCCCTCCTCGCCCTGCCGCGCAATTCAAGCCATTTCAGGCGGATGACAAGTCGTTCGCCTTGCAGGTTCCAGGCAACTGGGATGCGCTGCCCGGCGCCTCTTCCGGAAGCTCGAATTACATCTTTGCCCCGAAAGGCGCATACGGAAAAATGCCTGGGCAGAGCGAAGAATCCATGGTGGTAACGCACGGCATTTTTGTGGGCGTAATTCAGTCGAAACAAGATGACCTACAATCCGCCACGCGCGCCTTCATTCAACGCCAGATTGAAACCAACGCTGATTTTCAGCCCGTAGGCCAGATGAAGCAGACCACGCTGGCTGGCCAACAAGCACTGATCGCAGCAGTCGCTGGCCCTTCTGCAATCAATGGTGTGATGGAAATTGACGTGACGTACACGACAGTGACGGCAGGTGGCAAAATGTTCTACATCATCACCATCGCTCCGGAAGACGAGGCCGAGGCGTATAAGGCTGCGTTCCAGAACATTCTGAATAGCCTGAGATTGGCACAATAATCCTTGCATGCAGTTCACCGCTGAGGCGCTGAGTATCGCAGAGGGTTCGCGGAGGGTTTTCGACTCTGCGTTTCCTCCGCGCTCTCTGCGCCTCGGCGGTGAGTTGGTAGAGTGAATCGCATTCCATTCCTTAGTTGATCTGAGCCGCCACTAAATCCTAATGACAGAGAACTTCGGACAATCTTTAAGTGTTCAGATCGCTCTGTACAGTGTGCAGATCGTTCCGCGCGGCGTCCAAGTAACTTCATTCCGTGTTCAAGTCGCTTCATTCGGTGTTTAGGTCGTTCCGTACAGCGTTCAAGCCACCCCGTTCACCGCTAAGATCGCTCCGTACGGCGTTCAAGCCACCCAATTCACCGCTAAAGTCGCTCCGTACGTCGTTCAGGTCACTCCATTCAGCGTCAGATCGCTTCGTACAGCGCAAATTCTGCTTGTTTTCCTTCACTGACTGAGTAAAATCCGCGCCGTCAACAGCATTCAATCGCTCAAGCTCTTTGGGACGCGGGTTTACCGGATCGTGAGCAGCGCTGACTCGGCCTCAGCCCAGCCGCAAGCGTCGCCCGCACATCCGATCAGCTTTCGGCCACCCTTCAATCAACCACTTTAGCCAAACAAGGAGAAGCCATATGGACAATGTCACCACCAAACGCTACGAAATGTGCGCGATTTCGGCATCGCGCAAACCGCAGCCTTCCCGGAAGGTAGCTTCGGCAAAGAACTTTTTGCCACCGTTGCCCAAGTCGTGGCGAAACTGGACAACCAGAGCGCCAGTCAATCCTCCGGAATTGGCGAAGCGCAGAGCGTCGCTAAAACAAAATCCGCCACCCGCGTGGATTTGCGCGAAATGATCAAAGCCATCAATCGCACGGCGACCGTCATCGCCTTCGAAACGCCGGGATTGGACACAAATTCCGCCTGCCGCGCGGCACCAACGATCAAGCCCTGCTCAATGCCGCGCGCGCTTTCGTCACCGATGCCACACCGCTCAAAGCCGCCTTCCTGAAACACGAAATGCCGTCGGATTTCATCGAACGGCTGAACCAGCTGATCGCCGACTTCGAACAGGTTTCGACGCAGAAAGCTGCCGCCGTCGGTTCGCACGTCGCAGCCAAAATCACGATTGACGAAACCGTCGCCAGCGGCCTGCAAGCCGTTCAGCAACTGGACGTAGTCATTCGCAACAAATTCAACGGCGACCCGGCAACGCTGGCCAACTGGACGCGCGCCAGCCACGTCGCCTACCGCAAAACCAATAACCAGCCGGAGCCGCCCGTAACCGATCCCGGCAAACCACCGTCTGCTAATTCATAATCGGCAGACGAACAAAATAGACGGATCGGCGGAGTGGGATGAATTATGGGCTGACTCACTCCGCCGATTCTGTCACTTATTTTACCGGCAATTCATAATGGCTCTTGTACAAGCCTCCTGCTTTAGTGTATTTGCTCTTCATCCAAATTACGTTTTAGGAGCGGTCAGCAATGACAAAAATCAGAATAGAGGGCGATTACATAAAGTCCCTTATCGGACTCAATCCTGCGTCGGTTTAACCATCTAAGTTTTGAGAAAATGCTTACACGGCTCTTGGCGAGATTCGAGGCTTTGTGGTAGCTTCCGCCTGCCCAGTTCAAAACCCGTTCTTTGAGAGCGCGAGGGCGACTGCATCGTTTTGCGGCCACCCCTGATTGCTTTCCTGCGCTCGGCCACTTCCCAATAACGATTGATTCACGCTCACCTTTAATCCGCTCTGTCCCGGAAGCAGGGAAAGGTGTGTCTTAGTCAAGCAAATTACTGAAAATAAAGAGATTACAGCTGTATTTAATGTTTTCTGTGTTGACTTTCTCAAGCCAGCAGGCGTAGGCTCCGCGTCGTTCCGAACCAACTCCCCAAGCAAAAAATGAGTTCGGGCACATTGCCCAATCAAATACGATAACGATTAACAGCAGCGGTCACTGCTGATTTTCAAAAAGAGTTTCCACAAATTACATCACGTTCGTCTGCGCCTTATCAGCATTTTTTCAAATGTAGCGTAAATGAAAAACCCCATCGCCACCTGCAAGTGACGATAGGGTCTTGTTGAACAACCGTTGCTGCGCTTGGCAGCTTTGGATGCCCATCTACGTGATCCGCATCCTAGCTTCAAGCTCAGCCTCATTCAAGCAAAACCCATTGTTTTTACAACTGACGGCCATCAGGCCATTGACCCTAGGTGTACTCAAATGAATTCCAATCCATATCCATTTCACGCTGATCTCGTTCCAGAGCAATCCTTGAGAAAGCGTCAGGACAACCTGGTGTTAGTGACGCTGATGGCATTCATTCTGACTGCCACTGGTGTTGCCGCAGGAATAGGGGTCAAGCGTAACTGGTTTACAACGACCAACCACAATGTGAGCAGTAATGCCATCGCCGTTCAGCAGCAAGAACAGATCGAATCCGAACTCGTTACTGTCAACCGTTTCGGCTTTATGCCGCTTGCCATCAAACGTCCGGCAAAAGACTTTGTGATGACTATCGTAAATCGCACTGCCGATCCGGAGCTGAAGCTGACACTCAATCGGAGCGTCGGAAACAGGCCAACCGATAAAATCATTGATGTGAACCTGAAAAGAGGGCGAGGAAGCTGGTACGCGCATTTCAGCCTGCCGCCCGGTGATTATGAACTGAGTGAAGCCAGTCACCCCGAATGGAAATGCCAGATCACGCTGACACCGCGCTGATTCCGGCTTGAACTGTCTTTCAGCTAACTATTTGAAGCCATCAAACAGCTACCAGTTTTCCAATGTTGTGAGAGGAATTATGTATACTTTTGCCAGCCGCATTCACCGCAATGTCCGTTTTATTCTATTGAGTTCGTTCACTGTCATGATGTTACTGATGGCATTGTCTGCCGATAGCAGAGCGCAATCTGGCAACACCGCCACGGACGGCTTTACGCCGGAAGGCTTGAAAACCGGCGCACCGGCGGGGTCGTTTCAGTTGAGCGGCTTCGACAATATCAATTACTTCAATGGCAATTTGAATTTTAACTTGCCACTGTTAAGCATGGGCGGACGCGGCAGCGCGGCGTCCGGCATTCCGCTTAGAATCGAGCACAAATGGCGCGTCATCAAAACCCCTCATCCGGGTGGCCCTGTTTACGGCTACGTCAACACGCCCGAACCAAACAGTTGGCAGAACACTGATCCGGGTTACGGGCCGGGCATTCTGCTGGGGCGCAGCGGTGGCCAACTCCCACAGTCCTGTCAGGTTGAACAGGGGCAATACGATGCGTTGATGCGCCTAACCTTTACCGCTGGGGACGGTACAGAATACGAACTCCGTGACGTCTCATCCAATAATGGCAACCCCTTACCCACTTATTATTCATATTGCTCCGTGGTTCTCAGTCCGAACCGGGGCAAGGTTTTTGTCAGCACCGATGGCAATGCCGTGACGTTTATTTCCGACGTGGACATCTATGATTCTGATGCCTCGAACATCCAACAGACGTATCCATCGGGTTACATGCTGATGGCCGATGGCAGCCGGTATCGCGTTGATAACGGTTATGTGACTTGGATTCGTGACCGCAACGGCAACAAAATTTCGTTCACTTACAGCTACGGCCAGGTTGCCTCAATTACGGATTCGCTGAACCGTCAGATCACAATCGCTTACCTGTACAACGGAACTCAGTATTACGACGTCATCACTTACAAAGGCTTTGGCGGTGCGACGCGAACGATCACGGTTTGGCACCAATTGCTGAGCCAGACGCTCAGAAGCGGATATTCGCAGCAGACCTTCGCGCAGCTCTTTCCTGAATTGAATGGCAGCAGCAGCACGCCGTATGACGAATGGATGGTGTCTTCGGTTGTGCTGCCCGATAACCGGTCGTACCAGTTCAAATACAATCCGTATGGAGAGATAGCCAGAGTCGAACTGCCAACCGGCGGAGCGATTGAATACGATTATCTGGCTGGCATTGTCGGCGGCGCGGCCAGTGGCACGTATGGCGGCAGCGGGCAATACATTGGGAAACAGGTTTATCGCCGCGTTTCTGAACGGCGAGTTTATCCGGACAAAAACAGTTCGACGGTTTCATACAAGACCGTCATCAGCCGCCCGGAAGATTCGAGCGGCGGAAACCTGGGCTACGTGGATGTTGAAAACAGGAACAGCGCCGGAACGACTCTTTTCACCAAAGAGCGGCACTATTATTACGGCTCAGCAAAAGTTCCTAGCGGCCAGGGGCCGACGGATTATTCAGCCTGGAAACCCGGCAAGGAATGGAAGACGGAAGGCTTTGCCAGCGATGGCACAACAACGTTGCATCGGTCGGAAAACACCTGGCAGCAACCGGCTTATGGTTATACCTGGCCGCTGACGCAACCGGAAACCACGGACACGGCTCGAAACAACAACCCCCAAGTCACACAGACGCTCGGCACTCTGGTGGATACCAATCAGGTCTCGAAGCAAACCTTTGCCTATGACGCGCATTTCAATCAGACGGACGCTTATGAATACGATTACGGTGCGGGTGCTGCGCCAACGTATGCCACGCGGCACACACATACCGATTTCCTGACAACCAATTCGGTCAACGGCCTGAATTACGCCGGCCCGATCAATGGGTCTTCTTACACCGCCAGCGATTACCATCTGCGCAATCTGCCTTCGAAGAAAATCGTCTATTCGGTCAACACCACGAACGGAGCGGAAACCAGAGTTTCGCAAGCCGACATCGAATACGACCGTTACGATGCCAGCGCGTATCACGCCGCTCTGGTCGCCCGCGCAAACATCAGCGGGCTGGACAGCACTTACGCCAGCACCGGCACCGTGGCGCGCGGCAACGTCACCAAGACTACCAGTTATTCCGATGCCGTCGGATTGACCGGAGCCGTCAGCGTTCACCAGCAATACGACGTGGCCGGAAACGTGGTAGTGGCCGTTGATGCAAAAGGAATTTCAACCACGCTGGATTTCGCCGACCGTTACGGATCGCCGGACGGCGACGCGCGAACCAACACCGCGCCCAGCGAATTGGCCGGATTAACCAGTTACGCCTTCGCAACCAAAGTGACCAATGCGCTCGGCCATACCGCTTACACTCAGATCAGTTACTACCTGGGCAAACCCGTGGATGGCGAAGACCCAAATCAGATCAAATCCAGCATTTATTACAACGACACGCTGGATCGTCCGACGAAGCTGATTCGCGCCGTCGGCAATGCCGCCGCAACCCAGATGGTTTATGTTTACGACGATCCGAACAAAACCGTTTATACCTACTCCGACAAAGACACTTTTGGAGAAAGCGGCACTTCCGGCGGAATCCGCTCGGCGGCGCTGTATGACGGGCTTGGCCGCACCTGGCGCAAAGCCGCCTGGGAAGGCAGCACCTGGTCAATCACCGAAACTCAGTTTGATGAAATTGGCCGAACCAAAAAGACCTGCAACCCATTCCGCACGGCCAATCTGACCGATGCAACGCCGGGTTCCGCCGAATGGACAATGTCCGATTACGACGGCGTTGGCCGAGTGACAAAAGTAACGACGCCGGACGGCGCGCACGTGGACAGCTATTACTGGGGCAATATGGTGCGGGTTGACGATCAAGCGACCAAGAAACGCATCAGCCAGACCAATGGCTTGGGCCAATTGACCAGCGTTTGGGAAGTCACGCCCAGCGATGGCGCGACGGTCAACGTCACTTTCAACGGGACGGTTTTTACGGCTTACCAGAGTACTTACCTGTACAACGGCCTGAGCAATCTGGTGAAAGTCACTCAGGGAGCACAGAACCGATATTTCATGTACGATTCGCTGTCGCGGCTGATTCGCGCCAAGAATGTCGAACAAGCCGCCAATGCCAGCATCGCGCTCAGCGATTCCGTCACCGGCAACAGCCAATGGTCAATGGCTTACACCTACGACGCCAACGGCAACATGCAGACGCGCATTGACGCTCGCAATGTGACGACGACTTACAGTTATGACAATCTGAACCGCAATACTGCGGTCACTTACAACGACGGCATCACGCCGGGCTTGAACCGTTATTACGATGGAGCGACCAACGGCCTGGGTCGGTTCCAATACAACGTCAGTTACAACGCGCATCCTGTGACGGGCGCGCTGGCGTATTCCTACACCCAGGTCAACAGCTACGACGCGCTGGGAAGAGTCACCAGCCAGACGCAAAACATTTTGAACTCCAGCGGGGCCTGGGCACCATACACCTCCACGCGAACTTACAATTTGGCCAGTAACGTCCTGACACAAAACTATCCGTCGAACCGCACGGCGACTTACGCTTACAACGCCGCCGCGCAACTGACCAGCTTTACCGGCACGTTAGGCGATGGAACCAGCCGCAATTACGCCACCGGGATCACCTACACTCCGGCGGGCTTGATGAGCCGCGAAACCTTCGGGATGCAGGCGGCAACGCTTTATCACAATCTGCATTACAACAACCGGCTGCAACTGGCAGACATTCGCGTCGGCGACAGTTCGACCGACGAATGGAATTGGAGCCGAGGCGCGCTGGTTTATTACTACGGCACGACCGCGCGCGATGGTTGGAACGCCTTTGCCAACAGCACGGACAACAACGGCAACGTGTTGCGCCAAGTGAATTACGTTCCCTTGAGCGGTGGCGGTTATGAAATTCCGCAACTGGACGATTACAACTACGACGCGCTGAATCGAAATACGTCTGTGACCGAAGCG
>JBBQVH010000114.1:0-26977 GCA_038211695.1 Blastocatellia bacterium | reverse complement strand
CGAGAAGTTAATTTTTTATGCCTACTTAGCCTGGGTACGCAGTGCCTCCGGCCTGCGGTGCTCATCAAAAGATCCATCGAGGGAAAGAAAAACCTGCCGCTGGAAGCAGGCAGGCAATTACTGGAATCGCTGTAAAACAATGAACGCGAGTCTGAATTATAAATTGGTCAGGATGTTGGCAGCGGGCTGCTGTCTGCTGGCTTGTCTGTGCCTGCCCGTCTTTGCCGACGAACTGCATTTGAAAGATGGCCGTGTTATCCAGGCGGAAGAAACCTGGGAATCGAACGGCGTGATCTGGTATCGGCAAGGAAGGATGATTGCGTCGGTGGCCAGAAACGACGTGGTTCGGATTACCAAACCGGTTCCTGGCGAAGCGCCAAAAGCACAACCATCCGCAGAAGAGACCAGAGCCGAAGAGAACAGAGCGGCAGGCAAAAGTGCTCTCGGCAATTCAGGCGCGTCGCACAAAGTCACACGCATCCTGTTGAAAGACGGAACGCAGATTGATGCTGACTCCATCTGGGAAGAGTCCCAGCGAATCGGCTATCGCCTGGGCAAGATGGAGACGGTGATTGATCGTTCAGAGATCGCGCGGGTTGTTCCAAATGTAACTGTCAGCGATGGCCCGCCGCTACCCGCAAATGTTCACCTGCGGTTTTCGACCGGAAACACCGGACTGGATGGGCTGATTGCTTTCAATGCGGCCCGGCACGGCGTTGATCCGCTGTTGATTTATCTGGTCATGCGCGAAGAGTCGGGCTTTAACTACCGTGCGGTGTCCCACGTTGGCGCGCGTGGGCTGATGCAGTTGATGCCGGGAACAGCGCTACGGCTGGGCGTGCGGAACATTCACGATCCGTCCGAAAACGTAGAAGCAGGCACGCGCTACCTGCGCGGACTGATTGATATGTTCGGTGGCGATATAAACTTGGCGCTGGCGGCCTACAACGCTGGCGAAGGCGCCGTGTTAAAGTATGGCCGTCGCATCCCGCCCTACGCTGAAACGCTGAATTATGTCTGGCGCATCAACACGGCTTACCGCCGCGCCGTCGGACAATAAAGGTTTGACCTCTCACCCGTGTTGCCTGAGAAGGAGGAAATTTATGAAGTATCTCGTCCCTCTTTGTCTGACGTTGTTTTTCATCGCCGGTTCTGCCTTCGCGCAGGAACAGCCGATCAAGTCCCGCGAAATTCTGACCAACGATTCCATCATCAGCCTGGCCAAAGCCGGATTCAAAGAACGCACGATCATCACATTGATTCGCACTTCACAGACGCGCTTCGATATTTCAA
The DNA here is from genome assembly GCA_038211695.1 of Blastocatellia bacterium. Lineage (GTDB taxonomy): Bacteria > Acidobacteriota > Blastocatellia > RBC074 > RBC074 > RBC074. The sequence goes on along the minus strand of JBBQVH010000114.1, from coordinate 25,684 downwards.
CGCAGAAGCTGGTTGAAATGAAGAAGCGCAGCGTCAGCGAACGTGTCATCAGCGAGATGATCGAAATCACCAATCGCGGCGAGATTGCGCAGCGGCTGTCCACGCTACGCGATGATGAGTTCTTTGCCAAAGACGACGATGCTTTCTTCAACGGCCCGATCTTTAAGCAGCTTCCCAGCGAAAAGCAGGCCAAGAAGATGGAAGATGACGCGATGATTTTCGGCTCGCAATCAGGCGGAGGCAGTAAGTCACAGTCACGCGGCATAGGGCCAAATGGCGAGCGACGGCAACAGAGCGAAACGAGCGGTTCGGCTTCCGTCAGAATCGTCCGCCCGTCAGGCGAACCGGGCGGTGCCACGCCGAAGCTGGAGCGCGTGGCGAAACTCGATAACCGCGGTGTGCTGGATATGATCCAGGCAGGCTTTTCGGAAGGTACGATTATTCGCAAAATCGAAAGCTCGCAAGTTGATTTTGACCTTTCAACGAAAGCCATCGAAGATCTGAAGAAGAACCGCATCAGCGAACGCATCATTTCAGTAATGAAAACGGCAATGGACGAATCAAAGTGATCCCTATCAGCAAAAGGCAAGTAACAAAAGGCAAAGGTCTCCGGCTCTTTGCCTTTGTTTTTATGATCGTGCTGTTTGGCGCGGCGGTGCCGTTGTGCGCGCAAACGCCAAAGCCAAAACCAAAATCTGATGAAGCCACGATCACGGTTGAAACTTCGGAAGTGCTGTTGCCCATCACCGTGCGCGACGCGACGGGACAGTTTGCTGCTGATATGAAAGCGCAAGACTTCTTGATATACGAAGACGGCATCCCACAGCCGATCAGTTCATTTGCGGTGAAACGAATGCCCGTTCACGTGGTGCTGTTGATTGATACCAGCGACAGCGTCACGCGCGAACTGGATGATTTCAAAGCCGCCGCCCTACGCTTCGTCAACCGGCTCGACCCCGAAGACAAAATCTGCCTCATTCAATTCGACGACAAGGTCAAACTGGTGCTGGACTGGACCAGCAACCGCAACGCCATCAAACGCTCGCTCAACCTGCTGCTGCCAGGATTCTTCACCAAGTTCAACGATGCGCTTTACCTGGCCGCCAAAGAGCAACTGGGAAAAGTCACGGGCCGCAAAGCGGTCATTGTCTTAACTGATGGGATAGACAGTGGACGCGGTTCCATCACACCCGAACGCGCCTTCCGGACATTGGTCGAAGAAGAGGTGCCGGTCTATTCCGTCAGCAAGACGCGCATTCAAGGCCGCGCCGACCGCGACAAGCTGGAGTTCTATCAGCACGCTTCTTCGTCCTCATTCAATCAACTGAAGATTGAAGACCTGAAGATGTCGCTTCAGCAATTGGAAGAGAGCGAGAAATACCTGACGCGCATTTCCGAAGAGACAGGCGGCAGAATCTTCCTGCCTGAAAACTTCGATGATCTGGGGGATGCCTACCAACAAGTGGCCGACGAACTGCGCAGCCAGTACGTGATCTTCTACACGCCGACCAACCCCGCGCGCGATGGCGAATACCGATCAATCCGCGTTAAGGTCAAGCAATCCGGCTACCGCGCCACTACACGCTTTGGCTACTACCCAAAATAGGGCAGGCCAAATAAGGCATGGAGTTCAGGCTTTAGCCTGTTTGTTCCACAAAAGCGCGACGATCGGAAGCCAGCAGGCTAAAGCCTGAACTCCATGCCTCGTTTCAATATCGTATTTGTGCCCCGCCGGTAACAGTTATGAATTCCACGAACTCTTCAGACCAAAGTGTATTTGCGACACGAAGCCAGGGGCGAAGGCTCAAACTAATTGCCACCGGCCTGTTTTTCATCGCAGTTGTCGCGGGAGGCTTCGTCGCATATCAACATTACTTTGCGAAGAGCGCGCCACTGACGACTCAGCAGATTACCGCCTTGGCCAAAACAACTGCGCCGGAAGATCGGCAGAACTGGCTGCGGCTGGCGCGCGGCCTATTGACGGCTGAAAGCGTTTCGCCGATTGCCGCGCCCATTGAACCGACCAATAACCTGGGCGAAACGTCAAAGGTGGAATTGGGGTACCAACTGTTTTTCGATCCCATCTTGTCGGGCGACAGATCAACTGCCTGCGCATCCTGCCATCATCCCGATCACGGAATGGCGGATGGTTTGCCAAAAAGCATAGGCCACGGCGGGCACGGATATGGCGCAAACCGCGCGGGGACGGGCCAGGAACTGTTGCGCAACACTCCCAGCATTTTCAATGTTGCCTATAACAAGCTGCTTTTCTGGGACGGACGCGTCGCCACGCTGGAAGAGCAGGCGATGGTTCCGTTGTTTGCCGAAAACGAAATGAACCAGCAGACGCCTGCGGACATGGTCAAACGCCTGCGGGCGATTCCACGGTATCGTGAGCTGTTCGCCAAGGCCTTCGGCTTCAAATCACCACGGGATGGGCGCGAGATTGATTTGCAGAACATCGCTCGCGCGATCGCGGCTTTTGAAAGAAAGCTGAATATCATCGAAACGGCCTACGACAATTTTGTCAAAGGCCAGGATCAGGCAATGACGACCGAGCAATTACGCGGGATGGTTGTCTTTTTTGGGCAAGGGCAATGCGCGGTCTGCCACACGCCGCCGAACTTTCATGACGGCGTGCTCAGTTCAATTGGCACGACAACTTCGCCGGACAAGAATGCGCCACTGGATGATGACCCCGGCTTTGCCGCCGTGCTGCGGCGCGAAGACGGCTTCGGGATGTTCAAAACGCCCGGCCTGCGCAATGTCGCGCGCACCGCGCCTTACATGCACAACGGCGCATTCAAAACGCTGGAAGAGGTCGTCGAGTTTTATAACGATGGTGGTGGGCGTGGACGCGGACACGATGTGTTGGCGCAGGATGTGAAAGTTGCCAAGCTGGAGTTGTCTGAACAACAGAAGAAGGATTTGGTCGCGTTTCTAAAATCGCTGAACGACTTGGCGCCGCCGCCGAAAGCGCCAGACAGCGTGCCGAGCGGATTGCCCGTCAGCGGCAAGTAACTGGCTCGCCTACACAACGGTATGGAACCGCGACTGTGAAGGAGCGGCTTGCCAATGGGAGAGCCGCTCCTTCACAGTCGCGACTCTGTACCAATCTTGAGTGCTTTGATTTAGAATCCCGCCCGTCAAACCAACATCCAAGCAGCAAAGAGCAACCATGGACACTTTTGCCAAAGAGAAAGAAATCTTCTTTGAGCACCTGAAGAAGGCTAGTCTCAAAAAGACTGCGCAGCGCGAACTGATCCTGGAAGTTTTTCTGAAAACCGAAGGGCATCTGAGCGCTGAAGATTTGTATGGGCTGGTGAAAGCTGAAGACCCGACGGTTGGCTTCACGACCGTCTATCGCACGTTGAAGCTGTTGGCGGAATGCGGTCTAGCGCGTGAAGAGGGCTTGGGCGATAACCGCATGCGCTACGAACATAACTACAATCACCAACACCACGACCACTTGATCTGCACCGAATGCGGTGCCCTGATTGAGTTCTACAGCGAGATTATTGAAAAGAAGCAGGACGAGATTGCCGAGACGTACAATTTTTTGCCGACGCACCACAGCTTACGAATCTGGGGCCTCTGCTCCGCTTGTCAGAAAAAGAGCAGAGCTGCGGCCCGATAAGTGGCGCGCAACGTTTGAATCCATCCCCTGTTGTGAAACGCCGACTGCCAACCTTTATCCTGATCCCGTTTTGCTTCGCCATATTTGGCGCGTGTACCGTCGAACCAACCCACGAAGCCACGCCAGCGCCAACTTCTGTTGCCAGCATTGAAGCCTTCCTTCCTGAAACTGTGCGGAACATCTTCAAACGCAGTTGCGAATCCTGTCATGGCTACGACGGCCACGGCATCACTGGGATTGCCCCTGATATGCTGCGCAACTTTGGACACAAATCGGAGGAATGGGAAGGTTATTTCGTCAACTCGCACCCTGGCGCACAAATGCCTTCAACGGTGTGGATGAGCCAGGATGAGATCAAAACAGTTGCGGCATTTCTGGCCAATTTGCCCAACCCAAATGACCGTGTGATCGCGCCGGATGCGCGCTAGTCGAAATCTGAAGGCTGTGTTAGCCTGCTTTTGGATCGTTATGGAAACCCACGCGCACACCTGCCAACACGAAACTGCGACGAAAGATCAGACCGACGCGCCGCCGGAATTGGCCTCGCGGTTGAAAGCCCTATTGCGCCAAGTATGGCAAATCGCCCGCGCCGTGCTGCGCGGATATTTAACAGGGCAGCCCATCAATGAATCCCGTCCGCGAAAGGGCTGCTGCTGATAACAAGCACTACAAAAAATGAACGCTGAACTGGAAAAACTGGTTGAACGGATCACCGATATGATCGTTGCCCGGCTGCAAGCCGATCAACACGCAGAAGACGGCAGTCAATGCAGCCCGCATCACATCGCCTGCGCTTTGCAGGCAGGCGCTTCGCGCATCGGGTTGGGCTGGGGACAAGCTGCGGCTTCTGCGCTCGGGGGCAACACCGAAGTCGGCAAATACATTGACCACACCTTGCTGAAGCCCGAAGCCACGCGCGAAGAGATCGAAAAGCTTTGCCAGGAAGCGCGCGCGTTCAGCTTCGCTTCGGTCTGCATCAATCCGACTTGGGTTAAAGACTGCGCATTCCTGCTGCACGGTTCTCCGGTGAAGGTCTGTACGGTGATCGGCTTCCCGCTGGGAGCAACGCTTCCGGACGTGAAGGCATATGAAACGCGCCGCGCGATCTTTGACGGCGCAACCGAAATTGACATGGTCATCAACATCGGCGCGCTGAAATCAGGCGACGATTCGCTGGTCAAACGCGACATTGTTGCCGTTGTCGAAGCCGCGCACGAAGCCTGCGCCATCGTCAAAGTCATCATCGAAACCGCACTGCTGACCGATGCCGAAAAAGTTCGTGCTTCGGTGCTGGCCAGGGAGGCGGGCGCTGATTTCGTCAAAACCTCCACCGGGTTTAGCAAAGGCGGCGCAACCGTCGCCGACATTGAGTTGATGCGTAATGCAGTCGGCGCTGAATTGGGCGTTAAAGCCGCGGGCGGCGTGAAAGACCTGGCTTCGGCCAAAGAGATGATTGCCGCAGGCGCAACCCGCATCGGCGCCAGCGCGGGCGTGCGAATCGTCCAGGAGTCGAAGGGGGCCAAGCCTGCAGGCAGCGTGAGTGTAGGCAATTACTAACAGGTAAAAGCGTTTTTGGCCTCTGTTGACCGTCTCGCAAATCGTTTGCTAGTATGCGCGCTCGTTTCGGGAAGTCATTGAAATTTCGGGCACATAACTCAGTGGTAGAGTGCTGTCTTCACACGGCAGAAGTCGCAGGTTCAAATCCTGCTGTGCCCATCAAACAGCCAAAAAGCCGTCAGAGAAAACAACTCTGGCGGCTTTTTGGCTGTTACGGAGTGGCGCATGCAGATCACCGCATCCTTTTGTTCTTCGCCCAAACTAACGACCGATTTCGACCATGAGTGCTGGCGGCAGGCCGAGAGGTTGGCGATCCAGCAAAACTGGCGTGGAGAGGCGGCTCCACCTGAGCTTCGGACGATGGCAATGGTTGTTTGGAGTAACGTCGAAATGCTGTTTGGCTTTGAGTGCCATTACATCGAACTAGACGTTGATGACGAATTCGATGTGAATCAGGAACGCCATGCACTGTGGGATCGCGATGTTTGTGAAGCCTTCGTGCGTTCACCGATTGAGCCTCACGAAAAGCATTACCGCGAATTTGAAGTCGCGCCGACGGGCCAATGGTGCGATTTGATTGTTGATCGTTCGATGATGCTTGCCGATTGGGAATGGAAAAGCGGGATGCGCACCGCCAGTGAAATTATCGCCACTGAAAACATCTATCGCGTCGTGATGGCCATCCCCTTTACAGCGTTCGGTTGCCAGCCAAGCCCGGGCGACGTTTGGAGAGCCAATCTTTTCCGCATCAGCCGCTATCAAGGAGAACGCCAGTATCTGGCTCTTTCCCCGACCTTCACTGAAAAGCCCAACTATCACGTCTCTGAGGCCTTCGTTGATCTGTGCTTCGTCAAGTCCACGTAACGCGCCGTTAAACTCTTCCATCACAACTTTGTCATTCGAAGGTGAGTTATCCGGCGAAATTGTCATTTCCCGAAGCTTGGTTCATCCCTCATCAGCCTTCCGTCAACCACGTTACTCTTTGGATTGCCAATCGCTTACGGCTCTCACGGCCTTGTCGGCACAATGCTTGCCACTGACCTGAAGTGTCATCTGACAACAAGTCTTCAAATCACGATGCGGCCAACCGATGCAAGTTGGAAAGCTGAGGCCGATTTGAAGCTCACTTGAATCAGAACTAACGACTGAGTTGTATCTTGAAATTGCCCGCCTTTGGCAAGGGCAATTCAAAAAAAAGACAGTAAACACAAATTAGCAAGCTGGTAGGAGAAGCCTGGGATGAAAAAAATAGCATTTACAGAAGGTCGAAGTGTGCCTGCTTGGGCATATAGAATCGTTGGCAAAACTGTTGGCACGATGCTTGGGTCAATCATCTTGCTGACCTCAGCCGCCGCCGCAACCAATACCGCAAAACTACCTGGCATCTGGCTTTCAAAAGAGAAGGCGCGCGAATTGTCCCGCGAGCACGAAGAGGAACTGGTGAGGGATTTGCGCCGGATTACCGGGTTGACCGAATTGAAGTTTGATGGCGATGGAAAGCTTCAGCTTGGCGATGTCGAATCGGCGCAAGGTGGTGCGACGATTGCACGGCAGATATTGCTTTGCGCGCTTGGATCGGGAGAGGCTTTCATTATTGAAGATCACTGCGGTTCACCCTCTGTCACCTTTGGCCAGATGGATGAAGGCACACATTACGAAAATCTGCAGGCGCAGTGTCAATTCCTGATCTGGCGTATTCGGCTGGATTTTGATGACTTCCGCGAGATGACGGCTTCGCCTGAAGTGCGCGAAAGCTTCAACGCCGGATTTACAATGCTGCACGAACTGTTGCACGGGCTGGGGTATCGCGACGCTAAAAATGCTGAAGAGATTGGCGACTGCGAACGGCTGGTAAACCAAGCCCGGGCGGAGTTGGGATTGCCGCTGCGAGATCAGTATTTTGCTGATTTGCTGCAGATGACGACGCGGAGCTTCGCCGTGCGACTGCGGTTCCGCGAAGCCGATACAAAAAAGAGCTTGCTGAACAAACAGACTCGCCGCCGTTCGCACTATCTTTTCTTTATGCTTCCCGCCGAGTCCAGGCCGTAATGTCTGATTGGTCCGTCTTTCAAAGTGATGCGAGTAAAGAACACGAATCCCCTGTGGCAAAGGCGGGGGCATTCGTGGAGATTTGAATAGGGCGATGGTAGACTGCCCGCGCAATCAAAGCACGGGAGATTGACTTAGACCATGGCCATCGCTTCTGGTGTTCGGTTCAACCAATACATCATCCTTTCACAACTTGGCAGCGGCGGAATGGGCGAGATTTATCTGGCGCAGGACACGCGGCTGGGCCGCCGTGTGGCGTTGAAGCTGCTGCCGGGGAAATTCACTTCCGATGCTGAGCGCGTGCATCGTTTTGAACAGGAAGCGCGCGCCGCGTCGGCGCTCAATCATCCAAACATCATCACCATTCATGAAATCGGCCAGGCCTTAACAGACACTGGTGCGGCGCATTTTATCGCAGCAGAGTTTGTCGAAGGCCAGACGATCAATCAGCGGCTGGCACTAGGTAAAATCAAGCTGGTTGAGGCCCTGGACATCGCCATTCAAGTCGCCAACGCATTGACTGCCGCGCACGCCGCCGGGATTGTTCACCGCGACATCAAACCCGAAAACATCATGCTGCGCCCGGATGGGTACATCAAAGTCCTGGATTTCGGTCTGGCTAAGCTGACCGAAAAGTTCGATTCCGACGAAAGTGTTGATCCCGAAGCTTCGACGAAACCGCTGCACGACACTTCGCCGGGCGTGATCATGGGCACGGTCAGTTATATGTCGCCTGAACAGGCGCGCGGCCATCGCGTGGATTCGCGCAGTGACATCTTCAGTCTGGGCATTGTCATTCAGGAAATGGTCACCGGACACAGACCCTTTGCGGGCAGTTCGATGAGCGATGTGATGGCCGCAATTCTGGAGAAAGAGCCAGCCCCGATTTCGAAATACCTGGCCAACGCTCCAGCGGAATTGCAGTGGATTCTTTCGAAGACGCTGGCCAAAGACCGTGAGGCCCGTTATCAAACCGTTCGGGAACTGCTCAACGATTTGAAGCGATTGAAGCAACAGATCGAATTCAAAGCCGAGCAATCGCGCAGTGCTCAGACCGAACCACTCAGCGAATCAAGCGGCAGGCTCAGCAGAAGCAGCTTTGCCAGCCAGCCCAGCTACGACACTGAAGTCATCGAAACGTCGCACCCGACCGCCGGCGCGCAATCTCTGGTCAGCGGGATCAAGCGACACAAAGTCTCAAGCCTGCTGACGCTCGTGTTTCTGGCAGCGGCCATCACCAGCACCTGGTATTTCTGGGCAAGGCCCAGGCAGCATTTCGTCAACTCAATCGCCGTCCTGCCACTGGCGCGGATTAATGCAGACGCCGCGACGGATGCAATGGTGGACGGCGTGACGCAGGCGGTGATTCAAAATTTGTCGCGCGTGCCCAAACTGAAAGTTCGTTCGTTGATTTCAGTGTTGCGGTACAAAGTCAGCGGCTCTGCTGCCTTGCCTGATCCGCGCGATGTTGGCAGAGAGTTGCAAGTGCCTGTTGTGTTGACCGGGCGCGTGACGAAGCAGGGAGAGCGACTATTGATCAACGTCGAGTTGGTGGATACCAAGGACAACAGTTACATCTGGGGGCAAAGCTACGACCGCAAGCCAAGCGAGTTGCTGGCCCTGCAGGAAGAGATTACGCGCGAAGTTTCCACGCGATTGCAGTTGGACCTGAACGCTGCTGAGCAGGCGGAACGCGAAGCTTATCAGTTCTATCTGCGCGGACGGTTTTACTGGAATAGGCGGACGGCGGCGGATTTGCGGCAGGGCGTGGATTCTTTTGAGCAGGCCATCCGGCATGTGCCGACTTATGCGCCCGCATATGCGGGCCTGGCTGACTCTTACAACATGCTGGGAACGTATGGCGCAATTTCGTCTGTCGAAGCGTCCGTGAAGGCGAGAGAGGCTGCCCAGCGCGCAGTGCAGTTGGACGATTCCCTGGCCGAAGGACACAATTCGCTAGCCTTCGTCAAACATCGTTACGATTGGGATTATGCGGGCGCGGAAAAGGAATTCCGGCGGGCAATCGAACTTGATCCAAACTATGCGCCCGCGCGCCAGTGGTTTTCCAGCTATCTGATTTCAATGGGCCGCACGGGCGAGGGACTTGAAGAGGCGCGGCGCTGTCAGGAATTAGCCCCGTTATCGCTGATCGGCAATTCGCATATGGCGTTGATGCTTTATTACGCCCGGCGTTACGAACAGTCGCTGGAGCAGAGCCGGAAGATACTGGCGATTGATCAGGAGTTCTTTGCCGCCCACCGTTACGCCGGACTGGCTTACGAACAATTGGGGAAGTACAAAGAGGCCATCGAAGCATTAAGCAAAGCGCGGATGCTGTCGGGGGATTCGCCCATTATTTTGACTGCGCTGGCGCATGCTTACGCCGTTAGCGGAAACCCGGCAGAAGCGCGCCGATTGCTTGATGGCATCACCACCAACACTGCCAAACGTAAAACCCCGGCGTATGACTTGGCCATCGCTTATGTCGGGCTTGGCGACCGGGAAAAAGCGTTCTCGCTGTTGGAGAATGCCCTGGAAGAGCACAACGAATATTTAACTTATTTGCAAGTCGAGCCTCGTTTCGATCCGCTACGCAAAGACCCCCGCTACGCCCAGTTGGTCAGCCGGATGGGGTTGACTGTGGCCGCTCCCTGATGGATTCATCTGCAAACTACACCCACCCAATGTTTGGATCACTGCTTTCATTATGAGAATTCTACTGGTGGAAGATGAACCGGATGTCGCCCGCATGCTGGCCAAGGGTTTGCGCGAACAGAGCTATGCCGTGGATGTTGCCGCCGATGGTGAAGCCGCGCTCTATCAGGCGCAGATGAATGAATACGACCTGTTGATTCTGGACGTGATGCTGCCGCGCAAAGACGGTTTGGAAGTCTGCCGTGAACTGCGCGACGCCGGATCAGTCGTGCCGGTATTAATGCTGACCGCGCGCGACGCCGTGCAGGATCGCATTGCGGGCCTGGATTCAGGCGCGGATGATTACCTGATCAAACCCTTCGATTTTCATGAACTGCTGGCGCGCGCGCGGGCTTTGTTGCGGCGCGGGCAGGCCCTGAAACCCAGCATTATTGAGGTCGCCGACTTGACGATTGACGCGCGCACGCATCAGGTCAAACGCGCGGGGGCGGCTGTTTCGCTGACGGCCAAAGAGTATGCACTATTGGAATACCTGGCACGTCGCGCGGGCGAAGTCGTCACCCGCGCAGAGATTGCGGAACACGTCTGGGACGAAAACTTTGATGCGTTTTCCAACTTGATTGAGGTTTATATTCAGCGCCTCAGGCGCAAGATTGACGATGGACAGGAACCAAAGTTGATACGCACATTGCGCGGCGAAGGGTATCTGCTGACGGCAGGAGACGCGCTTGTAAACTAGATCGGTTTTCAGATCAGGGTAGGGGCAGACCTGTGTGTCTGTCCCGGCTGTGGCGCGCCATCCGAACCGGGGCAGAAACACTGATCGGCGTCTGTTTATCTTGTATTTATCCGTCTTCCCGTACATTCAGAGTCATCCCAGGATTTCTTCAGGCCGTTTCGGCGGCAAGTAAAAAGTTGTTTCGTGGAGGTATGAATGAAACAGAAACTCTTGATCCAGCATGTCTACAAATCGGTTTTCACTCTCGCTTTGGCCTGTTCGCTTGCTTTGGTGGCCAGCGCCGTCCCTGATAATAATGACAATAAGCGGCCAGCGTCAGGTGGCGTCACGGTTGATGTGGATAATTTCGGGAAGGTGAATGACCATCTTTATCGTGGCTCACAACCTAATAGCCGGAATTACGGCCAGCTTGCCGCGCTGGGCGTGAAAACGATTCTTGATTTGCGCGAGGACGCGAAGGATGGCGCGCGGGCAAATGCTGAGCGTGCAGGATTGCGTTATATCAACCTGCCTCTCGTGGACAAACAATACCCACAAGCGGATACAGCATCGCGCTTCCTGGAGGTCGTCAACGACTCAGCAAACTGGCCGGTCTACATGCACTGTGCGGGAGGCCGACATCGCACGGGCGCGATGGGCGCGGTGTACCGGATGAGCGTTGACGGTTGGGACATTGATCAGGCTTATCAGGAAATGAAGCAGTACGACTTTTACACCAGCCGTGGGCACGAATGTTTCAAGGATTACGTGTACAACTACTATCGCGACCTGCAAGCCCGCCAGCAAAAAACGCAGGCCGCATCCGTTTCTTCTCAAAAACAATAGTGATTGGCAGAGATGCTTGATTCGGTTCGAATAAGATTGACGCTCTGGCATACAGGCGTGCTGGCTTTGATGCTGATCGCTTTCAGTGTCGGGGTCTATTTGCTGCATGCGCGCCAGCTTGCCGCGCGCCTGGATGCAGGCTTGCAAGCATCGCTGGAAGGCGCGGCGAAATCGCTGAGGCTCGAAAACACCGAGGGCGAATCCTCCCTGCAATCGGCGCAGAGCGTAGTCGCGGAACTTTATCTGCCGCATCAGGCCATGATGATCTTTGACGCCAACGGCCATCTGCTGGCGGAAAAGCCGTTGGCAGGCAATCCGCAAATTAGTGTTCTGCCTCTCTCGTTGCCAGCAACAGACGCTGTTTGTTTTGAGAGCATTTCCGGCAGCGCAGCAAAAGAGCTTGGGGGGACCAATCGGATGCGCGTGGCGACGCAGCGCGTTTGTTTGCCGTCCAATTTGCAGTGTCAGATCATTGTTGTCGCTGAATCGAGCGATGCGCTGACCGCAGAGCTGGCCATCTTGCGCAATATCTTTTTGCTGGCGATTCCCGCGGTGCTTTTGCTGGCTGGATTGGGCGGTTGGTTTCTGGCGCGGAAAACGCTGGCGCCCGTGGTCAGTATGTCTGAAAGCGCGCGGCGCATCAGTGCCGCGCATCTCGATGAACGGTTGCCGGTGGCCAATCCGCGCGATGAGCTTGGGCGGTTGACCGCGACATTCAACGAAATGCTGGCGCGTTTGGAGTCCAGCTTCACGCAACAGCGGCAATTTATGGCCGATGCTTCGCACGAACTGCGCACGCCATTGTCGGTATTGCGAACGGCGGCAGCGGTAACGCTGGAAAAGCCCAGCCGCGAAGAGGGCGAATATCGCGAAGCGCTGACGATCATTGACGAACAGGTCAAACGCCTGTCGCGCATCGTTGAAGAGATGTTCACGCTGGCGCGTGCCGATGCCGGCGGGCGCGAATTGAAACCGAGTAATTTCTATCTGGACGAATTGATTGCCGAAACGGCCCGCGCGGCTGATGTGCTGGCTTCGCGCAAACAGATCAATGTGGAGTGGGTGCCTGCGCCAGAGACGGTTTATCGTGGCGATGAAGCATTGTTGAAACAGATGCTGCTGAATCTGCTGGACAACGCGATCAAACACACGCCCGCTGGTGGGCGCGTATCGCTGAGGCTGGAACAGGCTGGCCCGAATTATTTCGTGACCGTCGCCGACACAGGCACGGGGATTCCCGCCGAAGCGCAGCCGCACATCTTCGAGCGTTTCTATCGCGCCGACAAAGCGCGCTCGCGCGAAACCAATGGAAACGGGGGCGGCGCGGGATTGGGGCTTTCGATTGCCCGCTGGATCGCGGAAGCCCACGGCGGATCATTGATCCTACTGCATTCTTACCAACAGGCTCATCAACAGGCTGGTCAACAAGGAAGCACCTTTCGCATTTCGCTGCCCGCAAATACAGGCTGAATTTATTTCGGGCATGGTTCACAAACGATGTGATAACGCCTCAGAATAATTGCAATCCAACCGTATCCGTAGATAATCGCGCCGCCCCATTCAGCACCCAAAGCCCCAAACGATTTCAGCAAGGATCTGGTAGTGATAAAAACGTAATGCCGAGGCTCTTTCTTCGCCGCATCGCGGCGGTTGAATTTAGCCGTGCGTTTCAACGCACGGTGGATGGGTAGCAATATCCCGCGCCTGGGTCAGCGACGCTTGAATTCAGGCGTCGCTGACCCAGGCGCGGGGCCAACGTCATGCCTTCCAGGCGTTGAAACGCCCGGCTACAGTCAGCTTGCCGCTACGCGGCAGAAAACAACAGCATTACATTTTCACCACTACCAAAAATATTTCGGCCAGACACTGCGTGTCCTACCAACATTGCTAAAAGCTTCAGCGTTATGAAACATCAAGATTCACCACGCGACCGCGAGCATTTCCGCCATCTGGAAAGAGTTTTCTGGATTGACCTGCAAATTCGCGCCAATCGCCATCCCAACAACACAACCATCGCCGCGCACTTTGAAATCACAACCAAGACCGCGCAGCGAACCATCGAATTCATGCGCGACCGGATGCGGCTGCCGATTGAATACTTCGCGGCAGATCGCGGTTACCGTTACACCGAACCGGTCTACGGCCTGCCGGCCATCGAACTGACCGAAGGCGATTTGATTGCCATCCTGCTGGCCGAAAAACTTTCGCGCCAGTATCGCGGCACAGCGATCGGTCATCACGTCGAACAGGCGTTCGGAAAAGTCCTGAGCGCAATGACCAATACCCTCTCGCTTGATCTGGGAGCGCTCTCAGAAGCGCATTCCTTCGAAGCCGCCGCGACGACAGAACTCGATCCCGACCTGTTCAGCCGCCTGGGCCGCGCCGCCATCGAACGCCGCCGCATTGAAATGACTTACTTCACTGCCGGGCGTGGCGAATTAACCCAGCGAAAAGCAGATCCGCTGCATCTGCGGAATAGTTTGGGCGATTGGTATCTGGTCGCTTGGGATCATTTGCGCAACGCACCCCGAGACTTCCTGGTCTCGCGCATCCGCGAATTGATCGTGACCGAAGAACACTTTGAATGGCCCGCAGGATTTGAACTGAATGAATACCTGAACCAGGGTTTCGGGATGATCCGAGGCCGCGAACCCATCAATGTCGAAATCATCTTCGACGAATACCAATCCCGTTGGATGCGCGAACGCACGAAGTTTCATCCCACCGAAGCGCGCGAAGAACTGCCCGATGGCCGCTTGCGCGTGCGAATGCAGGTGACGGCGCTGGATGGCGTCAAACGATTTGTAATGCAGTACGGCGCGCACGCCACAGTAGTCGAGCCCAAAGAGCTTCGTGATTCCATCCGCGAAGAGATCGAAGCCATGAATCAACTTTACCGAGAGGAGCAATTATGACGACCGTCGAACTCCACTTTTCTTTTACTGGCGCAACGTTGCCATCCGATCAAGGCTACGCGCTGTATGGCGCAATCTCGCGCCTGATTCCCGAAGCCCACGAAGCCGATTGGCTGGCAATCGAAACCATTCCCGGCACAGCGCGCGGCGATGGCATCACGCAACTCGACCGCGAAGCCAGCCTGAAAATCCGCCTGCCCCAAGACCGGGTGCCGCTGATGTTGAAGCTGGCCGGTAAACGTCTGGAACTCAACGGCCACGCGATTCGACTGGGCGCGCCGCAAATCTTCCTGCTCAAACCATCGCCAGCGTTGTACGCCCGCATCGTGACGATCAAAGGCTTCACCGAACCCGAACCATTTCTCGATGCTGTTTGCCGCAAGCTGGATGAACTCGGCGTCAAAGGCGAACCCGCCATCGGCCCGCGCCGCGTGGTGCGAATTGGCAATCACACCATCGTCGGTTTTGGTTTGGCAATTCACGAACTGAGCGACGAAGGCTCAATCGTTTTGCAGGAACAAGGGCTGGGCGGACGGCGGCGGATGGGGTGCGGGATTTTCTTTCCTATCACAATTGACCGCGTAATTGGCGAACCACCGAGAAAAGCACAAGGAGGACAAAGATGAAGAGCTTGAATTCAACGCCCGAAAGGCTGCTCGCCAAGAGCCGCCGGAAAGGCCGAGATGAAATTACATTGCAGCGACACTTGCTTGAAACGGAGCAGGCTGCCGAGTTGATCTTCCGGCTGGATGGACGTTGGGGACAAAATTGGTGTCGCGTCTTCAAGCTCGACAGCCCGCAGGCGCGGGAAAAGTTCCTGCTCAATCTGCGCGTGGCGGCGCTCTTTCACGACATCGGCAAAGCGAACGAAGATTTTTATCGCGCCGTTACCGAACCACAGTTCTTCGCGCAGATGCTGCGGCACGAACACCTCAGCGCCTTGCTGCTGTGTTTGTCCGAAGTGCGCCGCTGGTTGTCGCAGAACAGCTTGCTCGACATTGATGTGATTACGGCGGCGGTGCTCTCGCATCACATCAAAGCTTCGGACACAGGCGATTGGAAATGGTGTCAGCCGAAGAAGGCCGGATCGCTGCAACTTTACCTCGATCATCCGGAGGTCAATTCGATTCTGGCGCGCATCGCCACCGCTGCCAGCTTAACTGACTTGCCCAAGCTGCCGACTGAAAGTTGGCCGGGCAAAGTTTTCTGGAGTCAGGCTTGGCGAGACGGCATTGCCTCCGCTCGCCAATTCAGCCGCCAGATTCGCGCGGACAAAGAGCGGTTGGCGCTGCTGCTGGCCGTGAAAGCTGGCGTGATCGTCTCGGACGCTGCGTCCTCTGGCCTTGTTCGCGAAGGACATTCAATTGCCGAATGGATCAACGACACGGTGCATTCGTCTGCAATCAGTGATGACGACATCGCCGCCGCGATTCTCAACCCGCGCGCCGAGCAGATTGCGCGCAGGCTGGGAAAACAGTTTGCGCTGCGCCCGTTTCAGCAGAACACTGCCCGGCAAGGCCCGCGCGTGTTGCTGCTCGCGGCCTGCGCTGCGGGGAAAACACTGGCCGCCTGGAAATGGGCCGAGGCGCAGGCGCGAGAAAGAAAGATTGGCAAGGTCGTCTTTCTCTATCCGACGCGCGGCACTGCGACCGAAGGCTTTCGCGATTACGTCGGCTGGGCACCGGATGCCGACGCCGCGCTGGTTCACGGCACGTCACGATACGAGCTTGAAGCGATTGCGACCAATCCCAGCGAAGCCACGAAAGACAAGAGCTACGAAGCCGACGCCCGTCTGTTCGCACTGGGCCTGTGGTCAAAGCGATACTTCAGCGCAACGGTGGATCAGTTTCTCGGCTTCATCGAACACAGCTACACCGGCTTATGCTTGCTACCTGCGCTGGCTGACAGCGCGGTGATTATTGACGAAGTTCACAGCTTCGACCGGCGGATGTTCGATTCGCTGGTGTCGTTCCTCCAACACTTCGATGTGCCGGTGCTCTGTATGACGGCGACGCTGCCGCTGTCGCGACGCGATGAATTGCTGAAAGCCGGGCTGAAACTTTATCAGGCTTCGGACGACGCGGACTTTCAGAAGCAGGAGAGCCATCCTCGATACAAACTCGAACCGGTGGCCGATGTGCAGGAAGCGTTGGATCGCGCGGTCGAAGCTTATCGCAACGGCGAGCGCGTGCTGTGGGTGGTCAACACGGTCAAACGTTGCCAGGCAATTGCCGAATGCCTTGAGCAACAACTCGGCGTCGAAGTCATCACCTATCACAGCCGCTTTCGCCTGATGGATCGGCAGAAGAAACACGCGGCAACGATCAAGGCTTTTCAGCAAACAGGCGCGCCCGCCATCGCCGTCACGACGCAAGTTTGCGAGATGAGCCTGGACCTTGATGCCGATGTGTTGATTTCGGAAGTTGCGCCGGTCTCATCGCTCGTGCAGCGATTTGGCCGCGCCAACAGGCATTTGGCGAAGGGGTTGGATTTTCGCGCGCGTTTGCACACCTACCTGCCGGAGCAAGCGTTGCCGTATGCAAAAGAAGAGATTCTGAACGCTGCCGCGTTTCTCGCCTATCTAGGCACGGGAGATGTCAGCCAGCGGGCGATGGCGGACGCGCTTGAAAAGTTTTCGCTCGACGAACGCCAGGCTGACGGCAGCGCACGTTTTCTCGACGGCGGCTATTTCGCCACGCCAGGCTCTTTCCGAGACACCGATGAATTCACGCTGCCTTGTGTGCTGACAGACGACCTGAACGCCGTGAAAGCCTGTTTGGATAATCACGATCCTTACGACGGCTACATCGTCGGCGTGCCGAAAGGATTCCTGCTCGGTGAGGACGCTCGCCGGAGTTGGTTGCCGAAGTACCTGAATGTCGCCGACAGCAACCTATATGACCCGAATCGAGGTTTTTTGACCTGAAGTCGGCGCACATTTGTTTCTAGCAAAAAAACACTCTTCGCCGCGCTAGCGGCGGCTGACCCTAGCCCAGTCCTTTAGGGCTGGGAAGGCCGGGAAAAGAAGTTTTGCGTCGCGTAGCGACGCTTGAAACAAGCGCGACCATGTCTCCAATTTCAACCGTCGCTACGCGACGGGGGCAATTTTAACATCGCTTCCCGGCGTTGAAACGCTGGGCTAAGGTCAACCGCCGCTAACGCGGCGAAAGCCAAAACCACTTTTTTCAAACGCCTTTCGACATTAGTTTTTTGACGGAGGAGAACAATGGCAAAGAAGAAAACCGCTGAAGCGCCGGAAGAATTGACGCTCGATTATCAGCTTGCCGAACTGCCTTCTTCGCAGCATCGCGCTGGATTGGCGGGGTTGGTACTGATGGTGGATTGGCTGAAGCGCCAATCGAACAAGCAAGGCATTTGCGAAATCACAGGGCTGGATGCGCGCGGCGCAACCCTGAAGATCAACCCGCAAGGGTTGGAGGATTTGTTCAATGAAGTCTACGCAGCTTCGTTGGAAGAGCAATCGCGCGATGCCCCGCTTAAAAACAAACAAAAGGAGATCGTTCCTTACCTGCGCGAAGAGAAACGAAACCGCCCTGATCCAAAAACAGGCAAGGATAAGGAGAAGACCGTCTACATTTACGAGGACGTCATTCCGAGAGGAGCATTCCTGCAAGGATACGATCCCACCACGAATGGTGATTGGATCAAACTTTGGCGCAATGTGATTTGGACAATCTTCAGAGGCGTGCCAGCCACCCGCAAACCGTTTAAGGATCGTGCCGAGCGGAAACAGTCGGATGACTCCACAAACGCTTGGCAAGAATTGACGAAGCCACTCGATTACGCGGTAGACCTGCCAAGCACATACTTCATCGGAGCGCAGGCCAACAACGCCGAGAATGTGCCGTTCAAAGACCGCGCGCGATTTCAATTCCTGCTGCACTTCTGGCCTTACGCCGCGCAGATTTATGTTCCTGCAGTCATCACCAACGAGGGCAAAAGTGAAATCAGCAAGAGTTTTGCATTGGCAATTCCCGATGTTGCCGATCTCAAACTTTTCTGCGAGGAACTGCCGGTGGTGCTGCGCAAGCGAGGGACAGTTATGGCTGGCTATCGCCCGCGAGACTCCGTTGTTGACCTGGCGGTAGAAAGCGCACTCGACACGCTGCGGCGCTTGCAAGATCGATTGACTGAGCTTGAAGGCGAGCGGGCTTCGAGTGCCACTGACATCGTGCTCGGTGTTGATGTCGCTCATCTCGAAAAGCAGGGCAACAACATTCGGCTGTGGGGCAGTACACGGCTCGATCCTGAGACCGCGATGATTGACGAATACGCGCAATTTCGCGGTAGTCTTTGGAATCCAATCTTCCGCCGCCAACGGCTGCTCAACCTGGTCAATCGCAAGCCCAATTGGTACGCAGGCTTCGACGGCCTGATGACCAAACTTCCCTACGAACAAACCATCGGCAACAGCTACTTCCGACGCGATGCGCGGGAGTCTTTTTCAAACGAGGTGAAAATGATGAATCAACCAGCGAACGGCTCAGTCGAAGAGGCTGATGCCAACGATCTCAGTCTTTCGGAAGAGGTCAGCCAAGAGACGCTGATCTACCGAGTGGTTAGCAACTATCTGCGTCTCAAGCTCAGATCCAAACATCAATTGGAGTGGAAAGAAGCCTGGAAGGGGGCCAGAGATAACAAACCCGCCGAACTTAAAGATTACGAAGAGAAGAAAGCTAAGCTCGCCCGCGAAGCTTTCCTCGCCATTCGCAGCCGCACCGGACAAGACTTCGTTGATTACTTCGTTTCGACGCTCTGTTCGGTCTCGCAACGCATGAACGAGCAACGCTTCGTCGCGCTGACCAAAGCGTTGGTCACGAACGGCGACGAAATTCGCACGTTGACGATGCTGGCGCTGGCCGCGCAAACCCCGAATCCACAAAAAACGACAACGCAAAATTAACCAAGCTTCAAATGGAGGAATTTATGAATCGCAATCTATTCGCCACCGTTTTGACCTATGCCGCGCCGAGTTCCAACTATCGCGGCGAGAGTGAAGAGAACCGCACCGTGATGCAAAAGATCACCAAAGGCGGCAAGGAGTATCCGATCATCAGCCCGGAATCCATGCGCAATGCTCTGCGCGAAATGCTGCTCAAAGCCGACCTGCCGTCCAATCGCTCGCGCCTGCACAACGAAAACCAGCTTGCCGTCGAGTTCAAAGAGTTCCCAAACGCGGACAAATACGCCGATGACTTTCTGTTCGGCTATATGGTCGCGGATAAAGAAGCCGTCAAAAAGAACAGTGATAAGCCAGCCAAACGCGACAGCATCTTTCGGATGAATCTGGCGCTGGCGCTGACGCCTTATCGCTTCAACGCGATCTTCAATCAATCGCCGCTCAACGCAGGCAAAAGTCCGTGGAAGAATTCTTCGACCTCCGCGCTGATTCACCGCGAGGTGGCGCATACGGCTTACCAATATCCGTTTGCGCTTTCGCAGCGCGATTGCCAGTCGCAGCCGAACTGGGTGAAAGCTTTGCTCAAAGCTATCAGTGAATTGAATGAAGTCGCGGGCGGCCACGCGCGCAGTTATTACGAAATGGCCCCGGCCAGCATCGTTGCGCGGCTGACGCCGAGTCTGGTTGCAGGTTACGACACTTATGGCTTCAACGAAGCAGGTGCTTTTGACGAACTTAAGCGCATCAACAAAGACGATCTGCCGGGCAATGAATTCTGGATCGGCGGCGAGATTGTGCGGAAGGCGGCGGCGGAAGAGCGCGCGCGACTCGAAGCCGAAGGTGTGAAGCTTTACGACAACCCGCAAAAGCTGCTGACCGATTTGGCCGAATCATTTCTGCAATAGGAGGGCGAAGCAATGGAAACGATGTGGCTGCGCGTGCGCGCGCCGTTTGCTGCGTTTCGCGGATTTCAGGCGGGCGTGTACCGAGCGACCAGCCCGGTCATGCCGCCTTCGACAGCTTATGGATTGATCCTGAATCTGGCGGGTATCGAAATGCGCGGGCCGATGAACGGCGTGACGACTGAAATCCGCGAAGGCTTGCCGAAGTTGCGCATTGCGGTAGGTGCGATTTCTTTGCCGGAACTGTCCACGATCTATCAGCAACTGCACAGTTACCCGGTCGGCGCTTCCGGCAAAGAACTGAGCGCCAAAACGCACGGCGCGAAGTTTTGGATCACACCAGTTCGCCGCGAAATCTTGACTGGCTATGACGGAATGATTGGCGTGCAAACTGAAAACGCCGACCTATTGGTGCAAGTGAAAAAGGGACTGCGCGGGGAACTCGATTTGCCGCGCTACGGGTTGCCGTTCGCGGGCGACAACAACTTGCTGATTGATCGGATTGATGTCGTTGGCGAACCGCCGACGACGCGATGGTACGCGCGAATGCTACCGGACGATCCACCGCGTAAAGGTTCGTGCCGGTTGACCGTTGGCATCCATCGCACAGACAACAGTCGCACTTCCAGCATTCTTTGCGCGCCATTAGCTGAAAGCCAAAGCATCCCACCGGATGCCGCTTGGATATGGACGCCGTCTGATCCTGATTGAATCGCTGATGACTAGGGTTTTCACTGTGCGGATTGATGGTTGCGCTCTGCTGACTGGGGTTTGCACGCTGCGGACTGGGGTTTGCACGCTGGGGACTGATGTTTTCACCTTGCTGACCAGAGATTGCACGCTGGGGACTGGCATTTTCGCGGTGTGAACTGCCGTTTTCACGCTGCGGATTAGGTTTTGTCTCTAATAAACCGGCCTTAACACTCTGCTGAAAGGGGCAGGTCTCTAATAAAGATCACCTGATGCGCGGATAACTGAAAGTAAAGGGCTGCTGACGCCGTGTCGCACGAGGAGGTCTGGGCTTGACGTGCTGCTGAAGGCGTGTTGCGCGGTGATATGTGGCCTTGATGTGTTGCGGATGCCAAGTCGCAGGCTGATTTTTGACTTTCATGCCCGAAAGCTTTCTGCCGGAGAAATCCCAGAACCTTTTGGGAAAGGGGGAATTGTATGACTTCGGAATCATTTCTGCCCATTCATGGATTGCATGCGCTCGCGTATTGCGAACGCTTGTTCTATCTGGAAAACGTTGAGCATCTGCGCGTGGCCGACGAACGCGTGTTTGCCGGGCGGCGCTTGCACGTCGAGCTTGAACGCAAGGAAGAGGAAGGCGAAGTTCTGGCGATGACGTTGGAAAGTCAGCGGTGGGGGCTTGTCGGCAAAGTTGACTGCATCAGGCGGCGGGATGGCCAGTTGATTCCTTACGAACACAAGCGGGGGCGGGCGGCGCGGTCTTCCACCGGAGAAGCGGAGGCTTGGTGGAGCGATAAGTTGCAGGTGTTCGCCTATGCCGCGTTGATCGAAGAGCATTCAGGACGAGCCATTACCGAAGGGCGGATTCGCTACCACGCGGACAATGTGATGGTGCGGGTAGTGATTGATGACGATGCCTGGCGATTGCTGGCCGAAGCCGTGGCGCGCGCTCGTGAATTGCAGGCTTCGGTTGTGCGCCCGGCGGTGACGCCCAACGAACGGTTGTGTGTGAAGTGTTCGCTGGCGCCGGTTTGTTTGCCGGAAGAGGCGCGGCTCGCCCAGCGAGCAATTGCGGATTGCGGATTGCGGAGTGCGGATTCGAAGGCTGGTAGTCCGTCTCCTTCTACCGACTTTCTTAAAACGAAACCATCTCAGGGTGATGATGTGCTTCGTCCGGCCAAATCCGCAATCCGCAATCCGAAACCCGCAATCAGGCTATTTCCCGCCGACGATGACCGGCAATCGTTGCACGTGGTGACGCAAGGCGCGCGGGTGGGACGCAAAGGCGACCGGATTGAAGTTACTCCGCCGCTGGGCGCGGGCGAATTGTCGCAGCTTTATCCGGTCAATGAAGTCGGTCAGGTTGTCTTGCACGGCTTCGCGCAAATCTCTACGCAGGCGTTGGGTTTCTGCGCGCAGCACGAAGTCGGCGTGCATTGGCTGACGAATGGCGGACGGTATTTGGGCGCTTGGACATCGGGCGCGGGGGGAGTGCAGCGGCGCATCAGGCAGTACAAGGCGCTGACCGATTCGGAATTCTGTTTACGGATGGCGATGCAGTTGACCGAAGCGCGTGTGCGCGGACAGATGAGCTTTCTGATTCGAGCTTCAAGAGAATCGGGGCGCGATACCGATGCCGAAAAGGCTGCTGCGCTTTCCAACAGCATCGGCACCATTCGCAAACTGCTGGGGCCGATGGCGCGCGCCAAAAACATTCACAGTTTGCGCGGGTACGAAGGTTCGATCGGCGCGCAGTATTTCAAAGCCTTGCCGCATTTGATTACGGATGAAGCGGGCGAAGAAATGAAGCCGGACGGGCGTTCGCGGCGGCCTCCGCGCGACCGTGCGAATGCGCTGCTGTCGTTCGGGTATGCGTTGTTGATGAAAGATGTATTGAACGCGATTCTGGTCGTCGGGCTGGACCCATCGTTGGGCTTTTACCATCAGCCGCGTTCGCAAGCGCATCCGCTGGCGCTGGATTTGATGGAACTGTTCCGCGTGCCATTGGTTGATTTGCCGGTCGTGGCTTCCATCAATCGCAGGCAATGGGACGCAGACGACGACTTTACCATTGCCAGCAGCTTTGCCAATTCTGCAACCCGGCAAGTGTGGCTGTCGCCGAGCGGGCGCAAAAAGCTGATTGCCATTTACGAACGCCGCAAACAGGATCAATGGAAACATCCGGTCATCGGGTACTCGCTGTCATACGCGCGGTTGATGGAGCTGGAAGTCCGGCTGCTGGAAAAAGAGTGGATGAATGAAGGCGGGCTGTTTGCCCGGTTTCGTTTGCGATGAAACTTTTGTTGTGGCGCGGGTAAAGAACCCACGCCACATTTTCAAAGAAGGTGATCGTGGCCGAAAACAAAAATTGGTACGTTGTCTGTTACGACATTACCGAACCGAAACGCTGGCGCAAAGTCTTCAAGCTGCTGCACGGTTATGGACGGCATCTGCAATACAGCATCTTTCGTTGCCGGTTGACCGTGCGCGAACAGGAAAAGCTGCGTTGGGAATTGGAAACACTGCTGACGCCGGAAGACCGGCTGTTGATTCTGACAATGTGCGATGCCTGCGAAAAACGCACCGCCGCCCACAATCGTCCTGAATCGTGGATTGGTGAAAACAAGCGATTCGACATCGCCTGAGCAGGCAATTTAATCGTGCAAGCACCCGGACGTGTGAGCGCCCAGCAAATCGTATGAACGCAACCAGACTCTTCAATCAGACCAAGTTACCGGCGGTATCGCTGCCTTTAGGAGCTTGCAGCGCCGGTAACGGATTGCAAGGGCAGGGAATATGGACCGATGATTGGCGCTTTCATCAACTTTTTGATGATCAACCCGCGATGAAAGGAGGTGATCCCCGCAAACATCACGATAAATCAACCATCCAAAATTACTTACCCGGCGCGCCGTGATTGTTCCTTTGATGCCGTCAGGCGTTGAGCACATAATATAGTAAGAAGGCACGACGAAATGACCACTGTGATTGTTCCTTTGATGCCGTCAGGCGTTGAGCACCAACTGGACTGCCGCCAGTCACCGGCGTTATGGGTGTGATTGTTCCTTTGATGCCGTCAGGCGTTGAGCACGTCTGCAAAGGAGCAACTATGACACTCGATGAACTGGTGATTGTTCCTTTGATGCCGTCAGGCGTTGAGCACCTGAATTTGAATCGCACTGCGCATTTTCGCGGGGATGTGATTGTTCCTTTGATGCCGTCAGGCGTTGAGCACGGAATGCTCTTACTGCAAGGATGTAGGGATGAACAGTGATTGTTCCTTTGATGCCGTCAGGCGTTGAGCACAGTTTGACGCGGAAGAGTTCTTGACCCTGCGCGAGTGATTGTTCCTTTGATGCCGTCAGGCGTTGAGCACTTTCTACTGAATAGAACATGTGTGTCCGTCTCACGGTGATTGTTCCTTTGATGCCGTCAGGCGTTGAGCACTCTTTTATAATACACCCTCACCCGTGAGGGTGTACGTGATTGTTCCTTTGATGCCGTCAGGCGTTGAGCACACGAACAGGAAGAAAACGTTTATCAAATGATGCGCGTGATTGTTCCTTTGATGCCGTCAGGCGTTGAGCACAGTGCAATCCAAAACGCGATGCTTCAGGCGCTTCAGTGATTGTTCCTTTGATGCCGTCAGGCGTTGAGCACTGGGCGATGATAACAATTACCCAAACTGAGATCACGTGATTGTTCCTTTGATGCCGTCAGGCGTTGAGCACCTCAGGTGGATATAGCGCCAGTGCCGTGCAATTTGTGATTGTTCCTTTGATGCCGTCAGGCGTTGAGCACAAGCTGCAACAGTCGTTTGAGCAGCAGAAGGCGAGGTGATTGTTCCTTTGATGCCGTCAGGCGTTGAGCACTCCGCTGCAAATGCAGCAGCAGCCGCTGGGGCTGGAGTGATTGTTCCTTTGATGCCGTCAGGCGTTGAGCACCGGAATCTGGTAATCAGCCAGTGTGTATTGAGCGGCGTGATTGTTCCTTTGATGCCGTCAGGCGTTGAGCACCGGTTCGTGTTCATCGTCAAGCTGCTGGTAGTGATAGTGATTGTTCCTTTGATGCCGTCAGGCGTTGAGCACAATCCAATTGTCAAAACTGTCGGACGATTTGAACTGGTGATTGTTCCTTTGATGCCGTCAGGCGTTGAGCACTGCCACCTGAACCTGTGGTTGATGGCATTCTGATATGTGATTGTTCCTTTGATGCCGTCAGGCGTTGAGCACCTGGATTACCGGAGCCTGCACAGACTGAATGGCCCGAGTGATTGTTCCTTTGATGCCGTCAGGCGTTGAGCACATCCTGAACTGTTAGTGGATGAATGACGCCACCATTGTGATTGTTCCTTTGATGCCGTCAGGCGTTGAGCACGCCAAGGCCAGTGCGACCACGAAAAGTAGTAAAGCGTGATTGTTCCTTTGATGCCGTCAGGCGTTGAGCACGGCTGGAACCGGACAGCCGTGCCCGGCCAGAGTTGGTGATTGTTCCTTTGATGCCGTCAGGCGTTGAGCACGACTATCTGCTCACAATCGCACACCTGCTGACAATGAGTGATTGTTCCTTTGATGCCGTCAGGCGTTGAGCACTGAGGACGGCCATTGATTGCGATTGCTTCATTTCGGTGATTGTTCCTTTGATGCCGTCAGGCGTTGAGCACCGTAAAAGATACTATGTGAAAAAGGCCAAGCCGGGGGTGATTGTTCCTTTGATGCCGTCAGGCGTTGAGCACGATTTGTCCACGATCACGCGGCCCGTCGCCTGCTGGTGATTGTTCCTTTGATGCAGTCA
>JBBQVH010000113.1:0-27124 GCA_038211695.1 Blastocatellia bacterium | reverse complement strand
TGTTTACGGCACGCAAGCGCAAGTGAAGAACACATCCGTGCGGCAGTACCGCGATTGGACGATGTTCGGCGGGGGCGAAGAGAATATTCACTATTCAACCCTGTCGCAGATCACGCGCGAAAACGTCAATCAGCTTCAGGTCGCCTGGCAGTACGATTCGGGCGATGAGTTCAGCGGGTCTGAAAATCAATGCAATCCGATCATTGTGGATGGCGTGATGTATGCCACGACGCCGAAGCTGTGCGTGGTGGCGGTGGACGCCGCGACCGGCAAAGAGCGTTGGAGCTTCGACCCGAACGAAGGCCGCAAAGGCTCCGGCAAGATGCGCAATCGTGGCGTGACTTATTGGCAGGAGGGAGCAGAGAAGCGTCTGTTTGTTGGCTACCGCAATCGGCTTTACGCGTTGGACGCGGGCACGGGCCAGCCTGCGAAAGGGTTTGGGCAGAACGGCTGGTTGGATTTGCGGCAGGATTTGGGGCGACAGCAGATGGACGGGCTGACGGTGATGCTGACCACGCCGGGCGTGATTTACAAAGACACGTTGATCATCGGTAGCCTGCTCAGCGAAGGTTTGCCCGCTACGGACAGGCTTTATCGTTGGACTGGCGCTGATCATTTCACGTTTGGGAATGGCTGTAAATTTGAAGGTAGTCAGGCTTGCTCTATTCCACTTCCTGCCGGTTGATCGAATCTTTAACTTGTCTTCGCCAAGTGTTTTGTTTAGACTGCGCGCCGTCAATCAATCCCCATACAGTCGTAACGGCAATACTCAAACCGGGCGGATTTCCCAACCGGGGCTGCTTTGGTTTGAACTTAAGACTCCCAACATTTCAACAACTTACTTTACCAAGGAGGACTCTAGCCATGGCTAGTTTTGATGAACTGAAATCGAAGTACAGTGCGGTTCTGGAGAAAGGTCACGATGTCGGTTTGAACGTCCAGAACGTCAATGAAGAAGACGGCAAGATTCTGATTCGCGGCACCGTTCCGTCCGAGTATGCGAAGGATCAACTGTGGAACGTGATCAAAGGCATTGATGCAGGCGTTTCGGACGCAACTATTGACATCAACGTTCAGTCCGGTTCGACCTACACGGTTGTTTCCGGCGACACGCTGTCGAAGATCGCCAAGCGTTTTTATGGCGATGCGAATCACTATCATCAGATTGCTCAGGCCAGCGGCATCAGCAACCCGGACCAGATTGATGTCGGACAGGAACTGACGCTTCCATAAAACAGCAAGCTTCACGGTAGTAAAGCAAAAGGCGCAATGAGAAAGTCATATTCTCATTGCGCCTTTTGCTTTAGCAGGTCGTTCGATGCGGCCTATGGCATCGTGATATTCAAATCTTTGCCAAAGTTGAATTGGATGCGTTTGCGCGTGCGCATTGCTTTCGACGCGGTCTGCGAAAGCGATGTAACCAGCAGCGGCATGGCAATAGTTGCGTCGCAGCGCACAGTGACAGCGCGGTAATTCTTGGCCATCCTGCCGAATGATTGCGCCTGGTCGAAGTCCGAGCCGGAATAGCCGCCGTAATCGGGCGAATCGGTGACGACTTGAACCGCAAACTTATGGCCGCGAGTCGTATTGTGCAGCATTGCTGCCGCAGTTTCGCTTTGCTGAATGAAGGTCTTGGGCGTGCCGCCGCCGAAAAGCACTACGCCGGTCGAGCGCGATTTCGAAACGATCTGCGCCATCTCGACCACATCCTGAATCACGTCGAACTGGAACTGATTCTTTTTCTCGATCCGGCTGATGCCGATGGCGACGCCAAACGCGCTGTCGGTGATGGCCGGGCAATAGATCGGCACGCGCGATTTGAAGGCCGACGTCAGAATGCCGTCTTCAGTAGCGATCTCGCTCAGTTCGCGGCCCAGCAGATGCAGAAACTCACGTGTCGAATAGGCGTGCGTATTGTCCAGTTGCGAAGCGAATCCGCCGATCCATTCGTAGGCTTCGCGGAATTCTTCTTCGGATGCATAGGTGTCATAGATGCGATCCACCTTCTCTTCCATCAACTCGGCGTCGCTGACCTTTGCATCGCCGATGTAATGATGGCGCCCCAGGGTTTCGTGCAGATCGTGGAAGATATTCGCGCCCGTCGCCACCAGCACGTCAATACAACGGTTTTTGATCAGATACGCCACCAGCCGCCGCATTCCTGCGGGGACTAACGCGCCGCTCATGCCCATAAAGACGACGGCGTTTTCTTGCAGCATCTGCAGCCAGATTTGATGGGCCAAGGCAAGATTACGCCCCTGGAATGAAATCCTCTCCATCTTGTCCAGCAATCCGGGCACGCTGCGGTCGCGGTCAACTTGCAGCGGGTCAGTCGGTTTGGTCAGGTATTTTGCGCCTTTGATTCTTCGGATCATTGTTTCTCAGTTTCGCTGAATCGAAAATTGTTATGACGAGTCGGTGTGGTCAACCATCCGCACGCGCCGCTAACCATCTTAATGCCGCCCATTCGTGTCCAAGTACGTGTAACCGTCGAAGTGATTATCGTACTCTTCAGTCAAACGCCCGGCGTCTTCTTCCGTCAGCGTTCCTTTCTTAATCTGTTTGCCCAGCAAGGTGCGGAAGCCATCTTGCAAATACTCTTTTTCGTATCTTGCGAAAGAGACCATCTCTCCCACGGTCGAGCCGGGAATAATGCGATTGATGTGATATTCACCGTCGTTGGAAACGACGACGTGCGCTTCGTTGGTCGTGCCGAAAAGGTTGTGGAAATTGCCCATCACTTCCTGGTACGCGCCGATCAGCATCATCGCCAAATAGTAAGGCTCGTTATTCCGGAGGTCGTGAACCTCCAAGACTTCTTTGACGTCGTGCAGGTCAACAAACTTGTCAACCACGCCGTCCGAATCGCAGGTGATGTCGCACAGCGTTGCGGTATCAGTCGGAATCTCGTTGAGCCTGTGAATCGGGATGATCGGGAAAAGCTGATCAATTGCCCAATGATCAGGCACTGAGCGGAAGACCGAAAAGTTGCACAGGTACTTCGCGGAAAGCAGCTTTCTCAAATCGTCGAACTCTTCGGATTTAACCTGTGTCAGCTTGGCGAAATTGTTCGCCCGGTCGCAAACCGCCCAGAAAAGAATCTCACCTTTGGCGCGATCTTCCAAGCTGATGAACCCCAGGTCGAAGAGAGTAAATAACTCTTCTTTGTGTTCCAGCGCGTCGTGGTAATACTCCAGGAAGTTTTTCGCGGTCATCATTTTGTGCAGGTCGTGAAGCTCTTTGATGACCTGCGCTTCGTTGCCTGTCATCGTCACGTTGACCACTCCCTGCACGGTCTCAATCTCGTCAATAACGTTGGTGATCAGCATTGCGTGATAGGCGACCAGCACACGGCCTGATTCCGTGATGACATTCGGTTCAGGGACGTTCTCTTCCTCGCAGACGCTCTTGATTGTGTAGATCACGTCGTTGGCGAACTCCTGCAACGTGTAGTTCACCGATGATTCAAAACTGGTCTTGCTACCGTCGTAGTCCACGCCTGCGCCACCACCGACGTTCAGGTGATCCACGTCAATGCCCATCTTGCGGATTTTGGCATATACGCGGGCGGCCTCTTTGACGCCTGCTTTGACCCGTTTGATCTGTGTGATCTGCGAACCGATGTGAAAATGCATGACGCGCAGCATGTCCAGCATGCCGGCATCGCGCAGTGCCTTGATGGCTTGTAGCAATTCGGTTGTCGTCAGCCCGAATTTCGACTGTTCACCGCCGGACTTTTCCCAGCGGCCTGACCCTCGCGAATACAACCGCACGCGCATTCCAAGCATTGGGCGAATGCCAGTGGTTTGCACTCGTTCGATGACGCGCGGCAGCTCATTCAATTTTTCAATGACGATGACGACGTTTTTGCCCGCTTGTGTGCCAACGAAGGCGAGATCAATGAAGCCATTGTCCTTAAATCCATTACAGACCAGCAGCGAATCCGGCGACTGATCCATTGCAATGGCGGCGTACAGTTCCGCTTTACTGCCGGCTTCCAGGCCATAACTGTATTTGGTGGCTTCTTCCAGGTAAGCCTCAATCACTTGCCGCCGTTGATTCACTTTCATCGGGAAGACGGCGCGGTGTTCGCCTTTGTAATCGAACTCTTTCATCGCCGTGCGGAAGGAGCGGTTCATTTTGCGAACCTGACTGGCGAAGATTTGCGGGAAACGAAGAATGACCGGCAGCTTTACGCGCCGGGCAATCAGGTCATCAACGACCTTTTTGATGTCAACACTACGGGAGTCGTCTTGCGCGAGCCGGACGATCAGGTTCCCGCGCGAGTTAATTCCGAAATATCCGGCACCCCAGTTTTCGATGCCGTATGTCTGAGCAACCTCAGCGATGGCTGATTTCATTTCGGACCGTTCGTAGACCTCCTCGCGATGGAATAAAAGAGAAGTCTTCGCCGCACTTAATCACCGCACGGAATGCACACAAAACAGCACATCCCCTGACTTCGAACATTCGTCCAGAAGTCTCAATTTCAAGTCTAACTTGATGCGGATTCAGAAGTTGTTAGCGAGGCGCGGAATGTAACAGATTGGTCTAGGGCTGTCAAAAACTATTTTCAGCAGGGCTTGAGACATCCCAAATCAGGACGGAAATGCGCAAAGGGTAATAAAATCAAGGCTTCTCGCCATTCTCAAGCTCGTGCCACTGCCGTCTGAGAGCCAGCACTTCATCGGTTAAAGCGGCCAGTCTATCTCTGATTTCTCCACCATTTCCCAGCCTTTCCGGACGCGGATAGCGGTTGGGGAGCGTGAGCGGGCGAACAGGTTCGCGTGCCTCTGCCGGAACGCGGGTGATCATTTCGTAGATGTGAAATTCGGCCTGTCCCAGCTCGCGCTTCACCCATCGCAGCGCGCGGCCAACTTCGGGGTCGCATTCCGCAATGGCATTGAGCAGCGCACTGCAAACAAAAGCCGCGCAGAAAACCGTCTTGCCTCGCGTGTTGTTCGGATTACATCCCGCCGCGCCCATCACGCGACAAGTCGGCGGACAGCAGCCCGTGCCTTGCTGGTGGCAGCGCCCGCAAACGTCGAAAACACCGCTTGAGGCAAAGAAGCGGTCAAGCACGGCAATCAATTCTTCGCGCGTCCAGCCCTCCGCCGGTTGAGGCTCCGACTTAAGCCGTTCCCGCTCCCAGCGAGCGCAACCGGTGCACAACACAAACTCCTGTGTGTCGTGAAGCTCGCCGGTTGTATTTTCCAGCTTGGGGAAGCTGAAAGTTTGATAACGGTGCGCCCTGGCAGCGCCACATCGCCTGCAACTCAGCTTGTCATCCTGTTCGGTCATCACGTTCTGATTTCAAAAGTCATCGAAGCCCACCTCGATTCGTAATCGAAGCCGGGTTCGTTGAGTCTGGCCATGTGAATGAATTTGACGAACCACTTGCCGCCGCCGCTGAGTTTGATGCGCGCGATGCCGTTTGAATCAGTGCGGACGCTGGGCGCTGGAATCAGGCGATTGCCAGCTTCGCGCCCGGCCATCACGAATTGATTGACGAGCGGCTGGCCGTCTTTCAGGCATAACACTTCGAGCGTGTCGCCGACTTTCAAGCTGTATGGATTCTGTTGCGGGATGATCTCGACCGGGTGGCCGAGCGCAGTTTTGAAATTATCCGTGCGCCCATCTCCAACCTGAAACAACGCTTTGACGTGTTTCGAGTAGCGTTCGTGGGAATCCTGCCCGAGTTCTTTGTCGCGGCGGCGGCGGATGAGAATGTCCGGGATGCCGTCTTCGCGCAGGTATGCGTTGAACTTTGCGGCCTTCATTGTGATCTCGCGCGGCTTCAGGTAGATGCCCGCGACATAAGTTCCGGCTTCGCCCGTGGTCAGCCGGAGCGTGGCTTTGTTCGCTTCGTCGCGCCACTCATCAGCGGAAATGGGCGCGCGTCTGCCGTCGGGTTTAACCAAGCTTGCATCAACGAAGCGATCCCGCGCGACGGCGTTTTCACTGGAGCGAAATGTGCCGCTGAACAGGCGAGCGGTGCCGGTGCTGTTCGGCTTCAGGAAGTACCCGTCGAATTTCAAAAACAGGTCGTGGGCGTGAGCCGCAGTAAGCAGCCCTGCGCACGAGAGAAGAGTGAGCAATAGACGTTTCATCATCATCTTAAAATTCAGGGGTCAAAATCCAAAGGTCAAAATTCAGAGTTCGAGTTTGCGCAGCCGCAGCGCGTTGGCAATGACCGAGACCGAACTGAAGGTCATCGCCGCACTGGCAATCATTGGGCTGAGCAGCAGGCCGAAGACGGGATATAAAACTCCCGCCGCCAGCGGCACGCCCAGCACGTTGTAAACGAAAGCGAAGAAGAGATTCTGCCGGATGTTGCGCATCACAGAGCGGCTGAGTTTAAGAGCGCGCACGATGCCGCGCAAATCGCCTTTGACCAGCGTAATGCCCGCGCTTTCGATGGCGACATCGGTTCCCGTTCCCATCGCGATGCCGACCTGCGCCGCCGCCAACGCAGGCGCATCGTTGATGCCGTCGCCCGCCATCGCCACGATGCGGCCTTCGCCTTGCAGCCGTTTGATGACTTCGCTTTTCTGTTCGGGCAGGACTTCGGCGACGACTTCATCAATGCCGAGTTCGCGCGCGACAGCTTCGGCGGTCGTGCGATTGTCGCCGGTCAACATCACAATGCGCATGCCCTCTTCATGCAATTGCCGGATCGCTTCGCGCGAAGACTCTTTGATCGGATCTGCCACGCCCAGCAAGCCCGCCGCGTTGCCATCCACTGCGACGAACATCACCGTTTGGCCTTCGCCGCGCAAGCTGTCGGCGCGGCCGGCAAGCGATGGCGCGATCTTGATCGAAAGCGATTCCAGCAGCCGCTGGTTGCCAAGCGCAACTCGCTTGCCGCCGATTTCTCCCACGACGCCCTTGCCCGTGACGGATTCAAAATGATCAGCGGTTGCCAGTTCGATCTTGCGTTCCTGCGCCGCCCCAATCATAGCCGCCGCCAGCGGATGTTCGCTGCCACGTTCCAAACTCGCGGCCAGCCGCAGAAGCTCGGCCTCTTTCTCCCCGTCTCCCCGTCTCTCCGTCTCCCCGTCTTCGTTCGCCATCAGCACCGTCATCAATTTAGGCCTGCCTTCGGTCAGCGTGCCGGTCTTGTCCACCACCAGCGTGTTGACCTTCTCCAACGTTTCCAGAGCCTCGGCATTTTTGATCAGCACGCCCGCCGTTGCGCCGCGCCCGGTGCCGACCATCACGGACATCGGCGTTGCCAGCCCCAGCGCGCACGGGCAAGCAATGATCAACACTGCAATCGCATTGACCAACGCGTAGGTGAAACGCGGTTCGGGGCCGACGAAGCTCCAAATCAAAAACGTGATGACCGCTACCAACACGACCGTCGGCACAAAGTACGACGCGACCACATCGGCCAATCGTTGAATCGGCGCGCGGCTGCGTTGCGCTTCGCCGACCATTCGGACGATTTGCGCCAGCAGCGTGTCGCTGCCCACGCGTTCCGCCTTCATCACAAAACTACCTGTGCCGTTGACCGTCCCGCCGGTGACTTTGCTTTCCGCTGATTTTTCAACCGGGATGGGTTCGCCGGTGACCATGGATTCATCAACCGCCGAGCGGCCTTCCGTAACGACACCGTCCACCGGCACTTTCTCGCCCGGACGCACGCGCAACAGGTCGCCCGGATGAACTTGATCGAGCGGGATGTCTTGCTCGTTATCGTTGTAAATCACGCGAGCAGTCTTTGGTGCCAAGCCGAGCAACATTCGGATGGCGCTGCTGGTCTGGCTGCGCGCGCGAAGTTCCAGCACTTGTCCGAGCAAGACCAGCGTTGTAATCACCGCCGCCGCTTCAAAATAAACCGACACTTCGCCGCCGTGCCCACGGAATGAAGCTGGGAAGATGCCGGGCACAAACGTAGCCATAATGCTGTAGCCATATGCCGCGCCGGTGCCAATCGCTATCAGCGTGAACATATTCGGACTGCGATTCACAATCGAAGCCCAACCGCGCTGAAAGAACGGCCAGCCGCCCCACAGCACAACCGGCGTTGCCAGCGCGAATTGAATCCACGTGACCAGCTTGTGTCCGATCGCCTGCTGCACGGGCTGACCCGGAATCATCTCCGACATTGCCAGCAGAAAGACCGGCAGCGTCAATGCCAGGCTGATCCAAAACCGCCGCCGCATATCCATCAATTCGGGATTCTCTTGCTCTTCCAACGTGACGACGCGCGTTTCCAGCGCCATCCCGCAAATCGGGCAACTGCCCGGCTCATCGCGCACGATTTCAGGATGCATCGGGCAGATGTATTCGGTCTTCGTCTGCGGGGGGGCAAGATTGACAGGCTCCAGCGCCATTCCGCATTTCGGGCAAGCGCCGGGGCCACGCTGCCGCACTTCGGGATCCATCGGGCAGGTGTATTCGGCGTCGGCTCTGGCTGGCGGCTTGGGCTGTGGATTCAGAACAGATTCAGGATCGGCGTTGAACTTATGCAGGCAGTGCGTGCTGCAAAAGTAATAAGTCTTGCCGTTATATTCGTGCTTGCCTGCGGCGGTTGCGGCATTGACCGTCATTCCGCACACCGGATCAATGTGGGTTTCAGATGGTTGCGGTGATTGCGCTGCCATCAGCACCGGCAAGGATTTCGACTTGCCACCAAGTTGCACCATTGGCTGCGGCATTGCCATCGCTGTCGCCATGGGCTGTGGCGGTTTGTTCAAGACGGCTTCGGGATCGGCTCTGAATTTGTGCAGACAATGCGCACTGCAAAAATAATAAGCCTGGCCGCTGTAATCGAACGGTCCGGCGGCGGTCGCTGGGTCAACCGCCATGCCGCAAACGGGGTCGCGGTGCGTGTTCATTTGGACTTCCTTTCGCCGTGGTTAGTAGATGATCGTAAACGCGCCATCGGCATTGGCGACGACGGTTGCCAAGCCCCAGACGGGCACGTCGGGCGCTGTGCCTTTGCCGGCGGTGGGCTTGCCATCGCGGTCAAAGACTTGCCAGGCCAGCGAGCCGCCTTTTTTCCAAGCGGTGCCCTCGGCCCAAACCAGAATGGTTTCGCCGCGCGCGTTCGTAGCGATCGCCGGATGTTTACGCTGGCCAGTTGGATCAGGGGCGGCGATTTTGACCAGGTCGCTACCGCTCCCTGTACTGATCCGATCGAGCGTGGCGAAGAAGACTTGGCCATTGTTTTCCCACGCGGCCTGCGGTTGTTTGCCGCCGGCGGTGGAAGCCGTCATCGTAACGGTGCTCATCGGGCAGGTGGTCAGTGTCCAATTGTCCAGCCGCTCCCCCTGGAAAGATCGGCCCTGATCGGTCGAAGTCAGCAGGAACATTCCGCGTTCCGTCAGGCCGGTCGCGGTGCGATAGAGCAGGTAAAGCGCGCCGCCTCCGTCAACAAACGCGCGCATCCCGCAACACCCGCACGCGCCGGTTTCATCCCTGAAGACCGGCGCTTCAGCGGCAAAGGTCTTGCCTTCGTCGGTTGATCGCGCCAGCCAGACGCGGCGATGCGTTTCCCCCTTCTGCTCTCCGCCTCCGTGCCAGACAACATACACGTTGCCCGCTTTGTCTGTTGCCAGCGAACCGCCGCCGTCCAGTTCATGGCTGACTTGCATCAGATTCCGTTCCGCTTCGAAGGCCGTGCCCGCGTCGTTCATCCGCGCATACAACATCGGGTCGGAGTTTTGCGGGCCGCGCGGCGTGGCTTTGCCGGAGCCGTTCCAGGTGACATGGACACGCCCGTTTTTACCGATGGCGATGTGCGCGCCGCGCATGGTACCGACGGCAACGGCGCTGCCCGGCTGGCTGTTGACGCGCAGCGGGGCGGTAAAGCCAGTCTGATTAGATGCTTGACCCGGCGCGCGCCGCACGTAAAAGACGTCGCTCGCGCCCGGCTCGCCCGCCAGATAAATCAGATGCAACACGCCGTGTTCATCCACGACGGTCTGCGGCTGCAATCCGTGGTCGGGCGCGCGCAGCAGATTGACGCTGCCTGCGCCCGCTGTCGTCTTTTCAACGTTGCCCGAATCCCCTGTTTTGTGATCGGAGATTTGGAAGCGCAAAAACTTGTGAATGGCGGCGAGGGCCTTGGCGTTGCCGGTGGTGATGCGAACGCGCGCGCCGCGCGCGGTCTCTTCGACCTGATAGTTGATCGCGGACTTCAACTGCTTCATGACGGGCACGCCGGGCGGCGTCTTGGCGTGGATCAGCATCGGTGCATTGAAATCGCCGCCGGCGAATTTTTGCGCGATGTGGTTGAGGTGCGTTCGGATTTGGTCGCGACTGGTGGCATCGCCGCCGTCATTGGCCTCGACTTCAATCGAGCCGCCGTCCGGCTTCAACCTGAAATGGTGCGTCGTCTTCGCGTGGCTGAAGCCCATGACTTTGTCGCCGCGTTCGTTGACGGCGCCGTGATGCGCGTCGTGGGACTGATGTTCGGCGGGCGGGCTGCTTTGTGCTGCCGCCGTCATGCAACTCAACAGCGTTAGGCCGATGATGGCCAGCGCCGGCAGTTTGTAACGGTTCATAGTTGATCCTCCTTGGAAAATTATGAGCGACTCCATTGGTTTGGTTGGTGGGTTACTTTGCTCCGGATTCGCCTTCCGGCGAATGTTGATGCGCGTCTTGTTTCTTTGGCCACGTGGGTCCAGGTTCGTGCTTGCCTTCTTTGATGAGCGCCATCATGCGGTCGTACTGACCCGGCGGCAACACGCGCACCAGCGTCATCATGCCCATCATTGAACCCGTCCAGCCTTCGGGCAGCCACGAAGTTTCGGGCCGCGCGACTTCGGCATCCATGGTCATCCACATATCCTGCGGATAGCCGGGCACGCGTTTCTTTCTCCCGCCAGCAGCCGTTTGCGCTACCAGCGTCATTCCGCACTTCGGACATTGGCCTGGCTTGTCTGATTTCACTTCAGGGTGCATCGGGCAGGAATAGACCGCCGCCTGCGCCGTACCGACGGCGCCCACGGCGTTAGACACCATCTGATCCATCGGCACGCCGGTCGAACGGCCCGGCGACAGCTGCATGTCTTCCGACAGCGCACCGCCTTTTGAAATCATTCCCATGTCTTCTTCCATTCCGCGTCCGGTCTGCATGCCGTGCCCCAGATGCGCCATTGGGCCGACCATCGAAACCATCTGATTCATCATATGGTGCGGCAGGTGGCAATGGATCATCCAATCGCCGATGTGTTTGGCTTCGAATTCGATGTCGCGTGCCTGCGCCACGCCCACCAGCACTGTGTTGCCCGGATACCAGGCCGTTTCGGGAATGCGCCCGCCTTCGGTGCCGGTGACGTAAAACTGATTGCCGTGAATGTGAATCGGATGATGATCCATTCCCAGATTGACCAGCCGGATGCGCACGCGCTCGCCGTGTTTGACGATCATCGGCGTGCAGGCCGGGCCGGCTTTGCCGTTGAAAGTCAGCCAATTGAACTCCATCGCCAGGGTGTTCGGCACGGTGTTGTTCGGCAGAATCGCCCACTCCTGCATAATCATCGCGAAGTCTTTGTCCACTTTCGGCTTCTGCGCTTCGCGCGGGTGGACGATGAAGAAGCCGATCATCCCCATCATCTCCTGCATCGCCATGTGCGAATGGTAAAAGAATGTGCCGTGCTGGTGGAGCATGAATTCGTAGGTGTAGGTTTCGCCCGGCATGATCGGCGGCTGACCAAGGCCCGGCACGCCATCTTGCGACATCGGGACTTCCAGGCCGTGCCAGTGCGGCGCGGTCGCTTCCGGCAGATTGTTGGTGAAGTGAATGCGCACGCGGTCGCCTTCCTGCACTTCGATGGTTGGGCCGGGCATGCTGCCGTTGTAGCCCCACACGTCCGCCATTCGCGCATCCGCCCACGAAGCCGCGGGCAGAAACTGCCTGCTTACCGGCTCGGCAGTTAAGTGAAAAACCTTCACGCCGTCTTCCAATTTGTACGGCAGTTTCGCCAGGTCGGGGGCGTAGATCGGTTGGAAGGGCGCGGGCTGGCCTAGTGTTTCCGGTTGCGATGGCGCGTTCGCTTGCGGCGCAGCCGGTTTCGTCATTTTTGAATGATCGTGTTGTGGCGAATCCTGTGCGGCAGGCTTGGTTTCCTGATGTTGATGCTGGGCATTGGCAGTTTGAGTTGCGACCAAACCGGCTCCCAGCATTGAGCTTCGACGAAGAAAATTGCGACGATTGAAATTCATGATTTAACCCCTCGAATAAACGTCCGGCAAGCTGCCAGCTTGCCGGAGTCTCAGTTGATACGGAAGTGATTTGATGACCACGCCCACAACAAGCTGGCAGCTTGTCGGACAGCACCCGGCGCGCCAGCTTTACGGATTTGGCTCTGCCGTGGACATTGCGCCCATCATTCCACTCGGCGCATCCAACCCGCCCGCGAGCAGCATCCCGCGCAGTTGTGCGACGTTCTGCCACATCTCGACCAGCGAAGAGATGTACTCCGTGCGTAATTGAAACAATGTGCGCTGCGCGATCAGCACCTGCGGATAAGCCGCGCCCATCTGCTGGAACTTAACCAGATACAGTTCATAGGCTTTTTGCGCGCGCGGCAGCACTTCGCGCTGGTATCGCGCCGCCGTTGCCAGCGAACTCAGATACCGATTGAAGCTTCCGGCCAGGCGCGCGCGCAATTGAAGCTCGACGCGCTGAACTTCGGCGTCGGCGCGGGTCAGTTCCGCCTTTGCCGCCGCGATGTTGCCCTGGTTGCGGTTGAAGACGGGGATGCGGACGCCAGCTTCAACGCGCGCTTCCCGCCCGACTTTGAAACCGGAGAAATCTTCAAATTCGTTGCTGTACCCGATGCTGCCGCGCACAAACACGTCCGGTGCCGGTTCGGCTTTGGCGCGGCTGATGACAGCTTTGGCGCGTTCGACGCCGGCCATCGCACTTTTAATTTCGGGGCTATCGCGCAAAAGCATCGCCAGTATTTCGTCCTGCACCAGCTTTGGCGCTTCCGCTTCCAGGCTCCCTTCCAGCCGTGCCGCATCCGGCGTTATTGAAAGTTGGGAGAGTTGGGCAAGCCGGGTAAGTTGAGAATCACCCACGACCGCCGCCAGCAATTGCCAGACGCGTTGGTGATCGTTTTGCGCGCGCACCAGATCAAGTTCGGCGCGTTGCAGTTCAACTTCGGCAGCCAGCACGTCAGGCCGATCGGACTGGCCGACATTGAACAATTCATCGGAGATGCCGACGGCTTCACGCGTCAGTGCGGCCAACTGTTTGCGCAGTTCAACCATTTGCTGCGCGCCCAGGGCTTCGTAATAAAGCATCCGCACGGTGTTCACGACACGCGACCGTTGCGCATCGGCCCCGGCTTGTGCCTGCACTTTTTCCTGCGCGGCGATGTTTTTGCTTTTCGCCAGCTTGCCGCCCGTCAGAATGCTTTGTTCGACGAAGAAGTAATGCTCGTTGCGGTTTGGATAGACATTCGCATTGAACGCCAGCCCTTCGCCTTCGTACCCGATGATTGGGTTTGGCCATAACCCGGCTTGGCGGCGGCGGCCTTCAGCGGCTTGGATGGCGGCTTCGGCCTGCGCCAGCGTGGGATTGTTCTTCAACGCCATGCGTTCCAAATCTTCCAGCTTCAGGGTTGTCAGCACCCGGGCCGGTTCTGTCGAACCAGGCTTCTGCCCAGGCTTCTGCATAGTTGGCGTTTGTATGGATGGCGTTGGATTGGTTTGTGCTGTCGCCTGATTGGTAAAGGCTACAAAGCACATTGCCGCAAAGAAAACGAACAGCGGTACGGCAAGCTTGCCGATTTTCATAATTGTACTCCCGGTTAAAGTCAGTAGGTTTTCAGCGCAAAAAAACGCGCCGCGCCGAAGCCTGAAGACAGGCCGCGACGATGACCGTCAAGACAATAGCGCGACGATGACCGTCAAGACAATAGGAAGACGTTTAAATTCTCAGGCTTAGTTGAAATCCGGCGCGCGGCGGGAAGGAGGGAAGAATAGTATTTGGCGGTGAAGGAGTCTGCGATGGCGTCGTTGGCCCTTCACGCCAGAGCATCAGGTGCAGCAACGCGAAATGTTTATGCGTTTGAAACGCAGAAGTAACTTGTGAAGGCTCGGCTTCCGGTACGCTTCCGCGATAAATGCAGCAATCCGCCTTTCGCACCGTCTTTGGGCTTGCCTTGGGTAATGCCACGCCGGCTTTTGCTTTCTGATTTGAAGCGGTTGCCATCGCCGCCATTGCCAGGTGCTGAGATTTGGCCGCCGCTGCTTTGCGAGCGTGCAGCGGACAATGGCTCATTGCAGCAGCGGGTTCTTCTGATTTCTGAACTTCAGCCTTCACTGCCGATGCTTTCACAGATGCAAGACAACACAGCCCGCCGCACAGCCCGAACGAAACGAGCAGTTGCAGCGCCAGCAATGTTGAAATGATTTTGTGAGCCATTCGCATCGGCAGCGATTAAAACAAACCGAAGCCAGCCGTGGCAAGCCGGACAGTTTTCCAGGCTATTTCTTCCAGGCGACCTTGCCCATCTCACGCCACGTCCCCAGCTTGATGCCAAGCTCTTTGATTAGGGCTTCAATCTCGGGGTCGGTGAAAGATTGAAAGTCGCCATACCGTTGTTCCCACGAACCCGTCGTCGCTTTCAATTCAGGGTCGTTCATTCCCAGATGCACAATCAGCATCGTCACGCCGGGCTTCATATTTCGCAGGAAAGTTTTGTACGCCTCCTTGCGTTCGGCAAAGGTTTTGCCCGGCACGCCGGTGCTCAAGTAGTCGAGCATGGCGAAGCCGTCATCCTGAAGTTTTCGCAGCGCCTCTTCGCCAATGGGCGAGCCGTCTTTTTTGCCGAGCGCAACCGCTTC
Organism: Blastocatellia bacterium; assembly: GCA_038211695.1. Classification (GTDB taxonomy): domain Bacteria; phylum Acidobacteriota; class Blastocatellia; order RBC074; family RBC074; genus RBC074. The sequence continues at coordinate 12,313 of JBBQVH010000113.1, read as the reverse complement.
CGGTGTTGGGCGCATGACCATGACCGGAATGCCATACTCTTTGCCAAGCTTGGTGTAAACATCAAAGAAATCCTTGCGCGTGTAGACCGTGCCCATATGCGTGTCCAGATGCGTCGGCTTGATGCCGAATTTCAAGGCACGTTCGATCTGCGCGCGGATTTCAATTTCGATCTCCTGCGGTGTGGCGTTCTTGGCTGTATCGCGCTCCGACCGCCACATAAAACCATCAGGATCAAGCAGGCCCTTCACCTTTTCCGGCGAAGCCACCGGACGCCAGCGCAGATACTTCCATTCGCTGGTCAGGGTCAGATGCAAGCCCAGATCGAGTTCGGGATGCTCTTTGGCATAAGCCGCAATTTCAGGGAACCACGGACAGGGAACCATGATGCTGCCCGAAGTGACCATGCCTTTTTTGAAGGCCTCAATCGAAGCCACGTTGACCGAATGCGACATGCCAATGTCGTCGGCATGAACGATCAGCACCTTATCATTCGGGCCGTAGCCGAGTTGTTGCGCCGTAGTCATCTGGGAGGTTTGTGCGGAAGCGATGCCCATCAGCATTTCCAAAAGGGCCAGAAGGGCCAGCAGGGCAGGGCAGAAAAACAGTTTGGTCGGTTTCATCATCATTGTGCTCAGTTTCTTTCTGTGAATTTACCGCGCGATTTGCGCTGTGAATGCGTATTGCGCGGCAAGCATAACTTGAGTTCAGCAGAAGGAAAAGAACGCGAACAAATGAAACCGACCGGAAAACCGAACCTCAATCGCGAGCCGTCAAAACCGGACAACGAATCCGCCTGCGGGCAGGATGTTGTGTTGGATGCCACCTGAAACCGGCGCATTGAAGCTGGGATTGCCCGTAATGAAGTCGCGCACTTCGCCGCGCAGCGCCAGGTATTTGAACACCCGCACTTCGATGCCGCCGCCGTAATTGAATGCACCCGTGCTAACAGACTGCCTGCCAGGATTGGCTTGGCCATTCAGCCGCAATTCGCTGCCCGTAAATCGCGCATAACCGGCACCCGCCGCAATATAGGGCGACAAGACCGATCTCGGGAAAAACTTCAGCTTCAATCCCGGCGTGAAAAAGAGCGAAGAGTAATCGCGCGGTAGCGTCAGATTTGCCGACTTGATTTCGTTGAGCGGTGTTGCGGTGAAGACGACTTCACCGATCAGCGCCGCCTTGTCGCCATCCACAATTCGCCGCCCGTACGTGGCAATAAAGGTCAGCCCGGTGCTGATCTGTGCCTGCGCCGTGCCGGTTTGCAGGTCGCGTTTTGGCGTCACCACGCCGCCCAGCAACAACCCAACCTCGTTGGCCTGTGCAAACGCGCTGCCCGCACCCGCTGCCAACACAATCAGAACCGCCAGTGAATAGACGTTGACTGTCTTTCTAAACTTCATCTCGATTTACCCTCCGTAAAATTCCTTCTCCTGCTTGGTTGGAAATGCGTCGGCCATTCAAAACAAACGGCGGCGCAATCCTTCCTATCGCTCTCTGAATGCTTGAATCGTAGATGGATATTCCTGATGCTGCGAAGGAGTGTTGAATTGATTGGCGAGTTACCGGATCAGATGCTTTGTGTAGCCGAGCGCCACTAACTGTTCGAATGCCTGCCAGACTTCATTCGGAATCTCTTGCGCGATCTGAAAGCCTTTGGCTGGGTAATCGCGGATTCGCTGCAGGTCGCCAACCATAATGTTGATGACCAGGTCTTTGGGGAGTTGGGCGGTGGGATAATCGGCAAAACTGATCGGCGGAGAACTGACAATCAGGCGCTTGCCCGGCCAGAAGCTCATGAACGTGGCATAGGTGCGTCGTTCCATATACGGCTTTTGGACCAGGATGATCGTTTCAGGATCAAGCTCGCGCGCGGCCAATACTCGACGGCTGTTGGCGATGTTTTCGCCCGTGTTGGTGGATTCCGGCTCAATCAAGATGGCTTCGCGCGGCACGCCTTTCCGGACGGCGATTTCGGCAAAGGTCTCGGCTTCGGACTTGGCAAACTTCCCGCGAGTCAACGCGCCGGCGTTGCCCGAAAACATCAACTGCGGCGCGAAGCCCTGTACATACAGCTCAGCGGCGTATTCAGCCACGCGCAGATCATTGCTGCCGAGCGCCAGAATCAAGTCGGCCTTTTCGAGTTTGTGATTGAGGTGATGATATTCCCAGATGATCCGGGCGAGTTCGTCAATGGATGGTTCAGTCATACGTCCAGCTTACTACCTTGCCCCGCATCTGCCACAGGCTCGCTGCCGTTCCTTCACCGGATGGCGCGAGAAGGATGTTTCAATGATGAGCGAATGAAAGATGCTTGCTCTGTGACAGCGGTTTTGTGTACATTATGGCCAACGATCCCCAAGGCGACTCAAACAGATCATTGCACTGAACTTGCTCAACCCCGTGTCAACACTGAGCCAATGAGCGCCCCACTCCTTACCGCCCCACTATTGCTGCCCAGGGCGGGAAGCAACGTACAAAGCGGCTGAGCCATCAAGATGATGGTCTAATTATATTCATACACTCGAAGGAGCTGAAATGACGGTTATGCGTGTCTTAGTGATCGAAGATGAACAGAAAATGGCCGAGCTGATCAAACGTGGGTTGGAAGAAGAGGGGATGGAAGTCGAAACATCCTACGACGGCGAAACCGGCCTGGAAGCGGCAAAGTCGGGCAATCACGATCTGGTGATTCTCGATCTGGGGTTGCCGGGGCGCGACGGCCTGGAAGTCGCACGGGATCTGCGCGAAAGCGGATCGAAAATTCCTGTCCTGATTCTGACTGCGCAGGACAGCACTGAAATGAAAGTCAAAGGATTGGACACCGGCGCGGACGATTATTTGACCAAACCTTTTGCCTTTGCCGAAATGCTGGCTCGCATTCGCGCGCTGTTGCGCCGCACGCAAAGCGAAGATACGACCAAGTTGCAGATCAGCGATCTGGTTTTGAACCTGATCAACCGCCGGGTTTCGCGTGCGGGCAAAGAGGTTCAACTGACCAACAAGGAATTCTCGCTGCTTGAATACTTCATGCGTCATCCCGACGAAATCCTTTCCCGCGAAACCTTGTCGGAGAAAGTTTGGGAAGAGACTTTCGATACGTTGACCAACGTAATTGACGTCTACATCAACTATCTTCGCAACAAGATTGACCGCCAATTCGAACCTAAGCTGATTCAGACTGTGCGCGGCGTCGGCTATACGCTGAAGACGCCGGAGGTTGGATCGCATATGGTCGCCGAGACGAGAGCCTAGCCGAAGAAGGAGGGACGGAGGGATGCACAATCTCTCCGTCCCTCCTTCTCTCTGTCTCTGTCTCTCTCTCTGTACTTCTCTCCTGCCCCGTATGCTTTCACTTCGCATCAAACTCACTGTTTATTACCTGGCAATTCTTTCTGCCGTGCTGCTCCTGTTCGGGATCGCGATCTATTTCTATCTGTCGCGCAGCCTGCTGACGACGATTGACGAATCGCTGGCCTTTCAGGTCGAAAAGATCGAGGTCAGGATGGCCGCCGCCGCGGACGCGGACATGTCGAATCACCAGGCGGCGCAAAGCAGCGAAAATCACGAAGAGTTGTTGCAGTTGTCGCCGCACGTCATCCAAATTATTGATGAGCGCGGTCGCATCACCGACGAAAATCCATCTTCGCCGAAAGATCATCTGCCGGTTGACCTGGATGAGTTGATGAAGCTGGAAGTCGGCAAAACGCATTTCGCTTCAGTCAAACTTGAATCAGGAGAGCCATTGCGCGTGGCGACGCGGCGAGTGAAAGATACCGATGGTGATGGGACATACTTCATCCGCTTGGGCCAATCGCTGGCGGCGATGCAATCGGCGCGTCGCAGAGCCGTGCTTGTGTTAGGGATTGCGATTCCTCTGGCGCTGCTGTTGGGAAGCTTCGGCGGGTTGGTGCTGGCCAACCAAGCATTGAGTCCGGTGGATCGCATCACCAGCGCCGCCGAATTAATTGCCAAGGGCGATTTGACCGAGCGCGTGCCAGAGCCGGAGAACATGGACGAGATTGGCCGGTTGGCGGCGACGTTCAATCACATGATCTCGCGGTTGCAGGCGGCCTTTGAACGGCAGAAGCAATTCACCTCTGACGCATCGCACGAACTGCGAACGCCGCTGGCTGTCATGCGCGGCGACATTGAAATCGCATTGCGCCGTGAACGTCCGCCCGAAGAGTACCAGCGCGTGCTGACTTCGAATCTGGAAGAGATCATTCGTCTGACGCGCTTGATTGAAGATTTGTTGATGCTGGCGCGCGCCGATACGGGCCGCGTCGAATTGCGCTGCGAACCGTTGGACCTGGACAAGCTCTGCCGACAGACAGCCGATTACATCTCGCCGCTCGCCGCACAGCGCGATCAAACATTGAGTTATGAACCGCCAGCTTCAACTGGTGATGATAACGGCGTTGTCATCAGTGCTGATGCGCAACGCATGAAGCAATTGCTGCTGAACCTGTTGGACAATGCGATTAAATACACCGAACACGGCGGGCAGGTGACACTTGGATTGAGAGTCGAAAACAACCATGCGGTCATCAGCGTTGCCGACACGGGCCGGGGCATTCCGAAAGAAGACCTGCCGCATATTTTCGAACGCTTCTTTCGCCGTTCTGCCAAAACCAGCGACCGCAGCGCCACGGGCTTTGGGCTTGGGCTGTCAATCGTCAAATGGATTGTGGAAGCGCACCACGGGCAGATCGAAGCTCAGAACCTTGACGGCAAAGGAACGCTTTTCACTGTCAAGCTGCCTTTGTCTGCGTGAAGGCCCCCACGCCATCACGCGTCCGGTCTATCGTTTCGTCAATTCTGATTGCTTAGCATCACAATCTGGTCGGTAAATCCTTCGAAGCTGTCGTCGTGGCTGATGACGAACAGTTGATGGAAATCTTTGATGCGACCGATCTGTTGCGCCAGATTGCGGCGGCGTTCTTCGTCCATATTGGTGGTGGGTTCATCGAAAAATGCGATGTTGATTTCAGACAATTCTTTCAGCAAAGCCAGGCGCACGGCCAGCGCAGCCGCCATCTGCTCCCCGCCCGACAAATTCAGGAACGGGCGTTCGCGGCCTTCTTCTTCCAGCGTCACTTCGTAATCTTTCGCCCAACGCAATGTCATGTCGAAGCGCCCTGTGATTTCGCGGAACAGTTGATTGGCTTCGGCGGAAATGGAATGCAGCAGCATTTCGGTGATGTAAGGCGCGGCCTTTTGCAGTATGTCGCGGATGAATTCCGCCGTGTCGCGCAAGGCGCGGGCTTTTTCGATTGCTGTCAGATGTTCGCGCATCCGCTGGCGGACTTCTTCCAGCCGCGCCAATTGCGCTTTCAGCCGCTCGAACTGTTGGCGCGTGTTTTCAAGTTGCGTCGCCAGTTGAGTGGCGCGTTGCCGCCAGTCATCCAGGTCGCTTTGCGCGCGGCGGTGAACTTCGCCGTTGTAAGCCTGTTCCAGGTTTGTCTGCTCAGCCAATGCTTCAGCGTGGGCTTTTTCAGTCTCTTCGATTTCGGTTTCGGTTGTGCGCAGTTCCTGTTCGCGGGCTTCGCAGGTGGCGGCGGCTTTTTCGTTTTGGATGAATGCGTGGTAATCGCCAGCGCTGGCGGCGCGCGTCTGCGAGGCTGACGCGATGTTGGCATCAAGCGCGGCAAAGGCCTGTAACTCGCCCTTGATTTGATCAAGCCGCGCATTGATTCCGGCAATGGATTGCGCGGCGCGTTCAATTTCGCGCTGCCATTCGGCTTCGCGTTCGATGGTGCGATTGAGCGCGGCGGCGCGCCCGCGCGGATCGTTCAATTCGCTCAGGCGGCGTTCAGCTTCGGCAATCTGCGCTTCCACGTCGCCGATTTCAGCGATGCGATTTGCAAGGCTGGTGCGTTCGGCGCGTTTGCTTTCGCCTTCTTCAGTCACGCCTGCGATTTCGTTTTTCAGGACTTCAGCCTGGCTGGCCAGCCGCGCGGCTTCACGCGCTTCACGCAGTTGTGATTCCAGCGCGGATCGTTTTGATTTGATCTGTTGCAGGTTGGCGTCAGAGTTAATTGCGCTTGGTGACGTTTCTGCTTCGATCTCGGCGACCTGTGTCTGCTTTGATTCGATCTCACTGGTTAGACGTGATAGTTCGCCTTGTAAATAGGGCAGGCGAGCGGTTTCAGTGGTTGCCGCGCGCGATTGCTTCATTTCCTTGGCCAGGGCGTTCAGCGATTTTGTCAGACTTTCAATTTCACTGCGGCGCGCGTCAATGCCTATGCGGAAGCGGCCATCCAACGATTCGCCCGGCTTCAAGTTCAAACACTTTTCGGTCAGCAATGGGCAGACGCCGCCGGTTTCCAGCGCGCGAATCATTTCTTCATCGCGGGTAACTTCAGCGCGAAGCTTGGCCAGAAGGTTATTGCTAGTTTGTTGCTGCGTTTCGATTTCAGTCAATCTGGCGGCAGCGGCGGTCAGTTTTTCCAGCTTGGCTGTTTCGCGCGAAATCTTCTCGCGATCATTGGCCAATCGCGCGTGCTCTTTGCGCAGCGATTCCAGATGTTCGCGCTTCAGTTTGAAAGCGCCCACAGCCAACTCCGCCCGATTGATCTCAGCGTCCAGTTGCTGGCGTTCATTCTCCAATGATTCGGCTTGCGCGGCCTTTTCGGTCAAGGCGTTGGCGGCTTCGATCTGCCGCGAAAGTTCTGTGTGGCGCTGGCGCAGCTTTTCCAGTGTTCGATCCAGCGCGGCCAACGCAGATTGCAGACTCTGCAATTCGCCTCGCCGTTCACGCCGTTCGGCAATGTCGCGCTCAATTGCTGCCTGCTCTTCAACTTTTTCTTTCAGTCCGCTTAACTCATTGCGCGCGGTGGCGACGTCGGCCAATCGCTGTTCGGTCATTTTCATCTGGCTGCGGGCTTCGATCAGTTCGTGTTCGATTTCCGCCTGCCGCTTGCGCAAACCATCGCGCGCATCACGCTGCTGTTCCAGTTCGGCCAGGCTGGCGTTAGCCGAAAGGTACGCTTCGTATCCGGCACGTGCGGCAGTGACGATCTGTGCAGCTTTGCGCGCCTGTTCAACCGATTCGCGCGCGGTCACCAGGGAATCTTTCTTCAGTTGCAGCCGAACGCTGAGCCTTTCAAGCAGGGCGCGCTGCGCTTCAAGTTTGCGTAGCAGTTCGTCGAAATTTGCGACAACGCCTGCGGCGCGTTCGCGCTGTTCGATGGCCTGTTGGATTTCGCTTTCCAGCGAACCCACGCGCGCGGCGGTTTCGTCGTGCTCGCGCCTGGTTTCGTCGTAGGCTTTCAACTCGCCTTCGGCGGCGGCGACGTGTTTGTCGGCTTCGGCGATGCGGCCTTCGATGTGGCGAACGGTGTCGCGCAGATTGTCAGAAGCTTTGCGGTACTCTTCGACCTTCAGAATTTGATCGAAGACATTTTTGCGATTGGTGGCCGTCAGCGTGAAATCGTGGGTGAAGGTGCCTTGCGGAACGCCGATTGTGGATTTGAAGAGCAGCGCCAAGTCGGTGTCCGGCTCAACCCGCAGATGCTGGCGCAGCCACGGCAGGACATCTTTTTTCTGTTCCAGCAGGCGCGTTTTTGTCACCGGATCATAGACGGAATAGCCTGTTCCGGTGTCGCGCGAGACGACGTATTCGCGTTCGTCCAGATCGGAAACGAATGACACCGTGACCTGGCCGCGTTTAGCGCCGCGCTTGACGAAATCATCGCGTTTGTAATCCAGATGATCGAACAGCGCCCAGGCAATGGCTTCCAGAATGGTGGTTTTGCCCGCGCCGTTCGGCCCACAGATGGCGATGACGCCGGGCTGGAAAGTGAACTCGGCCTCTGCGTGATTCTTGATGTTTTTGAGTTCGACTTTGGTGATCAGCAAGGCGGGATTACGAGTTGGTCGCTGATTATTGACAGTTGATAGCTGGCTCGTTCGCCACTATCAACCATCAACTCTCAACAATTTACCAGACAGTGGTCACTAGACAGTGGCGCTCTGCACAACTTCGGGGTTGTCCGTATGGCCCAGCAAGTGACGGCCTTCGGCGCTGCGCGGATCAATCGTCCGGACGTGCTTGCGGCCTTTCATTTCCCAAATCGCGGTGATCTTTCCACTTTTTTCAACCGCGTGATAAGAGACTTCCTCGTGATGGGCTTCGGCTGCGGGGGCTTCCGCCACTGGCGCTGCCGCCGCTGCCGTTCCATCGTGTGATGCGACGTGTTCGGTATTGTTTTCGCTCATTTATTGTTTGCTCCTGGATTCATGAAGATTTTGCGGGAGGTTTTGAAGTAAGCCGGATTGTGCCACACGCCGCGCGAGGCTGTCTAGCATGTGGTCATCGAGGGAGCGCCCTAAAGTTGTGTCGCTGCTCGTAAGTGTTGATAGCCAATGGCGGGCGAATCGTGCAAAAGCACTTTGTTTTACACATTTCGCACTGATCACTCGAAGGGGCTTTGCACAAACCGGAGCTAAAAACGTCAGCGGTTTGTGCAGGTGAGATTTTTGCACAAGCCGCCCTTTCGATCCTTACTCGAACATTAAGCACCCTGACGGTAGCCCTTGCAGATTGCTAGATACTTTTCATCTTCGCCTTTTGCTCTGAAAAGGCGAATGTCCAGATCGGCGGGCCTTTGAAAAGGCTTCGGCAAATCGGATTCAGAAATCTCTTCCAGTCTTTGCATCTCTATCAATTCATCCTCGAAATCGTCATCAGGATAATTGTCACCAGTTTGGACTAACTGGTAAGCATCACCAATAAGATCAAGCCTGCAAACCTCTAACATGTAATCCTCCATTTGACCTACATAAAATAAAAGCCCGCGCATCGTGGGACACGCGGGCACAATACGTCGGAGCCTTGAATAGCGTCAATCTGCAATTGCAATCTCACAGCAGAACGTCGGCACAATCTCAAGCTCAAACATTGAATGAATCAGAACGCAAAGATTGTGGCAAAGGATTTTGCACAATGCTTCATTGATCTGGGCTGTGTCGCCTTTGCTTCTCAGCCGCGTTGAAAACTTCGCCTTAATCATGCTGAATACCGTTTCAACATTTGACCGCTTGTGGTAGGACTTCAAGAGCTCATCTTTCTTGAAGCTGTAGAAGTGGTACATCTTTTCAAACATGCCGCCCGCTGCGCCTGTGGCGTTGCTCTTGAAGGCAATGAACGGAACCGCGCCAGTCTTGGCAATCGCTTCGTGATTGTCCAATGAGCTATAACCCTTGTCGGCGCTCACTTCGTTCAACTTGAAATTCTTGGCTGTCTTCTCAACCAAACCCGGCAGCATTGGCGAATCATTCACGTCTTTGCCTGTTATCTCCACGCTGGTCACGATGTGTGTTTTGACGCCTGTCATCAGGTGAGCCTTCAGCCAAACATTCGCCGTCTTTTCTTTCCCGTACTTCTCCGAAAACCAAGACACATATTGGCAAGTCGTGAAGCCTGATGAATCAACCGCAAAGTCTGTTTCAATAGCCTTCATCGGTAAGCTGCTGGCCTTAATCATTTCGGTCAAGACCGAAGTCAGATTCCGCATTTCCATGTAGTTATACAGGCTATTGAAGTGGGGCGCTTTTTCAATGTAGCCCTTGCCTTTCGCTTCGTTCAGGTCTGTCATAAAGCGACGGCCTGACACCGTTGAATAGACCTTGAAGACGATAGAGAAAAGCATATCGCGGTAAGACAAGCGAAGCCCGCCATTCAGCGGCTGTGGCGGTTCAACGATGTTGCTGCATAGATCGTGGAGAAGCTTTTGAAAGATGGCCTTCTCTTGTGTCTGCGCCTGATTGTAGGCTTCCCAGTCTTGGCTATAGGTAATCTTCTTCGTTACCTTAACCGTCTCCGTGGTGGTCGTTGTGGTGGTGTCGCCGGTCGTTGTGGTGACCGTACTGGATTCACGCTCTATGACAATCTCGACAGCGTAAATATGCTTGCAACGTTTGCGGCGCTTCTCAAAGTCTGGGCAGGTACACTGAGGATTTGCAGGATCAGCGTTCACTTCGTAAAACGGCGCGTAGTTGCTGGCTGAAGGAACGCGCCAGAGGCCGTCTGTTTGTGTGATTCGACTTTTGGCTGCGATCATCAATCCGCGCTCTTGTCTCTCTGATTGTTCTGACATTGTGACTCTCCCCTTGAAAGCCACACAGGAAAGGCCGATAATTGATTTGCAAGATCGTGCGGCCTTTGCTGTGCGGTTGGACTGTCCCGGTAGAGGTTCCAGCTTCTGTCGGGACTCTGTTGTAAGACCTGAAGGTGGCGACGGGAATCGAACCCGTGATTGAATCCTTGCCGGGAATCCGGCTTAACCACTTGGCGACGCCACCATCAAAGAACAGGGCTAGTGAGAGTTTCCAGCTTTCGCTAGCCCTTTTTTTTACGACTTGTGTAGTATAGCAAAAAAGACATACGCAGGTCAAGTTTTCCCGTTGCTAATATAGCAATTATGATATATAAATCCATATGAAGCTTTGGGCGTTCATGGAATTTGCAACACTGGGTCAACGCAGGGTGATCACCCAATGGGTGGCCAAAGATTTAGCAATGGAAGCTGAAATAGAACTCCATGACACGTTAAGGTTTTTATCAGTTACGCCCCGGCAACTTTGGACGCGTCCTGAATACTCACCCTTTGACGCAGAAATAAGCGAAATTAGATTTAAGGCGAATGGCCTGCAACATAGAGTCTTCGGGTTCTTTTTGTCGGACGAGAAGCAGTACGTCATGCTGATAGGCGCGCAGAAAAAGATGAAGATTTACGATCCCAGAGATGCGATAGAGACTGCGCGTAAGAGAAGGAAGTTGGTCTTAACAGACAGGAGTTGCATTCATGAATACACGGATTATCAATTCTAAGCTTTTCTCTAAGCTGACTGACAAGGAATACAGGCGGCTTTTTATTGCCAGTCAGATCAATAAAGGTATCCCATTTCAGATTCGCGCGTTGCGCGCAGCGCGCGAAATGAAGCAATCTGATTTAGCCGAACTGGCGGAAACTACGCAGACAGTAATCTCTCGCATTGAAAACAAGGGAGCAAGCAATTTAACCGTGCAAACCTTAGTTAAGCTCGCTGAGGCTTTTGACGTTGCGCTGGTAGTTCGCTTTGAGCCAATAGATAAGCTGATAGAGTGGGTTGATGATCTATCGCCGGAAAAACTATCACCGGAACCGTCTGACAAAATTTTAGCCGAATTGCGAGATTCCTTAGATGAGGTTCCTGACGAAGCAACTTCAACGCAAGATATAAAACGAACCAAAGTTCGACAACGAAAAGCATCTACTTCGATAGAACAGTTCAGCTTTAACTTTATGGCTAAAAACGTATTTCCAATCTTCAGTGCCGGAAGTACGCAAGGTCAAGTAAGGAAAGAGCAGCTAGGACGTGACTTAAAAGTCGTCCTTGAAGATGCTGCATAGATTAAGGAGAAATCATGACTAACGAACAAAAAGCAGAAATAGACCAGAGGCCCCTACAGATGGAAATGGCAGATGTGGAACAGGTGCGCGGAGAGGGTTATATGTCAACCTACGCGAACAGTGTAAACCTAATGGTCTCACCGTGGGACATTAGATTGATCTTCGGCGAGTTAATGGATACAGGTGATAAAAGAGGGGCCAGAATTGAGAACAGGGCATCGGTAGTAATGTCACCTCAACACGCAAAGGCATTTTCAATCATACTAGCTAGACATCTTGAGAAATACGAGGCTGAGCATGGTGCAATTACCTTAAAACCCGAGACCGAGGAAAAGTTAAAGGCTTAACCCCGTCTCTGTAGCTGCGACGAATGTGCTGGCACTAAAGGTCGGAAGGCAAATCTTCCGGCCTTTGCTATTCTGAAAGTCGCTTTTGCGCAGCGACCGATTTGTGCAGACCGCTACCGGTTTGTGCAGGAAGGGCGGTTTGTGCAAAGCCACTCGAAGCACTAACAACCAGCAATTCCCGGTTTAGACGATTTCATTGAACTTACGGTAACCTTTCTCTTAGCTTGACCCTGCTAAACCATTGATTTTGCAGGGATGAGTCAAAGCGGAATTTCTAAACCGGGAATTGCTGACTAACAACAGAAATGCCGCGCATCTCCCGATATACAGGTGGGATAGCATCAGCTTTAATGCGCTGCTACTTCCAAGTCTTTTTATAAGAAAATCGTCTACAGGTGATAAATTCATCGTCTAAGCCGCGTTGCATGGAACTGGTTGCAAGTTTTGAAAATTGAGCCAAGCCCTGCAATGATAGGCGTCTGAGCGCCGCAATAAGAGATCATCGCAGGACACAAATCAAACTTGAATCAAACACGAGAAAAGCAGGAAAAGCCCGAATACAACGTCAT
>JBBQVH010000112.1:0-27251 GCA_038211695.1 Blastocatellia bacterium | reverse complement strand
TGGTAGTGGCTCAGTGAAGAGAGAGAGCACGATGCAACCACGTGTCAGTAGCCCGCGCGTGAGCAAGGGCTGGCGTGGCGTACGGCGGCCCTCCCTCACGGTCGGGCTACTGACACATCTCCCCCACATGAACCACTACCGGATATTTTAAGTAAGCAGGTATGACCAAGGAGTCTGTTTCACCAGAATATCCAATAAAAAACATGTTGTATTCTCCAGGATAAGGACTACCAAAAAGAATAACGACATTTTCTTTTTTATGCTGAGATAATTTGATAGCTTTTTAGAGTATGTTATTGAACTCGCGCTCATTATCTGGAAGTTGCTTTTTTACTTCAAGCCAGGTGCTGGGAGCTACATCAAGTAAGTGAAAGTCTGGCAAATACCAAACTCCGTCAAGATCGAACCCTTCGGGTTCGTAATCCCAATTTATGTTAAGTGCGTCAAGGAAAACAGCCCACCGAGCCTCTTGGCGACTTCTAAACTTAAATCCTTTGTAGATTGTCTCGATTGCTTTCATAGTGTTTTTGTAAGGTGATTAGCCGCCTTTTTCATTGTATTTTACTGAAATTCGCTTATCGGTTTTCAGTTGTTTATCATCATTGAAGATCATTTCGGAAAGCATCGTATGGTGCCTTTAACCCCATCCTTGAGAAGAACTCATCAGTAAACGTTACACAGGACTCTATTGCCCATTTAGCACAACCATGCCCTAAACATTTGTCTGGGAAGAATGGATTTCCGAAACCTTCCATTAATTTATTGACAGGGAATTTTCCCTTTAGGCCTTCTGCTAATTTGCGGCTGGTTGGCTTATGAGGTTCGATTTTTCCTACGGTGAACCAGGTAATATTTTCTGGCTCAGCATGAATCAAGTAATTACGAAGTATGATAACTAGATCAACATTTTGATATATAGATGCTCCTGCACTAAACGATTCTTTCTTGGCCAAAGCGAGAGCTATTTGATACTTCTTCAAAATTGAGAATGAAGCGGTTCTCGGCACATCTAGGGTCCATAGGTTAGCCATTAACGCTGCAACATCTGAGTCAGCCTTTTTTATGTCCGTCTCGCCATCCTCGGCAGCATCTGCAAATAGCTCATTGATAGTAGTTTCAAGAAATGCCGTGGCAGCAAAAATGCTCGCCATTACGAACGCCTCGTTTTCATTGCGATGCCCAAAATCGAAAGCAGCCTCTATCTCGGCGCTCTTTCTTGCGAATATCACCGCCGACTTGATGTGGTCTGATGAATAAGAAGTGCGAACACTTACACGAAATGCCATAGAATCCATGGCACTTTCAGATTCGGGCGATAGAGACGGTGTAAATGATGTATTGCCACATTTTGGGCAAGGTATTTCGATCAAACCCTGCGGAAAGAGATGTCCACAAGTTGAGCAATTGAACAATGAGTCAGATGAGCCTTGGAATAACATGATTGTCCTTGGTGGTTTGTTCTGATCACTTCGCCACAACTTCGAGCTTCGCCTCCTGATAGTTCACCGAACTCTTTCCCGCCATAATCTCGAACGCGCCCGGTTCGACCACGCGGTTCATATTCAAATCCAGCACGAAAGCTTGCCCGAATGATAGTGAAATGGACTAATTCCTCTCACCGTACGCGATGGTCAGTTTGTAGCGGGTTTGTCGGGACGCCAGAACGGTTCTGCCGCCGCGATGAATTCAACCGGAACTTCGGTGACAAAGCCCTTCAGCCATTCGGCGCAATACTTCATCCCGGCTTGTTCTGACACGACATGTCCCAAGACGATCAGCGCCTTTTTCTGGCCTGAAGCAATCGCGTCCTGCGCGTACTCCACCAATTCCCATTCGTGGGTTTCACCGACGATCAACACGTCAACGTCCGGTCGAGACAGAAACGGAATGCCCGGCATCAAGCTGCAATTGCCCCAGCTTGCCAGTACGCGCTTGACCGGCAATTTCGGATCGCCGATGACGCGCATCGTGCGAATCTTGAGCTTGGCTTCGATGTCTTTGGCCAGGCGTGCCAGTGGGATTTCAGGAAACGTAAAGCTTTTCGGGTTTTGCGGGTCGGCGTATTTCTCCCAACCCAGTTCGCGCATCATTCCCACGGCGATGCCGTCCGGCTTTCGCCCGTGCCAGTGATCGTGGAAGTGAAACACAACCATCTTGTTTTTGTTCAGGAAATCCAGCTTGAACTGATAGGTCGGGTCTTGCTGGATTTGGTCTGTGCGATCTTGGTGCGAGAAGAACGTGGATTCGTGCGTGATGACCAGGTTCTTGCCAGCAGCGGCGGCGCGCCGGACGACATCCAGCGTCGCCATCATCGTTGTGGCAATGCCTTTGACGGATGTTTCCGCCGTGCCGGCAATGATGTTGTCCGCGGTTTGCGTACGCCACGGAATGCCGACGTTGGCTTTGATGCGGTCAATCACCTGTCCGGCAGTGAGCGGTGAGCTGGTTTGCGCGCGCGCAAGCTGCGTGGCGGTCAGGCCGATGGAAGCTAACAGAAACGTGCGGCGTGATGTTTCAAGAGAGTTCATAAAAGAAGTAAAAATCGAAAGCGTTGTTCAGAGTTCACGCTTCAGCGTGTTGCCCGAATTCAGACACGCTGAAGCGTGAACTCTGAGCGCTGCTTCGCAATGCTTAATTCAATGCAATTGCCCTGGTAAGATCAAAAGGCGGTGTGCCCTGACGATTGTCCCTCGGATTGCCTTTACTGGCGAATTACTGCCGAAAGATACAATCACTGATCTTATCGAACAAATCCGGAGAAATTGCCCTGTCCAGAATGTCGAACGTAAACTCGCTGCCTTCGACCGGAGTAATTCGCAGCACGAAACCTGTCGGGTCCAAGCTCATGGACCTAATGTCTCTGAAATCCCATTGGTATTTGGCTCTCGCCCTGGTGCCAAAAAATATCTTCCTGTCTGAAACAATCAACTCGCCTCTGGGGTCAGTACGCAGCGTCCTTTCATGCCTGGCCCATCTGTTCATTAACGGGTCGCTGCAAGAATCACGGTGCGATTTCCCTCGAGGATGCTGTGTGGGCGGAATGCCATACGGCCAGCCCACTACAATCGAATTGCAGTTTCCGTAGGTAAAGCGGAACGTCAGATGTCTTTCCTGCCTCCCCCGGTATCTGATCATACCGTAGGTATAGATCGAGACAGTAGTTGGCTGCTGGTTTTTGCTACTAACATTTGATGCATCAATCGAAAACGTGTCACTGCTTCCTGCAACCTGCTGATCATCAATAAAGATGAGCGTATTACCATTGGTGACAACTTTGCCCTGAGTGTTGATGTCCGCGAAGAAAAGCTGAGCTTGGCAGACGCCCGTATTCGAAGTTATTGGCGGCGTTGGTTGAGGTGGGCACCCCGTGCCCAGAATCAGAATCAGAAACAACACTGGGGGATGTTTCATGTTATGTGTTCCTTTTGTTGCAGGGCAAACTGCGCCTGCATTGTGGCTATGGCCTATTCGATTAAGTAGCAGCCTGTGCTACCTCCGGCGCAATATTACACGCCTGCTTCAGCAAGTGGCCGGCCCAGGCTTAAGTACTGACGTTCTCTGCGTTGCGCGTCAAAAGCGGATGTTCGCAGGCCGTCGCGCATCCATTGGGTCAGCCCATCGGTTATTCGGAATGGTTGGCGCCCATCCGGGCCGCAACGGGTCCTGATCATAAGGATATCCGCCTAGCCGTTTGTACAATTCGCTATATTCGCCGAGTTTGTCATGGTCAAGTTTGATACCCAGGCCGGGAGCGGTTGGCACCGCGATGGCTCCCTTTTCGTATTTGAACTTGCCGCCCTTAATGATGTCATCGGCCAAGTGATGATAATGCGCATCGGCAGCAAAAGATAGGTTTGGAATGACTGCGCCCAAATGCAGCATCGTGGCTAGTTGAATGCCAAGCTCGCCCGATGAATGCACCGCGACGCCAAGCTGGAAGGTTTCGCAGATGCCAGCCGCTTTGACGCACGGGCGAATGCCTCCCCAGAAAGTCGTGTCCAGCAGGATCACGTCAACGGCAGTATTCAAGATGTTAGCCGCCAGTTGTTCAAAGTTAATGACGACAGTGTTGGTCGAAAGCGGCATTCGCACTTTTTCGCGCACGCGGCGCATCCCGTGCAGGCCATAGACGGGGTCTTCCAGATAATCGTTGTTCAGGTCTTCGATGGCTTGGCCGAAGCGGATGGCTTGTTCGGTGGACATCACACCGTTGCAATCGTAGCGGAAGCGGTCGCCTTTCAGGCTTTCGGCGACGGCGCGGTAACACTCCAATTCGTAATCGGGATGAAAGACGCCGCCTTTCAGTTTGTGCGAGGTGAAGCCGTATTGCGCTTTCAGTTCGCGCGCCTGGGCGACCAGTTGATCCACCGTGCGGATTTCGCCACTGCCGTCTTTCGGGTTTGGGTAACGAAAGAAAAGGTAAGTGGCGAAGGGCACGCTATCTTGCAAACGCCCGCCCAGCAATTCGCTGACCGGCACGCCCCACTTCTGGCCAATGATGTCCAGGCAGGCGAATTCCAGCGCAGCCAGAATCTGCGTGCGGTTGTTGTAAAGCGATGCCGTCGGGTTGGCGATTTTAAAGCGCATCTCTTCCAGCCGCGCCGGATCGTGGCCGACCAGATAGCTTTTCATCGCGCGAAACGCCGCTTCGGCGGATTCGCCGCCGCCACCCATTTCGCCCAGGCCAATCAAGCCTTCATCGGTTTCGACTTCGATAATGGTGCGGACAAAGCGTCCCCAATGACAGCCGTTGCCGTGGCGCAGCGGCGCTTCCAGCGGGACGGTGACGGTGGTTGGGCGAATATCAACAATCTTCATCGGTTTTATCAGAGTGGGATGTTGCCGTGTTTGCGCGGCGGATTGGTGTCGCGTTTGTTTTCCAGCAGCTTCAGCGCGCGAATCAGTTTTCGCCGCGTGTGCTTTGGTTCGATCACTTCGTCAATGAAGCCGCGTTCGGCGGCGACGTAAGGCGAAGCGAACTTGTCCTGATACTCCGCGATCTTTTCGCGGCGCGCCGTGTCAGCGTCATCGGCGGCGATGATTTCGCGGCGATAGAGTATGCCGACCGCGCCTTCCGCGCCCATCACGGCAATTTCCGCCGTTGGGTAAGCGAAGTTGATGTCGGTGCGAATGTGCTTCGATCCCATCACACAATAGGCGCCGCCGTAGGCTTTGCGCGTGACGACGGTGATCTTCGGCACAGTCGCTTCGGCGTAGGCGTAGAGTAACTTTGCGCCGTGACGGATGATGCCGCCGTGCTCCTGATTGACGCCGGGCAGGAATCCGGGCACGTCTTCAAAGGTGATGATCGGGATGTTGAAACAATCACAGAAGCGCACGAAGCGCGCGGCTTTGACTGAAGCGTCAATGTCCAACACCCCAGCCAGAAAGTTCGGTTGATTGGCGACGATGCCGACGGGCTGGCCATTCAATCGCGCAAAGCCGATGACGATGTTGCGCGCGAAGTGCTCCTGAATCTCGAAGAAGTAATCGTTATCCACGACTTTGGTAATGATCTGGCGGATGTCGTAGGGCTTGTTCGATTCTGGCGGAACAATGGTGTTCAGTGCTTCGTCGGCGCGATCCACGGGATCGTCACAGGCGATGCGCGGCGGATCGTCCAGATTGTTCGACGGGATGAACGACAGCAATTCGCGGATTGTGCGCAAGCAATCTTCTTCGTTCTCTGTCGCGAAATGTGCCACGCCGCTGGTCTGGTTGTGCGTCATCGCGCCGCCCAGTTCTTCTTTCGTCACGTCTTCGTGGGTGACGGTTTTGATAACCTCGGGACCGGTGATGAACATATAGCTGGTGTCTTTGACCATCAGCGTGAAGTCGGTGATGGCCGGCGAATAGACCGCGCCGCCCGCGCACGGCCCCATAATCGCCGAAATCTGCGGCACGACGCCCGATGCCAGAGTGTTGCGCAGAAAGATGTCGGCGTAACCGCCCAGCGACGCCACGCCTTCCTGAATGCGCGCGCCGCCTGAATCGTTCAGGCCGATGACCGGCGCGCCAACCTTCATCGCCAGGTCCATAATCTTGCAGACCTTTTGCGCGTTGGTTTCCGACAGCGAGCCGCCAAAGATGGTGAAGTCCTGCGCGAAGACAAACACCTGGCGCCCGTCAATCAGCCCGTGCCCGGTGACAAAACCATCGCCGGGGAACAGTTGCTCTTCCATCCCAAAATCGCGTGAACGGTGGGTCACCAGCTTGTCGAACTCTTCGAAGGTGCCGTCGTCCAGCAGGAATTCGATGCGTTCGCGCGCCGTCATCTTGCCGTCAGCGTGTTGTCGTTCGACGCGCGCATCTCCGCCGCCGGCTTCTGCCAATGCATTTTTTTCTCGCAGCAGTTTCAGTTTGTCTTCAATCATAAATTGCCGTTGATTACTCCGCCTTCATGAATTCCATCCACAAAGAGTGGAAATGATGTACGCCGTTTTCGCGCCGCACCGAATATCGTCCACGGTCATAAGCGATTGACCGCAGCCGCTTCTGCACCTCTTCGCAAATCCAGATGTCTTCATGCTGAACTTCATCGCTCAGATCAATTGTCGTCTTAATTCGTTCTTTGGCTGCGGCTGATTCGACATCGTGGAAATACCACTCGAAGATCGTCAGTGTCTTGTCGTGGCCCAACGGCACGATCAGATTGGTCGAAAGGTTGTCGGGATAGATGTTCAGCATCAGGTTGGGGAAGACCCAGAAGTACAGCGCCTCGGTCTGCTCCGCCGTCGCCGAATAATGTCGCCCCGGATCAGCGCCTGCTTTAATCGGTGCGTCTTGCCGGGAGTAATAGCGCCGGGTGATCGTGCGGTATCGCTGGAAATCAAGTTCGCGCATCAAGGACGGGTGAATGATCGGCACGTGGTAGCCTTCGGCGTAGTTGTCAACGTAGACCTTCCAGTTGCAATCAATCACGTAATCGCGCCGTTCGGCGAACTTCATCTCTGCCACGCGGCAATGTTTGGTGAGCGCCGGAATGTCTTCAAGCAAATCAAGCAAACTGAGTTGATTGGATCGTCCGTCCAGCCCATCAAGTTTGATGAAGATGAATTGCTCCCAGGTTTGCACTTGAACAGGGCGCAGGCTGAACTCATCTCGGTTGAAACGTTCGACGCCGTCAAAATCCGGCACGCCGATCAGCTTCCCATCGGTTGCATAGGTCCAGCCGTGATAGCCGCAGCGAAACATGTCACAGCGTCCAGCGCCCTGCGCAACGGGACCTGCGCGGTGACGGCACACATTGTGAAAGCCGCGAAGTTCGCCGTCCGAGCCACGCACAATGATGACCGGTTCGTCGCCGACATCGGCTGTGAAGTAGCTTCCGGGCTCGCTGGCCTGATCCAATCGCCCGGCCAGTTGCCATGTCCGATTGAAGATGTGGCGTTGTTCCGCAATTAGATATGCCGGATCGGTATAACAGCGCGCGGGCAGAGTCTCGGCGCGTTCGATTCGTTCATCAAAATCGAAGTTCAATAATTCCATCTTTGCGATTCAGGTCACGTTTATGGGAGGTTTGATAAGCTCGGCGGCAAGAGTAAAACCTGACGCCGCTTTTCGCAATGTTTGACAGTCGCGCAGCGCTGGCTGGGGCCGTTTCTGTGATTCACCGTCGCCGCTGTGCTAGACTCACGGCCTGATCAATTCACTCATCAATTGACTGAAGCCGCGCAAGAGAGACGCGGCTTTTCAAATTTCACTGGCCCGAAAAGATGTTTTTAAGAATAATGACAAAACCAAGATTGAGATGTTTTTCAATGGCTATCTGCCTGCTCGCCTGCGTCACGTTGAAAGCGGCGGCGGCAGATGTGGTAAATGATACGGTCATCGTGATGCCGTTTGAGAATCGTTCGCAGATGGCGCAATACAACTGGATTCGCGAAAGCTTTGCGATTCTGCTGGCGGGCGTGCTGGATGTGCCGGGCGTGACGATCATTGGGGACGATGAACGCAATCTGGCATTTGAACAGGTGCGATTGAGCCGGAGCGATCTGCTGACGCGCGCGGCCATGATCCGCATTGCCGAAGCCGCCAAAGCGAACCTGGCCGTGATTGGCGAATATGACATCGGCGGGGACAAAGACAGCCTGACCATTGCCATCTCTGCTCGCCTGATCGAAACGCAAGCCGGACGCTTGATTGGCAACAAGGTTTTCAACTTCAGCGGCCCGCTCGCCGATCTGCAACAGATGCAGGGGCAACTGGCCTGGCATGTTTTATACGAACGCAATCCGTCGCTGCCTTACACAAAAGATCAAATGGTTCGCCGCGCTACGCTGGTTCCGCCGCGCGCGTATGAGAGTTATGTCAAAGCCATTCAGACGCAGGATATGCAGTTGCGCGAATCGTTCCTGAAGCGCGCCATTCAGGAACACGATCGTGCTGGCGCGCCCGGCCATTATGCGCAGGCGCTGTTTGAGCTGGGCTTGCTGCAATACCGGCATGCTGATTTCGACGATGCCGCGAAACAGCTAAAGACGTTGACGAAGGATGACCCGAATTACGAAGAAAGCCTGTTTTTTCTCAGCCTGGCCGCGCTGAAAACAGGGAAATCTGACGGGTACGATCAAGCGGCTGTTGCGGCGGAAGCGTTGGCCGTGATCGTCCCGCTGCCCGAAGTGTTGAACAATGCAGGGGCGGCACTGGCTGCCAAAGGTGATTACGCGCGCGCGCTGACCTATTTGCAACGCGCAGTCGCCAACGCGCCGAACGATGCTGTTTACCGATTCAATTACGGCTATGCGGCGTGGCGCAATCAAAGCTTTGATGCCGCCGCGGAACAGTTACGCGCAGCCACCAAGATCAATCCGCGCGATGGAGAAGCCTGGTTCATCTTGTCGAAGGCGCTGGCTTCGGCAGGTAAGGCAGAGGAGGCGGCACAGGCGGACAATGAAGCCAAGCGCCATCTGACGGTGTATGCAAAGTGGGCGGTCGCGCTGGACAAGATTCCTTTGTTGGTGCGGGTGAAAGAGGATTTGAATGGCGTGGCGCTCAACCGTTGGCTGCGCCAGTCTCAACCGGCACAGCCAGCGCGCCCAAACCCCGCGCAGATTTCGCAGCAACAAGCGCTGGATCGTGCGCGGCAATTCGTTGTGGCTGGAAAAGAAAACGAGGCACTGACTGAGCTACAAACGCTGCTTGCTGCTGACACGGCAAACGCGGAAGCCTACTACCTGCGCGGTGTGATTTTGCTGCGTCGCGGAGATACGGAGGGCGCTTCGCGCGCCCTCCAGGCCGCCGTTTCGTGGAATCCAAAATTGCTGGAAGCGCACATCGGCCTGGGCCGCATTTATCTGGCGCGCGGCGACCGGGCGAAGGCATTGGCGCACTGCACACAGGCTTTGGGAATTGATCCGCTGAACCGGGATGCCGTCGCGCTCAAACAACAAATTGAAATTGGGAAATAAAACGGGTGAAAAGAACCGCTCAGTAGAAAAGAAACTGACCCCACCAACCACCAATCACTACCCCTGACCTTTATCCATTGTTTTTGTCAGCGTCTCTGATGCTTTCTCTCGCGGCATGCTGATGACGGCTTGAATGCGCTGGCCGCTGCGCGTGACCTTCAAATTATTGAGCATCGCCATTGCGCCCACGTCGCCGGATTTTTTGAAGCGGGCGACAAGCAGCGCGGCCTGCGCCAGATTGGTGATGTTGATCGCGTCCTCTTCTTTGTCGGTGATGCCGGTGACGATCAGTTGCGCGGTCTGGTCAATCTCCAAAACCATCGTCAGCGAATTCAGCTGATGCAGCGGCCCCAAGGCTTTGCTTTCACTGACAGCGGCCAGGATCGCCAGGGCCGCTTTATCAATTTCAGGAATTCCCGATGAAGTTGTGATGCGATAATTGGTCAGCGTGCCGTCGTCTTTGACCTCTCCCGCAGCGCCAACTTTGAACTTGCCTTCGGGCAGAGCGAGCTTGCCTTCTTTTTTCGCGTCGTAAAGCTGTTTAACCTGATCTTTGATGGGCGCGGTATTGATCTTGCCAAATGCGCCATATCCATCAGCAGTGGCTGGACGCGGCGTGGGCACAGGTGCGGGCGGCGTTTCAGCTTTGGCAATCTGTTCCGCGCTGGCCTTTTCTTCGGCCTCGCGTTTGGCAATCTCTTCGCGCTCTTTGGCCAGACGTGCCTCTTCGCGTTTCTGGCGTTCGGCTTCGCGTTGGGCTTTGCGCTTCTGGGCGCGTTCTTCTTCCTTCTTGATCTCTTCCAGCGATTTGGTCTTTTCCGGCGGGCGGAAGCCGATGTAGCCTGATGGATAACTAAGCTGTTTGGAGAAAGTAATCAGGATGGCGTGATTATAGTCTTCGTCCACAAACTGAATTTCGCGTAGATGCATTGCCAACTGGAAGACCGGCGCGGCGCGGATGATGAAGATCAACATGACATGAACCAACACCGAAACCAGCGCGGCAATGATAAGTCCGGCTCTGCGTTTTGGATGTTCGATCAAGTTAATCATCATTTTTCCGGTGCGGCCTTTTGATGCTATTGTCCGCCGCAAATTGTCTGTTGAGAAAATCGTAACGCTGCCCACGCTGCCCACGCTGATCAATACGCAGTATAACCGCTTGCGGAGTGCGAAAAAAACGCCCTCTGGCAGGAGCAACCACATGCTGACTTCACTGTTTTCAAATCCCAAACCCGTTATTGGAATGATTCACGTTGGCGCGCTGCCGGGCACGCCGGCGAATTCGCAGAGCGTGGCGGAGGTTATTGCCCAGGCTGCGCACGAAGCCGCGCTCTATCGCGATGGCGGCGTTGATGGCATCGCCATCGAAAATATGCACGACGTACCGTACTTGCGCGGCACGGTTGGCCCCGAAATCGTCGCTGCGATGACGTTGGTCGGCCACGCCGTCAAAGCGGAAAGCCGCCTGCCTGTCGGTCTTCAAATACTGGCGGGCGCAAACATCGAAGCGATGGCTGTCGCGCACGCCGCCGGGCTGGATTTCATTCGTGCCGAAAGCTTCGTGTTCGCTCACGTTGCCGACGAAGGCATTATCGAATCTTCCGCCGCCAAGCTGCTGCGTTACCGCAAAATGATCGGAGCTGATCGCGTGCAGGTGTGGACCGACATCAAGAAGAAACACTCCTCCCATGCAATTACAGCGGACATTGGCCTGGGGTTAATGGCCGAAACGGTTGAGTTCATGCGCGGCGATGCAGTGATCATTACGGGCGGCGTAACCGGCGATCCACCGAAGCTGGCCGATGTGGAAGAAGCCAAAGCTCACTGCCGATTGCCAGTGCTGCTTGGGTCTGGAGTGGATGACAGAAATATTGCCGAATTTTGGTCGAAAGCCGATGGCTTCATCATCGGATCGCATTTCAAACGGGAAGGGAAGTGGCAGAACGAAGTGGATCCACATAGGGTGGAAGGCTTGATGTCTGTCATTCGAAAACTGCGAACTGATTATCTGAACAGAGAGCTATCGAGTTAGGGGAAAAAATTCTTGCTATCAAAAATTTGCCCATATTCTTCTTGGGATGCTCCAATAAGACGTACGAATTCGTTCTTCTCCTTATTTGATATGCAAATAACTTTGGTTGTTCCGATATTGTGATACTTCAAAAAGAATTTGTCTTTTGCATAAGGCCCTATACCGAGAGTGCCTTTGTACTCACTCCCATCATAAAAGCTAACATTCAAGACAGCACTTCTGT
Organism: Blastocatellia bacterium; assembly: GCA_038211695.1. Lineage (GTDB taxonomy): Bacteria > Acidobacteriota > Blastocatellia > RBC074 > RBC074 > RBC074. The sequence goes on along the minus strand of JBBQVH010000112.1, from coordinate 15,583 downwards.
CTTGCACCTTTGTTAAATGACACCAGTCGGATGCTGACAAAATCTGTTTATCGGCAAATGCAACAAGGTTTGCTACTTCACTTGGCGAGGTGAGTTCTTTTAATGGCTCGTCTCCACGTCCGGTAAGTTGGTTGACAAACGTTATCTTGCATCTGGTCGCTCCACTGAGGCTTGGAATTGTGCTTGAACTGGAGGCACATCCAGTGGATAAGACGCAGACGAGAGCAATGAAAACGAGTCTTTTCATTTTCTTCCTTTAGAGACGCCTGGACTGAGCCAATATGTTATTGCTCAGCCGGAAAGCGTTTGCCGACAAACCAATCGTAAATCAGCGCGCCCAGTGGCCCGCCAATTAACGGCCCGACAATCGGAACCCAAAAGTAATAATGATTCGCGGTGAAGACTTGGCCACCCCAGCCCGCCAGCGCCGTGAACAAACGCGGCCCCAGATCGCGCGCTGGATTGATTGCATAACCGGCATTCAATCCGAAGCACATGCCAATTGCCATCACCAAAAAGCCGACAGCCAGTGGCGCGACATTGCCGGGCACGCTGTTGCGCGCGTCACCGATGGCTGAAATCACCAGCATCAATATTGCCGTGCCAACGATCTGGTCTATCAGCGCGCCGCTGGTGGAAAGATAGCTGGCAGGATAGGTGGCGAAAATGCCCGCTGTGTCCATTTGCCGTATGCCGCCATCGAAGGCATGAAAGGCTTCGCGATAGACGGCAAAGGCGGTCGCCGCGCCGCAGAAGGCTCCGGCGGTTTGCGCAATGAAATACGGCAGCACTTTCGCCCAGGCGAACTGGTTGCGCACGGCTAGAGCCATCGTCACTGCCGGGTTCAGATGCGCGCCGGTCACGCCGCCCGCGACGTAAATGCCCATCGTCACGGCAAAGCCCCAGGCAATATTGATCGAAAGGTAATCGCCGTTCTGTTTTTTGCCCAGGACGACTTGCGCGACAACGGCTGCGCCAAGGGCGATCAATACGAAGGTGCCCAAAAACTCGGCAAACAATTCCCGCTTCAAGTTGGATTGAGTCATAGTGGATGGTGTTTTGTTTTCTATTTTTGATGGGAATAAGGGAAAGACCGCGCTCCCTCAATTAACGATTGCTTGAACTTGTTTGCCTGTGAAAGGGGATTTACCGCGTGCCCCATTCCCAGATGCCGAAGGCCGTTTTCTTGTCCAGGGGGTGTCCGGCCTGTTTCAGCGTCAGTACGATCTGACCGCGATGGTGCGATTCGTGCGAGATCAGGTAGCCCAGGAACGCCGCCGCGTGTGGCTTGAAGCCCTTGATCCTGCCTTCGGTGAAGCCTCTGCCGAGCAATGTCTCAATGGCTTTGCCGGACGCCTCAAGCGAAGCGCGCAGCAACGCTTTGTCCGTAGCCTGCTCCTTCTCAATCTTCGGCAGCCCGGCCAGCAAATCAGGCGCGGCGGATTTCAGCCACATCAGCCGCACGTTGTGGACGTGCGCGAATTGTTCAGCGACGTTGCGGCCCTTTGACGCCGAAATGCCATTCAAAGCCTCGGACTTGATCGCATCAAGAACGTAAAGGTGGATGCGGTTGTGAATCTGCCACGTCTCGATGAATTGCGATTCCATTTTGATTCCGGGCATGAACTGTGAAACGAGTTGAGAGACTTGTTATTGCGAGCGCGCGCATCATAGCCGCGCGCCCTGAAAAATCCAAGAATACGTCGTGGAGGAAATTCCCGGGGAATGATAAATTACGCCCCGTCAACCCAGTCCAACCCGCAAGCAAAGAAAATTATGGCTCAAAAATCACTCCTGTTTTGCACGTTGATTGTTGCTGTCGCCCTCCTGATATTTCATCGCACTGCGGCGTCGTCACAAGCTGAATTTGATCTGTTGATCGCCGGAGGCCGCGTTGTGGATGGCACGGGCAATCCGTGGTTCAACGCCGACATTGCGATCAAAGACGGACGCATTGCTGAAATCGGCAAACTTGATGCGAAGCGCGCGGCGCGCGTGATTGATGCCAGTGGATTGATCGTCGCGCCCGGTTTCATTGACGTTCACACGCACATCGAAGGTGGCATTACTGAACTGCCCGCGGCGGAAAACTTCCTGCGGATGGGCGTCACATCAGTCGTGACGGGTAATTGCGGCAGTTCGGCGCAGAGTTTGGGCGAATGGTTTGGGCGGTTGGAACAGAAAGGCGTTTCGATCAACATCGCTTCGCTGGTGGGACACAACACCGTTCGCCACGCTGGGATGAGCGGTGATTTTGATCGTCCGCCGACTGCCGATGAACTGCAAAAAATGCGCGGGCTGGTGGATCAAGCGATGCGCGATGGCGCGGTTGGCTTTTCAACTGGCCTGGAATATGTGCCCGGAACCTATGCCAAAAGCGATGAAATCTTTGCGCTGGCCAAAGTCGCTTCTGGGTATGGCGGCCTGTACGCCACGCACATGCGCAACGAAGACGCGACCATCGAAGACGCCATCAAAGAATCATTGGCCGTGGGCGAACAAGCGGGTTGCCCGGTTGAAATCTCCCACTTCAAGATTTCCAGCAAGAGCCGTTGGGGCGCTAGCCGGATCACGATCAAGATGGTTGAAGACGCCCGCGCTCGCGGCCAACAGGTGACGGTGGATCAGTACTTGTATCCGGCTTCCAGCACGGGCATCGGCATTCTGTTTCCTTCGTGGGTGTTCGACGGCGGCGCTGAAAAGACCAAAGAGCGATTGAATGACCAGGCCACACGCCAGCGCCTGCGTCGCGAGATGATTCAGAAAGCCGAACGCGGCGGCTTTGCGAATTTTGCCTTCGCCTTTGTCGCCAATCATCAGGCCGACCCATCCATCAACGGCAAGAACATTGCCGAAATCACCAAGCTCAAAAAACAGAAAACCGACGCCGACGCGCAAGCCGAACAGGCCATTGAAATTCTGCAAGCGGGCGGCGCGCAGATGGTTTTGCAGAAGATGTCGGACGAAGATGTGGATCGAATCTTCCGTCAACCCTTCACGATGGTGGCATCGGACGCAGGCGTGATTGATTTGCTGAGCGCCAGCATTCCGCACCCGCGCGGCTTCGGCAACAACGCCCGCGTGTTGGGCTTGTATGTCCGCGAAAAGAAAGTTGTGGGTTTGGAAGAGGCCGTGCGCAAGATGACTTCGCTGCCCGCCGGAACGTTCAAGCTGTGGGATCGCGGATTGCTGCGTCCGGGAATGGCTGCGGACATTGTGGTTTTCGATGAAAAGACCGTCGGCGACCGCGCGACCTTTGCACAGCCAAAGCAGTACGCCGCCGGATTCAACTATGTCATCGTCAATGGGCAGGTCGTTGTCGAAAAAGGAAGCCACAACGGCGCGAAGCCGGGGAAGATTTTGCGCGGGCGAATAGCGAAGAAACAATGATTGCCGCGAAGGCTTGCGCTACAATCTCGCCGTCATTCCCGCAGGCAATGGAGCAACACAATGATCCCAGCACCGAAAAAGAAATACACCGTGGAAGAGTACATCGAACTATTCAAGAACTCCGAAGAACGCTTCGAGTATTTCGATGGCGAGATTGTTTCAATGGCCGCCGGCAAGATTTCGCACGGCGGCATTGCGGCCAATATTGTCCGTGCTTTGGGCAATCTGTTGGAGGATCGCCCCTGCCAAGTCTTCGGTGGCGATACCGCGATCAAAACGATCAAAGCTTATCCATTCCGTTTGCCTGATGTCAGCGTCGTTTGCGGCGAACTGGTGATCGAGGAATTCTCAGGGATTGAAGCGCTGGTCAATCCATTGCTGATCGTCGAAGTCCTCTCCAAATCCACCGAAGCATACGACCACAATGAAAAGTTCATCGTTTATCAGGCCATCGAAAGTTTTCAGGAATATTTGGTAGTTGAACAGCATCGCCCGCACGTCACGCGCTACGTGCGCCAGCCGGATGGCCAATGGCTGCGCGGCGATTTCATTGGCCTCGACAGTTCCGTCAAACTCGAATCGCTCGGCGTCGTGCTGCCGCTCAGCGAAATCTATCGAATGATCAAATTCCCGTCGCCAGAAAATGATGCCGACGACATCGTTGAATCGTAACCGGTGGCCCGATTCAACCCCCTGTTACTTTGCCAGACCACCCTCATCCGAAGGAGAAAGCCAATGAGAACAGCCTTAAAACTCGTTTGGGTAATTCTAGTTTTGTCCGTCATCCCTATCGCCACACAGGCGCAGACGGCAGCGAACAAAGCGACCGGCGTGATTGCCGGGCGCGTGACCGTCGGGACTGACGGTGCGCCGGGTATTGAAGTCATCGCCGTCAAACAGGAAACCGGCGGTATGGTGATCGCGGGCAGCGGCGCGCAGACTTGCACCGCGACGACCGATGCCGAAGGCCGCTATCGCATCACCAATCTTCCGGCGGGCAGTCTGCGCGTTTCGGCCTATGCCCCGGCGCACGTCACGCCCGGCGAACGCAACTCATTCAATCCCGGCAAGACCGTCAATCTGGCCGAAGGCGAGACGGCGGAAAGCGTTGACTTCACGATGACGCGCGGCGGTGTCGTGACCGGCAAGGTGACGGACGAAGATGGCCGATTGGTGATCGAAGAGCAGGTTACCGCGCACAAGCTGGATCAGAACGGCAAACGCGCCGCCAATTCGGGGCCGAGCTTTTCGCAATGGCAGACGGATGATCGCGGCGTCTACCGGATTTATGGATTGGAGCCGGGGCGCTATCTCATCTCGGCGGGTGCTTCTTCCGATGATGGGATGGTGCGCGTGGGCCGTGCTGGCGGCACGTACCGCCGCACCTTTCACACCGAAGCCGCCGAAGAAGAGCGGGCCAAAATCATTGAAGTGACAGCGGGCGGTGAAGCCGAAAGCATTGACATCAAAATCGCCCGCGCCAGTAAGGGATACGCAGCCAGTGGCCGCGTCATTGACGGTGACACAGACAAACCGGTGGTTGGCGTAATGATTGGCTACGGCATCACCAAAGGTAACTCGTCCAGTTTTGGGATGGGCAATGCCGGGACCAATTCGCGCGGCGAGTTCCGATTGGAAGGCCTGTCGCCCAACACCTACAACGCCTACGCGATGATGATCGGGGGCGAGAGCGATTCTTACAGCGACTCCGTCAAATTCGACGTGGCCAACGGCGACATTTCAGGGCTGGAAATCAAGATGTATCGCGGCGCCAGCACCAGCGGCACGGCCATTGTCGAAGGCGTCAAAGACCCGGCGATTCTGGCTACTCTGAGCAAAGTTCGCTTGCAAGTGCAGAACTCAGGCAATTCCACCACGATGATGGGTTCCAACGGCGGCCAGATTACGCCGGGCGGCACATTCAAACTTGGGGGCTTGCGTCCGGGCAAAAGCCGCCTGTCTGTCAATACCTTCAACATGCCCAAGGGCGTTTCGCTGCTGCGCATCGAACGTGATGGCGCTGAAGTCAAAGAGTTCGAACTGGTCGCAGGCGAAGCAATTACAGGCGTGCGCCTGATCTTTGCGTACGGCAACGCCAGCATCGCTGGCCGCGTTGAGGTGAAAGGCGGAACGCTGCCGCCCGGCGCGCGAATGACTGTCTACATTCACCATGAAGGCGACGATCCGCAGAAGGGGCCACCTCTGAAGTTTGCGGAAGTAGGTAGCCGTGGCCAGTTTCTGCTGGAAGGATTGACGGCGGGCAATTACAAATTGACGGTAAGTGCTTATTGGGCCGACCCCGATCGGTCGCGCAAAATGCCGAGAGCCGAACAGATCGTCATGGTCGCTGGCGAAGGGCGGCAGGAGGTTTCGATGATTCTAGACATAACTCCGCAGCAAAAGGAGAACGACAAATGAAAACAATAACATCCGCCATTTGTCCGGCAAGCTGCCAGCTTGCCGAAGTCCTGGAGAGTAACTCGAGTGGTTTGCCGGCCACGCCCACGGCAAGCTGGCAGCTTGCCGGACAGTTGTGCCGGTCTTCGATTTTGCTGCTAGCCTTGGCGCTGTTGATGGCCGGCACGGCGTTGGCGCAGCGCGCAACAGGCGTGATCAATGGGCGCGTCGTTACCGAAGACGGCCAGCCAGTGCGTCACGCCAGCGTCGGTTTGTTTGGGATGGGTGCGGAGCGGCAGACCTTTGGCGGACGGCTGGCGATCCTGACCGATGAAGACGGCAATTTTCAGGCGGATGGCCTGGACCCTATGCCGTATCGGGTGGTTGCCACCGCCCCCGGTTACGTCACTTCGGGAAATAACAAAATCGCCGACCCGTCCAATCCGCGCCCCGCGAATTACGTCTACGTCGGCGAATCAATCACGGTGACAATGGTGCGCGGCGGCATCATCACCGGCAAAATTACAAACGCCAGCGGCGATGCGGTCATTGGTGCGGCAATCAAAGTCGAGCGCGTGCGCGACGAAGCCGGACGCCCCACCAAAGAGCAGAGCCAGTTCTTCGGCGCGCCACGACAAACCGATGATCGCGGCGTGTATCGCGTCTACGGCTTGCTGCCCGGCGGGTACATCGTTTCCATCGGCGGCGGCAGAAGTTATTCGCCCCGCGCGACGCCCTTTGAAGGCCGCTTGCCGGTGTATTACCCATCGGCCACGCGCGACACCGCGACGGAAGTGGCCGTGCGCAGCGGCGAAGAAACGGCGGGCGTGGACATTCGTTATCGCGCCGAGCGCGGCTCCGCCATCAGCGGCAAAGTGACCGGCGCACCCGTCGAAGCGCGTAGCGGCATGGTCATCAACACGTCTTCGATTGTTTTGCGCCAGGCCGCCACCGGCACGGTGGTCAACACGACCTTTATTTCGCCGATGTCGGATCAGAATGGCTACGCGTTTTACGGCATTCCCAACGGCGAATACGAACTGATTGCCAGCCGCACCCCGCAGGGCGATGAAGCTTCGCTGGCGTCAGCGCCGCGCCGCGTGGTGGTCAATGGCCGCGATGTCAGCGGCGTTGATCTGGCAATGTCGGCGCTGGCTTCGCTGGCGGGAACGGTGACGGTTGAAAAAGCTTCGCAACCCGGCGGCGAACAGAAATGCGAAGGCAAACGCGAATCCTACGTCAACGAAGTTGTCGTGACCGCGCGGCGCGATGATCCCACCGAAAAGCCCAACGAAAAAGATGATTCCCCAACCGCGAACTTCGGTGAATCGCCCGTTGGCGTGCCCAGCGAACAGGGGGCCTTCACCATTCGTGCGCTGAAAGCCGGACGCTTTCGCCTGATCGCGCAACTACCGGACGAAAGGTGGTACGTCAAATCTATTGGGACTGGCGTTACGGCAGGCGCCGCGCAGAATCCCGCTGCAAGTGACCTTGCGCGCGACGGCATGAGCGTAAAAGCAGGCGAGCGGTTGAGCGGTATAAAGCTGACTATCGCCAACGGCGCTGCCGGATTGAAAGGCAATCTGACGGTGGCGGCAGGCGCGAAGCTGCCCGCCCGCATTCGCGTGTTTCTACTGCCCGCCGAAGCCGAAGCAAAAGATGACTTACTGCGTTTTGCCGAAGTCAACGCCGAAGACAATGGCACGTTCAGCTTCGCGAATCTTGCGCCCGGCAAATACCTGCTGACGGCCCGCGCGATCCCCGATGCTGAATCCGCCGACAAACCACCCAAGCCGGTGGCTTGGAATGCCGCCGAACGCGTCAAACTGCGCAAGGAGGCTGAAGCCGTAAATGCTGTGGTTGAAGTAAAGGCTTGTCAGCGGCTGGCCGATTTCACAGTGCGATTCACTAAATAAAAGAGATTAGCGGAGAAAAGTAGACAGGCGGAAAGGCCAAATAAATATTAGGCCTTTCTGCCTGTTTCGTTTTTTGCCGTTGTTACGTATTCTTACCCGCGTTCTTCCGTTTCAGAAACCAATCAAAATTTAGGAGAAGACTTTATGACGCTGACTTTGCTCATCCGCAGTCTGTGCTTGCTGGCCATCACTGCCGTCCTTGGGCTTGCGCAAGTGCAAGTGACGATCAAACCGGGCCGCGATCCCAAACAGCCGATTGACGAAGAATACACACGCAAAATTCGCGAATACACGACTGAGACGTTCTTCAATTCGCCGCTGACGGATTACCTGCCCGCTTCGTCGAAGGTGCCGACGCCGAAAGTCGTGCTGGGCGATGTGGCCGGGGCGCCGAACAAGCTGCCCTATTCGTCGGAAATCTATCTGTACATGCGGACGCTGGAACAGGCCACGCCGCGCGTCAAAGTTTTCTCCATCGGCAAGACCGAAGAAGGCCGCGAGATGATCGCCGTTGCCGTCAGTTCCGAAGCCAACATGGCCAAGCTGGAAGAGAACCGTGCGCGGTTGAGCAAGCTGGCCGACCCACGCCTGATCAATTTGAACGATGACGAAGCGGAACGCCTGATTCCCGACACAGTGCCCGTGTATTACCTGACCGGCACGATTCACTCGACGGAAAGCGGTTCGCCGACGGCGTTGATGGAATTGGCGTATCGCCTGGCGGTGGATGAAAGCGCTTATATCAAACACATCCGCGACAACGCGATCACCCTGATCACGCCCGTGGTTGAAGTGGACGGACGCGACCGCATGGTGGATGTTTACAACTGGCATCTGGCCAACCCGGGCAAAAACTGGCCGAACTTGGTTTACTGGGGACATTACGTTGCGCACGACAACAACCGCGATTCAATGTCGCTCAGCCTGAAGCTGACGCGCAACGTGCTGAACACCTACACTCACTGGAAGCCACAGGTGCTGCACGACCTGCACGAATCAGTCGCGTACCTGTATGACAACACCGTTGGCGCGGAACCATACAATGCATGGCTGGACCCGATTCTGACCAATGAATGGCATTTCATTGGCTGGAACAACGTCGGCGAAATGACCAAAATGGGCATGCCTGGCGTGTTCACCTATGGCACGTTCGATACCTGGTCGCCCAGTTATTTGATGTTTATCGCCGCATCGCACAATGGCATCAGCCGCTTGTATGAAACCTTCGGCAACGGCGGCGCGGACACAGTCGAACGCACATTGTCGCCCAGCGAATACCAGCGCGTCTGGTACAAACAGAATCCGCCGCTGCCGAAAACCATCTGGTCGCAGCGCAATAACAATAACTATCAGCAAACGGGTATTCTGGTTTCGCTGGCGCAATTCGCTTCGAATCGGCAGTACTTCCTGCGCAACTTCTACCTGAAGAGCAAGAATTCGATCCTAAAGCCGAAGGTTTCCGGTCCGGCGGCGTATGTCTTTCCAGGCGATGATCCGCGTCCGGGCGGACAGGCCGAATTGCTGCGTTTGCTGCAAGCGCAGGGCTGCGAAGTTCATCGCGCGACCGCGCCTTTCACGGTCATGGTGCCGGGCAAAAAGAAACCTCAACCACCCGCCGCCGCTGCCGGCGAAGGGGGAGGGAATGGCCCAGGCCCAAATGCCAGCAATGGAGGCGGTGGCAGAGGGGGCAGCCAGGAACCCAGCACGCGCGAATTTCCGGCGGGAACGTATCTGGTGCGTATGGATCAACCCTACAGCCGCATCGCCGATATGATGTTGGATTATCAGTACTGGTCGCCGAACGATCCGCAGAAGAGCATTTACGATGACACAGCCTGGACGTTTGGCGAACTGGGTAATGTGCAGGTTATTCGCGTGACCGATGTCAAAGCGCTGGATGCGAAGATGGAAAGAGTCATCAACGACGTTCGCTCGCCGGGTGGCATCAGCGGCAGCGGCGCAATGTTTGTCGTCAATCACAACGCCGACAATGGGCTGGTCACGTTGCGCTACCGGTTCAAGGACGCGCAGTTCGAAGCCGCTGAAGAACCGTTTGAAGTCGCCGGGCAGAAGTTCAATCGTGGTTCATTCATCATTCGTGGCGCAAAGGCTGCGGACATTGATCGCGCCAGCGGCGAGCTCGGCTTGAAGTTTACTGCCTTGGACAACGCGCCAACGGTCAAAACGCATGCCGTCAAAGCGCCGCGCATTGCGATGATGCACACCTGGCTGAGCACGCAAGACGAAGGCTGGTGGCGGTTGGAGTTCGATAAATACGGCGTGCCGTATAGCTACATCAGCACGCAGGACGTGGCGAAAGATGCCAACCTGAATGCCAAATACGATGTGATCATCTTTGCACCGGTCGGGCGTTCCAATCCTCAACAGGTCGTCAGCGGCATGCCAATGTTTGGCAATCCGTTGCCGTGGAAGAAAACCACATTGACGCCGAACCTGGGTGGCACGGACGAAACTGACGACATGCGCCCGGGCCTGGGTTGGAGCGGGTTGGAGAATTTGCAGAACTTTGTGCGGCGCGGCGGGCTGTTGATTACTGCCAACGACACGTCTGGCTTCGCCGTCAGCTTTGGCTTCACGCCGGGCGTGACCATCTCGCCTTCGCAGCGCATTCGTGTGCCGGGCACTGTCGTGCGTTCGAAAACGGTAGATGCCGCCAGCCCGATTCTGTACGGCTACAAAGACAACCTGGCGATCTTCTGTTCCAGCGGCCCGATCTTTGGCGTCAGCAACTCCGTTGGCGGACGGAGTGGCCGTCGAGGCGGCGGCGAAGGCGGCGACCGGCTGACTGGACGCGGCGCGCCGGATGATCCGGACATAGTGCAAAACCGCGCGCCTGACACGGTTCCCGAACAGCCCAAGGTTGAAGTCTGGGAGCTGGGACCGGTGACGACTGAAATGCAGCGCAATGCCGTCGGTTTGATTCCACCCGGTGCTCGCCCGCGTGTGGTGTTGCGGTATGCCGATGCGCGCGAACTGCTCGTTTCCGGCTTGCTCGAAAACGGCACGGAAATCGCGCAACGCCCTGCGGTGATTGACGTGCCGCACGGCGAAGGCCACATCGTGCTGTTTTCCAACAATCCATTCTGGCGCGCCGAAACGCAGGGCAGCTACTTCCTGGTCTTCAACGCGATCCTGAACTTCGATCAATTGAATGCAGGCCGGAAGTTGGCTGAAAAATAATCTGTGATCCATCTGTGCGGCTGGCTGATGGTCAGCCAGCCGCGTCCCTCGCCTTGCTTTACGATGCCCCCGAAACAATGGAATTTACGATGTGATGTGGCGCGGGTTGTTTACCCGCGCCTGTCATCGCGTCACGGCGCGGGTAAACAACCCACGCCACATTTTGCGAGGAGTCGTAATGTTCATCGGTCATTTTGCGGTTGGCTTTGCTTCAAAACGATTTGCTCCACATGCTTCGCTGGGCGTGTTGATGGCCGCGCCAATACTACTTGATCTGCTCTGGCCCCTCTTTTTACTCTCCGGTTTGGAACGCGTTCGCATCGCGCCGGGTATTACAGCCTTCACGCCTTTCGATCTTGAATACATGCCCTACTCGCACAGCTTGGTGATGTCCCTTGTCTGGGCGTTGTTGTTTGCCGGGGGATACTGGCTGTTGACGCGTTACACGACAGGGGCGGTGGTGATCGCGATTGGTGTCTTCAGCCATTGGGTGTTGGACTTCATCACGCATCGGCCTGACTTGCCGCTTTACCCTGGCGGACACGCCAGATTCGGATTGGGATTGTGGCATTCGATCATCGGCACATTGCTGATCGAAGTTCCGATGTTTATCGCGGGCGTCTGGCTGTACATAACAACGACAAGGCCCAAAGGGATCGCCGGTATTTTAGCCCTGTGGGGATTGGTCGCATTGCTGGCGTTGATATACGCGAATGGATTGCTGGGGCCGCCTCCGGCGAATGAGCGTGCGCTGGCCTGGTTTGCCTTGACCGCCTGGATCGTCCCGCTGTGGGCGTGGGGGATTGATCGTCAGCACGAAGTGAATCAATAGAATTAAAGGAAAGAATTCTTTGCCACGAATGCACACGAATTATCACGAATGGCAAAAGGAAATATCTCCCTGTCGTGATGTGCCTGCCTTATGTATTTAATAGACGGCAACAATGTGATCGGGCAGCGAGGCAAAGACTATGAAAGCTGGTATCACGATAAGCCCGCTACGCGCCGCCAATTCCTGAAAGACCTGGCGGCACTGGCCAAAGCAAAGAAGCTGCGGCTGACAGTGGTCTTTGACGGCGCGCCGGACTTGAGCTTTCCTGATGGATCGAGCTTTCGCGGCGTGAAGGTTTTCTATGCGCGGCAAGGTTCCGACGCCGACACGCGCATTGTCGAAATGGCCGAAGCCGAGCGCAACAAGAAGAATCTGGTCGTTGTGACTTCAGACAGAAAGCTGGCGGACCGCGTTCGCGTTTGTGGCGTTCGCGTCATGCGTTCAGGAGAGTTCAGGAAAATGATGGACGATGCCAGCGCCACCGTCAGCCAAAGCGAATCGCAGATCAAAGAGGAAAAGACGGGCGACTGGTTGCGCTACTTCGGCGTGGAGGATGAGGAAGAGGAAGAATAAACAGGGTGGTCATTTGAAGTTTGCAGAAGCTACAACATCTCCTTGCCGCAGCTCTGGCGAGCCTCTACAATCCGCCTGCCTTCAAATAACCAAGCGCGGGAAATATCTACACAACACAAACGGATACCTCCGAAAGGATTCACCTGATGAACTGGTTCTCCAAACGCTCACTTTTTGTTTTCTTGGTTTTATTCGTAGTGGCTTCCACGCTGGCGATGACTTATTGGATGCCCGCGAATGCCGCAGCCAATGCTGTCGCTGATAAATCATCGGCGGATGGCGGTGTAACGGCCAAAACTGGCAAAGTGAATGGGCGCACGCAAGCCATTCCAACCTTCAGCAAAGAGGTTTCGCGCATCTTCCAGAAAAATTGCCAGACCTGTCATCACCCCGGCGACATCGCGCCGTTTTCGATGATGTCGTATAAGGAGACGCGTCCGTGGGCCAAATCCATTCGCGAAGCCGTGATTGTGCGCCGCATGCCGCCGTGGAAGCCGATGCCGGGCTGTGGCGATTTCCGCGATGTACGCAGCTTGAGCCAGGACGAGATCAACACCATCGTCGCCTGGGTGGATGGGGGCGCTCCGGAAGGCATCACGGCAGATATGCCTACGCCGACTGAGTTCCCGGACGGTTGGCCGCTGGGCGCGCCCGATCTGATTGTCTCGCCCGATGCCGATTACGAACCGCCGCCGCAAGGCGACACTTTCCGCTGTTTCAGCGTGCCGGTGGGTGATCTGCGCGGCGACCGGTGGATCAGCGCGCTGAGCGTCAAACCCGGCAATGCCAAGATCGTTCATCACGTTATTGCCTACCCGGACGTAAACGGAGTTTCCAAACAACTCGATGATAGCGATCCAAAGCCGGGCTACGAGTGTTTTGGCGGGCCGGGCTTCGACACCATAGATTTTCTGGGCGGATGGGCACCGGGTTCGCGCGGATATTTTGCGCCCGACGGCACTGGCATCAAGCTGACCAACAATTCTCGTATCGTCATTCAGGTTCACTATCACCCGACTGGTGAGAAAGGGGCGGATCGCACGCCTGTCGGTCTCTACTTTGCCAAAACGCCCGTCAATCGTCAGCTTCAAGTGCTGCCGTTGGTAAATCGAAATTTTACAATTCCACCCGGAGCGAAGAATTATGAAGTGACCGCTCCGTTCACTGTGCCGTTCGGTCTATCGGCGAAGATGTGGACTGTCACGCCGCATATGCATCTGCTCGGCAAAAAGATCAAAGTCGAAGTAACCAAAGCCGGCGCATCGCAGCCCAATTGCCTGATCAACGTTGATGATTGGGATTACAACTGGCAGGGAACCTACGTCTATAAAGATCCTGTTGTTCTGGCGGCCGGCGACAAGCTGAAGTTGACGGCGACCTACGACAATTCGAAAGACAACCTTCGCAACCCGAACACTCCGCCGAAGGCCGTCAGTTGGGGGGAAACGACGATTGACGAAATGGCGCTGGGCTTTATCGGCTTCACGATCGACGCGCTGGCGCTGCCGCTCTCGACCCCGCAACTCGGCGACGTGATCGTTGACGAAAACGGCAAGCTGGTTGTCACCGGCGCGGGATTTCTGGCGGGCGCTGACATTGAAATCAACGGGCGCAGCCTGCGCGACACCGCTGCCGACGCGCTATCAAAACTTTCGTCGTCCGAACTGTGGAAAGTCCAGGCCGCACCGGGGCAATCGGTGAATGTTACGGTGCTCAACCCCGACGGCGAACGAACGTCCGTGCGATCATTCACTCGGCCAGGAAGTGCGAGTTCATCGGCCGCAGTGTCAGCGGCAAATTTTTCTGCTGATGCGCTTACGCCGGAAGCCATTGCCGCCGCATTCGGTTCAAATCTATCCAATATGACTGTGATCGCCAATTCAACGCCGCTTCCCACGGAGCTGGCCGGGACAAAAGTGCGCGTCAATGGCGTCCTGGCTCCGTTGTTTTTTGTTGCGCCGGGGCAGATCAACTTCCTGGTTCCGTCGGGCGTGCAGACGGGCAGCGCCGTGATTGAAATTGTTTCCGCCACCGGAGCCATCGCGCGCGGCACGGTCAACCTGGCTTCAGTTGCGCCCAGCCTGTTCACCTCAAACGCTTCAGGCACGGGCGCTCCCGCTGCCGTTGCCACCAAAGACGGCGTGAACTTTGTCGCTGTCGGCAATGCCGATGGTTCGCCCAATCCGCTGGATGCGGGCGATTACCTGGCGCTGTTCGGCACGGGCCTGCGCAAGGCTTCTCTGAGCGCGGTTAAAATCACCATCGGCGGGCAGGAAGCTTTTGCGCTGTTTGCCGGCGCGCAGGGCGGTTTTGCCGGACTGGATCAGCTCAACGTGCAGATTCCGCCGGGCGTTACCGGCGTCGTTGATTTAGTTGTTTCGATCAATGGCAAAGCGGCCAATGTCGTGAAGCTGAAAGTTCGGTAGCAGGGCATTGGCAGAGGTCGAAAACGGCTCAGCCTTCAAGCTTCAACTTGAAGGCTGAACCGTTTTCATTGACCTTTTGCAGGTTCTTCAGCCCCAGCGGGGCGGCATATTTATAGCATCAGGGGCCACCCGAATTTTAAGCCCCAGCGGGGCGACATCCGGCGCAGTGCATATCGCTCCTAATGGAGCTAAAGCAGACTTTCACGACATTGGCTATAAACATACCACCCCGCTGGGGCTGAAACTGCACAACCGACGGCATCAGCAATTTTCAACTTCTCAATTTCATTCACGCGAACGCCGAGAACCAAGCTTATGGAACAACCGATCTGGAATTTTGAACAAGAGCCATCCACCGAACCGATGGATGAAACCGGCGTCAATCTGCGCGCCTATTTCGACCGCATGGACGATCAGAAGATGCAGCAATATTCGCCTGATTGGACGGATGAAAAAGTGGTGGAATGGGATGACAACTTTCGCGATGACGGCGAATTTATGATGTTCTGCAGCGAACGCGAAGTGGATGTGGCCGAATACCGGCAAGTGCTGGAAGAGTGCATTCAGTACCGCAACCGCGTGCGGGGAACATTGCTGTCTGTTTAATCAAATTCCAGCAGGCAAGGGTGCCTGCGCCATTGGTATCAACACATGTGCGTTAGGCATCCAACTGCCCTGAAAGGGCTGGATTCAATAGCCGGGGACATCGTCCCATGTGCGCCAAGTTAAGCCGGTAAAGCATTGAACTCATTGTCTTGATTCGGTCGTTCTTTGAAAAAGTGGATGCCTCTCAGCGAAATGGATTGTCTCTTTCGCTTTCGCGGACGCTCCCGCAGGACGGTAATCGC
>JBBQVH010000111.1:0-27430 GCA_038211695.1 Blastocatellia bacterium | reverse complement strand
GGCCGGCCGCGATGGGCCGGCCATTTTACTGTCCCGCGGCCGTGAGCAAGCGTTTGCCGCCCACGACAACCGCTTGCACACGCGCGCGGTACCGTACCAGTCTTTTAGAACAACCGGCGCGATAGATTGAAGCCGATGGTCAAGCCTTGCGGCGTGTCGTCTGCGCCGATGATTCCACGCGTCATTGAACGCTGAGAGAAGGTCGTGCCGTAACCATTGGTGAAAGTCAGCGAGAAAGAATGCCTGCGCGAAGCGCTGACCTTCTGAATGCCGAAGCCAAAGACTGGGCGGTGAATTCCGGTGAAGTCAGAGACGTAGCGCGACGCTTCATTCAGCCGCATATTCGCTTCAGCCAGCAGCGCGACGGTTGGCCGAATGTTGACTGCCGCGCCAATGCCGAGCGCCGCCGCCGTTTCGCCCGGCAGATTCTGGTCAGGCGCAAAACCAATCGGTCGGTCGCCCACTGTTATCGTTGGGACAAGGTAAATCTGCGCGTGGCGCGTAATGCTGCGCGCGAAAGTAAATTCGAAGCTGGTTGCAAAGTTCCGCTGGAAATTGTCGCGGCCTTCCAGCGCGACACGGGCCATAAATGAAAGCGGATCGCCCTTCTGTTCATCCAGCAGCGTTGCGCCGGCGAAGACTTCAATCGGCCTACCCAGATTGGTCGGCGAACGATAAGCGCCAACCTGAATCCGATCCGTCACGCCATAAATAAAGCCGAACGATGGCGAGGCCACGCTGTCCAACCCAAATAACTGTTCCTTATTGGTCGGTTCGCCGAATGGAAAGCGGTGCGTGAAGTCAGTCCACAACGATCCTTTCGGAATCGGAATGACCGTTGGCAGATTGATCACGCGCACATCGCCGGGGCGATACACGTTGTCCGGAATGCTGTGTTTCTCTTCTTGCTTTGGTGGCTTTGACGGCTGCGGTCGCGTGGCGGCGATGGTTTTATCCTGTGGCATTTCGACGGGCACAGCGGCAGCGCCCAGTTCTTTGACGGTCTTGTCTTTGGTGTTGATGACAAATCGCTTGCCATTCATGACCACGATAGCTTCAGTGTCGGAGTTTGGGACAAATGAAACAGCAGGCTGCTCGCTTTGCGCGCCGATTTCAGAAAGGAAGTTTTCAGGGAATTTCTTGCGCAACTCCGGCGTAATCTCAAGCCCGGCGGCGGCGAATGCTTTGCCGAACTCATTGCGCGGCCCGCCGCCTGCGGGATTGTTGTGGCAGAGCGAACATTTGCGCAGCTCAGGTTTGGAAAGCGGGTCGGCAGCATACATCCGCAAATATTCCGGGCGCGCCTGCACACTGAAGGCGGCGATGATGAATGCGGTTAAAAGAAAAACGATTTTGAAAAGATTGCTCTTGGGCATAAATTTTTGCGTAGCTCCTGATTTTTACCTGGGTTCTTATTCTGGTTTCCGGCAGATTCATTGAACTGCGAACATTCGCTTAGAGTCTGTCTGATCTTGTGCGGATGATTTTTTTGCCTCAACAGAGATGATCAACCGATCTGCTCATCGTTTGGTCGGCAATCTTTATGCCTTTCCCCATCTTGGATGAAAGCGGCAGTTTATAAAGATCAGTGCCGTCTTTTGCCCCAAGCTTGACTCTGTTCGTTTCAGCGATTGTCAGTGTTTGGCACAAAGCGTTCCGCAGTTTGACAGATCATCAGTGACATTGTCGTCCTTCGCGCCGGTCAGCAAAATGAGCGGGTGGAATTATCGGTTTCGCCGAAAGTGAAATCAAACGGCGGTTCCGATGCCTTCAGCCCCGGCAGCAGGCGCCCGGAAAAAGACCATCAGCTTACGGTTTGAGTTTTATTCCTACGCTTTGGTGTACCGATCTGCTCATAGTATGAGCCTTACCCAGCTGCTAAACCCGAATCACCAACGCGTCCCATTGTTTAGAGAATCGAGAGGTCTGTGGCCCCATAAATGCACTCTTCATTTTTCGAAAGGAGACCCGGGAGCAGTTGCAATTATGCAGGCTGAGCATTTCGGGCAAAAAAACAATGAACGTACAGAACATGAAAAAGTATGCTTTCGGGTTCGTGCTCGCGACAGGTTTAACAGTGACTGGATTGTCCACAGTTCAGGCGCAGGACGGGCAACGTCGTGGAGGTTGGGATCGGCAGGGACAAGCCCGTGGGGAACAGCAGAGAAATGATGCCAATGTGCAGGTAGATCGCAACGGCAACATTGACCGCAACAGAAATGGCATAGATGACCGTTACGAGAATAACAATCGCAATGGTGGTGTTGATCGTAACGGTAATATTGATCGTAACCGTAACGGCGTGGATGATCGTTATGAGAATAATGGCCGCTACAGAAATAACGGCGGCTATATTGACCGTGATCGTGACGGCATAAACGATCGTTATGAAAATAATGGACGCTACAGGAACAACGGTCAGTATGGCAATGATGGCTACGGTAATGGCAACTACGGTGGATATGGAAACAGCGTCGAGATGCAACGCGGGTACCGTGATGGCCTGGATAGAGGGCAAGAAGACCTTCGGGATCGCCGGCGCGCAGATCCTAATAACTCCAGCCACTATCGTAAAGGGAGCCGTGAGTACCAGGCAGGGTTCCGTAGAGGATATAGCCAAGGCTACCGCCAGTATAGTAACAATCGAGGTTGGTAATTCTCATTAGCCTTCAAGCAGAAGAAAGCCTGCCGGTGAAAACCGGCAGGCTTTCTTCGTTTCTCCTTCTTTCGAAAAACGATTGCCGTGTTTGATCCATACCTCATCCGCCCATCTCAATCGTTCGTGGTATTCACCGCGACATTCAGCCAATACATTTCACTGTCCCGGATGTGGCCAACGTGCTGCGCGCGAGATGAAGTCAACGACTTGGCCCAGCCAAATTGCGGAGCGTCTTGAATTGGAAGACGCTCTGCTTGCGCGGTTTTAGTTCTGCGAGCTATAGTTGCGCTGTCTCTAAAACTCCTCCAACGGCTATCAAATCTTTGAATTTTTCGGCAAAGTTTTCCCGCGCCATTTTGCCGTCGCGCGGTTTCACCTTACGCCAAAGGAAGAAATTTTCATGGCGGATGAGGTCCGCGTCACAGAATGCGTGATTAAGCCTATGACTGATGTGCTGTCCAACAACGTTGCAATCATCACTGGCGCATCCTCCGGGATAGGGCGCGCAACGGCGCTGGCATTGGCGGCGCGCGGTGCCCGATTGTGTTTGCTGGCGCGTTCAGAGAAGGCATTGGTTGACGTTGCCGTCCGGGCTGAAGCCAATGGCGCGCGGGATGTTTGCTGTCTGGCCTGTGATGTCCGCGAAGAAGAGGCTGTTGCGCAAGCCATCGCCACCGCAATCGAGACGTTTGACCGGATAGACATTTTGATCAACAGCGCAGGCTTGAGTTTGAATGGCGAGGTGGATGGATATGCGCTTGACGATTGGCGGACGGTGATCGAAACCAATTTGACGGGGACGTTTCTGACGTGCCGCGCGGTGCTGCCGCAAATGAAACGACAGGGGGCAGGCGAGATCATCAACATCTCTTCAGGCGCAGGCCGCAATGGGATTAAACAAATGGCGGCTTACTGCGCATCGAAGTTCGCCGTCATCGGCTTTACCGAATCGCTGGCACTCGAAGTCCGCAACCATAACATTCGCGTCTCGTCCTTGCTTCCAGGTTCGGTCGCGACGGACTTTTCGCGCGTGGCGAAACGGCAGGAACGAGATGGCCAGCAAGCGGAGACGGACATTGGGTATTCGATGATGGCGGAGGAAGTGGCATCAGTGATCGTGGCGATGCTGGAACAGCCTCGCCAGGCATGGACAAGCGAAGTCATTCTGCGCCCGCTCAACACGGAATTGCGGCGCAGCACCACCCAAAAATAATAAAGCGATTGAGACAGGGAGGGAACGATGGCAAGCGAAACGATCTTGTGCAAAGGATGCGGCATTACGCTGATTCCGCTGATGAAGGTTTGCCCACGTTGCGGGGTGGCCCGTGAAGGGACGACGCCAACAGAGGCGCAAACTGCTGTGACGGGTGGCAGGGCAGTCACGTCCCCGGTCCTTCCTGTTAACGCGTTTCGACAGGAACCCATTGTTTACGATGAAGACGAATTTGCCCCATCACGGAATGTTGTCTTGCTTTCACCAGACGAAACCAAGCGGCGGTTCCCGTTGCTGACGGGCGCGCAAGTCTCGCTGGTGGCGGTGGGGATTGGACTGGTCGTCTTGGCCGTCGTGATTGCGATTTTGCTGTGGCGGCAGCAGCGCCGAGACGTTTTGCAGTCCGCCAACGCCGCAGCCACGCAGATGCAGCCGCTGTCCGCTCTTGCTCCAACCCCTTCGCCGAACCCAAGTCCGACACCTGCCGATGATTCCGCAATGCTTGAGTCGGTCAAATCAGCCTTGATGGCCTACAACCCGTTGGGCTTCACGCATTACAAATTCGAGCTTAAAGACGGCATCGTGACGATCAATGGCGAGGCCGACCACCAACCTGAAAAAGACGGCGCCGAGAATGTTGTGCGATTGCTCGTGGGCGTGAAGTCTGTCGTCAACAACCTGCAAGTCAAACCCAGCCTGGCAAATCCCATCGGCGAACCGGTGAAACTCAATCTGGCCGAAGCAAAGCTGCTTGATGATGCGTTGCGCCGCCAGGCAGTGGAGAAAGACAAGCCTGCAAGCACTGAACTACAGATGCCTGCGCTGAATCCACAACGCGAAGCCGAACGCCAACGCCGCGAACAATTGGCAGCCAAACAGCGCGAAGAAGACGGCGCAATGCGCAAAGCCGCCGAAGAGAAGATCAAGCGAGAGACCGAAGAATACGAAAAGCGGTCGGATGAATTGCGCAGCGTTGAAGCCAATCGCCGCGCGCGGGCCGAACAGGCGCGGCTGGACACGGCATCGCTGCGTTATGGAACGATCGCCTGGAATGGCATTGTGGATGGCGTGGATGAAATCATTATTTCCGGCTCCAGCGCTTCCGTGCGCCACGTTAATGGCAACCCGCCGCGCGAAGTTCACGCCTCTTTCAGCGCGCCGGTGCCGCGCTCCCCGGCAGAGGTGAAATTGGTATCGGTCAATGGGCGTGGATTGGTAGACATTGTGCAGCAGCCTGCTGCCGCGAATGGCTACACGACGATCGTCCGCATTGACGATAGTTCCAAGGGAGGTGACAAACGATATGAGTTCACGTTGCGTTGGAGCTTGCAGTGAAGGTTTGATGAAAAGACGAAATCATTGATGATTGATGAATGAAATCTACGACGCCATTTTTCGCTAATCTTGACGAGAAAAGAGAGCAACTAAAATTCGTCATTCAAAACCTGGAGGCCGTTTACGGCGTTCCACGCAACACCCGCCACGACGATCCGCTGGATGAACTGATCGGCACCATCCTTTCGCAATCCACAACCAACGTGAACAGCGACCGCGCTTTTGCCAGTTTGAAGAAGCGATTCCCCAATTGGGAATCGGCGCGTCGCGCGCGTCCATTGAGCATTGCCTCAGCGATCAAATCAGGTGGCCTGGCAAACGTGAAATCTGTCGTCATCAAAAACATCTTGAATGAAATTCTGGCGCGTCGCGGAAATCTTGATCTGGCTTTTCTGAAGACAGGCTCAGTGGAAGAAGCCCGGCGATTTCTAATTTCACTCAAAGGTGTCGGGCCGAAGACGGCAGCGTGCGTCCTGTTGTTTTCCTGTCAAAGACAAGTCTTCCCAATGGACACCCATATCTTTCGCATCGCGCACCGTCTTGGACTACTGCCTGAAAAGATCAGAGATGAACAAGCGCATGAGTTGATGGAAAGATTGATCCCACCCAAAAAACACTACTCACTTCACATCACCCTGATTGCTCATGGAAGGAAGATTTGCCTACCGCGCAACCCGAAATGTGGCCAGTGTGCGCTTATAGAGCAGTGTGACTATGGGCAATCTTTGATCTAGTCAACTGAGTAGAAAGTCAAAAGGCTGTATTTAATGGCTAACAGGCCTTGGTAATGGCAGTTTGAGAGATTCATGTTATTTTGCCGGTCTTGTTAAACTCTAAATTTATAAGCCCTGCGAAGCTCTATGGCTAAAAAACGTGCAACACATATTTTGTTGTGTAGCGTTTCGTTTCATCCGGAGAAGAGGCCAAGGTCACTGAGGCGCTTTATCAAAAGCAAAGAGAGAGATTTATTTATTATTCAGCAATGACTTAGGGACAAAAAAATGAAAATAATGCTCTTTTGATTTCAATGGTATGGTCATTGCTAAACTACAGGACGACAAGCAATGCTTCAGCAGTTTAGGTAAAGCTCGGAGACGGGAGATGTTGGGGGACATCAAGCGTTGAAGAGATTTTCCAGATAGAACGGTTGCACGATCGCGTATGGTTCTTGGGGGAGGATATACGCAATTGTGCAACCGTTCTTTTTTTGTTTAGCATATGATTTTTCGGCCAAATCAGTTCACCTACTCTCTAACCTGCCATCAGATACAATTGCTGCAATCGCTTACCTGATTGCAATTCACATCATCGAGTTTTAAGTTGCGAATGGAAATCGAGACTTGGGAGGCAGGGAATGAAGAAAAGATCAATTGCAAGATTCAGTGCCTTGATGCTGGCTTTCTTGCTGGCGTTCAGTTCGCCATTGAGTCTGGCGCAAGATGCAAAGAAAAAGAGCAAGGCCAAAGGCGCAGAACAGAACAAAGGTTTGAGCGAGGAACAGAAGTCCAGCCATCTGCTTGACCGAATCACATTCGGCGCGCGTCCTGGCGATGTTGAACAAGTGATGAAAATGGGTTGGGGAAAATATCTGGATGTACAACTCCATCCCGACCGCATCTCCGACCAATCCGTCACGGAAAAGCTCAAAAACATCGAGAGCATTCATTTAAGCAACGCCGAACTCGCCAACTATTACCCGCCACCACAAGTTCTTCGCGAAGCGCTGAAGGCAAAAGGCCTGGATTTGCCCGGAGCCGCGAACGGAAACCCGCCATCTCCCGGTCAAATGCCGGATGCAGATCAAGTCGCCAAGCGCCGCGAGGTGCAGAAGACATTAAAAGAGATGGGCTACAAACAGCCGCAACAAGTCGCGATTGAATTGCAGCAGTCCAAAATCCTACGCGCGATGTACAGCGAGAAGCAGTTGCAGGAAGTGATGACCGACTTCTGGTTCAATCACTTTAACGTGTACCTGCAAAAGGGCGCGGATCGAGTGCTGACAACCACGTACGAACGAGACGTGATTCGCCCGCATGTCTTCGGCAAGTTCGAGGATTTGCTGAAGGCGACGGCGGAAAGTCCGGCGATGCTCTTTTATCTGGATAACTGGCAGAGCGCCGCGCCAAATGCGCAAATGATGGCGATGCGGGAAAAGGCAATGGCCCGGCGACAGGCCATTCAGGCCAATGGCGGAAATGGTGGGAGGTTTGCCGGGCGTTCAGCGAATCCGGCAGTGAATCCGCGTAGAATGGATCGGATGCCAAATGACAAGACTCCTGATCCCCAAATGCAGGATGAGAAGATGCAGGCGCAGCTCAACAATAATGGGAAGATCAAAAAGCCAACGCGGGGACTGAATGAAAACTATGCTCGCGAGATCATGGAGCTTCACACGCTGGGCGTTGATGGCGGCTACACGCAGAAGGACGTACAGGAAGTGGCGCGCTGCCTGACCGGTTGGACGTTGCGCAATCCGCGCGCTGGCGCTGAATTTATCTTCAACCCCATGATTCACGACGATGGCGAGAAGACCGTGCTTGGCAAAAAGATTGCAGCGGGTGGCGGGCAGAAAGATGGCTACGCAGTGATTCATCTGCTGGCCACGCATCCTTCGACGGCGAAATTCATCTCAACCAAACTGGCGCGCAAGTTCGTCAACGATCATCCGCCGCAAGCTCTGGTTGACCGGATGGCGCAGACATTTCAGAAGACAGACGGCGATATCCGCGAAGTCTTACGGACGATGCTCACCTCGCCGGAGTTTTTCGCGGCTGAGAATTACCGGGCGAAGATCAAAACCCCGTTCGAAATGACCGTCAGTGCGGCTCGCGCGATTGGCGCGGAAACCAATGGCGGCCCGCAATTCCATCGGTGGATTGCGCAGATGGGCGAAGGGCTATTTATGGCGCAACCGCCAACCGGCTACGCCGATGTCGCGGAAAATTGGGTGAATGCCGGAGCGCTGCTTGAACGAATGAACTTCGCTCTGGCACTGGCAAGTAACAAAATTCCTGGCACGCGCGTCAATTTGGATAGTCTTGCCTCAGGCTCCCAAATTGGTGACTTGAATCAGTCGCGGATTGTGGATCAATACGCGAAGCTGTTGCTGCACGGAGACCTTTCGCCGCAATCGCGCGCGACGATTGAGAAGAGTTTGGGCGAGCAAACAATGGCAATGAATAAAGGCACGAGCAACGCAGATGTCGCAAAAGTTGTCGGACTGATCCTTGGATCACCGGAATTTCAACGGCAGTAAGAAGGAGCAAGAACCATGGACAGAAGATTTTTCCTGAAAAACAGCGGAATCGCATTGGCCAGTCTGGGTGTCGCAACGGCGTCGCCAACGTTTCTGACGCGCACCTTGGCACAGACAGGAAAGAGTGGCCGCAAGAAGCTTCTGGTGGCGATCTTCCAGCGCGGCGCGATGGATGGATTGAACGCCGTCGTGCCGTATGGCGATCAAGCATATTACGGCCTGCGCCCAAGCATTGCCGTGCCGCGACCGAAGAGTGGCGATCCGTTGACGGCCATTGATCTGGATGGATTCTTTGGATTGAATCCGGCGCTCTCATCGTTCAAACCGATTTACGATTCGGGGCAGCTTGCGATCATTCACGCGGTTGGCTCGCCCGATAACACACGCTCGCATTTCGACGCGCAGGATTATATGGAAGCCGGAACGCCCGGTGTGAAGAGCACGACGGATGGCTGGCTGAATCGTTATTTGCAGGCAAAGCCTGATCCGAAAGCCTCGCCGTTTCGTGCGGTGGCAATGGGGGCCAACATGCCGCGCACGATGCAAGGCAAGGGCGCGGCCATTGCGATGACCAGCATCAACGATTTTGCCATCCGCTCAGGCGGTGGTGAGATGGGGCAGGCCGTGCAGGGGGGCTTCGAAGCGATGTACGCGCAGACGGTCAATGACGCGCTGCGCGGCACGGGTAAAGAGACCTTTGACGCCGTCAAGATGCTCAAGCAAGTTAATCCTGCGCAGTATAAAGAAACAACAGGCGTGGTTTATCCGCGCGGTCAGTTCGGCGACCGGTTGCGCCAGGTTGCGCAACTCGTCAAATCGGACATCGGGTTGGAAGTGGCTTTCACGGACATTGGCGGTTGGGACACGCACGCGAATGAAGGCGCAGGGCAGGGACAACTGGCCAATCGCCTGACCGAATTCGCCACAGGCATCTCGGCGCTCTATGCTGATTTGAAAGACCGCGCCGACGAAGTTGTCATTCTGACGATGACCGAATTCGGCCGCACGGCTAAAGAAAACGGGAATCGCGGCACCGATCACGGCCACGCCAGTGTCATGTTCGCGCTGGGTGGCGCGGTCAAAGGCGGCAAGGTCTACGGCAAATGGCCAGGACTGAAGACCAATGAATTGTATGAAGGACGTGATCTGGCGCTGACGACGGATTTCCGCGATGTTTTTGCCGAACTGGCGAAGAATCACCTGGGCGCGTCGAATATCAATGCGATCTTCCCCGGTTATCAAGCCAACACTGCGAACTTCAAGGGACTGGTTCGCGCCTAAGCCAGGCACATAATTTCTAGATTTACCTCAACGCATAGCCTGAAGCAGCGTATTTGCGGGAGCCGATGACAAATCGGCTCCCGCATTTTTGTCTGCGCGCTTATAAAAATTACCCTTCGTGCATATAATCCCGCCGCCTCAATCCCGTTCAGGCAACTCAGGATCAAGATATTTAAAAGGTTGAAGTCGAATGAAGACAAGTCTCACCCAGGAACAAACCGCTGTTTACGAAAAAGAAGGTTATTTGCCCATCGAGGATTTTCTTGATGTCGAAGAGTTGACCCGCTGGCGCAACGCTGCTGAAGCCGCTGTCGAGAGCCGCTTGGCCGCTCTGCGGCAAGGGACCGCATCCGGGGAATTGAAAGCCCCACTGACAACACGGTTGCGCTCCTCGGTCGGGTCAATTGTTGGGGAAAGAAAGAAGGATATTCTGCGTCAGGCTCTGCAAAAAATCTTTGGCTCAAAATTGATGCCGCTTGGGTTCTCCGGCGTTCTCGACACCAATCAAGGCGATCAGGACAGCTTCTACGCCAATGTTTACACCCAGGTGATTGGCTCATCGCGAGAGAACGAAGAGCTTCGCCGCTGTGCGCTCGACTCGCGACTGGGCAGTGTCGTGGCGCAACTATCGGGCATGAGTGGCGTGCGGATTTATCACGATCAGGCGCTCTTCAAAATGCCGCAGAGCAACTTCACTTCCTGGCATCTGGATACGCCTTTCTGGTCGTTTCACTCGACGCAGGCGCTGACGATGTGGCTGGCGCTGGATGACATGACGCCTGAAAATGGCTGTATGCAGTATCTGCCGGGCAGCCATCGCACTGCTCGAATGGATAAGAATCTCAGCATTGGGTCGGATTTCGACGGTCTGTTCAAACATTACCCGGAGTGGCGAAAGATCGAACCGAAGCTGTGTTCGTGTCGCGCGGGCACAGCGGTTTTTCATAACGGATTGCTGGCGCATGCCGCCGGACCAAATCTGAGCGAGCGCCCTCGACGCGCCTATGCCATTGCATTTATGCCGGCGCAGGCAACGTTCAATGGAATTAAAGATGTGATGTCGAGCGAATATTTCCAGAAATTGAAACCTGGCGACCCGCTTGACAACAACGAGGTTTATCCACTCATTTGGTCATCTGGTCATCTGGTCATCTGAAAAAGTGCAAATCAATCAATGGGAGTTTTGATGAATGATTGTGGCCTGCACGAAATTGCCGCAATCTTAGTGCTTGCATCGCATTTTTAGACGGATATACTTCTTGCGTGCGCCGGGCAGCCGCAACTCACTCTAACAACCGATTTTCGCGGTTGATTCATTTCATAAAGCGGCTGAGTCTCAGTATCCCGCTGCGGCTGCGTTACTCCCCTAAAGTCGCAAGCCTTCGTTGTTTGTCCCTGATTCGCGCCCCATCATCATTGAACTAATTGAATTGCTAAACAGAATGAGCGTTGGTCGTCATTTGGAGGTCACTATGTTTTCGAGCCGCACGGTTCTGCCAAAGGTTCTAAGTGCGATTGAACGAGTTCGCGCGATTGTTAACGCGCGAACTCGACGGAATTGGCTGGTATTGTTATTGGCGTCTTCGCTGCTGATTGGTGCGAGTGTCGTCGCGGCGCGATGGGGGAAAGTTGAACACCTGGCGCGCGCTCAAGCAGTGAAGGCGATGCCAGTAATGGCAATGCCGCCTGCCAGCGCCTCACATCTGGTGCGAATGGCTGCCACAGTGCCTTTAGAGACGGCGACAACTCTTTCTGCCGCAGCTTATGGCAGCGTTCCCTATGTTGCACCGGAATCCATCGTTGCGGCTTTTGGACCTGCACTGGCGACGACAACTTTGATTGCCAATACAACGCCATTGCCGACAGATCTGGGAGGAACCTCAGTTGAGGTCAATGGGCGCAAAGCCGGCCTCTTCTTCGTCTCGCCGGGCCAGGTCAACTATGTCATCCCTGCCGCGACTGCGGCGGGCACTGCAAATGTTGTCGTCAAATCGGGGACTGCGGTTTCCACGGGCACGGTAGAAATCGTACCCGTCGCTCCGGCGATTTTTACGGCCAACGCCAACGGCAAAGACGTGCCTGCCGCCCTCGTCGTTCGTTTTTCCCCCATCAATGGACAGCAGCGTTACGAATCGCTTTCGCAATTCAGCGGAGGAAAATACATCACCAAACCGATTGATCTGGGCCTGGAGCTGGGGCCATCAAGTGATCAGGTCTTTCTGGTCTTGTATGTGTCAGGAGTGCGTCAAGCTGCCGACGATAATGATGATGGCAATTTGAATGAGAGTATTCGCGTATTGATGGGGAGCACTGAGATTGTCCCTGATGAGGTCAGATCGCTGCCGCAATTCGTTGGGCTGGAGCAGATCAACGTGCGAATCCCACGCACGCTGATCGGACGTGGCATTGTCAAGGTTTCTGTCGTCGGTCTTGGTTATGGGACATCGAACGTTGTTGATATTGAGATTGCTGGAACTGGAATTACAGGTGCTTTGCCACCAGTCGTAACTGATCCCAACGGACAGGTATTGGCCGGTGAGGAATTCACCATCAACGGAAATAACTTTTCATCTGTTAAGGATGAGAACAAGGTGAAAATCGCCGGCTATGACGCACCCACTATTAATTCCGCCACCACGACACAGCTTAAAGTCATGGCGCCATACGGCCTTCAAACAGGTCCGGTCAGCGTTCGTACCAATCAGGGAGAAGGCAAAAGCGCGGGAGATTTGCTGGTGCGGACTTCGATCAGTGGCGTGGTTGAAAACACCGCGCGCGCGCCGTTGGCCGGCGCGGCGGTAAGAGTTTGTATCCCGAAACCCAACGCGCCATGTGAGATGTTAAATACAACGACCGGCTCGGATGGAACGTTTGTATTGGCTGGTATGCTAGGAGGAACTGGTGTGCCAGGAGGGAAAGCGCTTTTTGTCGAAGTAGATGGCGGGCCGATTCAGACCGAACCTCCTTACCCGAAAACATCATTGACTGTTGTCACGCAGGGGAATCGTGATAATCAGGCAGGCAATATCGCTTTGCAGCAATCCACCGGCGGCAGTGGGACGGTTGGCGGCTCTCCACTCACTGGCGGCAGCACGGCGTTGCAGCAGTTAAGTGGGCCTTTGCCACCAACCCCGCTTCCCGTCACGATCAAAACCGGCGAGTTTCAACTTCAGGTGCCCGCAGGCACGGTTGTGACCACGCCCACGGGTGGGAATACTGCCACGCTTGTTCTGACGCAATTGCAGAACAGCCGCACGCCGGTGCCATTGCCTTATGGCTATTTCAGCAACAGCATTGTGCAAATCACACCATTCAACGTAACGCTGAGTCCGGGAGCAAAACTGATCTTTCCGAACACTGATGGTTTTCCCGCCGGCATGCCGCTGGTGCTTTTCAGATATGACCAGGACGCGGGGAGATTCGTTCAGGAGAAATCTACTGTGACCGTGTCAGCGGACGGTCAGCATATCGAAACCGAAGCGAATGCGATCAAGGTCACAAGCTATTACTTTGCTTCTACCATTCGCAACACGACCACCATCACGGGTCGTGTGCTGGATGCCGATGGCAAGCCGTTGCCCAATGCGAGTGCCCGTTTCAAAGGCCAGGAAGCGTTGACAGACGGAGACGGCAGCTATGTTCTTCGATACGTGCCGGTGGAAGATCGTGAGATGGTCACGGTTGAAGTCAGTTCCAGCCGCACCAGTTCGCGCGTTGATCGTTTCTTGAGCCTTCCTGTGCCGGCGATCATCGGCGGAATCACCAAAGTGCCGGATGTCACGATTATCAAAATCAATCGTCCGCCAAACATTTTGGTCACGCCTAAGTTTGAGATGGATGCGGGCAAGACGATCAACCTGCCACTTGCGATCACTGATCCTGACGGGCAGGCGGTATCCGGAGTCATGGTTTCCGGGGCCAGTTTCGCTTCGATTGTGTCTTCTCCGGTTGCCACCACGGCATATACGTTGCGCCTTGCGCCCAGTGCGACTCAAGGTGGCGAATACACGCTGATCATTTCGGCGAAGGATAGTCTGGGCCTGGAAGGTACGGCGACCCTTCTGCTGATTGTTACCGGCGAAAACAGCCGACCAACAGCCAGCGCTCAAACAATTACGCTGGATCAAAATACGCAGGCAACGATCTTGCTCAGTGGGCGTGACCAGGATGGAAATAAGCTGACGTTCAAGATCACCTCACTGCCTACCAATGGCAGTCTGAGCGGGGATGCGCCCAATCTGATTTATAAACCGAATCAGAACTTCAACGGCACGGATCGCTTCCAGTTCATTGTCAATAATGGCTTCCTTGACAGTGAGCCGGCGATCGTGACGCTCAGCATCAAACCGGTCAATCAGGCTCCGATTCTAACCGTGCCTGCCGTGCAAACGGTCAATAAAGGCCAATTGCTCTCCTTCGCCGTGCTGGCCGCTGATTCTGACATCGGGGATAAATTGGCCATTGTTGCCACCACCACTTTGCCTGAAGGCGCTACGCTAACGCCGGTCACGGCCACCAGCTCGCAGTTCCGCTGGACGCCCACGCAAGCAGGCAATTTCACGCTGGGCTTCAAAGTAACAGACAGCGGATCGCCAGCCCTGAGCGATACAAAAGATGTGCGCATCACGGTCAGTGATGTTTCGCTGTTGTCCGTGCCCAACACTCAGGTCGTCAGCGAAGGACAGCCTCTCAGCTTTGACGTGGCTGTCATTCTAAATACCACGGGCGCCGTGACCATTACGGCAACCGATCTGCCGCAGGGCGCGACCTTTCCCAACAATGCCACCAGCAAAGGGCAGTTTAGCTGGACCCCAGGTTTTACCCAGGCAGGTGTTTACAACATCAGCTTCAAAGCCACCGTCGCGGGCACGACGCCGATCACCGAAACGAAACAAGTGCAGATCAAAGTTCTGGACGTCGTACACGACCTGTCCAAAGAGAGCGCTTCGGTTTCGATCTGGGGAGCGGCAGGCAAGCTGCCACAATCGTTGTCGGATGATGGCGACTTGCTGGGAACCAGTATGGCAACGGGCGATCTGAACGGCGATGGCATTCCCGACCTTGCCGTCGGCGCACCGGGCGCAAATGGCGTGGGATTCGATAACGGCAAAGTCTACGTCTTTTTCGGACGCGCAAACTGGGCCGGTTCGATTGATCTGGCGCAGCAAAAAGCCGATGTCGAAATTTTGGGCGAGGCCGTGGGGGATCGCTTTGGGGCCAGCCTGGCCATCGCCGATCTGAATGGCGACGGCAAGAATGATTTGATCATTGGCGCGCCGATGGCCGATGGCAGCGGGTTGCCCGACGCCGGAAAGGTCTATGTTCTGCTGGGCAATCTGGTCGCAGCCAACGATTCGGTCAGCAAGCTGGCCAGCCAGACAATCACGGGCGAACAGCGCAGCGGATTTTTTGGCGCCAGTCTGGCTGCCGGATTCATTCACACAAAGACCGGCCCGGCGGCGGATCTGGTTGTCGGCTCTCCGGGGTTTGATGCGCCTTCGACCAGTGCCTCGCTAGCTGACGTGGGGGCTGTATACTTCTTCTTCGGTTCGGGACAACTGTCCAGAACGATTGAGCTGTCCAAAACGAAGGCCAGTTACAAAGTGACCGGCACGTTTACCGCTGGATTTTTGGGAAGCAAGGTCGCGGTTGGAAACTTCAACGGCGATGAATATGCCGATTTCGCCATCAGCGCGCCATTGGCCAATGCCAACGGCTTGAAGTCCAGCGGCGCAGTCTTTCTGGGGCTGGGCGGGCCAACCGTCAGCGGAGAGAAAACCACGGCGCAGGCTTCGTCGCTGAGTCTTTTTGGCGATAAAGAGGGCGATTTGTTGGGCACATCTTTGGTGATGGGCGACCTGAACGGGGATGGCAAGGCCGATCTGGTCATGGCAGCGATTGGCGGAGACGGGCCGGAAAATTCTCGTCAGGGCGCAGGCAATGTGTATGTGGTCTATGGCAACGCAACCCTGAAAGGCCGCCCGTACGATCTGACAATCTTCGGCAGCAGCGCCAATGGTGACCTTATTCCCGATGCATTGGGCACGGCATTGGCCATCGGAGATGTGAATGGCGATGGCATTGCCGATCTGATCATTGGCGCACCGGGGGCGGATAATCTGGATCAGAAGCGCGATCCGGTTGGCGCGGTCTATGCCATCTTTGGCGCGCGGACCGGATTGACAGGCGTGTACGACCTGGCGACGAAACAGGCTGATTTTACGGCGTGGGGCGCTCGCTCTGGCGACAATCTAGGGATTGGTTCGATTGCCGTTGCCAACGTCAACGCTTCTGAACCGGCGGATGTCATTCTGGGAATCCCCAGAAGCTTCAGCCTGAACAACACACGCACCAACGCCGGCGAAGTACGTATTGTCTTCGGCATTCGATAGCATTTTGATCGCTGGCGAATTGGGCGAATCGGGCGAATAACAAAAGGAGCCTGGAGGTTGATGTGAAAATCAACTTCCAGGCTCCTTTTGTTTGTTCGACCTGTTGGCGATTAGTTCAGATTCGCGCCGTTCAGCAGTTCGCGTTTGAATTCCAGCGCGCGCTGTTGGCGGTTGAGCGAGTCTTTTTCCAGCGCGCGTAAAATCTCGGCTTCGATGACGATGTTCACGTCGGGATTGAGCTGGCGCAGCGATTGTGGCCGTGTGTTCAGCAGTTTGACGCCAAATTCGCCGACGCGCTTGGCCATAAACGGCGGCTGCCCTCCCAGCATCTCATACGCAATGACGCCGATGCTGTAAATGTCCGAACGCAAATCTGCCTCTTCGCCACGAAACTGCTCCGGGCTTAGGTAAGTTGGCTGCAGCGGCAGTTGCCCCAATCCTTGCAGCTTGCTGGTCGTGCCGGGGACGAAGTGTTTGCCAGTCGCAAATTTGGTGAAGCTGAAGCCGACAATTGAAATGCCCGAATTCAACGTGCCGGTCGGCGTTTGGGTGGGCGGATTCATAATCACGCATTCCGGTTTCAGGTCGCGGTGCACCAGGCCGGCTTTGTGCGACGCGTCCATCGCTTCGCAGATGGCGGACAGAATTTCAACGGCGGTTGGAATGTCGAACTTGCCCGCGCGCTTCATCTCATCGCGCAAGGACGGCCCTTTGACGTATTCAGAAACGACGTAGCCGGTGGCATCCTGCAGCAGGCCGAAATCCAGCACGGCGCTGATCTGTGAATGTTTGAATTGCAGCGCAAGCTGCGCTTCGCGGCGAAAGCGATCCTGCGCGCGCGGGTCGGCAATGACGCTGGCGCGGATAACTTTGACCGCGACCTGCTGGCCGGATTCCAGATTGGTTGCGCCGAAGACGATGCCAGTTCCGCCACGCCCCAGAACGCTCTCCAATTGGTAGCGCGAATTGATCGTGTACGGAATGGTCTCAACGGGAATCAGTTCAACCAAACAGTCCCGGCAAAATTGCTGGTTCGCCGGATAGCAAAGTTTGCAGGATACACAAAGCCGCACGGTACCTGTCGGATCAAAGGCCGGCATAGAAGCTCCTTCTAGTCTTACGCTCAAAAATAAAAAAATCGAATTAGTTGCTGAAGTGGCCGTGAGAGTAACATAAGTCCTGCGCGCTTGCGCAAGCGCAAGCTTGTGATGCCGGACAGTGGCATCTACAATCGCCGCGCTTCACACCTTGCTTTCACTAAAATCAAAAACACGAGGAGACATCATGTCTGACTTGACCAGAAGAGAATGGAACAAGCTGGCGCTTGGCACCTTGGCTGGCGCGGCATTTTTGCCCGCGGGTCTGTCCACTGGGCTGACTGAAAACTTTGCCGCTGGCATTCCTGCCGGCAAGCTCAATTCGAAAATCAAAGGCGTGCAATTGGGCGCGCAGAGCTACAGCTTCCGCGATCGTTCACTGGACGAAGCGATCCGCGCCTACGCCGACACGGGCCTGAGTTGTTGCGAACTATGGTCTGGTCATCTGGAACCGCAGGGCCTGCAACGCCCGGATCAACGCACCTGGCGGCTGACCACGCCCCTTAGCTTTTTTGCGCTGACCGCTGAAAAGTTCAAGAAGGCGGGCATTGAACTGTACGCCTACAACTACAGCTTCAAAGACGATTACACCGACGAAGAGATCAAACGTGGCTTCGAGATCGCCAAGGCGCTTGGCGCCAAATGCATCACCGCATCTTCCAACGTCAGCACGGCCAAACGAATTGATCCCTTCGCCAGGCAGTACAAAATGCGCGTCGGCATGCACAACCATTCCAACATCAAACCCAATGAATTCGCCACGCCCGACGATTTTGCCAAAGCAATGGCGGGCCTGTCCGAATACATCTGCATCAATCTGGACATTGGCCATTTCACCGCGGCGGGCTTCGACGCCGTGGATTATCTGCAGAAGCACCACGACCGCATCGTCACGCTCCATATCAAAGACCGCAAAAAGAATCAGGGCGACAATGTCGTTTTCGGCGAAGGCGAAACGCCGATCAAGGAAGTGCTGACGACCCTGCAGAAAAACGGCTGGAAGATTCCCGCCAACATCGAATACGAATACAAAGGCGCGGACACCGTTGCCGAAGTGAAGCGCTGTTACGAGTATTGCAAGAAAGCGCTCGGCGCTTAGCGGCATGGAGTTCAGGCTTCAGCCTGCAGTTTGTCGCCCGGGCTTTAGCCCGATTGCGCTCGATACTCAAGACAGCCTAAAGGCTGAAATACAAACTGCAGGCTGAAGCCTGAACTCCATGCCTCAGAGGTCACTCCGATGAGAATAATAAAGTGGTTAAGTATTGCTGCTATTGTTTTGGTGCTGACGCTTTTGCATGACCGTTCGCGCGTAGTCAGCCAATCGAAAGATGATCTGGCCGCGCGTGCCCGTGACGTGCTGGCGCAGACTTCAGGCACGATCAAAGTGACGGGCTTGCAGAAGCCCGTGCGCGTGCTGCGTGACGAATGGGGCATTGCGCACATTTACGCCGAATCGCAAGACGACCTGTTTTTCGCGCAAGGCTTCGTCGCTGCGCAGGATCGCCTGTGGCAGATGGATTTGTGGCGGCGGCAGGGCGAAGGCAAGTTGGCCGAAGTGTTAGGCCCCAGCGCCATCGAACGCGACAAGTTCGCCCGCCTGGTTCGCTATCGCGGCGAGATGAAAGCCGAATACGAATCTTACGCGCCGGATGCCCAGCAGATCATCGAAGCCTTTGTGCGCGGCGTGAATGCGCAGATCGAAATCGTCAAACAATCCGGCAAACTGCCGATTGAATTCCAGCTTGCCGGATTTCAGCCCGAACCGTGGACGCCAGAAGTCTGCCTGACGCGAATGGCCGGCTACGTGATGACGCGCAATGCTTCGACGGAGATTCAACGCGCGCAGCTTGCCCGCGAATTCGGCAAAGAGTTCGTTGATGAATGGATCGAAACCGATCCGCCGCACAAACTGGAAATTCCCGAAGGCTTGGATTTGGCTGGCATTGACGGAAAGATTCTGGCGGCAGCCACAGTGGCGGGCGGCGCGGTCAACTTTGGCTCTACGCCCAATCCAAATGACGGCAGCAACAATTGGGTGATTGACGGCAAGATGAGCGTAACGGGCAAACCGCTGTTGGCGAATGATCCGCATCGCCAGATTGCGCTGCCCAGCTTGCGGTATCTGGTTCACCTGAACGCGCCCGGATGGAACGTCATCGGCGCAGGCGAACCTTCGCTGCCGGGCGTTGCTGCCGGTCATAACGAACGCGTCGGCTTCGGCTTTACCATCGTCGGCATTGACCAGCAGGATTTGTACGTCGAAGACGTGAACCTCGCGAATCCGAACGAATATCGTCGGCAAGGCCGCTGGCAGCCGATGCGCGTCGAACGCGAGCAATTCAAAGTCAAAGGCGAAGCCGTGCCCCGCGAGATCGAATTGAAGTTCACCGCGCACGGCCCTGTGATTTATGAAGACAAAGAACGTCATCGCGCTTATTCGTTAAAGTGGGTGGGTAGCGAACCGGGCACTGCTGGTTATCTGGCTTCGCTGTCGCTGAACCGCGCGAAGAACTGGCCGGAGTTTTTGAAAGCCCTGGAACGTTGGAAAGTGCCGTCGGAAAATCTGGTCTACGCCGACGTGGACGGCAACATTGGTTGGGTCGCCGCTGGAATGACGCCGATTCGCAAAGGCTGGTCTGGCCTAATTCCTGTGCCGGGCGACGGGAAGTATGAATGGCAAGGCTTCCTGCCGCTCAGGGACATGCCGCAAACGTACAACCCGGCGAAACACTTCATCGCTACGGCCAATCACAACATTTTGCCGCCGGGTTATGACAAAGAGCTTGGTTACGAATGGTCGAACCCGACGCGGTTTTTGCGAATTGATGAAGTTCTAAGCTCGGCGAAAACGAAGCTGACCGTTGAAGATTTTCAGCGTTTGCAGCACGACGAAGTTTCGCTGAATGCTCGCGCACTGACGGCTACGCTCGGCGAAGCCAAAAACACTCCGGCGGAATTGCAGCCTTTCGTTGATCTGTTGACCAGGTGGGATTGGCGGCTCGGCAAAGATTCAGCCGCTGCCGCGTTGTATGAAATCTGGTTGCCGAAATTGGCCCCGGCGATTTTCAAATCGCACGTTCCGGAAAGAGCCTGGCCATTCGTCAGCAGAGGCATTCAACCCGGCAAAGCCATTGCCGCGCTACGAACCGCTTCACCGCAGTGGTTTGGTAAAGACGCCGTCGCCAACCGCAACGCGCTGATCTGGAAAACTCTGGCTGAATCCGTCGCCGATGCGAAAAAGCTGCTCGGCAATGATCCGGCAAAATGGCGATGGGGAACGCTGCACGTCGCGCCTTTCACGCATCCACTTTCAACCGACGCCGAGCGAAAGAGTTTGTTTGATCTTCCGTCGGCTGAACGCGGAGGCGATGCCAACACTGTGTTCGCTACTGGCGGCGGGCCAGGCTTCAGGCAAAGCCACGGCGCTTCTTTCCGCGAAGTCTTGGACATCGCTGATTGGGACCGGTCGGTTAGCACAAACGTTCCCGGCCAATCGGCGCAGCCCGGCAGCAAACATTACAGTGATTTGCTGCCGCTGTGGGCAAACGGAAAATACTTTCCGCTGCTGTACAACCGCGCAAAGGTCGAGGCTGCGGCCAAAGACCGGCTAACATTGGAGCCAAAGTGATTTATCAAACAAAAGGAAAAACTCCAATCAAACTTCAGCCAAACATCATTGTGCCGCCCAGACTACCTTGATACATCAACGCGGCGACGACGAGCGCGGCGAACGCCAAATAGGCCAGGTTCGGGCTTTCGCCGCGCAGATAAAACTGCCTGCGCCAAATCACCTGAACAATGAATAACACCGCCAGCAGGCTACCCAACCATTGATGAATCACGATCAGCCCTTCCGGCAAAGTGCCTGCTTCAAGAGAGCTTTTCCAGAACCAACCTGCCATTGCAGTGAGCGGCGTAGCGATGGCCGCATAGACCAACGCCCACCACGCCGCGCCACGGAAAGATTCATTTTTGGTAATACGCCCAAACACATCGCTGGCGAACGACACCGGAACCAGTGCGGCAGTGAAGTTCACCAGGATTGGATGGATGTGATGCCAGGTAAGCGGCGGGGCAATTATCTCTAGCATAACGTTGTCCTCAAACTTGATTTTGCGAATCACGATTTGCGCGTGGTTATTTAACGATCACTTGGGCTTTCATCTGCGGATGAGGCAGACAGTGAAAAGGATACGTTCCCGCTTCGTTGAAGACGCGGGCGTATTCACGGTTCTTTTCAAAGATGCCCGAATCAAACGCCTGTGCGTCGCTGGTGACCGAATGCCCTACGTCATCCTTGTTTTGCCAGATGATTTTCGTGCCCGGCGCAACCGTCACCTGCGCCGGATGGAAAGCAAACTTCTCAATCGTGATGACAACACCGGAATCTTTATTTTCGGCCTTGTTTTCTGCGCTCTTGGGTGCTGCTTCAGGCAAGGCAGAAGTTGACGCGGATGGCGCAGGCTTCGGTGCAGAAGAGCAGGACATACAAGCCAAGGCCACGACCGCGAACAAAACCCACCGCATCCGGTTTTTCCTGAGTAGTTGAGACATAAGCGAAAAGTACCAGCGGCGTTGCTGCCGTAGTTCGTGGCAAGCCAGGTGATTGAAAGCGCGGCAAGAAACAGAGTGTTTAGCGAATTGCCTTCAAACACTCTGCTTTGTTACGCGAGTTCTGGTTGACGATGAGGAACGAAAAACCGTTACTGCGAAACCGCGCCGGGTTTGGCGGCGCGCAGCACCGGGTAATACTGCGTGAAGACGTAATCGCTCTGTGCGTTGGCTTGATGGCAGGAACTGCATGCAGCGCGCGGTTGCGCCACGGTAGTAGCGGCCAGCGGATATTTGTGTCCGAAACTGAAAAAGGCCCAGTTGCCCGGTTCGCTGGCAAACCGCTTGCTGTCTTTGACCAGTGTTTCCAGCCCGATGAACTCACCCATGAAGTAGCCTTTGCCACTTGAAGCATCTTTCACGCCGACGGCGACGAGTTCTTTGATGATCACCGTGCCGTCGCGAAACCGGCCAGTCTTCTTCCAGTGCGCGTAATCGCCCGGATGAATGTAGACGTTGTGAAAGTCCGGGAACGGCGCGGCAGGCGGGTTCAGATCGTTGGGCGTAATCGGCGTGCCGACGTAAATCCATTCGCGGTAACCGACCGGACGTTGCAATTCGCCCTTTTCGTTGAAGCCAGGCTTGGCTGGTTCAGCGGCTGCCGTTGAAGCCTCGGCTGCCGCCGCAGGCTTGACCGGCGCGGTCGAGTTGGTTGCCGAGCCGCAGGCCATCGCGCCCAGCGCCAACAACGGCAGCGCCAACACCAACAGCTTAAAACGTGAGTTCGGTTGGTCATTCTTGCTTATGATTTTGTCCATGAGTTTTTCCTCCGAAGCTTTTCGCAGTCAAGAGATGAGAAATTGCGTTTCGGAAATGATGATGGTCTTCCCCGGACGAAGCTAGGGACTGTCACAGTCGGCATCGGCCATTGGCGCAAAACTCATCATCATTTCCAAAACACAATTCAAAAATTCAACAGGTTATGCCGCCGTGTAATAACGCTCTGAGACCACTTTGCCATTGGCCCAGCGCCGCCGCAGGATTTCATTCCAAACGATGGGGCCATCCGGGCCGACCATATCGAAGGTCCATTCGGACATGGTTACGCCGTCGCCCACGGCCTCGCTGTGCAGCGTCGCGCCATTGAAGGCTTTCAGCGTTTTGAAGAAGGCTTCCAGGTGCGCCTTCTGCGTCGCCCGGCCAACACGCTGCGGCTGATTGCCCTCTTGAAATGTGGCGTCCTCGGCAAAAAATCCGTCAACCGCATCCAGGATTTTTCCCGCCGCGACCAATTGATTCAGTTCGTGTTCGAGTTCGTTCAAGTTTTTCATTGAGTAGAGGTCTCCTTGGTTTGATTACTGCACGATCAACTTGGCCTTCATCGTCGGATGAAAGGCGCAAATGTATGGGTAGGTTCCCGGCTTGCTTGCCACATACTTCCAGGAAGCTTTCGACTCGATGCTTTTCGAATCGAAGCGCTTGCCGTTGGCAGTCGCGGTGTGTGGCACGATGTCTTCGTTTTTCCAGAGCACGGTGTTGCCAGCTTTGACGGTCAGCGTCGCCGGCTGGAATTCGAAGTTCTTGATGAGCACGGTGTGCGTCTGTGGCGTGGCCTTTTGTGTCGGGGCTGCCGGGGCTGCCATTGCTAATTGGGCTGCCATTACTGCCATTACTGATTGATGCGGCTTCAACCAGTCCCAGGCTGCCGCCCCTGCAATTGCGAACAGGAGCAGCCCAACTGTTCCCGCCCGCGCCAGCGTGTTTCGCGGGGACATCAATGTTTCATCTCCATCTTGTTGCCTTTCTTGCCGCTGAGCGACGCCTGGATTTGTTGCGCGTGTTCCCAATGCTTCTTGAACAGCGGCAACGCACCTTCTAGCGCGGATTTGAGTTCGGCGTTTTGCGCGCCCGGAATCAGGGTCTTTTCCACCGCTCCGACGACGAGTTCGTGATAGGACACTTCGTTGTCAATGTAGTATTTGTCGAAAGCCGCGCCTTTCAGCTTGTTGAGCTGCTCTTTGACCTTGACGCCGCCCGCCGCCAGTCCTTTGCTGGTATCGTTGTCTTCCGGCTTGACGCCGAGCTTGGCTGCCAATTGACCGGCGCTCGCCTGGACAGCCGTGTGATCCGTCACCATGCGCTGGGCGAATTCACGCACGGCTTTGTTCTTCGATTTGGCCAGAGCGATCTTGCCGTAATCAATGTCCAAACCATCCGCCACCGAAACGATGGCGACGATATTGGCGTCATTGAGATCGGCAGTCGCCGTGGCCTTCGCCGAAGTCCGCGGTTGATGGGTAACTGCGGCAGCGACCAGCAATGCCAGCGCCGTGAATAAAGTTATTTTCAAACGTGTAATGTGAATCATCTTTATTTTCCTCGGAAAAACCTGGGTACGCCCGCGCCCTCGCGGGCAGTCGTCTAGCGAGCACTGCCCGCGAGGGCGCGGGCGTACCCAGGGCCGTTTTCATTCTTTCAGGGCGCCATCACAGGCGACCTGATGAAAAAGGCATCGTTTCAGCGCCAATCGGAATTGGCCATTCGTGCCCTTTGATTGCCTTCGTCGCTGCCTGAAGGTTTTAAGGGAATGCGTTTATTCCTCCCTGATGGAAGAATTCTATTTTCCACGAAGAAGCCGGATGATTCCTTTTCCAGAACACGAATTTCCTTTGCTATCGTCCGATTTTCGCTGGACACTCTCGACAGCAAGTTCGCGGATGGCCTATGAACAGAACTTCCGCAGTACTCACTCTGGGACTCTGGCACTCTGGGAGAAAAACAGCGCATGGACTTATTGAGTAACATTCTTGCCACGCTCAGGCTGCGTGGGAATCTGTATTTTCGCACGGAGTTGTGCGCACCCTGGGGGATTGACGTGCCCGCTGATCGGCAAGTCGCCCGCTTTCACGTCGTCATACGCGGCGCATGTTGGCTGCAAGTGACAGATGACAACGAAGCGCTTTTCCTGGAAGAAGGCGATCTGGCAATTGTGCCGCACGGCAGCGGGCATCGGATTTTTGATGCACCCGAAACGACATGCCGCCCACTGGCGAAGGTATTGGCGGAACAACCTGTGAGTGAGGAAGGCTTGTTGCGTTATGGCGGCGCGGGCGCGGCGACGGCGCTGGTCTGCGGCTACTTCAGTTTTGACGAAGGCGTGTTGCATCCGCTGCTGGCCTCATTGCCGCGCAAACTGCACGTCAAAGGCCGCGACAATTTGAATTTCATGTGGCTGGACACGGCGCTTCGCTTTCATCAGCAGCGAAGCGGGCACAGGTTTGCCCGGCTCGCGCGCCATTGCCGAACGGCTGTCAGAGATTCTGTTTATTCAGGTCATTCGCCTTTACGCAGCCCACGCGCCGGGACAAATTGGTTTTCTGGCCGCGCTGAACGACGCGCAGATGAGCCGCGTTCTGCAGGAAGTTCACAGCCGCTTCGCGCATAAATGGACGCTGGAAGAGATGGCGCGCACGGCGGGCAAGTCGCGCTCGACCTTTGCCGAACGCTTCACCGCGTTGATCGGCATGCCGCCTGTGCAATACCTGACGAATGTCCGCATGCTGCAAGCCTGCCTGGCGCTCGACACCGGACGGCTGAGCTTGGCGCAAATCGCCGAAGAGATCGGCTATCAGTCAGAAACTGCTTTCATCACCGCTTTCAAACGCTGCTTCGGACACACGCCCAACGCTTATCGCAGGCGCTGAATCAAACAGGAGACAAACCCATGCCCAAACCCAATCTCAAAAAACTGCTGACGGAAATTCGCGCCTGTCAGGTCTGCGCCGCACATCTGCCGCACGCACCCAATCCGATTGCGCGCGCGCATGCCAACGCGCGGCTGCTGCTCATCGGCCAGGCGCCCGGCCGCCGCGTCAACGAAAGTGGCATTCCCTGGAATGATCCATCGGGCGACACGTTGCGCGAATGGCTGCAATTGACGCGCGAACAGTTTTACGACGAACGCCTTGTCGCCATCGTGCCTTCCGGATTTTGCTATCCCGGCACGGGCAAAAGCGGCGACCTGCCGCCGCGCCCCGAATGCGCGCCGCTATGGCATGCGCCGTTGCTGGCGGCCATGCCCAAAATCAAACTGACCCTGCTCATTGGCAGCTATGCCCAGGCGAATTACCTGAAGGAAAACATTCAGCCCACGCTGACCGAAACGGTGGCGAACTATGCCGCTTACCTGCCGCAATTTTTGCCCTTGCCCCACCCCAGCCCGCGCAACCGCCTCTGGCTCAAACGCAATCCCTGGTTTGCCGATGAAGTTTTGCCGCTGTTGCAGAAGCGCGTTCGCGCGGCGCTGCAAAATTGACGCCCGGAAAAAAAAAACAACGGCAATTGCGGAATAAAACAGTCCCTCTGATAGATTCAGCGGAACCGCAAAGCAACAACCTATGCACCGGCAACGCGCCATTGCCGGTGATAAAGGAAGCGATGCCATACCCGTTGGCGCTTGTGAGTTGAGGGATTCGACCCTCAAATATCGCGGCTTTGCCGAAGTAAATGCAGCGCGTGGTTTTTAGCTCCGTAGGAGCGGCCTGTGCCAGATGTCGTTTCTACGGAGCTAGGGAGACTAATTTTACCCCGTTCTATAAACAGGTTGCTCCTACGAAGCTATAGGCTTCAAGAAAAATACCGGCTTTAGCCGGAAGCTTTGGCGGGTGAAAGCTTACGGCTGAAGCCGATACTACGAACAAAACATTATCCTGAAAGCCATACAGACTAAAGTCCGTGCCACTTGTCTCGATCTTGCCTGGCCTGATTTAGTCAAGCTTATGTGCTGGTGCCAATAATCCCAGGGTTGGGTTGGTTATCTCGATTCTTCCAATAGCTCCGCCAGATACTGTTTCCACAGTGCGGGCAGCGTATGCGTGCCGTGGCCGCGCGTTTGGTCGCTGATCGGAATCAGAATGAATCGCCCGCGTTTGACGCGCTTGATCTCGCGTTCGGCTAGCCCCAGTTCCGGCGGATTGACTTGGTCGTCGGCGGAGTTGATTGCCACGAGCGGCGCTTTGATCGTTTCCAGCAGCGGCTGCGGGTTGTAATCGCGCGAAGCGTCGAACTGGTAAAGCATATCGTTTGCGTCTTTGCCATTCAGTGCCGAACGCATCGCGTTGTCGAATAGCTTGTCGGCGTCTTCGCGCGTCGGCGCTTGTTTCTGTTGTTGCAGCGGAATGCTGCTCATCACCAGCAGTGTGTAATTGGCGGCGATCAGCCCGCGCGGTTGCTGTTTGTATTCGCCGTTGTTCCATTCTGGGTCTTTGGTAATCGAATCAATCACCATCCGGCGAAAGAAACGGTTCCGCCCGGCAATCTGCACCGGCAAGCTGGCCAGCGGCATCAGCGCATCCATAAAGTCAGGATACTTTTCGCCCCACACCCACGAATGCATCCCGCCCATTGAAGTTCCCATAACCAGCCGCAAATGATTGACGCCCAGATGCTCCGTCAATAACCGGTACTGCGCCGTGACCATGTCGTTGTAGTTGTAATGCGGAAACTTCGCGTGCAGCCCATCGCTGGGTTTTGACGACTGGCCGTGGCCAATGCCATCGGGCAGAATAAGGAAGTATTTGTTCGCATCCAGAAGCTGCCCCGCGCCGAATAGCACGCCGGCGAATTGCTGCGAGAGAAATTGCCGGC
>JBBQVH010000110.1:0-27790 GCA_038211695.1 Blastocatellia bacterium | reverse complement strand
CCAGTAGGCGCGCTGTACCTGCGAGATGATCTCGATGGCGCGCTGGCGGAACTGGCTGTCGGAGATGTCCAACCGCTTCTTGGCCAGCTTGATTTGGCGGCGAGACGGATCAATTTCGCGATTCTTCAGCAGTGGTTGCGTGAAGCTCAGATTCAATGTTGAATTGAATTGCGGATTGATCGAATTGAATGTGTTCTGCGTTGTCCCGCGGTCGTTATTAAATGTCCCCTGCAACGATCCACCCTGTTTCTGAAACCGCTGCGTGATCGCCGCGCTGATCGCGACATCATCTGTCAGCAGCCCTCCATTGGCCCCGCCCGCCAGAACCGAAGCCACGGGAGAGTTGCGCCGGTCGTAATAAAAACTGGTCACCAGCGACGGATCGTACACTCCCTCAGCCGCACGCACGTCGAACTCGTTCAACTGGACGTTCAACCGTTCGACTTCGACGTCGCGGTTGTTTTCCAACGCCATTAACACCGCATCGCGCAATGTCAGCATCAGGCGCTTGGTGGCATCAACGCCGATGCGCTTGTCCGATTGCGGATTGTGGATTGCGGATTGCGGATTCGCGTTTGGCGTTGAGTCCTGCGCCAGTACGTTCGGAATCATCATCGAAGTTGTAGTAATGATGGATAACAGCACTCTGGCTGAAATCCGCAATCCGCAATCCACAATCCGCAATCCAGTGTTTGTCTTTTGTTCTTTCAAAACTCTCTCCCTCCCTTTTGTTCTTTCGCTTTTCGATAGACAACCGCCGCAGCCGCGATGTCTTCAATCGCAATGCCGAGCGATTTGAAAAGCGTGATTTGTTCGTCATTCGTGCGGCCTTGCATCTGGCAGCCGACGATGTGGCGCAGTTCTTTGACGCGCTCCCAGGTCAGCAGCCCTTTCTCAACGGCCATGACAAATTCGCCCGATTCCATTTTTGCCTGTTCCAGCGAATCCACGGTCAGCAGCGTGGCGCGCCGGAGGGCTTCATCGTCCACTTCGCGGCGGAGGATGGAATTCCCGCCAGCAGCATTGATGTGGGCACCCGGTTTCAGCCACGCACCTTCCAGCACAGGTTCGCGCGAAGAGGTGATGGTGATCAGGATGTCAGCGTTCGCAGCCGCCTCAGGGCTTTCAACCTGACGGATGTTGGTTAGATTCAACTGCGCCGACATTTCTTTGCAGAACTGTTCACGGCGTTCAGGCGAGCGGCTGAAAACTTTTACTTCTTCGATCTGCCGTACGGCGCAGACCGCCGCCAGTTGGCTTTGCGCTTGCCAGCCCGTGCCGTAAATGCCAACGGTCTTTGCATCCTGACGTGCCAGATACTTGGTCGCCACGCCGCTAGCTGCGCCTGTGCGCA
Organism: Blastocatellia bacterium; assembly: GCA_038211695.1. GTDB lineage: Bacteria > Acidobacteriota > Blastocatellia > RBC074 > RBC074 > RBC074. The sequence goes on along the minus strand of JBBQVH010000110.1, from coordinate 26,436 downwards.
TCTGGCCCAGCTTGTCCGCTTCAATGTAGGCCAACAGTTCACCCGTCATCGCGTCGAACAAGCTGATATAGAAACGCGCTTTACCGCGTGCAACGGTGTAAGCCTTCAAGCCAAGCAAGCCTTTGAACTCACCGAAGTTTGAGATCGCACCGCTCATGGTCATCAGGGTCGCGCCTTGCGTGCGAACGCGGCGGCGCGATTCGTTGGTGGCTTCGCCGGTCGCCTGTAGCTTGAAGACGGATTCGACGGCGGCCAGCGTGTCTTCCATCGTCAGCAATTCAGTTACGTCTTGTTCAGTCAGAAAAAACGGCATGATTACTCCGCCAGGGTTTCACTTTGAACCTCAGCCACAAAGCGTGTGAAGGCCGGATCGGATTTGAATTCGTCTTTGAGCACTTCCCACTCTCTTCTGATGACCCGGCTCCTCAGCGTCCGCTTCAACTCTTCTTCCCAAATCCTCCAAACGTCTTTGGCGAGATAGCCTCGTTTGTGGAGGAAGTATTCTTCAGAGCAAAGGTTCAAGTATTTGAGAACGGCCAGCGTCAACTTATCGCTTGACGGCGGCAACTCGTTTTCGAGATCGAACCGCAGGCGAAAAGCGTCAGGTGGAAAAGCGTCCATAATCTTTTCGTAGCGTTCAGAAAACTTCATCACCATTTCCACGGTCTTCTGCCGCCGATAGTTTTTCAGGCTCAGCCAGATGCTGAACGCGACGGAAGCCAATCCCACAAGTTGAGCGACGAGATGCAAAGTCATTGTGCTCTCAGGCTACGGCAAAACCGGTGTATGGGCGTTTGTAGGGCGCGTGAAAAGCGAGCACGATGTCTTCCTTCGGCACACCTTTTCTAACAACTTTTCTGCGATGCGATAATCGGTCATGTCTTGCTGTAACCAGATTTTGCCGTCCTTGATGTCGAGATGGACAGAGTTGCCATAGGTTCGGTCGAGGTCATGCCAGCCGACATTGACCAGCAGGTAGTGATCGTGCGCGCGGTCTATCACCAGTTCAGTCTCGACTTCGACCGGAATTGATTTATAACCGGCAAGCTCTTCCAGAATCTCCTGAATGTAGTTGCGGTAGCGGTCTAGCTTATCCATTTGAGCAGTACCTCATGAAACATATCTTTAGCCGGCATATCTCATCTCACTTGTTAAACAGCCCGAACAGCGATGACGTAGCCGTCGCCGCCTTCTGCCTGATGCCACCTGTCAATGCGCCCCACCGCGCCCCGATGCGCCCCCATATCTTTGAGTTAATCGCATCATCAAATAGTGAGTAAGCCACTGGTGTCACCAGTAGCGTCAACACCAGGCACAAGGTCTGTCCGCCGATCACCACCACTGAAGTCGAACGGTTGATGCCTGCGCCGGGGCCGTTGCTGAAAGCCAGTGGAGACATACCAGCGACGAATGCAATCGTCGTCATCAGAATCGGGCGCAGACGGTCACGACTGGCCTGGATCAACGCGTCGTGACGTTCCAGGCCTTTGGCGCGCAGACCGTTAGTATGATCAATCTGCAAGATCGAATTCTTCTTGACCATGCCGAACAGCACCAGCAGCCCCAGCATCGTGAACATATTGAATGCTTGACCGGTGATCAGCAGCGAAACCAGTGCGAAGGGCAAGCTTAACGGCAAGGCCAGCAGCACCGTGATGGGATGGATGAAAGATTCAAACTGTGCGGCCAACACGATGTACATAAAGATGAACGACAACGCGAAAGCCAGAATAAAGCCCCGTCCCGTGCGCGCCAGTTCTTTGCTGTTGCCCGATACGCCCGCCACGTAATCCGATGGCAGATTCATTGCTTTGACTTCGGTGTTGAGCACGGCAAGCGTGGCGCTTTGCGAAAAGCCGGGCTTCAGGTTGGCGGTCAATAACACCTGGCGTTGCCGATTGGCGCGTTCAATCTGCGTAGGGCCGGTGGCTTCCTGCATTTTGACGATGCTGTCCAGGCCGACGCTGCCCAGCCGCGAGGCGGGCACGTTCAGTTTGCCGATTCCTTCGGCAGTGGTGCGGAAGCCTTCGTTGGCGCGGACGTGAACTTCGTATTGTTCGCCGCCTTCGTTGTACGTCGAGATTTGATCGCCGCCGACCAGCAGCCGCAAACTTTCCGCCACATCGCGAATGTTGACGCCCAGATCAGCCGCCTTCTGCCGGTCAATCACCGTGCGCAGTTCGGGTTTGCCCAGAATCAATGAACTGTCGGCATCCACGACGCCTGGCGTGGATTTCAGTTTGTTCAGCAGGCGCGACGAATACTGGTCGAGCTTATCCAGATCAGGCCCGCGCAGCGTATAAGAGACGTCTGCATTGAAGCGCCCGCCGCCGCCGCTGATTGCCGCCACTGGCGAAACCGTCGTGCGCAGGTTGTACGAATCGAACTTGTTCAAGACCTGATCGCGGACTTTTCCCATCACCACAAACTGAGAGATGGGGCGCGTCGCCAGCGGGTTCATCTTGACGTAGATGTTCGCCAGATTCTGCGTTCTCTGTTGGTCTTCGCCGATGGTCGTCAGCGTGTAGTTGATGTAGCCGTCTTTTAAACTGCGAATGCCCGCGGCGACTTGCTGCGTGATTTCCAGCGTTTTTTGCAGCGATGTTCCTTCCGGCGCGCGCACCGTTACTTCAAATTCATCCTGGTCGTCCTGGGGGAAGAAGTTGAAACCGACGTATTTGGCGAAGAAGATCGGCGAGATCAGAACCAGGACGGCCGCCAGAACAATCACCCAACGGCGATGCAGTGAAAAGACCAGTGATTTTGCGTACCAGCGATCCAGCCATCGCATGATCCACGATGCCTTTTGGACTTCATGCGCCTTCATCGTCCCGTCTTCAGGCGGTTGCCCTTCGGATTTGCGCTTCAACCGCTTTAGCATTCGCGCGCTGAGCATTGGCGTCAGCGTGAAGCTGACCAGCAGCGAAACCATGATTGCGAAAGCCATGGTCAGCGCCATACTTTTGAAAAAGCGCCCCGGAATACTTTGCATAAAAGCGACCGGCAGAAAGATCACGACCAGTGATAGCGTCGTCGCCATGACCGCCATGCCGATCTCTCTGGTCGCTTCGATTGCGGCCTGGTATGGGGCGTAACCTTTCTCTTCGATGTACCGGAAAATGTTTTCCAGCACGACAATGGCGTCGTCAATCACGATGCCGACCGACAGCGTCAGGCCCAGCATCGAAGGGCCGTTCAGCGTGATGCCGGCGTATTCCATCGCGGCAAACGTCGAAACAATCGAGGTCGGAATAGCGATGGCTGCGATGAGCGTCGCGCGCAGGTTCTGCATAAACAGCAACACAACCAGCGCCGCCAGAATTGAACCCAGAATCAAGTGCTCACGAATCGCGTGGAAGGCCGCCAGGATGAAAACCGATTGGTCGCGCACCACGTCCAGCGAATAGCCCGCGGGCAGCCCCTTTTTCAATTCCGTCAGCCGTTCCTTGATCGCGTCAATCACGTCCACGGTGTTGGTGCCGGACTGGCGTCGCACTTGCAGCAACAAGGCAGGTTTGTCATTCAGGCGGCCCGCGCTCACTTCGTCTTCGATGCCGTCTTCAGTGTGACCGACGTCGGAGATTTTGATCGGGTAACCGTTACGGGTGACAACGACGATGTTGTTGAAGTCTGCTGAAGATTGCAGGCGTCCCAGCGTGCGTAAGGTCAATGTGCGATTGGTCTGTTCGATGCGTCCGCCGGGCACTTCCAGGTTTTGCGCCTGCAACGCCTGCGAGACGTTGGCGACTGTTAAGTTATAGGCGCGCAGCTTGTCACCATCCAGATACACATTAATCTGCCGTTTGCGTCCGCCCACGATCAGCACCTGGCCCACGCCGCTCACTGATTCGATCTGCCTGCGCAGCACCTTGTCGGCGAATTCGGTCATTTCGCGGACGCTGCGGTTTGACGCGACCGAGACGGTCATAATCGGCGACGCATCAGGATCGAGCTTTTCAATTGTCGGCTGATCAATCGTCTGTGGCAGGTCGGGCAGCACGCGGTTGATTTTGTCGCGCACATCCTGCGCCGCGCTGTCCAGATCACGTTCCAGCGCAAAAGTCACAAACACCAGCGAAACACCTTCAGACGAAGTCGAGCGCAATTCGTCAATCCCACTGATCGTGTTGACGGCTTCTTCGACTTTGTCGGTGATTTCAGTTTCGATTTCCTGCGGAGCAGCACCGGGCAGGCGCGTGGTAATCGTGATGGTTGGGAATTCGACGCGCGGGAAGCGTTCGACCGTCAGCCGGTTATACGAAAAGATGCCGAGCACCATCAACGTCATGATCAGCATTGTGGCGAACACCGGGCGGCGAACGCATATTTCAGCTAGTTTTTGCATAGTCCTTCTCTCCTGCAGTCTTCCTTGCCAGTCGGGCGAGCTACTGTTTCAGGCTGGCCTCATATTCTGCAAACCCGCCTTCAATCGCGGGAATGATCTCAACGAACTGAAAATAGGGAACAGTAAAAATCTTCGAGTCCCGAATTCCATCCATCAGGAAGTAGTATTCCTGCACATTGTCCGTTTCGAAAACAGCGATGTCACTGCACCGCGTCGAGAATGCTTCGGCATCGTAAAAGCGAACGCTGACGCTCGAATATTTCTCGAACAATGGGTTGAGGCTGGTTGTCACAAAATCATTCCGCGCCTGGCGCGACAAAGAGAGCCATTCCTTTGTCGCGTTCATCAAAACGAAAAAGGTAAATTTGCGCTTCATACCAATATGCTCGTTTCAATACGTTCGTTGATTGAGTTGAAAGGCTGGGGCTTTACTTCACACCGCCGACCAGGGTGCCTTGCTGTAGCCTGTCCGCGTTGCTGGTTGCAACGACTTCGCCTTCTTTCACGCCCTCAATAATCTCGATCAAGTCACCATCGGTTAAGCCAGTTTTGACAATGCGCTCAGCGGCTTTGCCGTTTTCAATGACGAAAACCTTGCTCTGGCCGGCGGCAGTGATGACCGCGCGCGCAGGAATCATCGTGGCGGGGGCTTCTTTTGCAGTGATGAGTTTTGATTTGGCGAACATGCCGGGCCGAAGCTGATTGCCAGTGTTGCTGACTTCGGCTTCGACAGTCAGGGCGCGCGTCTGTTCATTGAGCGATGGGCCGATGCGGACAACGCGACCCGTGAAGGTACGGCCAGGGAAAGCCTCCACCGTCAGCGTCATCGTTTGCCCTTTGCGGACAGCGCCAGCGGATGATTCCGGAATGTCTGCGCGCAATCGCAGCGGATTGATCTTGACCAGTGAAACGATCTTGCCGCCGACTGCCAGATATGTGCCGCGCGCTGCTGTTTTCTCTTTCACTGCGCCTGTAATTGGAGACCGCACCACCGCGTCGGTGACGGCCTTTTTGGCCAGCGACAGCGCCGCGCGTTGCTGTTCCGCCAGGGCGAGCTGTTGATTGACGGCGTCAAGCGAGGCTTGATAACGCGCCTGCGCGGAGTTGTATGCGGTTGAAGCTTGATCGTAAATGGAACGCGAAATATCGCCGTTTTCAATCAGCTTCAGGTTGCGATCCAGATCCATCTTGGCCCAATCCAGCGCGGTCTTGGCGACTTTGACGTCCGCATTCCGCTGCGGATCGAACTTTACCGAGGCACTGAGACTATTGGGCAGATCGGTGGACATTCCCAACCGCGCCATTGTCTGTTTCAACGTAGCTTCCGCTTGTTCAACTTTCAGTTTGGCATCGCGCTGGTCAATGGTGGCAATGACCTGTCCTTGCGTGACGAAGCTGCCGAAATCAACGTTAAGCTGCGAAAGCTCACCGGCGACTTGCGCACTGACGACCACTTCTTCATCGGCGGCCATCGAACCGACAACTTCCACATCGCGCTGTAAGCCGCGCGTGATCGCCGCTGCTGTCGTCACTTCAACAGCCTGCGGGGTCGCTGCCGCCGCCGCCCTGGCCGCTGCTTCCGCCGTCGGCTCCTGCTGTTTGGCGCGCGAACAAGCGATGCTTCCGCTCGCAATAAACAGCACGGCAACCAGCGCCATGCTTGTTTTTGTCAAACTCAAATTGGACGCCTTCTCCTGCAATAATTTTTGTGTACTCATCTGAATTACCCGAAATGCCGAATCCAGCCCGTGCGGGCGCTGATTCAATGGCAGTTTATTTGCGGCGATGCCGCGGTGTGTTGTGGTCGAAGTTTGTCATCGAGGCCAGAAACAGATCGGTGAACCGTTCTGCCGCCTGCCGGTTGGTCAGGTTCGCCGGTTCGCTGTCGTAATGGCAGAAGAACTTTTTGAACATGACGTGGTTGATTAGCATCCCCATAAAACAGCGCACTGCCGTCATTGGGTCTATGCGGCGGAAGGCCCCGGCGGCGATGCGCTTTTTGACGTAATCCGCCAATTGATGATGCGTCTTAGAGATGTGATTGCGATAGATCATCTCGGCTAATTCGTGCCCTTCCAGTGCGCTGTACAACAGAATGCGCATCGCCATGTCGTCTTGTTCATGGAATTCCAGCAGCGCCATTGCCAGCGATTCAAACACGCGCCGGTCATCGCCCGATTCCATCGCCCCGTCGAATACATTCCGCATCGCCTGCATCGCAGGCGACTTTGCCTTGCAATCCATGATCGCCGTATAAAGCTCGCTCTTGGTGGCGAAGTGACGAAAGATGATCGCCTCATTGACGCCAGCGGCCAGCGCAATCTCCCTGGTCGTCGTGCCGCGAAACCCTTTCTGCGAAAAGAGATGTAAGGCGACGTCTAAAATCTGCTGGCGGCGGTCTTCCGCGGCCATTCTGCCGGGCAGTTTTGGCTCCGGCTTTTCCTGCGCTTTTTTGGGAATCATCTGGCGGTTGCTGCTCGCCGGGCTTTTTCTACCTCCCCGGCTTTTTATCCTTTTATCAATTTCAGCAAATCGGACGATGCCGCCTGCCGCTTACTTTGTAAGTAAGTAGGTACTTACTTACCACACGGTGGCGGAAGCTGGCAAGCGGAAATTGTAAGTGAGTACTTACTTCGTGCCTGTACGGAACCGCGACTGTGAGGGAGCGGTTCCGTACAGGCGTGCATTACGGTCGCCAGTTCCAGATTGGCGGGTAGCCGCTGATTTCAGGCAGGTAGATGCCGTCAACCTTGTCCGGCCTGACATATTTGACCAGAAAGTCCACGACTTGAATTCGCTCGCTTCCGCTCTTGCCGGATTGCTGATTGCGTTCGACGCGCCAAACGGCGCCCTCGACCGGGTCGAGCGCGCCGTGCCCGGATGTGGCAATGGCGGAGAGCGCCTGTTCAATGCCGAATGGCGCGCCGTCCGAGAGCAGGCGCGGCAGCGTGAAGAGGTCTTTGACGCGCTCGCGCAGTTGGTCCAGCGGCGTTCGCGTTGTTTCGCGCATCAGGTCGAAGACGACGAAGGGTTCGTGCGGCAGATCGTAGCGCGTGCTGTGCGCCTGCATCAGCCATTCGCCGCACAATCGCTCGCCGTCGTTGAGCACGGCCATGAAGCGATCCTGATTGGCATAAACCCAGGCGGCGAATTGCCAGTGCTGTTCGTAAGGCGAGGTGTCGGCCAGATAGCCTGCGCGCCCCAGCGGATAGAGCACATCGCCCACGCGCGCCACGCCGACGTTCGCCCCGTCCAGCTTCTCCTGAACGATGATGCGGTCGTGACGGTCGCGCGCCTTCAGCGTGGCAATCGCGGCTTGTCCTGCATGGCAGGAGTGATCGCCCGTCCCCATCCGCGAACCGGGCAGATGCGGGATGTGCCCGTAGTTTTTGATGCCCAGCGGCTTCCAAGCGCGCCGTTCAGTTAGTTCTTGGGGTTGTTGATTCATTCTGTTCCTCCTTCTTGAGCAGTTATATTCCGTATGACATTATGCCGCTATGAAACAGATCAGTATTCAGGAACTTCAAACTGACACCGGGGCGTGGATCAATCAGGTTGCCACCGAGAAGCAAATTGTTGTGACTGACAATGGACAGCCTGTCGCGGCAATCATCCCTCTTCCATCACAAAAGTCCGGTAAGACGTTGCCGAACCGCGAAGAGCGGATTCGCCAACGCTCTTACCTCCCTACAGACTCGGCAGTCTATATCTCCGAAATGCGAGATTGAGCGTGCTCTACTTCGACTTATCAATTTAAGGCAGGTCGCAATTATGCAGGATCGTTCAAACTTGATGGCCGTCATCGGCGCAGGGCCGGCAGGACTGGCCATCGCCAAAGGCTTGAAGCAGCACGGCATCACCTACGAACAACTGGAAGCCGATGATGATGTGGGCGGTAACTGGTATCACGGTGTCTATCATACGGCGCACATTATTTCGTCGAAGAAGACCACTGAATACAGCGACTTTCTGATGCCTGCCGATTATCCGGATTTTCCCAGCCGCCAGCAGATGGTGGATTACCTGCGCGCTTATGCCGGGCATTTCGATCTGCGGCAACACATTCAGTTCAATACGAAAGTTGTCATGGCGCGCCCGCTGGAAGCCGAACATCCATTTGGCGCGGGGCGCTGGGAAGTGGAACTGGCCAGCGGCGAAAAACGAATCTACAAAGGGCTTCTTGTCTGCAACGGCCATCACTGGGATCGGCGCAGGCCCAGCTATCCGGGCCAGTTCGATGGCGAAACCATCCATTCGAAAGACTACAAACGGCCAGAGCAACTCGCCGGGAAGCGTGTGCTGGTGATTGGCGGCGGTAACTCTGCATGTGACATTGCGTCGGAAGCCGCCCGCGTTGGCGAATGCAGTCATCTGAGCCTGCGTCGTGGATACTGGTTTCTGCCGAAGACGATCTTCGGACTGCCGCTGGTGGAATGGATCAAAGGCTGGATGCCTGTCTTTGCCCAGCGAATCTTTATGAAAACCTGTTTGCGGGTCATCTTCGGCAAGTACGAAAACTATGGCCTGCCCAAACCGGATCATAAAATCTTCCAGCATCATCCGACCGTCAACAGCGAAATGTTGCATTACGTCAAACACGGCCGCATTCAGCCGCGTTCCGACATCGCGCGGTACGAAGGCAGGCATGTGCATTTTACGGACGGCAGCAGCGACGAATACGACATCATCGTTTGCGCGACCGGCTATCTCGTCAGTTTTCCCTTTTTGCCCGAAGGCATGGTTCCGGTGAAGGGAAGCGTGGCGCAGCTTTACAACGGCGTGGCCTTGCCCGAATACAAGAACCTGTACATCGTTGGCACGTCACAACCGCGATATGGCTTCGGGCCGCTGGCCACGATCGGTGGCGATTTATTGGCCCGGCTGGTCAAGCTGCAAGATCAAATGGAGTTGCCGATTGGAATGGTCTTGAAAGAATCCGGCGCGAAACTGCCGACCACGCACCTGATTGATCCGCACGCGGCAATGCGCGAAATGCGCCGGGCAAAATGGCTGATGCCATTGCTGGTGTGGAAAGAAAAACGGGTGCGAGAGAAGTTGAAAGCCAGAGCCGCCGCGCAACCCAAATCCCATTGGTCAACACAAGCCAATCCTGATCTTCACGTCTACTGATGAAAATTGATCACAACACTGTTGCTGTCATCACCGGCGCGGCTTCGGGCATTGGGCGCGCGCTGGCCGTGCGGCTGGCGCAAGAGGGAGCGCAACTCGCCATTTGTGATGTAAACGATGCTGCGCTGAAGGACACTGCGCGAATCGCCGCACAGCCGGGCGTCAAGATCACCACGCACGTGGTTGATGTTTCTGACCGCGAACGTATGGCCTCGTTCGTTGATGAAGTCGTTGGCGAACACGGGCGCGCGCATTTGGTGATCAACAACGCGGGCGTGGCACTGGGCGGGACCGTGGAAGAGTTGGCCATTGAAGACATTGAATGGCTGATGAGCATCAATTTCTGGGGCGTGGTTTACGGCACGAAGATGTTTCTGCCCATCTTGCGCCAGCAGCCGCGCGCGCATCTGGTCAATATCTCTTCGATCTTCGGCATCATTGCGCCGCCTGGGCATTCGGCTTATGCCGCCAGTAAATTCGCCGTGCGCGGATTTACTGAATCGTTACGGCACGAATTGGCTGGCGGCAATATCAGCGTCTCTTGTGTTCATCCTGGCGGCATCCGCACCAACATCGCGCGCAACGCCAAAGCAGGTGCGGGTGCGAACCGATCAATCGTTGAAAAAGAGGGTGAGTTTTTCGACAAAGTCGCCAGAACGCTTCCTGAACAAGCCGCCGAACGTATCGTGCGCGGTGTGCTGCGCGATGAAGAAAAGATTCTGATCGGCCAGGACGCACGGATGATTGATAAAGTGCAGCGGCTGATGCCGGTTGGTTACTGGAAGTTGCTGGGCAAACTGCTGGAGGCCCTGGCAACGTAAACTTGGGGAGGTTCTGGAAAATGCCGAGTTGGCAAATGCGCCTGTTTTCAGCCGCGACACGATTGTTGGTGAAACGAGGTGCGCGAAAACCCGTGACAGATGAGGTAGAAGGGGCCAAACGTGTGCGCCGGTTATTTGAACCGCCAGAGTTCTTCCGCCCTTCGCTGCCGGAAGGCGTGACGATCAGGCCGGTGGATGAACATGGCATTCGCGGCGAATGGGTTGAATGGCTTGTGGATGCAGGTGCGTCGCAGCGCACGGTCTATTACCTGCACGGTGGTGGTTACGTTGCTTGTTCCTCTCGGACTCATCGGGGTTTGACCACTCATTTGTCCCGCGCCGCCTCTGCCAGAGTTTTCTCGCTCGATTACGCCCGCGCGCCGGAGCACAAATTTCCAGTGGCGCTGGAAGATGCCGTCAGCGGTTATCAGTGGCTGCTGGAAAGTGGTGAACAGCCAGGTAACATTATTATTGGCGGCGATTCAGCGGGTGGCGGTTTGGCAGCGGCATTACTGATTGCCTTGCGGGATCGCGAATTGCCATTGCCAGCGGGAGCCTTTTTGCTGTCGCCCTGGACAGATCTGGCGGCGACAGGAAGGTCACTGATCACGAACGAATCTGCCGACCCCATGCTTTCGGGCAAGATGACCGGCCGATTGGCGAAACTCTATTATGGTGACGCCTCACCGCGCGATCCGCTGGTTTCGCCGCTGTATGGCGATTTGATTGGACTGCCGCCAATGTTGATCTATGTCGGTGATACTGAGGTGCTATTGGATGATTCCGTGCGATTTGCCGACCGCGCGAAACGGCACGGCGTCAACGTTGAACTACGAATCGAAAAGGCTCTGCCACACGTCTGGCCGGTCTTTGTTGCCTTTGGATTGCCTGAATCGCGCCAGACAATCAGCGAAATCGCGGAGTTCGCCCGGCGCCAGACGTCTTTGCTGAAAAATGAAGACGTCGCCGAACGCAACGCGGCATAGCCGCCGGACAAACTCATACAGTTTGCCCGGCTTTCCCGAATACAACTTCATCAACTACCGAGGCAAATCAATCGGTTTGCCCGGCGAGACATCCAACCATGAGCGAAGCATCAGGACATCTGGTCGTCACCGTCGGCGCAGGTCCGGCGGGAATCTATGGCGTGCGCAAACTTGCCGAGGCCGGGCATGAAGTCATTCTGCTGAATCGCGACATCAAGCCTGGTGGGCTGGTCGAATACGGCATCTATTTCAACAAACACAAACTGAAAGAAGGCGTGCGCAAACAGTTCCGCCAGATTCTGGCCGACCCGCGCGTTCATTACATCGGCCACGTTAAAGTTGGCCGGCAAGCTGACCTGACATTGGAAGAATTGCGTGATTTGTTTCAGCCATCGGCGATTGTCGTGGCTTCGGGCGCGCAGGGAACCAAGGCGCTTGGCATCCCCGGCGATACTGCTCTGGGCGTTTATCACGCGAAGGATTTGGTCTACCACTTCAACGGCCTGCCAGAATTCACGAAACGCGATTTTCAGCTTGGTGAACGCGTCGCCATCATCGGCGTCGGCAACGTGATGGTGGATGTTGCGCATTGGCTGGTGCACGAAAAGAAGGTCAGGGAAGTCATTGCCATCGCTCGCCGTGGCCCTGCCCAGCGCGCCTACACTGACGTGGAGATTCAGGCCGTCGCCGCCAATCTTGATCAGGATGCGCTGCGATATGAATTGGAACGTGTGCGGACGAAGCTCGAAGTCGTCGGCGAAGACCTGGATGTGATCTGGAAAGAGCTGACCAAACACTGCGCTACGAAACCGAAGGAGGGCGAAAGTCCATCCGGGATGTTTTTCCGCTTTTTAAGCTCACCGACTGAAATCGTCGTCGAAGATGGCAAAGTCAGAGCTTTGCGTGTCGAAAATACCGAACTGTACAAACGCGTTGAAGCCATCTCCTGCAAAGGTGCGGGAACCTACTTCGACATTGAATGTGATTCGGTGATCTTCGCTATTGGCGACAAAGTGGACGAGACCTTGGGGCTGCCATGCACAGGCACTGAGTATGTCCGTAATCCGAATCCTGACCCTGATCAGGCTGGCGATGAAGCCTACCAGGTTTTTGACCCGGAAGCCGGGCAGGTCTGCGACGGACTTTTCGTGATTGGCTGGTCACGGCAGGCGTCGGACGGTGTTGTTGGTAAGGCGAAACAGGATGGTGAACGTGGTATGGCAGTGGTCAATCGTTACCTGCAAAGGCGCGAGCCAGGTTCGGCGAAAGGTTGGGAAGAAAAGCTGGCGAAGTTCCAGCAGCTTTTAGAAAGTCGCGGAACGCGGCTGGTCAATTACGCCGACGTGCAAAAGCTGGAGGCCACCGAACGCGAAGAGTCACAACGGCGCGGCGTCGAATTCTTCAAGCACATGACCGATGAAGACATGCTACGGGCGATTGATGAATCAGATGATGAGTTATAAGGATTGGCCGGGGCAGGCTGGGAAATGGCCGGAAACGATGATTACTTTGCCGCGTGAGTCTCACGACTCATTGAAGTAAGTTGGTCAGCAAAAGAAAACGGACATAGACAGGATTAACGGGGTTTTTCGGGATAACTCAAACCACAATGGTGACAGGCTCTCCGAACAATCCCGGGCAATCTTGTTAATCCTGTCTATGCCTGATTGTTTTTGCCTGTGAACTTAAACGGGGAAAATCGTTTTTTGCCGTAAAATCTGACACTCGCCACTCAGTTTCTAATTTTCATCTTGACAGTTTTATCCTACACGTAGTATTACAACCTTGCATCCCGCAACAAAGCTGTACCTCAATAATCAATATCAAACCTACCAGCATTGGTTTATCCCCAAATGTGGCGTCTGTAATCACTGGCGTCTGCATTATCGAACTGGTGATTGGTAGATGTATTGGTAAATGAGTTTTTAGTACATCGGCGTTGTAAGTAGGATGGTGACTAAAGTTTGGTGCCCTGGATTTTGGTTCGCAGGCACTGACCTTGCCGTTTCCCAGCCTATCCCCATAATACGACAGCTATCCACTATAAAACTCTAGATGGCATTGAACGTCTCATTGCCTGGAATCGTTCCCCACTGCAACTAACGCTGCTTGGCGTATTGTGTTATCTCGCCAAGCTCTAAACTAAATAGCTTAGGCTCTCCAGATAGCTGATGGCAGGAGTGTGAACCATCAGAGTAAAAAGAGCCTGTAGCTCGGTTACGCTTGCCTAATTTCAGGCAGGCTCATTGACAAACAAGAATTCGTAAAAAGACGAAGTCGAAACCTAAAATAAATTGAAAAATGTCTGAGCGTTTATACAAAGAAGCACCGAATAAGTAATACGTGACACCTACCCCAACGACGTTAAACAGGCACAAGGCGTTGCGCTAAACGTTGATTCGCTGGCCCGGGCAGGTATTCGGTTGCGGAATTGAAACGTTTCAAGCCATCTTTCATAGGAGAATATTATGGTGCCTCGTAACACATATCCCTCGAAAACCAGGAGCAAACCAAATTTCAGAAGTTCTGCCGTGTTGGTTGCTGCCTTAACGCTGGTCAGCCTGTTTGTCTCAGGCAGCTCTACCCCGGCATTCGCGCAACTTCAATTTCAAAAAGCACAAACAATCGAGTTGGAAGCGAGCTCGATTTCGGATTCACAAATCCGTCTAAACTGGCGCATCAACTATCCTAGCGTAATTGGCAGCATTCGTATTTACCGTGCGCATTACGTGACCCCGGATAACTTTGTTTTACTGACAACGCTGCCCGCGAATGCGCTGAGTTACATTGATTCGGGGCTGAAAGCAAAGGCGACCTGGTTCTATCGGATTCAGACGTCCGAAAAGAAGCCAGCGCAACTTTCTTCTCCGTCAAATTCGGCGAAGGCGACGACGATGGAGTTTCCGCCTGATCCGGGGACGTATGGGAAAGGAGAAGGTCCGGATGCGCCCAAAGTGACCTCGCAAGATCCCACGCTTGGCAGTGCGATTCAGACGCTGTCGGCAAAAGCGATTTCGGCTAATGACATTGAGTTAAAATGGGCGATTCCGAGTCTGAGCAACGTTTCGTCACTGCGCATCTTCCGCGCATCTTCCGTAGACCCCAAGAACTTCCTTCTAATTGGAACAATCGGATCGAACCTTAAAACATACGTAGACCCGGATCTGGTGCCGCTCAGGACGTACTATTATCAAATGAAATACAACCTGGACAGCACGGGAGCGCGACTTTCGCCGCCGTCCAACACTGCATCAGCGACTACGCCGGACGGGCCTCCCCCTGAGTATCGCAAGAAGCTGGCCACCCAGCGTCCGAAGCCCGGCATTCCGTTTGAACTTCCGTCAGGCGGCATTGGATCGGCCATTCCGCTGGATAATGCGGAATCGGATTTCCTGTTCATGCTCAACAAGTATCGTGCATCGAGAGGCGTTGGGCCTGTGTTCCCCTCGGTTGCTTTGACAATGGCGAGCGACGCGCTCAGCCAGGATGTGGCCAATCGTGAAGAAGTCAGCAAATCCAATTCGAATGGGTTCAGCGGGTATATGCGTTACCGCGGTTTCGGGTTCTACAAAATTGACATCAATTTTGACACGCTGGTGACGGTCACACGGTTGATTGACCTGCCCTCGTTCTTTGAGCAGGTGAAACAGTCTCCCGAATTCGACGCGATGATGCTCCGTCCGGAGTGGAAGACCGTCGGACTTGCTCGCGCGTACAGCGGCGCAGGCTCTTATTTCTGGGTCCTGGATTTTGTTGATTACTGGGACAAGACCATTCCGCTGGGCGGTGAAGACACTGATGGCCGTGTTGATGGCAACGAGCGTGTGCGTACGCGTCCGCCATTTGATTCATTGCTGGCGAAGGCGAAGCTCACCGGCTACGGCGACGACGGTCAGCCGTATTCACGGGTTCATTGCGACACCGAAACGAAGGAATGCTGGCGTGATCCGGCGCCGGGTGATAATCGCAGCCTGAGTGATGATTCATTGCCGGAGAACATGACTGGCATGTGGCATGTCCAATACCAGCTCAATTCGAAAGGTGTGATGCACTTCAACTCTCCCGATAAGTTCGATATGACTGACTTCACGATGTCCATGCTCATCAATGAAAATGGGACGTGGGTGTCGCAGGGGTACAAGGCTTATCAAGAGCCACCGCCGGCAGAGGCTGGCACGTGGAAATGGGTGCACGACGCCGCCAAAGGCGAAGAGATCGTGACGTTCTTCCGCGACAACGGAAAACCGGCCGCGACCTTCCGCGTGCATGCTTCGCCGGGAGTGATGACTTTCTTCGTCGTGGATGGCGGGGACTTCTTCAAAGGGGTGAAGGGCGACTACAATCCCAATGATGATGCGCAGGTCATTTTCCTGCCTGGGACAAGTTTCTTCCTGGGAACGGCCTCTCCCTTCCCGTCAGGATTGCGCTGCGGCACGTGCCCGCAACCGTAATCTTCAACTTGATATTATTGTCGAGATAGCTGGCGCCGCAGTGGTTTTTCCACTGCGGCGTTTTCGCTTTGGACGATGCTCTTTTGGTTGACGCTTCCGGACTGCTAGAATCCGCGCCCGTGTTAGAAAAATACCTCAACCAATCACTTAGGATGAGGAACAGGTAGGATAAAGATCAGGAGAAAGACAGAGATGAGTTTTCCGAGGGCGAGCGGAATTTTGCTGCACCCCACATCATTGCCAAGCCCAAACGGCATTGGCGATCTGGGACAATCGGCGTATGACTTCGTGGATTTTTTAGAGCAGACGGGACAAAGCCTGTGGCAGGTTCTTCCTTTGGGGCCGACCGGTTACGGCGATTCTCCATACCAATGTTTTTCAGCCTTCGCAGGCAATCCCGTGCTGATCAGTTTGGAATCTCTGCTGGCGGACGGATGGCTAAATGCGAAAGACTTGGCCGATGCGCCGAAGTTTTCCGATGATCGCGTTGATTACGGCGCGGTCATCGAATTCAAAACAAAGCTGCTGACTCAGGCGCACGCCAATTTTATTCAAGGCGCTTCGGAAGGGGAGAAAGCCGATTACCTGAAGTTCACTGAACGGACTGCATGGTGGCTGGACGATTACGCGACGTACCGTGCAATCAAGGACGATCACGATGGCCAGGGATGGACAACGTGGGAACCGTTCCTGCGCGACCGCGAAGATCAAGCCCTGCATTTTTTTCGCGAAAACCACGCACTTATCATCAGCCGGCATAAGTTTTGGCAGCATCTTTTTTTCAAACAGTGGCTGGCGCTGGCAAGCTATGCAAACAACAAAGATGTCAAGATCATCGGAGATGCTCCAATCTTCGTCGCGCATGATTCGGCAGACGTCTGGGCGAATCGCGCGCTTTTTTATCTGGATGAAGAAGGCGCGCCAACTGCCGTTGCAGGGGTGCCGCCGGACTATTTCAGCGAGACAGGACAGTTGTGGGGGAATCCGCTTTATCGGTGGGATGTGATGGCGCAGGATGGCTACGCGTGGTGGCTCAAGCGCATTCGCGCAGCGCTCGCACAAGTAGACATCGTCCGGCTCGATCATTTCCGGGGCTTTGAGCAGTATTGGGCCGTTCCTGCCAGCGAAACCACCGCGGTCAACGGCGAATGGCAACAGGGACCGGGCGCGGGGTTGTTCAATGCGATTCAACAGGCGTTCGCGGATGCAGAGGGCTTGCTGCCGATTATTGCCGAAGACCTGGGCTTGATCACGGCAGAGGTAGATGCCCTGCGCGAGCAATTTCACCTGCCGGGGATGCGCATTCTGCAATTTGCTTTCGGCACGGATGCGCAGGCTGACAAATTCAAACCCTACAGCTTCAAGCCGAACACAGTCGTTTACACCGGCACGCACGACAACGATACGACCGTTGGCTGGTTCAGCAGCGAAGGCGCTGGCGCCACAACACGCAACCAGGATGAGATGAACGAGGAGCGCGAGTTTGTGCTGAAGTATCTTGGCTCGGACGGCAAAGAGATTCATTGGGATTTCATTCGTCTGGCTCTGGCGTCTGTCGCCAACACGGCAATCATTCCGTTGCAGGATGTGTTGGGGTTGGGCAGCGAAGCGCGAATGAACACGCCCGCGCGCGAAAGCGGCAATTGGGATTGGCGTTACCAGGCAGAGCAGTTGACGCCGGAGATTCGCGCGCGGCTGGCCGAGTTGACCGAAATATACGGACGCAATCGGGCGCGATTGAAGAAGGCAGAAACGGCAACTGACGCATACGGAGCTACCCATGCCGATCAACCGGCAGAGCCAGCAGAATAAGACGATGATATTTACTTTCCCCCGATCGGTGCTGCTGTGTTTGCTGCTATTGGTTGCGACGACAGCCCGTGCGCAGGAGCCAAAGCCCGTAGCTAATGAAGCCATCAAAATCAACACCGATCTGGTTGTGCTGGATGCGCAGATTCTGCGTAAGAAGGACGGTGCGGCCGTTACCTCACTCAAGCGTGAGAACTTCACACTTTACGAAGACGGCGTCCGGCAAGAGATCACGCATTTCAGCCAGGACAAACTGCCGCTGTCAATTATGCTGCTGCTGGATCTGAGCGCCAGCGTCAAACCCGTCATCGAAGAAATTCGCAAAGGCGCGCTCGAAGCCTTGCGGCAATTGCGCCCGGAAGACGAAGTTGCCGTCATGACTTTCGCCGACCGAACCGAACTGCTGCACGATTTCACCAAAGACCGGAAGGCTGTTATCGAACAAGTCAGCCGTGTCCTGGAAAAACGATTTGTCGGCGTCGGCACGTCGCTGCACACAGCCTTGTACGAAGCGGCCTTATTGATGGATCACACAGCCAATCCCCTCAGCCGCCGCGTCATCATCACGGTCACTGACGACATCGCCACAATGCACCGCTTCACCAATCCGACCATCAACGAAGTCAACGAACGATTGCTTGAACACAGCAGCGTTGTCTGCGGTCTGGTCATTGGCGGCCCAACATCGAAAACGCTCAACATCTTCCTGCGCGATCACAAAGACGTTTATAACTGGAAGGTCAAAATTGGCGATTTTGCCGAACCGACAGGCGGCGAAGTGATGATTACCAATACGCACGACGTGAATCAGAAACTGGCCGAGATGATCAGTCACCTGCGTATTCGCTATAGCCTGGGGTACACGCCATTGATGGTTTCCGCCGACGGACGCTTTCGCCGGATTATGCTGACCGTGACAGATGAAGTGCAGAAGCGGGAAGGGCCAACTGTCATCAAGACCCGGCAGGGATACTTTGCGCGCCAGCACTTAACAATACCGAAGCCCGATTGATCTTATGAACCGCAATCTTCAGCGGTAATTCTTTCCTCCCTTGTTCAATATTGGACGGAAACTCTTTCTCGAACAGCCTATCCTTTGAATACAAATCAGTGCTGAGTTCGTGCCTTTGGTGCGCTTGGTGCCGACGGTATAAGTAAACGCTGAAACCTTGGAGATGAACTATGCTTTGGACCATTTTCGTTATTCTTATCGTTTTGTGGCTGCTGGGACTGGTCGGCGGCGTCGGCGGTTCTTTGATTCACGCGCTGCTTGTGATTGCGGTAATTGTGCTGGTCTACAACCTGCTCACCGGTCGCCGAAGTGCGATCTAGCGAACTAAGCAACACGAGGAAATTGCAATGCTACTGGATATTGGGGAAAAGGTCGTGTACCCATCTCAAGGCCCTTGTCTGATTGATTCGATCGTTGAAAAAATTGTAGCTGGAGAGCCAGTCAATTTTTACCGGTTGATTGTTTTAGAGGATACCAGAGGAGAGTTGTTTGTCCCGTTAGATAAAATCCGGCAATTAGGGATTCGCCAACTGGTGGATAAATCCAGGGTTCCAAAGCTACTGAAGCGGCTAACGAAGACAACTGAAATGTCCAAGGATTGGAAGCAGCGGGCCAGGGACACTACTAAACTGCTTTGCTCCGGAGAGGCCTTCGACCTGGCAGAGATTGTCGGGTCGCTAACAGCGCTGAGCGGAAAAAAGCCACTTTCGGTTAGTGAGAGCTGGATGCTGGAAAAAGCAAAAAAGCTCATGATTTGCGAAATATCTGAAGTCACAGGCAATCCAAAAACTGTCACCGAAAAGCAGGTAAATCTGGCTCTTAACGCGCATAAGCCCGATGTTGTTGAAAAGACGCCAATGTCTCTTTCTGCAATTCACGCCGTGTGATGTTTGTGCTTTTGGCTGCGCATCAAAGAAACAGGTAAAAAGTTTGATTATGGGGTTGCAGGCGTTAATAGACGGCGTTAACTGATCGCGGAAACAGTTCGACTCCATAGAGGAGTGGGATTCACGAATAATGAGCTTCACTCCTTTCCTGGATGAGAGATCATAATTGGAATGAACAGGTCTCTCATCCAACTTTACTGATGGCTCCTTCACCATTTTTTCGGAATTATCTAGCTTCGTGACATCCCCTGTGGTTCGGCTAGAAATAAACATGCAACTACATAAGGAAAATATCTTGAAAAACATTAGAGTTAGTAATTTAGCAAACCGCACTGGGCTTATCGCAGCTTTGGCTTTGCTCACGGCTATTCTTGCAGGCGGCAGTCTGAGTCAGGTCTTAGCGCAAGATTCGGACGATCGAGCGATAAACCAGGCTCAACGAGCCGTCAGAGAACAGATTATTAACCGAGAGGGAGGGCGCGGCCAGACAGTGTTGTTTAATCGTGATGCCACCACAGAATTCAAATCGAATAACGAGATTCGCGTCCGTGGCACGGGCACACTCTCGAATAATTCCTCGAATAATGATCCGCGTAACAATAATGCGCGTAACAACGATGGCAGGTCGAGAGGCTTCTCCTTCGAGGCGATCGTCAATAATCGCTACCGCAACAACACGAACAATGTGTCTGGCATCAGATACGACTGGCGCGGCGATTGGTCGGGCGATGGCAGGGATAACGATAGAAGGGGCGATCGGGACAACAGAGTACAGAATATCTATTGCGCATCCGATGATGGGCGGCGGCACACTTGCCCCGTTAATACCAATGGCGGAGCGGTTCGCCTGGTGAATCAGAAAAGCGGTTCGAACTGTGTGCAAGGACGGACATGGGGCTTCAACAATGCCGGTATTTGGGTTGATCGCGGATGCCGCGCCGATTTTGAAGTTGACGGTGGTCGAGGCTACGGCAACAACGGAAATGGCATTGGCGGGCGCGATAATAACAGTGGCTACGGGAATGCTACCCGGCCAAACGGGCGCGTCAGCTACTCCGGCCCCATCATGAATCGTCATAGCGATAAAGCCCTGGACGTCACCGAAAAGGGAATGCAGGACGGAGCCAACATCCAGCAATGGAGTTATGCCGATCAGCCCAATCAAAACTGGGATGTGATTGATCTTGGCAATAACGAAGTCGCCATCATCAGTAAACATAGCGGCAGAGCGCTGACCGTTCAGGGCGGCAGGGATAATAACGGCGCGAACATCATTCAGCGAGGCTGGAACGGCACACCGCAACAGCGCTGGCGCCTGGAACAGACAGGCGGCGATTACTATCGGATCATCAGCGTGGACAATGGCAAGTGTCTGGACGTAACCCAGCAAGGTAAACAGGACGGAGCCAACATCCAGCTATGGGATTATGCCAACCAAGGTAACCAGCAATGGAGACTCAAACGATAGATCAGTAACTCAATCAGGCGTCCGGTAACCATATCGGGCGCCTGACGCGCGTTCAGGCTGCCGTTTGGGATGTGGTAAATCAGGCCGTGACGCATGCCATGACCAACTCATAACCAGGAGAAACCCCATGTCCGTTGCTCAAGTAACCGAGATCACCTCGTCATCGCTTGAAAGCTTTGACGACGCTGTTAATAAAGGGATCAAGCACGCCGGAAAAACGCTGGAAAATATTCGCAGTGCCTGGGTCAAAGACCTGAATATGGTCGTCGAAAAGGGCAAAATCACGGAGTATCGCGTGACGATGAAAGTTTCCTTTATCGTCAAAGACTGATTCGATTTATGGCTGTAAACAGAACCGAAACCGCAAAGAGGTTTCTGGCGAAAGAACTGGAAAAGCTCTCTGAGCAGGAGCGCCAGGTTGTTGAGCGATTCATCAACCGCGGCCAGGTGGCGCGCAATGTCGCGCACGAGTTCGAAGAAAAGCTGACCTTCGGGCAGCGGCTTGCGGATCGGTTCGCGCAGGTTATCGGCTCGTGGCGGTTCATTGTTATTCAAAGCGTGATGCTGGCTGTCTGGATTGCATTGAACATCACCGCGTACGCGTACCACTGGGATCCATATCCGTTTATCCTGCTCAACCTGGCAATGTCATTCCAGGCCGCCTATGCCGCGCCGATTTTGATGATGAGCCAGAACCGCCAGTCCGAAAAAGACCATCTGCAAGCGAAAAACGATTACGAGGTCAACCTGAAAGCTGAGTTGGAGATTATGCAACTTCACGAAAAGTTCAACGATTTACGCGATTCCTTATGGGTTGACTTGATGCGAACGCAACAACACCAGATCGAAATGCTGGAACGGTTGGTCTCAGAAGACCGCGCGCCCAAGCCTTAAGTTATCCCGCCTTAAACCCCCCGATCATCCCACTCTCATTCTTTCCTGTCTGTCCAATACTGCACAGCAATCTACCCCGACCTGGCCGAAGATGCTTGTACTCCCTTTGTTACAGCTAGCGGTGCATGAGATTGGCGGGCAATCGCCACACACCGAAAGCTAACTATCAGGTATACAAATTATGAAAAAGGAAAACATGAAAAGTAGATCAATTATCAGGATGGCAACGGTTCTCTGCCTGGCGCTGGCGGTTGGCATAGTGGCACAAGCGCAGTCGAAGAAAAACCTTAAGGATGAGGTTCAACAATCAGAAAAGGCAGCGAAAGTCTTTCGCGAAATTATGGACACGCCGGACAAGGGGATACCTCAGGAACTGCTGGAAAGCGCCGAATGCGTCGCGGTTTTCCCGTCCGTGCTCAAGGCCGGATTCATTATTGGCGGACGCGGCGGGCGTGGCGTGGCCAGTTGCCGTACGGCAGCGGGCTGGAGCGCTCCGGCTTATTTCAATCTGGGGGGCGGCAGCTTCGGTTTGCAGATTGGAGCGTCATCCACTGATTTCGTGATGCTGTTTATGAACAAAGACGGGTTGAACAGTTTGCTGTCGGATGGATTCACGCTGGGTGGCGACGCTTCAGTAGCCGCTGGGCCAGTCGGTCGGCAGGTCGGTGCTTCGACGGACCTGAAAATGGCGGCACAGATTCTGTCCTACTCACGCAGCAAGGGGCTGTTTGCCGGACTCGAATTGAAAGGCGTGGTCATCAAGCCGGACAAAGATGATATGCACGATGTCTACGGCGAAGGCGTAACGGCCAAAGAAATATTGAAGGAGAACAAAATCACCGCGCCTGTCTCAGTGCGGGCTTTCCCGATGACGCTTGGACACTATTCTTCGCGAATCGCTGAGAAGTAAGGCTGTGGTTACGAAGTAAGTCAGAATTGCGAATTCTTCGGCGTATTGCGTACGGAGGATTAACGCCAAGTGTGCCGTCAAGGTAGTTTCAAAGTAGTCGGGGCAGGAAGAAGTAACACGGACATGCTTAAGGTTGAATGACATGCGATCCCGGATTTTCCCCGGAACCGGGATCGAGTTGAAGGAGAGCAAGTGAAAATTACCAGATTTATTACTGCGAGTGCGTTATTTTTAATGACGCTTGTTGGTGCTGTTTCGGCACAAAGTGTTGAAGTCAATAATACTTCTCACTGGGTTGCTGCCAAACGCCAGGTACTGGCTGTCAGGTATAACGAAAAGAAGCAGACAACAGTCAGCATGACGGGCACCGCGATTGCCCCGCAAGTGATGGGCAAAGCGGATGTTGAATACAAGCAGGGCCGCACGAATGTCAGACTTGAAATGGAGAGCTTTGGCAATCCGCAATCGCTCGGCGCTTTCTACACCACCTATATTCTGTGGGCAGTGGCTCCTGAAGGGCAGGCTGAAAACCTGATGGAGTTGCCGATCCAGAAGAACTTCAAGATTGAGTCAACGACGAAATTCCAGACCTTCGGGCTGATCATTACTGCCGAGCCGCATTCCAGGGTGGAGCTGCCGAGTTCAGTGATCATTGCTGAAAACACCTTGCGCAAAGGGACGGAGGGCCTGATCACAACCAGCAAGATCGAATATAGCGGTGATCCGGGGACGTTCTATGCCATCTTCTCGCCGAATTCCCCGGCAACAAATGCCGATTACAACACGCCGCTGATGATTCTGGGCGCGCGCCGCGCTGTCGAGATTGCACAGCGGGCCGACGCCAAAAAGTTTGCCGATGCGGAGTTGCGAGACGCGGAACTGAAGCTGGCCACGCTGGAACAGGCTTGGCCGCGATCGCGCAAACCTTCTGACCTGCGCGATAACGCGAAGAAAAACAGTGGACTGGCGCACGACGTGATGCGCATTGCCGAACACGCGCGAAAATTGAGCGTCGAACGCAACGATCAAGCGATGCTTTCCGCCGAACGCCAGCAGGCTGGCAATAACATTGCCCAAGCCCAATCCGAAGCTGAGCGTGCCTCGAACGATGCTGGCCGCGCCCGAACTGAAGCCGCCCGCGCAAAGGCATCCGAGCGCGATCAGGCAGCGCGTGCTGCCAGTGAAGCCGCGATGGCGCGCGAACGAGTCGAGCAGGCGCAATCCGAAGCGGCGAAGGCCAAAGCGAATGAAGGAGCCGCACGCGACGATGCGGATAACGCGCGCCTTCAAACCGAAGAGGCAAAACGTGAAAGAGACGCTGCGCAACAGCGCCTCTATATCTCGCTCTCAGAGATTCTTGAAACCAGGCGCGAAGCTCGTGGGCTGATCGTCAATCTTTCGGATGTCTTATTCGATACTGGCAAAGCGACGCTCAAACCCGGCGCAAGAGAGAAGCTGAGCAAGCTG
This sequence comes from Blastocatellia bacterium, assembly GCA_038211695.1. GTDB lineage: Bacteria > Acidobacteriota > Blastocatellia > RBC074 > RBC074 > RBC074. The sequence continues at coordinate 2,256 of JBBQVH010000110.1, read as the reverse complement.
GCAGGCATTCTTATCGCTTACCCCGGCGCTTACCAGATCGAGATTGAAGGCCACACTGATTCAGTAGGATCGGAAGAGTCGAACTTAACTCTTTCGCGTGGGCGAGCCGAATCAGTGCGCGATTACATGGTGCAAAACGGAATCAAGCCGGAGCGCGTCATTGCGGCGCGCGGCTTTGGCGAATCAAAGCCCGTCGCCGACAACGAAACGCCGGCAGGCCGTCAAGTCAATCGGCGAGTGGAGATCATCATCGCGGATCACCCACAGGGGCAAGCGAAAGCCGGCAATCAATAACAATCCAGCGTGATGGCTCAACATTCGGTTAAGCCATCACGCTGAACATCAAATCGCTTCACCCTGATCACCTGTGATGCACTTTATGCCGAGGTGACGGGCCTGGCGATGTGGCGCGGGTTGTTTACCCGCGCCGAAAACGATGACCTGGGCGCGGGTAAAACAACCCGCGCCACATTTTTGATGGAGATTGCACATTGCCGTCTGCGCGTGAGGAGATGACATGGAAAAGATGCGAGCTACCGTTTTTCACGGTGTAAATGACATCCACGTTGAGGAGGTCGAACGGCCACGGGCTGGCGTTGGAGAAGCCGTGATTCGCGTGACGCTGACGACGATCTGCGGCACAGACCTGCACATCCTGCGGGGCGAATATCCGGTCAAATCCGGCCTCATCATCGGCCACGAACCGGTGGGAGTCATTTCGGAACTCGGTCCGGGAGTCGCGGGCTACAGTATCGGCGACCGCGTGCTGGTTGGCGCGATCACACCCTGCGGCCAATGCCGGGCGTGCCTGTCGGGGCAATGGTCGCAGTGCGGCCACAATGCCTGCGAGGGATACGCCGCCGTCGGGGGATGGCGCTTCGGCAACACGATTCACGGGGCGCAGGCCGAATACCTGCTGGTACCGAACGCGCAAGCGAATCTGGCGAAGGTTCCCGATGAACTGACCGACGAACAGGTTGTGCTGCTTTCAGATATTGCTTCGACGGGTTTCAGCGGCGCGGAATCGGGCGGCGTGCGCATTGGCGATGCGGTCGTCGTCTTCGCGCAAGGGCCGATTGGTTTGTGCGCGACGGCGGGAGCGAAGTTGATGGGAGCTGCTTTGGTCATTGGAGTGGACAGCGACGAAACCAGGCTGAAGATGTCTCGCCGTCTGGGAGCGGATGTCGCGCTCAATTTCAAAGAGGTGGATGTGGTCGCTGAAGTGAGGCGTTTGACCGGCGGCGGCGCAGACGTCGCCATCGAATCGTTGGGCACACAGCAGACGTTTGAGAATGCTCTCCTTTCATTGCGGCCCGGCGGCACACTTTCCAGCCTCGGCGTTTATTCGGGAAAACTGCAGGTTCCCTATGATGCCTTCGCTGCCGGACTGGGGGATTACCGCATCGTCACGACGCTCTGCCCCGGCGGCAAAGAACGAATGCGACGGCTGATGGCCATGGTCAAGTCTGGCCGCGTTGATCTGACGCCGCTGCTGACGCACAACTTCCCGCTCAATGAAATTACCGAAGCCTACCGGGTTTTCGGCGAACGCCTGGATGGAGTACTCAAGGTAGCGATCAGACCATAAGGAGGTGTGATGTCACCATCAATTAAGTTGGGACGAATCTTCGGCGTAGAAATCGGATTGCACTACAGTTGGCTGATCATCGCGCTGATGATTGCTTTCTCGCTGACGGGGCAGTTTGGGGCGGCGCACCCGGACTGGAGCCGGGGCGTGATCTGGGGCATGGCGATTGTGACTGCCATGCTCTTTTTCGCCGCCATTGTTGCGCACGAGTTGTCGCATGCGATCGTCGCCATCAGGCGCGGCTTGCCCGTGCGTTCAATCACGCTGTTTGCACTGGGCGGCGTGGCTCAACTCGAAAAAGAACCAGAAGACGCAAAAACTGAGTTCTGGGTGGCAATCGTCGGCCCAATCACCAGCGCCATAATCGGTTTCATCTGTCTGGGGCTGGCGGGGCTACTGGGTTGGACGATTATGGCTGAGCCAACGACGCCACCAATGGCGATGGCGGTCTGGCTCGGCTACATCAACCTCGGGCTGGCGGTGTTCAATATGATCCCCGGCTTTCCGATGGACGGCGGGCGTGTGCTGCGTGCCATCGTCTGGCGGGTTACCGGCAATGCCGCACGGGCGACCCCTGCGGCATCACATACAGGTCAATCCCTCGCGTTTGGTTTCATAATTCTGGGGGTGTGGCGCGTGTTCGGTGGCGCGGGTTTCGGTGGTTTTTG